>JBCDBO010000005.1:0-99894 GCA_039183535.1 Pseudomonadota bacterium | reverse complement strand
TTTATTTTTCGGTGCGTTCATCATTGTATACGGGCTTATGACCAATTTGCCGATGCCGTTCGGCGAATTTATGAGCTCACTGAGTGAGCAAGGCAAGCTCAATACGCTCGACTTCTCGTTTGACATGACAAAAACCGCGACCGTCTGGTCTGGTGTTGTTGCGATGACGATATTTCATGTCACGGTCTACGGCGCCAACCAAATGATGGTGCAGCGAACACTGGCCGCAAAAAACATCGGCGACGCCAAGAAGTCGTTCTTGCTGATGGGCTACGCCGCATTCTTTATTTACTTTCTGTTCTTTCTGCTCGGTGTGCTGTTTTACGGCTACTACGAAGGCCGCGAGTTCGAAGACGGCAATACGATTATTCTCGATTTTGCCGCCAACTACGGATTCCCCGGATTGATGGGTTTGATCGCGGCTGCGATTGTCGCAGCATCGATGTCCTCGCTCGATTCGGCCTTCAATTCGTTGGCGACTACATCGACCATCGATTACTACCAAAAGTTTGTTCGCAAAGACGCAAGCTCCGAGCATTATCTAAATGTATCGCGCGCGTTCACGGTCTTCTGGGCGATCATCATCATTATTCCTGCAATTTTGTTTGCCAACAGCCAGGGGTCGGTACTCGAGTTGCTGTCGAAAATCGGCTCGTACTTCGTCGGCGCTAAGCTCAGCATGTACGGCTTGGGTTTCTTCTCGAAACAAACGACCGAACGCGGCTTATTGGTCGGCGTCGCAGCTGGGTTTATAGCGATATGGCTGCTTGCAACGTATACCGACGTCGCATGGCCGTGGTATTGCCTCGTCGGCGGAGCCAGCAATATCGTGATCGCACTGCTCGCGAGTCGATTGATCGATGGGCGCCAAACCGAATGGTCCGAGTACTCGATTCCCGGTCAGCAGCGCGTCTTCCGAGAACAAGGACTGCCGGAGAAAGACGGTAATTGGTACCGCGTTCCGGGCAAGATTGATCGGGCTAGCTATGGGCTTTTGGTGTTCTTTGTCTTCACGCTAGCGTTTCTCTTTTTCTTCGAACGCGCGTTCTAAACGTCTCGGTTCCGCGATGCAAAGCGCGCCGCATCGACTGGAAACGGCCAGCGGATTCGTCGTCGACACGCTGAGCGTCGGCGCGACGCTCAGCAGCTTGGTAGTGCCAACCGCTCGCGAACCCGTTGACGTCGTACTCGGCTACGCAGCGCCGACGTTGTACCTAACAGACCGGCAATACATCGGCTCGACAGTTGGTCGTTATGCGAATCGACTGGCCGACGGTGTCATCAAGATCGCTGGAACGACGTACACGCTGGCACGCGCTGCGGACGCTCGGCACTGTTTGCACGGTGGTCCCGTTGGTTTTGGTCGACGACTGTGGCGACGCGAGGCCGCTGCGCGCGACTCGGTTCGCTACGAGTTGTGCTCCGAGGCCGGTGATCAAGGCTTCCCTGGCACCCTCAACGTGGCTGTTGTTTACCGGGTCGCAGAACCTGCGACCTTAGACATTACCTACAGCGCGACCACTGACGCGACGACCGTCATCAGTTTGACGAACCACAGTTACCTAAACCTACATGGACCCGATTCGTCGATTGATGGCCACTCACTGACGCTGTATGCCGATCGATACCTACCGGTCGATGATGAGCTTATTCCCACCGGGGACACTCGCAGCGTCGCTGGGACGGCGTTCGATTACCGCACAGCGCGCAAGCTAGGTTCCGAGGCGGCGCTCGATACGTGCTTTGCGCTTTCGTCAAACCGAGACACACTTGCGCTCGCGGCACGGCTGAGCTCACCACAAAGCGGTATTGACATGACGCTGCGTACGACCCAGGACGCGTTACAGGTATACACGGGTGACTATTTACACCACCCATTTCGTGCTCGGGCCGGATTGTGCCTTGAAACGCAGAGTTTCCCCGATGCACCGAACCAAGCGGTGTTTCCAACCACGATAATTCGACCCGGCGAACGCTATCAACAACAAACGCGGTACGAGTTCGCAATCCATTCGTGAATTCACCGATGCCGTGGATGAACAGCCAAGCATGGCAGCGTTAGCAACGCAGCAATCGCCGCCGTTACGCCTGGATTGCGGAAATTTACTGAGACCGTTGGCCAAATCTGGTCGCCAAAACCGTACAAGCCGAAGTGGACGGCGATCGCGATAACAGACAGCGGCGCAACCAACGCCAATCGCGGGGCTGGAAAGATCACGCCGGCGACAAGCGGTGGGGCCAGTGCCGCAGCTAGCCCGTAAACACCCATCTGACCGAAAATACCGAGCAAACGCGGCGGCGATAAGTTGATCGCAAACGCAGCAACGGCAATAGCGACAAGCACGGCGTGGCTTGCCCACATGGCGAGCCGCATACGGGCGGCTTCACTTTGGTGCGCTAAAAATGAACGTGGTAGCGCATTTAGTACCAAATCGTTGGCCGTGATTGTCGCTAGCGATACCAGCAAGCCATCGAGCGTCGACATGGCAGCCGCTAACAGCACGACCGCAACAATGGTGAACACCCAGTCCGGAAACACCGTTTGCAGGTAGACCGTCATCACGAGGTCTTGGCGAAACTGTCCCGTTGTCGTATCGATTAACGAGTCGGGCGGGACGATGAGATGGGCGACGAAACCGACACTGACCAAGCACGCGAACAGTGTGAAGACGAACGTAAAAATAATGAGATAACGCCGCACGTCACGATCGCTGCCAACGTACAGGGCCTTGCCGAGGATGTGGGGCTGGCAGGCGAGAATCGCTCCGATAACAAATCCAGCGACATAAATCGAGAAGACATCGTTAAAGAACAAGCCGTCGCGATTTACCGGCGCTAAGAGCTCAGGATTCGCCGCGACGAGCGCATCGGTGACGTTAGCGTCGCTGGTCGCGATAACCCAAACACAGGCGCCAAGAACCAACACGGTCACCCCGATCATTAAAGCGCCTTGCAGAAGATTGGTCAGTACGTGGGCATACGTGCCACCGACGAAGACGTAACCGGTAACGAAAATTAATGTAATCGCTAACGCCGTCACGTTCTCGATACCGAGTAACTGCTGCATTACGATCGACACACCACCGACCAAAAGCACAACGAAGGCGAACGACAACAAACTGAGGCAGGAGAAATACAAAGCGAACCAGCGCGATTGGTACCGCTTGCCAATCCAGTCGGGGATGGTTAAGGCGCCGCTGGCCGCACCGATACGGCGAAAGCGAGGCGATAACACGAACAACATGACAGCGATGCCGATGACCAGGCCCGGCACCAAGTGAAACCAGGCCGAGAATCCATCAACGTAAACGAAGCCGGGATTCACGATAAACGTTGCCGCCGAAGCGGTGCCGGCTGCCAAGGTAATGCCAACAACCAGCGGGCTCATGTTGCCGTTACCAACGGCGAAGCTACTAAATCCACGCGTGCGGCGGTGGCCGATCCAGCCCAACCACGATGTCGCGACCAGATACGCGACAAACAACGACCAGGCGAGCGTCAAGGGGCTGCGGCGATTAGCGAGTCAATCAAGGCCATCAACGCCGTGATTTGCGGGCCGTCTTGCACCGCGAAGTCGGGGCCGGTATAGCCCCACCAATCCCAACAGCCCAATGGATTAACAGCGCTCGTCGCGACTTGCGGATAGAAAACGACCAAATTCATCGCGTCGGCCCAGCGGTTGTAGCCGGCCAGCTCAACGAAACGGCGATCGACGAATTCGGTCGACTGCTGACAACCGTGCAACGCCACGTGCAGATCGCAGGTCACTGAGTCACAGTGTGATGGCACATACATAAGTCCTTCGCTTGCAAGACCCGCCGATGTGAATGCACTCTGATCAACACGGCGAATAGTTCCGCTCGCATCAGGCGTCGCCGTCGCCTGAATACCGGTAACGTGGGTTAGCATCGCGCCGGCGGCGTCGTAGTCGCACGCGTTGATAAACGGGGTCGTCATCTCAGCACAGTCGGCGCCGGTGGCGAGCGTCGGGAAGCCATGCGGCGCCGCGACCGTATCGATATAGGCGACCAACTTGCCGTCACCCAGTTGCTCATAAAACTCAACAGCAGCGTAGCTGACCTCATCACTGACAACCGTGTCGTCTTGCCCACGAAAGATCCAGACTCGCGATCCTCGCAAGTTGTTCATCGTTGCCAGCCGCCCGACTGCCGCCTCTTCGCGAGCATGGTGTGTGAGCTGATCGATGCCGATATCACAACCGGCCATGCTGGTCGTCAGCGCCCTTTGCAGGTTACCTTTCGAGCACCAGTATGGGCCGGCCGCGACAACCCCAAGACCGCTGATACGATCACTGTGGGCAATGTGTAATTGCGTCGCCATATACCCACCCGACGAAAACCCCGAGACCGTAATAGCGCTTTCAGATGCGACGACCGTGACCGGTGTGCGCTCGTCGGTCGCATCACCACAGGCTGCGAGCAGCAAAACGACGGTAGTTAGAGCAGTGTGCTTCACAGGCACTCCTCAATGAACTGGCGAATGGCCGCTACACTGACCGGCTCATCAAGCAGCGGTACGTGACCGCGGTTCGGCACCTCGACACTGATCAAGTCAGGCTTGCGCCGGCGCATTTCGCTGACCGTTTCACGGCCGAGGATATCGGAGTTTTCGCCGCGCAACACGAGTGTCGGAATCGCGACAAGGTGGGCGAATAACGTCCACGGGTCACCGAGACCCATATCGAGATCTCGAATCGCGCGGCCAATGTTGGGGTCGAAATCGAGCGTCGGTGTGCCGTCCGCGTCGACTCGACAACTGCGCTGCGCCAAGTCACGCCAAGCATCGTCGTCGAGATCGGACAGACCGTCGCCGTAGACGGTGCGCACTTGCTCGACCGCGTCGTGCCACGATGTTAGCGCTGGCAAACGGCCGGTATATTGCTGAATTCGTGCGAGGCCGTCCGCTTCGATCACCGGCCCAATGTCGTTAAGAATAACAGCGCGCACGCGTGCAGGTTCGCGCCCGGCCAGCAACATACTGACCAGGCCACCCAGTGATGTACCGCAAAAAACGGCGGAATCTATATTGAGCGCGTCGAGCTGGCAGCGCACATCATCGACATAGGTGGGCGGTTTGTAGCGCCGCCAATCCGGATCGTTATCGGATCGTGCGCGACCGCGAAAATCGATGGCGATCAATCGGTGCTCCGGCCCTAGCGCCGCTGCCAGTAAGTCGAAGTCAGCAGCGTTGCGGGTTAAGCCGTGCAGACAGACGAGCGCGGCGCCATGCGCAGGGCCGAACTCGCGTGCATACAACGACAAACCATCGGCATTGGTTACACGATGCTCGCGGTAGGTACCCATACTCAAATCAACGTATCGCGATACTGCGCACGCAAGTCGCGTTTCAAAACCTTGCCGTTGGGATTGCGCGGTAAAGCGTCGACGAACACGATCCCGGCGAGGCGCTGCTGCTTACCGAGTCGCGCGTTGGCCCAGTCGCGCAGCGTATCGTTCGCGATAGAACTATCGGCAACAACAACCGCCATTGGTGTCTCGCCCCAGCGCTCGCTTGCCACGCCGATCACGGCAACATCGCTAACGGCAGCATGCTCGATCACAACCGCTTCGATATCCGCGGGGTAAATGTTCTGGCCACCGCTAATGATCATGTCTTTTTTGCGGTCGACGATGTACAGAAAGCCGTCCGCATCGAGTTGGCCGATATCACCGGTTCGCAACCACCGTTCGCCATCCGGACCGATCCACGTCGCCTCCTCGTTAGCGTCGGGGCGTTCGTGGTAGCCGGCCATTTGCAGCGGACCACGACCGACGATTTCACCGCTGGTGCCTACCGGACAAGGCTTGTCGTTGGCATCCAGAATAACGAGATGCTGACCAGGGCTCGGTTTACCGACCGAGCGCCAATGCGTCGCCATGTCATCAGGCTGCAAGACGGTTACGAGTCCCTCGGTCAATCCATACAGCTCGAGGAACGCCGATCCAAAGGCGTTCATCACAGCCTGTTTGACGGGTGGCGCTAGCGGCGATCCGCAACACATCAACGACTCAAGCGATGCGACTCGCGCCGGGGCGAACTCGTCGCTATCGAGAATTCGCTGCAGCTGCACCGGCACCATCGTTGTGTGGGTGATCTGGTAGCGCTCGATCAGCGTCAGTAATTGCGGCACCGCAAACCGCGGCATTACATAGAGCGTACCGCCGACTAAGAGGGTAGCCAGCATCGCGACCCAACTGATGTTCGAATACATCCCAAGAGAGCACAGCGTGCGGACACCGGGTCGGTAACGAAGTGCGATACTCATGTCGTATGCCCAGGCAGCACGGCAGCGGTGATCGTGCACGATCCCTTTGGGCAGGCCGGTCGTCCCGGAGCTGTAAATAATATTGCACTCGTCGGTCGGCGCGACCGTCGCCGGCGGCCGCGGTTGTTCCGCCGCGCATAGCGTGCTGAACTCGTGCCAGCCGGGGGTTGACCGATCGGCAATACAGCCTGCAACAGACGGCAGCGCACCGCGATCAATACGCGCAACATGCTCGCCGTTAGCGACAACGGCACGCGCGCCGCTGTTCACCAGCATCGATGTGACCGCCGCGTCGGCCACCGACACGTTGATCGGCACGGCGACGAAACCGCCGTAGATCGACCCGAAGGTCGCAATCGCCGTCTCGGCAGCGTTATTCATAACGATACCGACACGGTCGCCGGGCTCTAACCCAAGCCGCTCAAGCGCTGCGGCGAAACGGCCGCACGCCGCCACAAACTCTGCCCACGTCAGTTCGGTATCGCCTACGACCAGCGCCGGCTGTCGCGCGTGCCAGCGCGCATTGAGCGTCAACATGTCCGGGACGGTGACCGGTCCGGGCTGGTACCAGGGCATAACGAATGGGGCGCTGACGCCGCGATTCAACAAGCGTTGAAGACTAGTTCAACAAGCGTTGAAAGGCAAACGAGGGCGGTTTAGGCTGGCCATACCAACGCGGAAGTCACCGATGAGCAGTAAATCCCAAACCACCAAACAACGCATTTTAGATGCTGCCGAGGAACTCTTTGCGCGCGACGGCTTCTCGGCCGTAACGGTTCGGCAGATCATGAAGAAAGCTGGCGCCGATGTCGCCCTCGCGTACTACCACTTCGAATCGAAGCGCGATTTGTTTGACGCTGTGTTGATGCGCCGCGCGGAAGTCATGAACGACATCCGTCACGCTGCCCTCGATGAGGTGGAAAAACGCCATCCCGACGATGCACCATCAATCGAAGAGATCATCGCGGCGTTTACCAACCCGCTTCTGGATCTGCTCAACAACGACCATGATCATTGGCGCCACTACCTCGCGTTAATCGCACAGGTCAATAGCTCTCCCGAATGGGGCGGCGAGCTGATGACCCGCTTTTTCGACCCGCTCGTGCGCCGATTTATCGATGCGATCCGTCGAGCGGTCCCCAATGCCGCCGATGAGGACCTGTATTGGAGTTATCACTTCCTCTCCGGTGCGCTGACGCTGACGCTCGCTGAAACCGGCCGTATCGACAATCTGTCGTCGGGCCTGTGTCGGTCATCCGACATGCCGAGTATTAGCGCTCGCCTCCCTCAATTCGTCGCCGCCGGATTCGAGCGGCTCTGCGCCAAGCAATAGGCCGCGAAACGGTCTCAGCAAGCAGGGTAGCGAGTTGCGGTTTGATTTTTCAATCAGCGTTGAATTAATATTTACTCAGCGCTTGTTGAAAAATTGATTCGCATTGCTGTGCGGTTAACGGCCGCCGGGGGGGAGAAATCATGCGTACATCGGTATTTTGTAGCTCGGCAGCGTTGCCGTTGGTCATCGGCCTCGCCGGTGCCGGCATTGCCGTGCCCTCCACCGCATCGGCACAGCAAACGCGTGCCGTTGAGGAAATTGTTGTCACAGCCAGGCGTCGCGAGGAGTCGCTAAGCGATGTGCCGCTGTCCATAACGGCCTTGTCCGGCGAGGAACTTGAACGCATCGGTATCAGCGATTTGGTCGCCATTGGTCAAGCAGCCCCGAACGTCACGTTGGAAGTCTCCCGCGGCACCAATACGACGCTGACCGCGTTTATCCGTGGCGTTGGGCAACAAGACCCCGTCGCTGGCTTCGAAGCCGGTATCGGTATTTATATCGACGATGTTTACCTCAACCGCCCCCAAGCAGCCGTACTCGATATTTACGACGTCGAGCGCATTGAGGTACTGCGCGGACCGCAAGGAACGCTGTACGGTCGAAATACGATTGGCGGCGCCATCAAGTACGTAACGAAACGGCTCGCCGACGAGACCGAGGCCAAAGTGCGGTTTTCAGTGGGCTCGTACAATCAACTCGATGGGGTTGTTACGGCATCGACGCCGCTCAGCGACTCGGTACGAATCGGCGGCTCGATTGCCAAGCTGACCCGTGATGGGTTCGGCGACAACTTAACGCTTGGCGGCATCGAGAACTACCAAAAAGACATTCTCGGCGTTCGCGGCAGTCTAGAATTCGCGCCATCCGACTCGTTCTTCTTGCGCCTCGCCGCTGACTATATCGATGACCAGTCCGATCCACGCCAAGGCCATCGTTTGACGGTTGGCAACGTTTCAGGCGCACCGATACTTGGCGATGTTTTCGATACGCGGGCCGGACTCAACAACCCGCAACAGGAGGTGCAAGCCAGCGGCTTGGCGTTGACGACCGAGTGGACGCTTAACGAGCGTTGGATGATTCGTAATATCTTGGCCTATCGCGAAGACGAGTCGTTCTCACCGATCGACTTCGATTCGCTGGCTGCCGACGATCTGGATGTACCGGTTGTTTATGAAAATGAGCAACTCTCAGAGGAATTGCAACTGCTCTATACCGGCGACCGCGTTAACGGACTCATCGGCGCCTACTATATGGATGCCAATGCCTTCAATGCATTCGACGTTATCCTTGGCACGACCGGTGCCGTTATCAATTTACCGGGACTTAACGCGTTTACGCTCGGCGACGTCGATACGTCGACATGGGCGTTGTTCGCTGACTTCTCATACGACATCAACGATTCGGTAAGCGTCTCGATCGGCGGCCGCTACACGTCTGACAAACGCGACTCGCGCGTGCTGCGCGAAACGCTAGTCGGCGGTACATCCGCGTTTTTCGGCGGTACAGCGACGGCCATAGCAACCACCTCGGACTTTACCGGTAGCGAGACTTTCACCGAGTTTACGCCGCGCCTATCGATCAGCTATCGGCCGACCGATTCGTTGAACTTGTACGCGACCTATAGCGAGGGCTTTAAAGGCGGCAGTTTCGATCCACGCGGCCAGACGACCGGTGCACCTGATATCGATGGCGACGGCGACGTCGATGCCGCCGATCAATTCCAGTTTCTGCTGTTTCAGCCGGAAACCGTCGATAGTTTCGAAGTCGGCCTGAAGGGATCTTGGTTCGACAACCGTGTCGTCGCCAATGTCGCTGTCTTCCAAGCCGCGTATGAGGACGTACAGATCCCAGGATCGGTCGGCCTCGATACCGACAACGACGGCATCGATGACACCTTCGTCGGCATCACATCGAACGCTGCCGATGCTGACATTACCGGGCTGGAGCTGGAAGGCTCGGCGTTTCTCACTGATGCGTTCAGCGTCAATTGGTCTGTCGGTTACATACAGGCTGTTTTTAATGAGTTTGTCGATGCATTCGGCGCCGACGTCGCTGACCAACGAGTGTTTCAAAACACGCCTGACTGGACCGCCCAAGGGCGCGCCAATTACATCACACCGCTGCCTCTCTTTGGCATGGACGGCGAGCTAAGCGTATCGGCCGCAGTGAGCTATCGCAGTGCAGCCAGCCAGTTTGAAACGCCGAACGAATTACTCGACCAAGCGAGCTTTACGCTGTGGGATGCCAGTGTTGTTTGGCAGGACGACGACGGCAAGTGGTTAGTGGGGCTACACGGCAAGAACCTCACCGATGAGGAATACAAAGTAGCCGGCTACTTCTTCCCGACATTAGGCCTCGAAGGCAGTATCACTGCGTTTTATGGCAACCCACGAATCGTGACAGCAACGGTCGAATATCGGTTCTAGTCCCCCCTGGGCTCTTGCGGTGCTGGCGTCAGTACGGTTGCGAGGTCGTCGGTCGTCCTATCGGCCGAGTTGTCAACGACACTCCCCCCGACACGACTGACTCGGCACCGCGATTTTTTTTAGCCTCACCGATCAATCGACGCCGGCGAGAACCGTGTCTTGCAAGAACTGATCGAGCGACTCGAAAACCAGTTGCCGGTTCGCCTGCACCGATAGGAAATGGTCATCGTCGACACCGACGAATACGTTGCGTTGATCATCGTCTTTCAGACGCGAGCGCAGGCGCTTGAATTGGTCGTACTGAACGCGGACGTCGAGCTCGCCGTGCGCGGCAAAGATCGGGATCGTCATCTCGTCCACGTGTTTGACGGGCGACAACGACAGCATCTCGTCTCGGTCTTTAAATCCAGACAACACAGAATTGTTCGCCGTTAACCGTCCGAATCGATACTTACGTGCATCCCGGACGAGATCGCTAAGGTCAGTAACACCAGCGATCGACACGGCGCATTGGTACAACTCAGGCGTTCGAAACGCACCGACGAGAGCCGCATAGCCACCGAACGACCAACCGGCGATACAAATACGTTCCGGGTCCGCATAACCTTCCCTCACTAGCCAGCGGGTTCCGTCCTCAATATCGTCATGCATCAAGGCCCAGTTGCTTCGACCGGCCTCCTCGTAGTCGGCGCCGAAGCCCGCTGAACCTCTGAAGTTCATTTGCAGCACGGCAAAACCTCGCGTTGCGAAAAACTGCGCGAAGTAATCGAAGCGCTTGTACTCACGTGCGTACGGTCCACCGTGTGGCAAGACAATAAACGGTACGCCTTTGAGATCCGCAACCGTTGTAATGTGCGACGGAACGGTGATGTAGGCCGGTATCTTCGTCCCGTCGCGGGCCAAATACCGAGCGTTAACGACGCTTCCAAGCTCAGCGACCGGCAAATCAGGCCGATAAACACTGAAGCTGTTATACGACTCCGTCTCGGCATCCCACAACGCCAAGATGCCTGGATCGGACGGGTTCGAAATTTTCATCAGCACGCGCCGGCCGTTGGTCGATGAGTCGATGTAATCAACCGTTGCTGGCGCGAAGTTTGTCTCGGCACGCCGAATTGCGCTGTCGAAACCGTCGAACAAACGAACCTCCGGCTCGTTGGCGGCTACCCGTACGCCAGCCACTTCGCCACCGTCGCGGGAGAAGATTACACTCTCCGCATCGTAACGATCGTCGTGGAACAGCTGTCTTGAAATGGCCTTCTCGCGCAAATCGTAAACGTACAATCCGAGGGTTGCTTTGCCGTTGAAACGGCCGACAATCAACTCATTCGGATCGTCGGTGAAGCCGAAGACATTCTCGTCTGATCGAAGCCCTGGATAGTCTTTGACCGTGCGCCACTTGTCACCATCGGTATCCCGCACTTCGAGGGTGTAAATCGCTTCGGTCGTTGAGCGATCGGAAATACCTTGGCCTACCCGTGGCTCACCGCGCTGGTCAGTCCACCAACTCTGAATTGTCGATTTACCGCGCTTAAGCCGTTTGTACCGACCCGTTTTAACGTTGACCTTGTTGATATCGGCGACCGAGTTCGATGTATTGGAGAATGCCATCAGAACGTGGTCGGGATCGTCATCGAGCCAGTCGACGATATCGCTATTGTCTTGGCGAAACACGCGCCGCGGTTTAACGAGAATCTTGCCCTTTAATGTGCTTGCGTTGAACGTATAGATGTAGCTGGACGTGAACGGTATGCCGTCCATTTTCTCGTTACGCCACAAGGCAGCCAGAATCTGCTCATCGTTCGCCCAACGAATCCACATTGGCTTGATCTCGTCGGGCAGGCGAATGAGCCGCGGTGAGTCATCGTTCGTATCGATGCTCATCACGCGAACAAGATGTATACCTTTAATACTGACGTAGGCAGCGATTTGGCGACCATTGGGTGATATCGCGGCATCGTGAACGCTCGGCAATCGGCCGAACTCGCTAGCTGGCACCGCTGCAGCGGCCGATTGCGCGATCGCTAACCACAAAGCACTGATCAATAGGTAACGAAAGTACACTTGTTATTCTCCCCGTCACACCCGCACGTAAAAGCATACATCTCTATTTGTAAAAACGCGCACCGCCGTTCTGGTCGGCGCCGAGACAGCACGATTGTGGCGGACAGAAAATCGTAAAGTCACTGATTCAGCGATAGTTTCTTAAGCATCCACGATGGCTGCGCTCAGCGACGCGACGCAGATTATGAATAGCATTAGCCCGCCAAAAACGCGACGTTAGAAGCAGGTCGAAGCAAGTGTTTCTTATCCCGATTCGATGCGAAAAAGTCCTTCGCGGCAGGTCTGGACACAACTGGACTAGGACGATGCTCAGCGCAGTACACCGGCATCGCGCAGTTGCGAAATCGCCGAGGGTTCAAAGCCGAATTCTTGCAAGACCGATTCGGTATCAGCCCCTTCGCTACTGGCTGGCCGCGGAGGCGCGCACGGGGTTCGATTGAAGCGCGGTGCCGGCGCGGGTTGCACTGTCTCAGCGACATCGACATACGTCTGCCGCGCGATATGATGCGGATGCAAAGGCGCATCGCCAATCGTCAGTACCGGCGTAAGACAGGCATCGGATTCGGCCGTTAACGCAATCCATTCGGCTTGTGTTCGCTGACGAATGACATCAGCAATCAGCAGCGATCGGTCCATACTGGACGCCGCACCGCTTATTGCGTCTGCTGATACGCCAGCACACTTAGCGAAAACAGCGAAAAACTCTGGCTCCAAACAGCCAAGCGCAACGTGTTTGCCGTCCGCTGTTTCGTAAACGGCGTAGTTGTAGGCACCGCCATCCAGTAAATTCGTGCCACGCTCAGATGACCAATGACCGAGCTGTGACAGCGTGTGAAACAGCGACATTAAGCTAGCCGCGCCGTCGATCATCGCCGCATCGACAACTTGGCCCTGGCCGCTTCGCTGAGCCTCGATGTACGCGCTGAGCAACCCAATGACCAAAAACAAGCTACCGCCGGCGTAGTCGCCAACCAGGTTCAATGGAATGGACGGCGTGTCGCGGCTACCGATCGCAGCCAGAACACCGGTGAGAGCGATGTAGTTGATATCGTGGCCAGCCGCTTGGCTCAGTGGTCCGGATTGCCCCCAACCGGTGAGTCGCCCATAAACGAGTCGCGGGTTAACCGCATGGCAATCCGCTGGGCCAACACCGAGGCTCTCGACGACACCGGGACGGAACCCTTCGAAGACAATGTCGACATCGCGAACGAGTCGCAACAATGCGGCAGCACCCGCTGGTTTTTTTAAGTCGAGCGCGATCGAGCGTTTATTGCGCATCGCGATGTCTGCAGCGGCGGGCGGTGACAAGCTGTGCGGGCGCGATGCACGTTCAACACTGATGACGTCGGCCCCAAGATCACCGAGCAACATCCCAGCGTACGGCCCGGGCCCTAAACCGCGCAATTCTAAGACACGAACCCCTGCAAGCGGTCCGGTCAACGTGCCTGCATCCGAATACCACCGTCGATGCGAACGCACTCGCCATTCATGTAATCGTTTTCCACAATAAAGCGCGATAAATGCGCGATTTCCGCTGGCTTACCCAAACGCTTCGGGTACAGAACGCTCGATTCAAGTGCCGAGAAAATATGCTCCGGTAACTCGTCGAACAATGGCGTATGCACGAGGCCCGGTACGATCGTGTTCACGCGGATGCCATGCTCAGCAAGATCTCTGGCAAGCGTAATCGTCATACCAATGACACCGCCTTTGGACGCCGCATACGCCGCTTGGCCTATCTGGCCCTCGTACCCTGCGATGGACGCGGTGTTGATGATGACACCACGATTCCCATCGTCGGTGACCGGATCTTGTTGCGCCATTTGGGTCGCGGCAAGTCGTAAGACGTTAAATGTGCCGATGAGATTAATGTCGATGACCTGCCGGTACTTGTCGAGCGGATGCGGCTCGAACTCTTTACCAACTACCTTGTAGCCGCGACTGATACCGGCGAAGTTATTGCAAATCTGGACAGCGCCGAATGCCGCGACCGTCGCTGCGACGCCGGCCGTAACGCTCGCTTCATCGGTAACGTCAACGTGGCAGAAAATCGCGCCATCGCCGAGCTCGTCGGCAACACGATGACCGCGCTCATCGGCCATATCGAAGATCGCGACCTTCGCGCCGTTGGCGGCATAGTGGCGGGCTGTCGCTTCTCCGATACCCGAGGCGCCACCGGTAACGATGGCGACACTGTCTGTCAATTGCATAGTGAATTCCTAACTAAATCGAAATCGTTTGTTGAGCGGTAGTTCGCGAACACGCTCGCCGGTCGCGGCGAAAATGGCATTAGCGAGCGCGGGTGCAACCGGCGGCAATCCCGGTTCACCGATACCACGAATTTTCTCACCGTTCTCCAAGATGTCGACATCGATTTGCGGTGCGTGCATCAACCGAATGCCGTCGTACTGATGGAAATTGGTTTGCTGGACGCGGCCATCGACGACGGTGATCTCGCCGCTCATCGCTGCCGACAGCCCGAAATTGATGCCGGACTGCACTTGCGCTTCAATATTGCGCGGATCGAGCGCTCGACCGACATCGACTGCTGCCCAGACGTGCAACACACGAACTTGGCGTTCGCTGACGGCGATCTCGATGACCTGAGCCGTTGGCACGCCGAACGATAAAACAAAGGCGACACCCAGCGCATGTCCGGGCGGGCGGCGCTCGCCCCACCGGGAACGTCGCGCCACCGCTTCGATGACCCGACGACTTGGCGAATGCTCGATCATCGCTAAGCGCATATCGATGGGATCGACACCGGCGGCATGCGCTAATTCGTCGATCGCACTCTCATGAAAGAAGCCGTTTTGCGAGGCCCCAACCGAACGCCATGAACTCACCGGCAGCATGGCCGGTGCCCGATAACCGGTTACGCGGTAGTTATCGATCGCATACGGTTGATCCCACGCACCAGCTACGATCGAGTTGTCCGGTCCTGGTAAGTCCATGCCATAGCGGCCGAACTGCGACTCGCTCACCGATAGCGCGGCCGCATCGAGTCCGAGCGCGACGATTCGGCCATCGGCAACAGCGCCTCGCAGGCGGGCGATGGCGGCGGGCCGGTACGCATCGTGGGTCATATCCTCTTCACGGCTCCACGTCAGCTTGATCGGCGTACCGCGTTTAGCCAGACCGATCTTGATCGCCTGCTTAATAAAGTCCATCTCGGCGCGCCGCCCGAAACCGCCGCCCAAATACGGTGTGTGCACGAACACCGCATCCTCATCGAAGCCACTCAGTCGTGTGGCCTCTTTCACGACCTGCGTAGGGAATTGGTTACCAGCCCAAATGTCGATGCGGCGGTCGGTCACGTGGACGGTCGCATTCATCGGTTCCATTGCCGCATGCGCCAGGAAAGGTGCCCGATATTCAGCCTCGACGACATCGGCTTCGGCCAGCGCCCGATCGACATCACCGTCGTCCCGTAATTGGCTATCTAAATTGTCAGCGTTAAACGATGCCGCAATGGCATCGAACATTGCTTCGGTCGTCGCCGGATAGTCGCCGGCGCCCCAATCGACGTCGACGGCGCGTGCCGCTTTGATTGCGTACCACGTGTTCGTCGCAATCACAGCGATGCCGTTATCGATCGCGAAAACATCTTGGACACCGGGCATCGCGTTGGCCTTGGTCGCATCGAAGCGATTGATTGGCCCGCCGAGATACGGGTTCATCCGAACGGTCGCGTAGAGCATGTTCGGTCGCTCGACGTCGATGCCAAACTCAGCCGTCCCCGTACATTTACTGATCATGTCGACGCGTGGCAATGACCGACCGAGCAGGCGCCACTTCGATTCGGGTTTTAGTGGCGGTGCGGCTGGTGGCTCGATGCCAGCCGCTGCTACAGCCAATTCGGTGTAGGCAAGCCGGTCGCCGCTCGGACTAACGACACTGCCGCGTGCGGTGTCGAGATCAGCGCGAGCAAGGCCCCAGCGCTCAGCCGCAGCCGTAACCAGCACTTCGCGTGCAGCGGCGCCGGCGAGACGCATCTTATCGATGCCATCCGGGATTGACGATGAGCCGCCAGTGACTTGCATGCCAAGAAACTTTGCCGGCACGCCCATAACCGAGCGCATCCGCTCAGCGGCTGCACTGTGGTCGGTGGCCGGGTACGGTACGCCCTCTTCCAGCAACGCAGCGTTGTAGTACGCCTTCGACGCTGGACCGTGTTCGACCGTAATGTCTTCCAGCTCGACATCGAGCTCCTCGGCGACCATCGCCGCCAATGTGGTATGGACGCCTTGGCCCATTTCCGCCCGCGGCGTAATGACAGTAATACCAGCCGCATCGATCCGCACGTACGGGGTCAATGCGACTTGGCCGTCATCCAGTTGTTTTAGCAACGGGTTTGCGTACGGCCGACGGTATTGCCAATAGCCAAATGCCACACCACCGGCGACCGCTGCCGACCCAACCAGCAATGTGCGCCGCGTAACGGTCGCAAGCTTGCCCATGATTAATCGTCCTCCACGAGCTGGGCGGCGGCGTCATGAATCGCAGCCCGGATTCGTGGGTAGGTGCCGCAGCGACAGAGGTTGCCGGACATTGCCGCATCGATATCACGATCGCTTGGCGCTGGATTCGCTTGCAGCAACGCGGTCGCCGCCATGATCTGGCCAGGTTGGCAGTAGCCACATTGCGCAACCTGGTGTTTGACCCAGGCTTGCTGGACGGCGCTCATGGCCGAGGGCGTACCGATTCCCTCAATGGTCGTTACATTGCCACGGACCGCTTGCACCGGATACGAACATGAGCGCACCGGCTTACCGTCGATATGCACGGTACATGCGCCGCACAACGCCATGCCGCAACCGAACTTCGGACCCGTGATGCCAAGCTCATCGCGGAGCACCCATAGAAGCGGCATGTCACCCTCGACATCGACCTCATGACTCGTGCCGTTCACCGTTAATTGCATTGCTCGTTCCCCCTCGTCGGCAGCTCAGCCAATCTGGCGGCGTTACCGTCATATGGCCAGTCTACCTGCCGCTATTTTTCGTTCGCAATCGCTGTCTGCACACGGCCGTGACAAGCCGTTGTTTCTCGCACCAAAGCCGTCGCAGCCGGGCAGGTTCAGGTAGTCTTTCCGTAAGGTAAAGCCGGTGAGACTCACGATGGAACTTAACGATACCGACCTATTGAAGACCGGCGCTTTTGTCGGCGGCCGCTGGATCAGCGCGGATTCGAACGAAACGTTCGCTGTCACTAACCCAGCCGACGGCTCAACGATCGCCGATGTTGCCCACTGCGGACAACCCGAGACCGCCCGCGCCATAGCAGCCGCCGATGCCGCGCTAGACAGATGGCGCCAAACGCCAGTTAAACAGCGGGCCGAACGCTTGGCGGCGTGGCTGCGCTTGATGTCGAAAGCAAGCGGGGATCTCGCGCAGCTGCTGACCGCCGAGCAAGGTAAACCGCTGCCCGAGGCGCGCGGTGAAATCACCTACGGCAATAACTACATCCAATGGTTTGCCGAGGAAGCCAAACGAATCTACGGCGATACCATCGGCGCACCGTCTGCCGACAAGCGCTTAATCGTCATTAAGCAACCGGTCGGGGTCGTCGCCTGCATTACGCCATGGAATTTCCCTAACGCTATGCTGGCCCGAAAGATCGCACCGGCGCTCGCCGCTGGCTGCACCGTCGTCTGTAAACCCGCGAACGAAACGCCTTTGTCGGCGCTAGCGATGGCGGAGCTCGCACAGCGCGCTGGCATTCCAGACGGTGTCATTAACATGGTCTGCGGCGACACGAAGGCGATTGGTGCCGAGCTCACAGCAAACCCAACCGTTCGTAAGCTGACGTTTACCGGCTCCACGGCGGTTGGCAAGCTGCTGGTGCAACAATGCGCTGGCACGATGAAACGGACATCGATGGAACTGGGCGGCAATGCTCCGTTCATCGTCTTCGACGATGCCGATATCGACAGTGCCATTCGCGGCGCGATGCTCAGTAAATTCCGTAACGCCGGACAAACGTGCGTCTGCGCTAATCGATTACTGATACACGACGCCGTTTACGACGAATTCGCCACCAAACTGATGGCTGCGGCGAGTCGCCAGGTTCTGGGTAACGGCGCTGACGACGGCGTATCGATGGGCCCGTTGATTCATGAAAATGCGGCCAACAACGTCTACGCGTTAATCGACGATGCCGTCGCTAGCGGTGCGGAAGTCGCCGTCGGTGGCGCTCGGTCGCCACTCGGTCCGGGCTTCGTCGAACCAACCGTCCTTACCGGTGTCACCGACCGGATGCGGGTTTTTCACGACGAGATCTTTGGACCGGTTGCCCCGCTTATCCGCTTCCATAATGAGGATGAAGCGATCGCATTGGCCAACGATACGCCGTACGGCCTCGCCAGCTACTTCTACTCACGCGACATCGGCCGCGTATGGCGGGTCGCCGAGGCGTTGGAGTACGGTATGGTCGGTATTAACGAGGGCATCGTATCGAACGAAATGGCACCATTCGGCGGCATCAAAGAGTCTGGCCAAGGCCGCGAAGGCTCGCGATACGGCCTGGATGACTACCTCGAAATCAAATACCTTTGCATGGGTGGCATTGATCGTTAGCGCTACGTCGTCGATGCCCCATCGCACCGCGCCGCTTCTATTTCACGGGATACAAAACGTTGCCGATTTGCTTAACGCTCCACCGTCGCACATGTTGGGTTTTTGGAACGATTCTCGCGCTGCTGAGCAGCATAAGCACACCGCTAGCCAGAGCGGATTCGCCAGCGACATATGCCGAATACGAGCAAGCCATCGAGATTGGGCTAGAGGAGAGAGACGCTGATTATGCAGGCCGGATGCAGCTCGTCAACGAGGTTATTCAAGAGTTGGGGCCTTCGCTCGACCCGCAAGACGCACTCTTACTAAAAGCGCGCTACCTTCGCGCAGCCACCAACATGCGGCTCGGCAACTTTGACGATAGTTTCGGGGAAACGGCTGCACTGTGCCCATCGATTCCACCCGCACAGCAAGCAACTATGCGATTTCGCTGCGATTCTCTAAATGCCTACTTGTTGATGATACGCGGGCAGCAAGAAGACAGCTTATCGGCCTATCGGGTGTTATTCGACAACCCCAGTAACGACGTGCCGGAGGCGATTATCGCGCGAGCCCGTATTGGCTACGCAGTCGTCTTGAACGAGAACGGTCGCGCCGGTGAAGCGGTCGATATGTATGAGCAAGCACTGACCAGCGCCATTCGTAACCAGAACGATCTTATCTCACTGTTTGCTGGCAATAACTTAATCGTCATTCTGATTGACCTGAAGGACTACGCTGCCGCCCAACAGACGCTTGACCAATTGGCAGCAATAAGGACGCGCCATCCTGACTCACTGGTTTCTGGCTCTTTGTTTCTCCATGAAATGGAATTGGCACGGTTGGCTGGCGATGCCGAGCAAGCGGCAGACGGTTTGCAACGCTTCATCGATGAAGGCGTCGATACGACCCCGTTGATGCTTGGGTCCGCCCACCAGTTACTGGCCGAGTCGCTACGAGATCTCGAGCAGCTGGACAAGGCAATCGACCACGGCGCCCAGGCCGTCGATTTGTTAGCCGACCAAGCCCATGAGGTGACCGACGCTCGCTTGAGCCTCGCCGAGACACTACTGCAAAACGGCAATGTCAATGCCGCAGCCGAGCTACTCAATCAAATTGATCCCACCGCAGAAACGGTTCCAACGACCCTGGTCGACTATGGCCGTCTCACATTGCTGACCAAACTCAAGTCGATAGACGACGCATCGGCCCTGCGCGCCTTCGATGCGTTTGTCGCCGCCCATGCGTTGAAAGACGCGGTCGTATCGACGACGCGGTCCGAGTACTTCGACTCTCGCTTAAAAGTGTCGGAGCAAGCCTTCGCGCTGCAAAAAGCCCAAGAGTCTGCACGCTTCGAAGCCTTGCAGCGTGAGCGGGACAATCGCGAAAACCGACTACTACTGGCCTTTGTCGTCCTCGTCGCCGTGTTGGTCGTCTTGTTAGTCACTTCTCAGCTGCGGCGGAGCAGCGAGAAACGCTTGCTCGATGAGAAAGCGCGACTTAACCAACAAGCGGAGCAGAACAAACGTTTTGAGGCCATCGGTATGCTCGCCGGCAATGTCGCACACGATTTCAATAATTTGCTGCAAGTCGTCGCCAGCAGCAACGACACATTGCGGAGCAACGTGCCTGGCGACAGTAACTCAAACCTCAGCGCGATTGAGTTATCGGAGCAAGCGCTCGACCACGGCAAAAAAATCGTGCGTCAGCTACTGACTTTCAGCAGAAGCAACGAGCTCGAAGCGAAGCCCATTTCATTTAGCGCGTATTTGCAAGAAACGCAGACGTTGCTGGCGTCCGCCTTGGGCGTTGAGCGCTCACTGACGATCGATGATCGAAGCAATAATCTCTTTATTGCGGCAGATCCGACCCAGCTAACGACATCGGTGCTAAACCTGATCCGTAATTCCGTCGATGCGATGCCGACAGGCGGCGAGGTCGTTCTGGCTGCGACGCCAGTCACGGTAAGCAACGCAGAACACGAATGGGCACCCGAGGTAAGCCCTGGTCGCTATCTGTTACTGCGGGTTGCCGACACCGGCAGCGGCATGAGCGAAAACGTCCTCGAACGGTCGATCGAGCCTTTCTTCACAACCAAAGACAAACAGTCCGGTTCGGGCCTCGGTTTGAGCTCTGTCTATGCGTTTGCTCGCCAAAGTGGCGGCGATCTGCGCATTCGCAGCAAATCGGGATCAGGCACAACAGTCGAACTCATACTTCCGGTGACCGAGGCGCCGGCAAGTACGAGCACGATCATCTCCGGGCCTGACGAATTTCGTGCCGGCGACTTAACCGTTTTGATGGTCGAGGACAATGACATGCTGGCGGTCGCGTTACGGAAAAATCTCGCGGCACTCGATGTCAATGTCATCCACTTGGCGTCCGCGGACCTTGCGAAAGATTGGCTGCAACGCGCTAATTCACCGATTGATGTACTACTCACCGATATTCGGATGCCAGGCACAATTAATGGCCTCGATCTTGCTCGGTGGGCAGCATCTCGCTTCCCGCAACTAAAAATCGTGTTGATGAGTGGGTACATCGATCAAGAATCGACACCGCGCGAGTTTACCGTCATTCGTAAACCCTTCCGGATCGCCGAACTGGCCGCCGCCATCCGCGACGATACCGATACCAGTAGCGTGGCCGCGAACGCTTAGCGCGTATCCGCGTCCGCCGGTGCTGCGGATGTGGCCCGCAGACAAAGCAATGCCAGCATGGCCATGACGGCCTCGAAGGCACCGAACGCCAACAGCTGGCTGGGTGGCCATGCGCCGAACGCCAGTGCGCTCGTACGACCGACGACATAGCCACCCATATAGGTCAACAAAAATACCAATGCCGCTCTCCGCCAGCGGGTGTTGAGCGCACCGATCAACAACAACACGCCAGCACCGATGCTGACGCCACCGTAATTGCTGCGCAGCTCATACAAGCCACCGACGCCGATCGCGTCCGCGCCCAACAAAGTAGCTAATTCGCCTGTGTAAAGCAGCGCGTAGACGCCGAAGCTGATAAACGCCAACGCATTAACGAACAACAGTACCTGTCCAGAACGAGCCACAAAGTATCCTTCGGTATTGGCAACCGGTTACGAATCCACTGGTAGGGTACGCCAATCGTCCATGACAAGGCTGGTCGAATTGCATGTTTATCACCCTCAGCCACGCCGGCCGCATGCACAACAACAACAAATACAACGCCATTCCGTGATTAGGCTGAGCTGTCGTTTTCTTCCCCATTGCCGACCGAGACGCCTGGGCGGTAACGTACTGGTGTCTGCGGTTTACAGCCTTGATCGAGCACAGTGGAGACATCGGTATGGTCGAACATGCGGCGATAATTCTATCGGTCATCGCGTTAATCGTGTCTTTAACAACATTCGTTGTTGCCCGCATCCACCAACTCAATGATCGACGTAAATCCTTGACGGTCGAGATGTGGAAACGCTGGGAGGACCCACGAATTCGCTCAAACCGCCTGCTTTTTTGGCGCTCCATAACCGACAATCGCAGCGGCGACACGCCACCGGCTGGCTCTATCGAGCCGACGAAACTGTCGGCGGAGTGCCTCGGCGCTTTAAACGAGGTCGAGCATTTTTTGGATGGGCTGAGCGAATTGCGCAGAGCCAATCAGCTTGATCCTGACTTGCTCGATGCCTTGTTCGCCGCGCACATCAAAGACTGGCTTGGCTTATCGAGTGCCGTCTCTCGCGCACAAGCCGGTAACCTGCTGCGGTCACAGAATTCGATTGATGCACTGTACACGCAGCTCGGTCACCCAGGCTCCGCATCGCAACGCGACTAATGCTCTTTTTGATGTCGAACAGAATGTCAGCGCCGGCCACTGGCGCCGTGTGACTCAATTGAACGTCATCGACGCGGTTAATAAGAACGTCCGTGGATCACCCCGCAAAGCGGCAATGGTCAATGCCGTATTACGCACGTAGAAACGGTCGGTAACGTTTTTGATGCCGAGGTTGAGTGAAAACTCTCTATCTCCGAATGGTCGTGTGTACGTGACATTGGCGTTGTGAATGACGCCTTGCGCCGGCGCAAGGACATTAGCGAACGATAAGGAAACAGCATCGACATTACCGACGAGTGTTTCACTCTGATAATCGAGACCGTAACCGACCCGCAAGCCGTCGATGCCCGTCCAATCCAGCGTGAAATTGTTCCACAGCACAGCACGGTGCAACGGCGCTGCGGTAAAACGTGCACCGACGTCTTGGGACGATGTGCCTGCATCAACAATCTCGGTATCGGTATACGCATAGCTGAGGTACATATCCCAGCCATCGGTCAACTTACCGGTGACATCCAACTCAAGTCCGCGCGCCGTCTGCTCGCCTGAAACAAAAGAAACATTAGGAATACCGGACGCAACAATAATGTCCTCTTTGGTGAGCTCATAGGCCGCAACCGTGGTCGACAACGCACCATCGAGCCACTCGCCGCGCCAACCGATTTCAACTTGGTTGCCGGTTTCCGGCGTATCAATGGCGTTGCCATTGGGGTCTCGCGCCGATGTGAACGGCGCTTTGAATGACTCGCCGTAGCTGACATAGACGTTGTGGTTATCGTTGATGTCGTAAACGGCACCAACGCGGGGAATCCAGCGACTTTCGTCGACTGTGTTAAAAAAGGCGCCTTCGGTGCCATCGAAACCACGCGTTGCTAGGTCACGTATGCCAAAACTGCCGTAACGTGCACCGATTAGGAGATGTAAATTCAGAGCCGGAATATCGATCGCATCCTGCAAATTCAAGCCAACGTTATCGAATTCCCAGCGATCGAGGCCGAACGGCGGTGAGTCGTAAAAATTGGTGCGATGATCGTACGCGACTGGGACCGGATCAAAGATGTTGACGCTCGGAGGAAGCGTTGCTAGCACGGCTAAGTTACCGCTGAATAGAGCGCCCAACTGATTGGTAATCGCGTTAAAGAAGCCAATATTCAGCATGTTGATTCGCGAGTAATTGATACCGGCAACAAGCTGATGGCTGATGCCGCCCGTCTCCACGTCCCACGCGATGTGCGCACCGGCGTATTCCGCTTCGGACTCACGCTTTTGGTCAAAAGCGGCGCGGAAGAGCAAGCCGTTTGCCGGGTCCGATAGCCCTGGTATGACGAACGGCAACGCAAAGAGATAGCCAGAATTACCCGTTTCGCGGCCACTGTCTTTATAGCCCGCCTGCACTTTTAGCTGCAGCGTGTCCGAGAAACGGTGATCGACGTGCAACTGGATGCCGGTGCTGTCTTGCTCATCGTAGTCAGTCGTGAAACCCAGGTAATGATCATCGGGAAACTCAATGTAGCCGCCATCTTGATAAAACGTGGTAGCAATTATCGGGTTTCCTTCATGTTGGACATACTCGGCAATGAGCCGGACATCGGTTTGCTCGGTCGGCCGCCACAGCAACTGCAACGTCGGCGCAAGATCGCGCGAGTAGTCGAAGTCCGCGAAGCCCTCCGAGTCTTCCCAGCCGAGCGTGAACCGATACAGCAAGCTGTCGTTACCGGCCAATGTCCCGGTCGCATCAAGCTCGGCCCGGTACTCGCCAAAATTTCCGACGGTGGCCGAGACGTTGTAGCGCGACTCTTGGAGCGGCTCTTTGTAGATGTAGTTGATGACTCCGGCCGGATCACCAGCGCCATAGTAGAGCGCCGCCGCACCTTTTAAGACTTCGATTCGCTCAAGCGCCGAGGTGTGTGCCGGCGGTGCTTCGCCGCTCGAAACTGGTACACCGTTGACGAGGAAACCGGAGTCGTCCGCGTTTACGCCAAAGCCCCGGATAGCAAAGCCCGCCGCATTGCTGTTGTGCAGGTGACTGCGTTGGACACTTGCGTTTAGCAGCACCGACTCTTCGAGCGTATCGAGTTGCAAGCCATCGACAAGCCCCTCGGTAATGACGCCGATGTTAAACGGTGTTTCATCGAGCGACCGATCGAACAACGTTGCCGAACTGGCGTTGCTAACGCGAAATTCACTGGGATAGCCACGGACCAAGATTTCATCAATTACCCGGCGGTTGCCGTTCGTTGACTCATTCGATGCATCGCTTGACGTCACCTCGGCCGCCGCAGCACGGACCATGATCGCGCCGCTCTGGGACCGCGAGGCGGCAAGTCCCGAGCCGGTCAACAGGCGACGCACGGCCTCATCGCTGGTCATCGATCCGCGAACGGCTGGCGCTTGACGACCTTGCAGCACATCACCGGAGGCGAGTACCGAAAGCTCAAAGGCTTCGGAGACCTCTTCCAGCGCCTGTTGCAGCCCTTGGGCTGCGATGTCGATATCAATGGGTCCATTGATCTCAGCGATCGCTGGCATCGCGGTTAATCCCGTCACGACGGCGATGATCGTTGGGCGAGAAAAGGCGGTATGGCGCTTGCTAGGGTGGTTTTGACCGCTCACGACGGGCTCCTGAAGTGTATGCAAGGTCGAAATGAGTCGTATTACGCCCGTGAGACAGCGCCGATTGACAATCGGTAACCCCCTTTTCGTAAAAAAATGGGTTTATTCGCGTGAACGTAAAACGATGCTGCCGTCGTCAGCGCGCTCGATATCGACGGGGAACAACTCGGTGATCGACGCCAATACGCCATCGACGTCGCTGCTGTCGAACATGCCGGTAACGCGAATCTGTGCCGCCTGTTCATCACCGATCGAAACATCGATGGGCTGGTAGCGCTTGAGGTCATCAATCATCTGCCGAAGCGGCGTATCGGTATACACCAAACGTTGCCGGCGCCAAGCGCCAATGCGATCGATCGGGACGTCGACAACGCGGCCAAGCGCTCCGGTTCGATCGGCTTCGACGCGCTGGCCGACACCGAGACTCACACTATCTAGACCTGAGGGAGCGGCGTCTTGGCGACTTGCCGCGCTAACGCGGACACTGCCTTCGGCCACAGTGACGGCGGCCGTACCGGCTTTACGCTGCACATCGAAAGCCGTCCCAGTGACGCGGATAACGATCGAACCTGCGTCGACTTCGAAAGGGATCGCTACGTTCTCGGCGACGTCAAAGTACGCCTCTCCAGCGACCAATCGCACCCGTCGTAGCTCAGCCGATTCAGAAAACGGTATGACACTCAACTGACTGCCGGGACCGAGCGTCACTTGGCTACCATCGGCGAGCTCAATGTGGCGCACCACACCGATGACAGCTTGGTAGCGTACCGGGTTGATAATCGTCGCGTCCGGCACATTGGGTTGAGTCGAAACGACAACGAAAGCGGCGACGAGCAAGCTGGCCGCCGCTGCGAGTGACAGTCCAGCGCGCAGCAACGCGGAGCGTGACGAGCGGCCGGCCGAGTTAGCGGCCTCACTAGCAATTTCGATATCGGAACGGTCCAGCTGCGCGCTGCGCAGCCAAGACGTCTCAATGGTGTTGTACGCATCGGCGTGGCGTTGATCGGCCAGTAACCACTCGCCGAAGTCTCGCAGCTGATGCTCATTTGCCTGCTCGTCTTCGACCAAGACGAACCACTCGGCAGCCGTATCGAGCAAGCGTGTTGTACCGATATCGTTGGACGTACGGGTGCGTTGCTCAGTCATCGGTCAATGCCCTGGTTAGTTGCACCAACGCTCGGGCCACATGTTTGCTGACGGCTGCCCGGGACACACCGAGGCGTTCCGCTGCTGCAGCGTGCGTTAAGCCATCGATTCGAACAAGCACAAAGGCTTCCCTGCGTTGACTGGGCATAGACTGGATCACTTCGACAGCGGCCGAATAGGCCGCCTTCGCCTCTATGACACGCTCCGGCGTCAATTGGTAACCGTCGTCTTGGAAAAAATCGTAGTCACGTTCGCGTTTGTCGCGCGCAAATTCGCCTTTGCGCGCCGAGATCGCCAAGTTGCGGGCGGCGTGCCACAGCAATGCCTTTGGGTTGCGTGCTGTTTCTAGGCCACCGTTTTTCATAAGGTGTTCGAATGTTTGCTGTGCAGTGTCCTCGGGCGGCGGCGGGCCCTGGCCGAACGTTGCCGCCAGGAACTTGACCAAGGCCGAGAAATATTGGGCGTATAAGGTCTCAACTAACGTCGGGACCACATCAGCTGCGCCGGGCGTTGCAGCGTCGTCGGCATCAGGAGCGGGCTCGGCGGAGACGGAATAACCGGAAGGATCCACGACGACAGCACGGACTAGCAAGTGAGAATCGTTCCCAGCACGCTAGCGGTATTTCCGGCCCCCTTCAAGCGGGCTGCGCCGCGTACTAGCGCCGTCGCAGTGCAGGCTTCGACACTGGCTGAGGCCGCCGCGATTGCGAATCGCCGAGTCGTACAGAAAGCCCGCGGCAAACCATCTGGACGCCGCGGGCGAAGACCGTCGTGAGTTACGCCGCTTGGCCCTCAACCGCCGGCTGTTCCGCCACCGGATTGGCGAGCAGATACTCGAATGCGGCCAGTGCAGCGATGGATCCCTCGCTCATTGCAACAACGATTTGCTTGTAGGGGACCGTCGTCACATCGCCGCAGGCGAACACGCCCGACACGTTGGTGCGACATTTTTCGTCGACGATGATCTCGCCATAGTCGTTGTGGGCGACAAAATCGGCAATGAACTGACTGTTCGGCACCAAACCGATTTGCACGAAAACACCGGCCAGTTCTTGGCGATGTTGCTCGTCGGTAGCCCGGTCGACGTACTCGATACCGGTCACTTTGCCGTCGGCTGCAGTGATCTCACGCGTAGCTGCGTTTTTGACGACAGTAATGTTGTCGCGCGCCGCTGCCTGATCAACCAAAATCTGGTCGGCTTTAAGCTCCGGCATAAACTCGTAAACGGTAACTGACTTGACGATGCCGGCTAGGTCGAGCGCAGCCTCGACACCTGAATTGCCCCCACCGATAACAGCGACATCCTTGCCCTTAAAGAATGGGCCGTCACAGTGCGGGCAGTAGGCGACACCGTTCCCGATGTTTTCTTTCTCTCCGGGCACGCCGAGTTCACGCCAACGCGCACCGGTTGCAACGATGAGTGTTCGCGTTTTGATCGTCTCGCCCGACGATAGAGCAATGGATTTGACGTCGCCGTCTTCGACGTTGGTGACGCGAACGTGCTCTTTAATCGTGATCGCGTAATCCGACAAATGGCGCTTCATCGCGTCGACGACTTCCGGGCCTGTAGTCCCTGGCACCGAAATAAGGTTCTCGATCCCCATCGTATCTTTGACTTGACCGCCCATACGGTCCGCGATGATCGTTACAGAAAGACCTTTACGCGCGCTGTAGATGGCGGCGCTGACACCGGCCGGACCACCACCAACGATCGTGACGTCTTGCAACGGTAGGCTATCAACGGCATCGATTTTGGTAATACTGGGATCGCGCTCGATGAGCTTATCGATTAACTCAGCGGCGTCGACTTTGCCATTGCCGAATAATTCACCGTTCAGGTAAACGCTGGGAACGCCCTGGATATCGCGCTCGTCAATGATATCCTGAAAGTGACCACCATCGATCATTTCCGTACGTATGCGGGGATTTAATAGCGCGAACTGATTTAGCGCCTGCACAACGTCCGGGCAATTATGGCAACTCAGGCTGACGAAAACCTCGAACGATAGGTCTTCGTTTACGTTGGCAACAACCCGCTGTAAGCCCTCGTCGAGTTTCACCGGCGTGCCTGACGCCTGCAGCATCGCCAAGATCAACGAGTTGAACTCGTGGCCTCCGGGGATGCCGGAGAAACGAATACCGGTGTCATCGCCATCGGCTTCGAGCAAGAAACTCAGCGGACTGCGCAGCGTCGTGCCCGTATCACGCTCCTCGAAGCGAATTTTTTCACCACACTCCGCGATACCAGTGAGGAAATCGACGAGCTCGGGACGCTTATCGTGACTCCCGGTCTGCAATACAAAGGTGACTGTTTTTTCCATTGCGGCGGCATAGCCGCGCAACGCATCAATAATCTCTTTGCTTAACATGGTTGCGTATCTCGTTTAATGGTGTGCTTGTGACTTCGCAAATAAGCGCAAAGCTGCGTCCCGGGTCGGTCTAGCCGTATCCCGGGACGCCGTGCGTCTGACTGACCTGCGTTAGATCTTGCCAACCAAGTCCAGAGACGGTGCGAGGGTTTTCTCGCCTTCTTCCCAAGCGGCCGGGCAAACCTCACCCGGGTTGTCGCGAACGTACTGTGCCGCCTTAACTTTGCGGAGCAGGTCCGTTGCATTACGACCAATACCTTCGGCCGTAATCTCGACAGCTTGAATAATGCCGTCCGGATCGACGATGAACGTGCCGCGATCAGCAAGGCCCATGTTCTCGCGCATAACATCGAAATTGCGCGTAATGACACCGGTTGGATCGCCGATCATCGTGTACTTGATCTTGCCGATCGTGTCGGAGGCGTCGTGCCACGCTTTGTGCGTGAAGTGCGTGTCGGTCGAGACCGAGTAGATCTCTACGCCGCGTTTTTGGAACTCGTCGTACTTATCAGCGACGTCGCCGAGTTCGGTTGGGCACACAAACGTGAAGTCTGCTGGGTAAAAGAAAAACACGGCCCACTTGCCGCGAACATCTTCGTCGCTAACGTCGATGAACTCGCCATCTTTAAACGCGCTAGCCTTGAATGGTTTGATTTCGGTGTTAATGACCGACATGACGCCTCCTAATTTCAATAAACAAAAAGCCAACGCGGGCGTCGGCTTCGTCCAAAAGCGGATCGCCATAATGGGGCTAAGCACTCGATTTGGAAAATCGTATTTTTCTATCAGGTTATTAGAGAATAATGATGGCGGTCCGGCACGCCGACGTCTCCGACTCCAAATATCTTTAAGATATTGTTTTTGATAAATTTATTGCAGCTCTAGTTGACGCGATCGCTTATTAATCGGCGTTACTCACAGACGCCCGACAGCACGATCTCCCCCTGTGTGCGGCCCTAGGGTATTCGACGATTCTGACATTCGGCGCCCGTTCTATTCCTCTGTGGCTGGGCAAGATCAATCAAAGCCGTACCGCCACCATTGCCGGCAAAACCGTAAAGCCCGGAAATCGTGCTATTACTTAGACTATGGATGTGACTTGCCGTACCGGGACCTCGACCTCTCGCTTGCCTTCATTCGTCGTGATCCGTTGGCGAACCGTCAGCCGCGGTGCAGTGCTACCTTTGAGGCGTGAAGCAACTCGAGTCAGGTTACGGTGGGTGGCGAAAATGACGAAACCGCAAGGAATGCGGCTCTCCAAGCACTCGACGCCTCGACTAGTCCCGATTAGATGATCTTTGCCAATACCTAGAACATGCGATGAAAGAACTTCACGAACGTTACCGACAGTTAGTTGTTCGCCCGGCAGTCTTTGTCTTGTTTTTCGCCGCACTCGGCAGTGCGCACACGAATGCCGCGAACGAGCCGCCGCCGCTAACTGAAACAGCTTGGAAAGAAGCGGTTGTTAGCGTCACTGATCTCGATCGGACCGCCGAGTTCTTTATTGAATTAGGTGGCTACAAACCACAATGGCGCGGCGTAATGAGTCGCACGGAACTGGCAGCGTGGGGGCTATCTACCGAGGCCAGCGGCGAAGCGCTGCTGCTGAGCCAGCCGGGCGTGGACGGGCCGTTCATTCGTTTGGTTCGATTTGATGACGCGGGCGACAAGGTGCCAACGCGGCCGGGTGCTCGCGCCTGGGACACCGGCTGCTACTTCAGCCTAATGGTCAGAGCGAAGGGCCTGGAGAGTCTCTATGACGACGCGATCGCATTGGGTTGGTGGACCGAAACACCGATTTCGTACTTAAAGTTTGGCGACTCCGAGTTAAACGTCGTTGTTTTCCGCGGACCCGATGGTGTCCAGGTTCAGGCCTACGAACGCTTGTCACTGCCGATACCGGCTGAGTTCCCAGCGTTCGAGCGGCTATCAGTACCGTTCAATATTATGCAAATGGTCCGCGATCGCGATGCCGCCTATGCGCTTTTTAACGACATACTTGGCTTCTCGACGTTTTACCTCGGCAAGCCGTTTGTCGCTTCTGAACCGACGCCTATGCCCCTTGGGATTCCAATCAACCTAACCACGAGTGCACGCTACCAAGCTGGTATCGTCTATCCGCAGCCGGGCGAAATCGGCCGTATGGAGATGATCGAAATGATGGATCTCGATGGCCACGACTATGCCGACCGTTGCCGTGCACCGAACCTTGGCATCTTGGCGGTTCGCTTTCCGGTCGAAGATGCCGAGCAAACCGCGCAGGCTATCGTCGAACGCGGCGGTTCTGTCAGCATTAATCCGGCTGCAGTGCGTATCGAGCCGTACGGTGATGTCGTCCTGACCGGCTTACAAACACCTGACGGGGCCAATATCCAGTTTTTTGAAAAACGTCCCTAACGACGCTCTGGTCACTGCTCAGCGGTAGTGGCCATCACATACCTTGTTCTCTAGGAGCACAAACCAATGACTGCTGTCCACAGACTGATGTTGTCAATCCTATTTATCGGTGCACCCACATACGCCGATGTCGAGTTTGAGGACTACGATTACAGCCGCTGGTCGCAAGCGGTTACCGGCTGCGACATTTTGGCCTCGCACGGGCGCGACCCGGGTCACGTAGCACCCGGTGTCAGCCAAAGCGGCATGGACAAACCGGCTGCGATCGCCGCGTGCCAGGTGGCCGTCGCTAATGATCCCGATAATCCGCGGCTAAACTACCTATTGGGCCGTGCCTACGGTTACTCGGGCCGCAGCGCCGATGCGATGCCTTACCGCAAGAAAGCGCTGGCCGCCGATTACCCACAATCGACGTTCACATTCGGGTATCTGCATCTGCTCGGTCTTGGCGTGGACCAAGATCCGTGCAAAACGCTGGATTATTGGCAACGTTCGGCGAAGTACAAACGTTTGGCAGCATTGGTATCGCTACCGCGACATTACCTTCGCGGCGACTTTGACCGTTGCGACGTTACGTTATCAACCGACACACTGGCGGCGTACCTCACCGAGGCAAAACAGCAATCTTCGGACTACTACGTCGGGCTGTTGATCGCTGACCTAGAAGCCGAGATGAACGGTAAGTAACAACGCAACTGAATTACTAAAGTGCCTAATCCACGCGCCGTGACCATCGTTCCCTTTACGTAGCAATGTTATAAAGCTATAACTATGTGACATATTTCGAACAGCGGTGCTACGCCGGCGCCGTGCCCTCGTTCCATCGGGCCACCGTCGCCGGTGTCGACTCCGCGTTTTTAACGCGGGAGAGGGGACGAGATGAAGCACGTAACAAAGTCTGCGCTAGCGGTATTGGTCGCTGCACTGGCAATGCCGGATCCGGCCTTGCTCGCGCAAGAGCTCGACGAAATCATCGTCACGGCGCGTAAACGCGAAGAGAATCTGCAAGAGATCCCAGTTGCTATCACGGCAATTTCTGCGGACGACATTAAAGAGGCCAACCTAACCGGGCTCGAAGACATCGCAACGCTGTCGCCCGGCTTTTACTTTTTTAACCAAGGTCAAAACCAACCCGGGCGCTACAACACGCAGCTCAGGTTTCGTGGACTCAACCAAGCCCAGTTTTCGCCCAGCTTTGAAACGGGCGCGTTGTTCATCGATGGCGTCTATGTCCTGAACGGCGGTACGTCGTTATCACTGATGGATATCGAGCGCGTTGAGGTCATTAAAGGTCCGCAGGCCGCGTACTTCGGTCGCAACACCTTTGGTGGCGCCGTTAACTTCATCACCCGCGACCCGAGCCTTACCGATTTCAGTGGTGAGGTTCAGGATCTGGCGACGCACCGCAGTCGAATCGACGTGCAGGGCATCGTTGAGGGGCCGATTATCGAAGATGTGCTGGCGGGCAGCTTCAGTGCACGTTACTACGACAAGCAAGGCCACTACGATGCTAGCGATGGCGGGCGGCTTGGCGACGAAAACACGTTCGTGTTGAACGGCAAACTACTTTGGGCGCCGACGGAGTCGTTCACGACCAAAGTTCGTGTGTCGTATTCAGAGGACGACGATGGCGCCCCGGCGCAGGCTTACATTGCCGGGCGACGCAACGACACCTGTAACGGTCGCTCGATTACGACGCCGCAAGGCGAGACAGCCAATCCCACCAACTTTATTTGTGGACCGGTACCCGACATCAACAGCGCAATTTCTGTTCTCGGCAGTGGACTGATCGACGGCAATACGATCTTCCCAGCGGGCGTCAATGGCGCCGGCAGCACGCTGCAACAGGTTTATGCGGGTCAAACACTGCCATCCGGCGTACCGGGCATCGACGAGATTGGCTTGGTGCGCGAAACGCTGCGGGTCAGCCTACACGCAACCTACGATCTGCCCAGCGAGCATTCCATCGACTTCGTTTTCGGTGTTAACGATCAAAAAGCGAACTGGGTACGCGACTTCGACCTATCGGCATTTCCGGGTGGCTTCTCGAGCGACCCGCAAAGCCTCGAAGACACGAGCTACGAGTTGCGGATAACGTCGCCGCAAGATAACAAGATGCGCTGGTCTGCTGGCGTTAACTACTACGAACAAGAGTTCACGTCATCGCTGCAAGGTGGCACGTTCTTGTTCGGCTGTATCGGTCTGCAACCGGGCAACGATGCCTCCCCATGTGTACCGGACGGTATGGGTGGTAACGCGTTGCTCGGTCCGTTCCCGAATGGTTTCGGTCAGTCCGACGAGGCGGAAGTCCTCGGGATCTTTGCGTCGTTTGAATACGACTTCACCGACAACATTACGTTTACATTCGAAGGTCGCTACCAGCAAGACACGCTTATTAAGGGCGGTATATCGGGACCTGACGGTCTCAGCGCTGCGCCGGAATTTGACTTCGATGAGTTCTTGCCACGTGTCATTCTTCGCTGGCAGCCGAACGATGGGACGACCTTGTATGCGAGCTACGCATTGGGCGTAGTCCCGGGCGACGTCAACGAAGAGTTCCTGAACGCCGATGCGCAAGAACGGGCGCAATACGTTGCGCAATTCCCATCGCTCGCTGAGTCGCTGCCGCAAGAGGAGCTCGATTCTTTTGAGATTGGTTGGAAACAATCGCTGTTCAACGGCGCGGGCTACCTCAATATCTCGGCGTACTGGAATGAGTGGACCGGTATTAAAGGACGCTCATCAGGGCTGATCAACGAGACCTGCACAGCCAACGATGTGGCTACGGGCGCACCGGGCTGTACCTACCCTGGCGTTATTGCTGATCAAACGACTCGGCAGCTACCGAATCCACAAACAGGCGTGCTTGAGCCCTTCTTTAACGCACGCAACGTTTTGCTCGACGGCGATGCGGACCTCTGGGGTTATGAAATTGAAGTCGGCGGACAAATCCACGATGGCTGGACCTTCGACGGCGCCATCGCCTATGTCGATACCGAGTACACGCGTTACTTGTTCAACTTCGGCGAAGCGATATTTGGGTTCTCCGATGTCGCTGGCCTGTCGGTACCGCGCGTGCCACGCTGGAGCGCGAACGCAACGTCGACCTATCGCTGGAGTATTGGTGGTGAGCGCGAAGCATTTATTCGCGGCGACATCACCTACTTCGGTCGCATGTTCACCGATGAGCGCAACCTCGCCTGGATTGAGGACTATGCGATTACCAACGTTCGCGGCGGCATAGAAACGGACCGTTACCGGCTCGAGTTTTTCATCGATAATCTCTTCGATACCGATGCGTGGGCCAGTGGCGCGCGCTTCTCGGACACGGCCTTCCCGGTCGATTTTGGCAACTTCTTTGTTCAGCAAGGCGTCAACGTCGCTCCGAATGATCGGCAAGAGTTTGGTATCCGCGGCTCGATCAAGTTCTAAAGGGCACCGGCGCTACCCCGTTCAATCCGGACGGGGTAGCGCGCTCGGCCAACCATCACGAGTAATTGAGCGCGATTTAGCGTTCGTCTGACACCGAGATCCCTATGCACCAATGCAGTAGCGGCATCTACGAGTTTGTGTTCGGCGCGCCGCTCACTGAACGCGCTGCGCTGATCGAGTTTTGGCAAATGCTCGGGTTCGTGCCCATCGATGAGGGCACGCTCGCAAAGACGGCTACCGGCCAGATCTATGGACATGAGGTCGAATTGCAGTCGGTGCGCCTCGTGCACCCTGGCTGCACCACGTTTGGTACCGGCTATGTCCGCCTGCAACTCTGGGAGTCGTTGGCGGACGAGGGCCTTGGCAACACACGGCCGTTGACGATTGGCAGCCGCTGGATGGGCCTGTACACGCACGACATCCTGCAACTTGAGGATGCTTTTCGAAACGCAGCGATGATTGACCGATTTGATCTATGGTTATCGCCGCGGGTCGATGCACCGCTCGCTAACCCGGCCCCATCCCACGATTTCTTTACACCGTTTGTTGGGCTGCGCGAACTACTCGTATTCGGCAAGTATTTCCGGCTCGCCTTCATTCAACGCGCCGGCTTCGACAGGCCGGGCTTCGGCACATTCGATGACACGCTGCCTTACAAGAACACCGAAGGTTCACACGCCAGCCTCGTTCAACCGACCGGCGTGTTTTCAACCGCCTTTTACAAGCAAGCCTTCGATTTCGAAACAGCGCCATTCGGCGGGGAACATGACTCCGGCGAGGAACCAGCGACCGTTGCCGCCCTCAATTTAGCGCCTGGCGAAACGTTTCGAATTGAGCGGACCCGTGCCGTCGATTGTCCCGGCGGATTACTCCAAGTGTATTCGCCGCATCAGGCCTGCGACGATAAGCGGCACGCGTCGCGACCTGGTTGCGGCAATCTGTGCGCTTACTCCGTGCGCGTGCGCGACCTAGACCGCTTGGCGGCAACGATCGATGCAACAAGCGGCGCCAGCCGCGGCGCAATTTGCAACGACGAGTTCGGCACCGCCGCGCTCAACTTCACGGCACCTGATGGCCTCGCCTGGATCGCAGTTGCCGACGTCCGCTAAGCACAGCCATTACCCCTACGCGGCCTTTGCCGTCTGCCTGATCGCCTACGCGACATCGCAGATGGATCTTGCCCTGCTCGGCTACGCCGGTCCATCGATTCGCAGCGAGTTTGGTTTAACACTCAGCGGTTACATGACCGTTCTAGCAGCGGCATTCGTCCTTGCCGGCGTGCTAATCGTCTGGTTCTCGTTACTGGCTGATCGCGGCAGCCGACGAGGCATGTTTGTGTTTTCGCTGGTGGTATCGTCCGTGCTTGTCGCCTTGCACGGCCTCGTCGCCGGTGTGGTCATGTTGGCGCTACTACGTGGCACCAGTATTGCTGCTGGCGGGTTAACGTACCCGGTCACGGGAGCCATCATCGCCGAAGAGTCGCCAGCACGGTTGCGCGGTCTCGCGCTCGGCCTATTGCAGATCGGCTACCCAATCGGTTGGGTGCTCGCCTCATTCTGGGCGGCCTGGTTACTGACCGACTACAACTGGCGGTGGCTGTTTCTTGTGGGTCTTGTCAGCTTGCCGTTGGTCGCGCTCGTCTTGATAGTGATACGCGAGCCGGAACGCGCCGTTGCCGCGCGCCAGCAACAAGACGCGAAGGTGCGTTGGATCGAACTGCTGTCGCCAACGTTACGGCGACGAACGCTGCTGCTGTTCGTCGCCCAGTTCTTGTTCATCTGGGCGTACGCCGGCTCCGTGTTTCTGATGCCGTTTTATTTAGCTGAGCACCGCGGTTTCGATGCCGCTAGGTATTCGGAGTTAATCGGAATTGGCCATGCGATCGGCATCGGCGGTTACCTACTGGCCGCGCTGACCGGCGAGTTTCTGCTGACGCGTCGCACGACCGTTGTTATCTGGACACTACTCGGTGCCGTGATGTTCCAAATCATGGTCTGGGGCACAAGCGGCTTTAACGACTTATTGATCGCTTATGGCCTGATGAGCATGTTTTTTTACGGCAGCGCAGCGGTGAAGTTCGCGTATTTGGCTGAGGTGTTTCCGACACGGCTTCGAGCAACTGCACTATCGACCAGCGGTTCGCTCGCGGTGACGCTAGGCTCTGCAACAGGACCGCTGATGGTATCGATGGCGGTAGAAGCGCTCGGCTGGAACGTTGGCTATGCGCTGGTCGTCGGCGTACCGCTGACTTTGGCTGGTTGCCTGTACGTGGCGTTGACGCCTTTACCGTCTGGCTTGGAAGTCGAAGAAGTCGAGCGGTTACTGTCGGCCGAACAAAAGTCGACGTAACAACCCATGACCCGTAAACAGAGCGGCATTACGCGAAGGAAACACGATGTACGGTTTTAATGTGCGTGAATTCGGTGGACCTGAAGTCATGGTTTGGGAGCGGTTACCCGACCTCAACGCCGGTCCCGGTCAGGTGCTCGTCGATGTCTATGCGAGCGGAATTAATTTCGCCGAAACACGAATGCGCGCCGGCACCTACAGTGGCCAACCGCTGCCGTTTGTCATGGGCATGGAGGGCGCTGGCGTTGTCACGGCGACCGGCGATGGTGTAACCAATATTGCCATCGGTGACCGAGTCTTTGGCCGCGCTCGCGGCTGCCATGCTGAGCAAGTGCTGTTCGACGAAGCACACGTATTGCCGTTGCCCGACAGCATCAGTTTCATCGAAGGGGCGGCCATCCCAGTTGGCTGGCTAACAGCATGGCATGCGCTCTACACCGTCGCGAACCTACAAGCGCAGGAACGGGTGTTGGTTGAAGCGGTCGGCGGCAGTGTCGGCAGTGCCGCCGTACAGATCGCCAAAGAAGCCGGCTGTTGGGTTGTTGGCACAGCGAGTCGTGATGACAAACTCGACACCGCACGTGGCTTTGGTGTCGATCTCGCCATTAACTACCGCAATGAATCGGTCAGCGACCGAATCCTTAAGTTGACCGACGACGCCGGCGTTAATATCAGCTTAATGACCATCGGCGAGGAGACAGCGAGCCAGTTACTCGCATCGATGGGCATGGACGGCCGCGTGGTGATGTTCGGGAGCACCGGTGGCCGCGACGTACACTTTAATCTGAACATCGGCATCCGCAACCTGCAGCTCCTGTCGATGAGTATCTCGACGAGTCCCGCGTTCATATCGCAGACGATGGTGCACTTTCGTGACTACGCGCTACCGCGCTTTGCCGATGGCCGGTTTAAGGCAGTGGTCGACACGGTACTGCCGTTACAAGACGTTGTGCGTGCTCACGCAATGATCGACGAACGCAAACATTTCGGGAAGGTAGTCCTTGAGGTGAAGCGATGAGCGCTGTGTTATCGACCGTTTACCGATCCGCCTTCGTCTGCCGGTAGCCGGTTGAGCTCGGTCAACTCGTAATGCGTCATCATGTAACCAGTAACATGCGCTTTCAGAAGGATGAAATCACCATCGGCTGTGGTCCACACCTCGTACGGCGGATGCTCACCGGTTTCGTTCGAGCCCGGCGCGGTGCTGCCGCGCTCGCCATAACAGAAATGAAAGGCGTCGAATGTTCCCGCAGCGACCGTTATACGCTCTTCGCCGACGTACTCGACGCGCATGCCGGCGTCATGCCAAATGAGCTCGGGACCCGTGGCACCGCGGTGGTCGGATGACGACATCAGGAATCGATCAAACACTTTGATAGTAGGTCCATGAGAACGATCCACCGAATGAAGATGCCACGCGTCACCTTGGATCGGGTGCGCACCAAAAAGATCGCGCGGCCGGTCGTAGTCAACACGATCCGTAAAGCGGCCTCGCTCGCTGGTCCATCCTTCGCATTCGGCGTACGTGTCCATGAAGCGATACCATGTCGATCCCATGGCAGCGTCGCCTACGCTCAGCATCACGTGGGCATTGCGCGTGATCCACTGTTTATCGAGCGTCAGTGTCACGTCCCGCATTACGTTTGGCGCATCATCGATTTGGCAGTGCGCTCGCAACGAACGGCGGCCATCACGGTGCTTCGTGATTGTGAAATACTCACGGCCGCGTTCGGCGCCGAGTCGATCCGGCTTACGACTGGTGTACAGAATTCGCCCGGTTATGGTCTCATGCGGTACCACTGTCGGTCTCCCGGCCTCTATGGACAACAGCATAAACGGAGAACAACGTGATGGCGACACGGAGGTTCTACGGCTGGAACATCGTTGCGATGGGTACGCTCGGCAACGCACTGCAGGGCGGCCTCATTTTCTGGTCGATGGGGCTGTACACATCGACGTTCGAAGACTATTTCGGCGCAAGTCGCGCCCGCATCACGCTGATCGAGACCTGTGTTTCGGTAGCCGTCAATATCATGTTCCCGTTCATGGGGACTTGGACCGACAAACGCTCAGCACGCCATTTCGTCGCTATCGGTACGTTTTCGGCTGGACTCGGTCTTGTGCTCGTCGGTCTGGCACCGAAGCTCGAGATCATCTGGCTCCTATTCGCAACCTTAATCCCGTTCGGCGTGCTGGCGCTCGGGGTGTTACCGAGCTCGGCGCTGATCTCGCGCTGGTTCCACGAGCGCCGGGGACTCGGACTGGGTATCTCAGTAGCAGGCAGCTCCATCGGCGGGTTCTTGTTGCCGCCGGTGATGACGTACCTGTTCTTAACCTATGGTTGGCGTACCGGCCTCATCGCGGCCGGGGTTGGGCTGATGTTACTGGCGCCGGTTTTTCTGCGAGTACTTGTTAATTATCCAGCCGATCGCGGTTTACAGGCGCTCGGCGAACGTGCCGTAAAAACGCCAAACAGCCGTATCGATTGGACGATTCCGCGATTACTGAAGAACCCGGTCACCTATGCGCAGACGCTGTTTTCTGGGTCGCTGCTAGCGATCACGCTCGGCATGCTGGCGAACCTCAGCCTGCACGCGAAAGACCTAGGCTTTACGACCGAGCAGACGGCACTGCTGTACTCAGTTATCGCGGTATGCTCGTTCGGTGGCAAGATCGCGATCGGTTATGTTGTTGACCGCGCCGGCGTTCGCCCCGCTGCACTGACGACAATCGGGCTAATGATGGCATCGATGCTCGTGTTCTTAACGCAAAAGGACTACAGCGGCGTCATGCTCGCGGCGCTACTGGTTGGACTGGGCACCGGCGGCGTAACCCCGCTGTGGACATCGGTGATTGCCGGAACCTTTGGCGCTAGCAATTTCGGTCGCGCAATCGGCGTACAGAACCCCATGCACATTCCACTAACGGCTCCCAGTGCGCCCATCGCTGGGCGTATCAGCGATACGACGGGTAGCTACGACGGTGTGTTTCTAATGTACTTGGGCTTTGCTGCATTGTCGCTGATCGGCTTCATCGTACTGCAACGTTTACAATCGCGTAGCCCAGCGAAGCCTGCCACCTAGGAACGCTCGATCAACTCAAGCCACTCGTTGTCTGGGCCTACGATCCGGACGAATCGCGCACCGAAATACGGGGCCGAGTCATCGCCCTGCACCACATCAAAATCCGCCGCAAACACATCGAGTGACGGCGTGTCGATACTGACCAATCCAAGACCGGGTGGAAAACCGCCGGGCTTAATTGGCCGAGCAATCGCGGAATTTGGATACGCATCAATCTCGATGCGGTACTGCTCGTCGAGACAGGCGCCACCGATCAAATACCGGGATGAATCCGGATCCAATCCATGCGCGTTCGAAATTACCCGAATCGGAAACCGTCGTGGCCGCGTAATACCGGCACCGAGTTCCCGGTAGAACGATCGCGATACCGCGTGATCTTGAACGCCGAGCACGGCGATGAACAGTCGATCAACAGGGCATACAGCTGCGCCGTAAGTCGCCTGCATCCGTTTGCCGCTGATCTGCGTCAAATAGAAAACCTCATCGCCCGGGCCTCTCACCTGCAGAGCCACCGCCGTGCCGTTACCGAGTAAGTCGCGCGGCCCGCCGAGTATCTGAAACGGTGACGACGCCAGTCGATCGGCAAGCGCGTAAACATCATCAACGAGTAGCTCAGCCGCGTTCCATCCAAACGTCATTAGCGGCGCGTAATCTGCCGACGCTGACGCCTCAATGAACCGCAAATAGAAGTTGGTACCGCTAACCGGCTGCATGATGACGCAAGCCGCACCGAACAGTGCCGGTGCGCGCCAAGCCTCAGCGAATGGCTCGTCGACCTCGCCCTGGGCGACAACTCGATAGGCAAAGTACTCCTTGATCGCCGCCACCGTCGTCGCGATATCTCGAGTTTGATAGGTAACCGATGAAATACGTGCCAGCGTCATGCGCTGACGATAGCGTATTTTGATATGCGCTAACGGCTTTCGCGTCCTCGTCCCGTATTGCAGACATCGAACGGCAAGAAAGGAATCCGACGGCTAGTCGTGACTATTCTGCAGTGCATAGAACGTCACCTGATCAAAGTCGGACCCATCACCCGTGCTGTTTTGTGTATAAGCCCCAGCTTTGAAGTACATCCATTCTTGGGGCACGTCGTAGCCGCTGTTTCGGTCCTGCATATCGACGTAATTGTGCCCAATAACCGGACCGGTGCGGTCACCGCGCCGCAGGAGTACGTCGATTCGAGAGCCACGCTGGGTGATTTCGTACGAAAAAATCTCGTCCAGCGCGATACCGTTGACGGGATTTCTGTCGTCAGTCGGTGCATTGTCGATGTTCGTATTAACAGGGCCCAGCACAGGGAAGTAGATATCGTCTGCGTTACGAATTTCGTGCGCGAAGTAGACAAATCCACGCTCGTTTTCGGGGTATTTGCGATAGTAGAGGCGGATCGGCTCATCACTTTCCGCATGAATTTGCCCGATGATCACGCGACCCAGCTGACCGCGATCGCCCGTCTCAGTCACGTGATTGACTGCGAGCGTCGCGCGCAGCACACCGTTACGGCCACCGATCGCGATCCCAGGGTCCGGTTGATACCCGAGCAACCAGTTATTGCGGTTTACGCCACGCGTACTGATGCCGGTATTGCCGCGTCGCAGCATCTCGCGCAGTTCCGAGCGCGTAAAACGCGTATTCGCCGACGTCTTCTCACCCGCAATCGTCGACCGAAACACCATGCCGCCATCCGTACCGGTGAAGAAAAACCCATCCGCGAAACCGCCATCGAGATCGGTCTCGCTGGCGGTATCGCCAATACCGTTGCCGTCAAGATCAGCGGGGGTATCGAGCTTCCAGCTTAGTAACTCAAAGTTTTCTCCCGGCGCCTGTGTCGGATCGAGCGCGAAGTCGGCGGCCGTTACGTTACTGGGCTCGAATAACGGATCCGGCATATCCAAAGGACAACCGAAGGCCGTTCCCTCAATGATGGCGTTGTCGGTATTCAGCGAGTTACCGAAGTTGTCGATGCGTAGGTAGCGCGCCGGTGTATCAGGCGTATCGTAGCGCTCGAAGCTTTGCGTCTCACCTGACGATTGCTGATTGGTCAGCAACGGAACGAACGTGGTTCCGTCTTCGGAGCTCGACACGCTGAACATCGCACTGCGTTGATCGCCTTGGAACCAGGCGATACCAACCTCACGGACCAAGTGCCGAGCCCCGAGATCCAACGTTAACGACCGCGAGTCACCGGGTGCTTCCCACCGTGACGCGTTGTCGAAATCATCGTCGATCGCATTATCCGGCCCATTACCGGCCACGCTTTGCCCATCATCGGTTGCCGCAACAACATTGATAAGGTGCGTACCCAAGCAGGTCGTATTTACCGGTGGTGGCGGAGGGGCCGGTGTGGGCATAGGCACAACAGTGCGCGACGAGCCGCCACCCCCGCCACAGCCTGCGATGACTACCAGACCGATGACAAAGACGATTCGAGGGCTGCTAAGCACGCGTACTTCAGACCGCTATGGTTGACGACGCTTTTTCGGATCGACAGAACCCGTAACCTGAATTCGCCGGAAAGCGACGGCGGTGTAATCACCATTGGTCTTATCAACCTCCCAGTCGCCAGTACCTTGACAACCCGCGTACCAAACACCGTCCTTGTCGACCGTACTGCATTGATTGTAAGCACCGGCTTTGAAGTACAGTGCGTCACCGGAATACCCCTTCGTGTGGTCTTTTTCATCGACGTTACCGTCCGCGTCGATGTTGTTGGAGAGGTCGATTTGGTAGGTGACAGTTCGCGCTGGATCGGCTGTGCGGAATGTCAAATACATCGTGTTGCGATGCACATTGATGTTGTAGTTAAACCATTGCCCAAGCGCGATACCTTCCGCACCAGGGTCCTCAGGATCTTCCCACGTGTTGCCCCATACGGGGTACGCAATATCTGTTCTGTCTGGGTCGTCTTTTGGGAGGTTCCGCTCGTACGTCCAGAACACCGAACCGGTCGCGTGATCCGGCCACTTTTTAAAGTAAATCTTGATGGGCTCATTGCCCCACCCAAAACCCTTACCGCGGTTGATAACAGCTTGGTCTTTATCGGCGTGAATCTGTCCAACGACGACCGAGTACGCCGGCTTCTTGTCGATATGTTTGGCGTTGCGCGCGACGTGCAGCACTTTTAGTGTCGCTTCTAGTTGTCCACCTACCGCGGCGAACATGCGAGACCGGCGATGCGCTTTTAGGGCGAAGTTGTTCTTAGGGTCGTGAGTACCGATGTTTTTGTTCTTTCCACGCAGCATCTGTCGTAACTCGCTGCGCGTATTCGTTGAGCCTTGGGTCGTCTGCGCCTTGTTCGGCGCCGTAAAGACAAGGTTGCCCGCCTCATCAAGATAAAAAAACTCGGGGTGAGAAAATGTTCGGAGCGATCGAACCCCTACCTCATCAACCTTACCGTCGTTGTTATCATCTAACGGCAGCGAGAGCTTCCAGAACTTTAGGTCAAATCTATCGGCCGGCAACTCCGCCCAAACGACAGACGGCATGAAAAGACTGAATGCCGATAACGCGAAAAAACACCGCATACGATATGCCTCATAGCCCAGCGACAATCTAGCTTGTCGCTGGGCGCCGCAGTTACTCGCTAGTACTTAGCCGTTAAACCGAGAAATAACCGTGGGCCATAGCTCAGCGCCTGGAACGTATTGCCGTCAATAGCGCGATCATCGACACGTGCCTCATCGAGGATATTTTTCGCCTCAAAACTCACGCGGATGTTATCGGTGATCTTGTAGCGAATGCGCAGGTCAAGTCGTTCATTGGCTCGCGTGTAGCGAACCCGGCCAAATTCATCACGTATGAACTGCTGGAAGTAACCCGTCCGTCGATTATGAATCGCTTGGACGTACCATTTGTCGTTACTCCAATACAGTTGGGTAGAGCTAACTTTTCGTGACAAACCGAATAGGTTGGCCGGCGGGATAATGCCGATTAACGGTGTTTCGGTAACGGCACCTGTATTTTGATCGACTGTGACCCCGATCCCGTCACCGCCGTTTTGATCCTCGAACTCAAAGTCAGAGTCGGCGTAGTTGAAGCTGAACTTGCCGCCGAAACCACTCCAAAATCCAGGTAAGTAGTCGAACGCGTGGATGAGCGTCACCTCGAATCCGGTGATCGTGCTGTCGTTGTCACTGATCTGGGTTGTTTCGACAACCCCTTGCACTTGGTTGCCATCGAGATTAAATGTCTCGAGTTGGGCGACCGTCTCAAAACCGCCGTTGAACTCTTTCCAGTAAACAAGACCCGCGATCATTGAGCTATCGTTCGGATACCACTCAAGCCCCAAGTCCACATTGGTCGACATAATTGGTTCAAGAAATGGGTTACCAGTCGCACTAATGCCGTTCACCGCTTCAGCCAATGTTGTGAACGCATTGCCGACATCGTTATCTTGAATCGCGCGGCCATTCCCGAACGCGTTGGGGTCTGGTCGCGACATGCCCCGATAAACGCCACTTCTGAAGATCAAGTCCTCATCAAGGTCAGCGATAACGGTTAGGCTCGGCAGAAATTCTTGGTAGCTGTTGGTCTGCGTGTCGGTCTCGAACCCAGCCACACCTGGATCACCCTCGGTGACAACAAAGCCAACCCCGTCGATCTCTTCAACCGTGATGGGGCCACGGTAGCCAACCGACGTAATCTCGGTGTCGACGAAGCGACCACCGACATTACCGCGAATGGGAAGACCCGCGAGTTCCGTTTCAAAGTCCGCCTGAACGTAAAACGCCAGCGTGTCTTCAGTGACGTCATTCGTACCCGAGGTAATGCCGTTTTGCAGCTGGACACCAGCCAATCCGCCATAGTTGGTTAAGAGGGCGTTTGCGGCACAACCGAAATTGAATGTGGCAAAGTGATTGACTGTCGTGCCACTGCTCGCGTTGGTTATAAGATTGCCATCTCTAACGTTCGACAGAAAACCAGACTCCGGAAAACTTCGATCTGCACACGCCAAAACGTTACCCAGAATCGCGTCGGTCACTGCATTATCGGCACCGCCATTCGGCGATACCAAGTCTTCGTCTTCGAATAGACTTTGACCGGGTGCGTTGCGTAAACCGCCGAGCGTTAAGTATTCCATCGAGGAGATGCGCGCCCCCGTTTTCACCGTTCGGATCAGGCCTGACTCCGGCTGCCAAGCGAGGTCCGCGCGAAACGCGTCGAGCGTGTTCTCACGCGAAATCTGCCGCGCTCTGAGCCTGGCGCGATCCCTAGCATTAAAGTAACTCGGGTCGGTGACTTCAAAACCGTTTCCGCCATCATTGAGAATCGTCGCGATGGCGACGCCAGACTCGCCGCGGTTTGTATCCAACTGAACGGTAAAATCATCGCGATTACCGCCAACGAGGTTGTCGTGGGTCGCTCCTAAGCGCAACTCGTAATCCGTCTCCGTACGCGTCGTATCGGATACGGCATAGTCAAGATTGAGTGTTACATTGTCCGCCAATCTTAAGTCGACGTTTAGCCCGAATCCGCCGTACTCTTCCAAGCGCTGAAAATCGGTCGTAAACGAGTGGATGACCGTTTCCGAAATCGACGAGCTAACGACGCCAGTCACCGGGTTTGATCTCAGCAGCGAAAGATCTTCCTGTGTACTGCCCCATTGCAGGTCTTTGCGAAGCTCTCGCTGATCGCGTTCCGAGTATTGGAAGTCGAACGTGACGTCCATCCAATCGTTAGGTTGCAATTGGATGGCGCCAAACAAGGCCTCGCGCTCATCGCTCGTGGTGTTTTGACGATAACGATGATCACGCGGGATGTACGCAAAAGGTATGTCGGCGACTGAGTTGTAGTTCGGGTTTGAATCGATCAGACCTTGGATCCGGTTGTTACTGACGCCCGCCGCGCCATCATCACAGCGCCCGCTGGTATCGGTTGGCAGCGCGCTGGAACTGAACGAAGTCAACTCGCACGCCTCGAGGCGTCCCTGGCCCGATGTCGTCGTGTACTCCTGCTCAGGGTTTGATTCGTCCCTTACTTGAACACCGAGGGACACGCCAAGTAACGCGCCGCTATCAAACTCGAATTGGTCTATGTAGGCAAACGTCGCGCGTGAACCGAAGTCTTGACCGCCCGTTATATTGCTCTCGTCTGGGCTATGGGCGGCTTTTACATCGGCTTGGAACAAGCGTTTTCCATAGACGAGTGGCTTTTTGGTGTCGAGGTGAACTTGACCACTCACCGCGCCTTCGATGTATTCCGCCGATTGCGATTTGTGAATCGCAATTTTGTTGAACATCTCCGACGGGAAAATACTGAAATTAACGGCTCGATTACCGCCACCATTGGTTGCTTCACGGCCGTTGACCACCGTTGTTCCGAGGAACGGCCCTAAGCCGCGAATCGACAGCTCCGTGGCACCACCGTTTTCCTGGTGAGCAGTCGCCCCAGTAATCGTCTCAAGTGCATCGCCAATGGAAAGCGCCGGAATATCGCCAATCTCGTCAGACGACAAACCATCGACGATTTGCGTAGAGGTACGTTTGATATCGATCGTGCTTTTCACCGTGGCACGGATGCCCGTAACGACGATCTCCTCCAGTTCGTCTGCACCATCGTCTGCCTCCTGTGCGAGGCCAACTGAGCCTGTCAGAATGACGACGCTCACCGCGAAGATGGCACTCGCTCGCTGCCGTAGAGGCCGCTGTCTGACGCGCGGTGTTTTGATTGTGCCCACTGTCAACGTGACAGATGATTTCAGCGCTACCATGTTATTCCTCCACCCCAACTGTGGCCTCGGACGTACTTGAGTTGTACGGCGACGCCGCGTTGTCGGTATCGAGTGAGTCTCCATCTAGATACGTCTCAAAGTCGTCGGTGAAAACTGTCGTCGTACCGGCGGTATCCGAGTAGATTTCGATTTCGTCGATACTGAAAATGCCGGTCGCCGCGCGGACACCGCCGTTGTCACCAAAGCGGAAAGCCACATGCGTAACACCACCAAATGGTGCGTTGTCCGGCGTGAACGGTGCGAGACTAACGCCATCGACCGTAATCGTGACGGATGGCGCGACTGCTGTGTCGCCACCGGGGTAGTCCCACGTGACTTCGACATTCATGAAGGCATCTAAGGTGTGCGGGAGCGATGACGTATCGGTTGCACTCGGATTTCTGACGCCGAAGCTGTCATCGCGGATACGAAAATCGAGAATCGCACCGGAGTTATTGGTATCGGCGTTAAAGAGCGTAATAAACGCATCACCGTCACCCAGCGAATCGTCTAAGCGCTTCACGGCGACATTGAGTCGACCCGCTGCGAGTGGACCATCGCCGTCGAGTGCGTAGCGAAGCTCACCGGTATCGCCCGCATCGGTATCGATAATCTCAGCAGTCTTATTGCCCGGCGTGCCGGGGCCACTCGCCGTATCGGCCTCGGCGCCGACGGTCGCCTCGGACGTACTTGAGTTGTACGGCGAGGCGGCGTTGTCGGTATCAAGCGAGTCGCCTTCGATATAAGACTCGAAGTCATCGGTGAACACGGCAGTCATACCGTTCACATCCGAGTAAATACCGAGCTCGTCGATACTGAATATACCAGTGGCGTCGCGGACACCACTGTTGTCGCCAAATCGGAACGCTACATGCGTAACTCCGCCAAAGGCTGAGTTATCGGGCATGAACGGTGCGAGCGCAACACCGTCAACCGAAACCGTGACATCCGGCAATAGCGTTGTATCACCACCCGGGTATTCCCAGGTGATCAACACGTTCATAAACTGATCCAGCGTTAACGGTAGCGCTGATGTATCGATCGAACTCGGCGCCCGCACGCCGAAGCTGTCGTCTCGTATCCGCAGATCCAAGATGGCGCCAGCATTGTTCGTATCGGCGTTGAATAAGGTAATGAACGCATCACCGTCACCAAGATCGTCATCAAGACGTTTCACGGCGACTTCCACGCGACCTGCCGCTAACGGGCCAGCGCTATCTAGTGCATATCTAAGCTCGCCGGTATCGCCGGGATCTGTATCGATGATCTCTGCCAACTTATTGCCTGGGCTGCCAGGGCCACCGACGCCTTCGACAGTCTCGATCGTCGCTTCCGACGTACTGGAGTTGTATGGTGACGCGGCGTTGTCGGTGTCTAACGAATCGCCGTCCAAGTAAGACTCGAAGTCGTCGGAGAAGACTTCGACGAACCCGGCGGTGTCGGCGTAAATGGCGAAGTCATCGACACTGACTTTACCCGTCGGCTCCCGAACCCCGCTGTTATCGCCGAAACGAACAGCTACGTGCGTCACGCCACCGACGGAGTTGTTATCCGGGGTGAACGGCGCGAGGCTGACGCCATCCACCGAGATGATCACGCTCGGATTAACGGACGTCGACCCACCTGGATACTCCCAGGTAATGCGCACATCCATAAACTCATCAAGCGTATGCGGCAGTGCCGACGTATCGACGCCGCTGGGACTTCTTACACCGAAGCTGTCATCCCGGATCCGGAAGTCGAGAATGGCGCCGTCATTGTTGGTAGCCGAGTTAAACAGTGTAATAAAAGCATCGCCATCACCGAGGTCGTCGTCTAGCCGCTTGATCTTGAGCTCCACTCGACCTGCAGCCAACGGACCCGCGCCATCTAGGGCATACCGTAATTCGCCAGTATCGCTAGCGTCAGTATCGACTATGACTGCAACTTTGCTGCTCCCACCACTGGGTGCACCGCCGACACCGTTAATCGTGATAACCAGATCGGCCGTCGTGCCATCCACCGATGAAATCTGAATAGTGTCGGTAACACGATCGCCCTGTACCAAAGCCGCAATGGTTGCGTTGGCAGTGTCGAGTGCGTACTCCCACGTCCCCGACGGTAAAATAGAAAAGGTGCCGTAGGTCGTCGCGACGTTGGCTTGCTCGACGAGCATGTCTTCGCCTGGGTCCGGATCGATAACAGTGACCGTATCCATGATGACGTCCGCGCTATCACTGTTAACAGCGCCGACAAGGTTAAAAAACGCAGCTGGGGTAGATCCGCCATCCGCACTCCGGTCGAAAACGGCAACGGTGGCATCGACGGAGTTCGGGTAATCGACCGAACCGGTGAACGAATCACCGACACCGTAGCTTTCGAAATCGTCCGTAAAGACGAGCGTCGTACCTTCCGTGTCGGAGTAGATCTCGACGTTATCGACGAAGTACGAACCGAACGGAATCACAGTACCGTTGTCGCCAAAGCGCCATTGGACTCGCTCAACACCCTCGCTAAACCACTGATTCAGATCGGTGAAGTCAGGATCGACGACGGCGGCAGTAGAAAATGGCCCGCCACCTAAGACCTCACCGTTAATAAGGATCGTGATTTGGTTGACGTCAGCCAGGTTCCAACGTATCTCGATGTCGTACCATTCGTTTGGTGTAAATGGCGCTTCGATAATGCCGCCTGGATAGGCGGCGTTGTCGGTATTGCGCACGAGGAATCGTGGCGCTCTCGGGCTACCGTCCTCATTGGTAGCCGACCCTTGAATACGCAAATCGACGAGTGACTCAGATGAACTACCCGATGATCCGTAGAGCGTGATGTAGGCGTCTTTTTCGTTGCCATCGTCGGCGAGTGCCTCGGTCTTAAGGAACGAAAACGACAACCGACCCTCAAGCTGATGGGGATCAAGATCCAGTCGAAGCTCACCCGTATCGCCATTGATCGTATTCCTGATTTCGGCGACCTGAGTTAGGGCGGTAATACGAATCACCAGGCTGGCCATCGTGCCGTCGGCCGATGTCAATGGGATAATGTCGATAACCGACTCGCCGACATCAAGACCGGCTACCGCCGCATCGGTCGTGGTGAGGGCGTAGCTCCACTCGCCCGTCTCGGCAATGCTGAATATGCCGTAGGTTGTTTGGGTGTCAGTCTGCGCAACGACTCGGTCTTCGCCGAAATTCACATCGGTGACTGTGACGGTCCCGGTAAGCGGTGCAACTTGGTCATTCGGAACCGACGCGCTCAGGCCGTCAAACTCAGCGGGCTCCGGCAAGTTATTGATCGCACCTTGCACCGTGGTTAATGCATCGGTGTTGAGATTGCCCGCGACTGGCGACGCGGCGAGATCCATCACTGCCTGGTTAAAGGCATCTAAGGTGACTTGCGAAAACGTACCATCGGCAAGGTCGGCGCTGAGCGTGGTGACAACATCCGCTGCTGCCGCAACAGTATCGTTCGCATCGAGTTGCGAGATAAGTGCGAGTGCGGTGGCGTATCGACCGGCGTCGTCATTACTGGCAGCCGTGGTCATCAAATCGGTCGGTGCAACGGTCGTTATGTCACCTGCGACACCGAAGTTGATGCCGACAGCGGCGTTGTACGTTGATAATGCCGCATTAAGGTCGCCCGCGATCTCGGCGAGTTGAACGGCAAGTTCCGTCAACGGAGACACAGTAAATACCGTATCGCCAGTAACGTTCACGACGGCTCGTGAGTCAGGCGCATCGAGTACCGTACCGGTTGCCTCGTCGACGTAGGTCCCGCCGCTGCAAGAGATTAGTGCCGCACCGTCGACGGGCACCAAGCCGGCGAAACTCACGACGCCGCCACTACTGATGCCAGTGGCTAACGAAGCGCCGACGACGCCCATCGAGTCGACAGCAGCAATGTCGCAGGTGGCACCGTCGACCAGTCCATGGATATAGAGTGCGCCCAACGTAAACGCGGCTTGGATATCGATGGGTGCCGACTCGATCGTCTCCCGAAGCCCAGGCGTGTCGGTGTAACGGACAACTACCGTGACGGCTTCGCCACCTTCGTCTGCCGTCAACGTGTATGACGATGACGTTGCGCCGGCGATAAGCACGCCGTCGGAGTACCACTGATAGCTCTCGGTCCCCGCTTGCACGCCTTCGGGGTCAGTCACTGACGCTGCTACCGTTCCACCGACGACCGCATCACCGCTAATACTCGCTACACCATTGGATGCCGGCACCAACGGCACACTGTCTCGGTCACTGCCGCAGCCACCGAGCACTGCTAGCAGCAAGACGCAGCAAAAGATCTTATGACTCATTACGCTGATCTCCCAATTCGGAACCCATTTGCTGTTCGCGTCGCGAAATCAATCAGGCTCTCGTTCTTATTCTGTAAACACGCTAGTGGAACGAAGTCGTCGCCTTCTGCCTCAGGCAACGGTTGTGTATCGATGAAATCAACGGGACCACTGCTAATGACTGCATTCACAAAGCGGTCGAAGATCGTGCACACCGCTCGGTGTTGAGTGATGTTGACTTCGAGGTTTGCTGCGGCGATGCGTGAAGCATTGCTCGCGCCGCGGCGACCAACAGTCGGCGTCGACAAAGAACGAGTTTGGATCTCGTGTTTACGCATCTAGGCCCCCCGTGTGCGTAGCGGTCTGTGTTGACCGCGATTACATGGATCTTACCAACTTAATTCTATTGGTAAAGCCAATCTTAGTAGTTAACGCATAAATTGGTAATACCAATTTGTCGCTTATAGCCAATGTGCACTCTGGATCACGTGCAACCGCAGGCTTTAAAACGAGCCGGTCATCGGCGGTGGGAGCCGTCGCCTTCCGTCAGGGAATTGCCATCGCGCTCATCGACTTCGATCGCCGATCGAGCCCAATTCGATGATCATTGCGATATCGATACATGGACTGATGGTGTGCGCTATTTCGATTACGCGTTCGCTGGAAACGTGGGAAACATCGTCGCTCAGCAGTGGGTCCATGTCGCCATGAATGACGCTGGCTTTCGATGTTCTGGGTCTATTCCGTTCCAGAGGCCAAGTATGTAACCGGCCTGATCGCCGCCTCAGGCAGTAGTCGCAACAGCATTAGTACTGCAGCGTTACGAAGTACCCGGCATGCTTGCGAATATTGAGCACGCGGCCGTCGTCGAAAATAAGATATTGGCCTTTGATACCAGCCAACGTGCCTTCGATCTCCCCCAACTTATCGAACGTCTGACTTTTGACCTTGGTCGGATACTCAGCAACGGGATAGGTAATGGCGCAGACTGTGTCGCCGTCGGTAACGTAATCGCGGTAGTCGGCATCGAGTTGCTCGACGAGCTCATTTTTCTTGGCGATTAAATCGGCGTCGACGACTTCGTTCTTTAACATCCGCTGCCAATTGGTTCGGTCCGTCAAGAACGACTTCATGGCAACCTCCACCAAACCGGCGGTGTAGCGATTCGGTACGCGTGCGAAGACGACGGCTTCCGACGCACCTTGATCGATCCAGCGAGTTGGGACCTGTGAATTACGGGTAATGCCGACCTTTATCGCCGAACTCTTTGCGAGGTAAACGACCTGCTCGGTCAGACAATGGGTCTTCGACCATTCCATATCGCGCGAAATGCCTTCGTGTGCCTGACAAAGCTCCGGCCGAATAATGCACTCGCTGGCCTCAGGCGCATCGCGAAAGCACGGGTAGCAGAACCCCTGCCCAAACGACTTCTTGGTTAAACGCCCGCAGCGAACGCAATTGATTTGGCCTTCGAACGTGAAACGTATCGTTGAACCGATACATGCGTTCATATCGACCGACTCATCGCTGAGCGGTAGCTCGTAGGCAACGACGTCGCTCAACGTCGCCCGCATCTTGCGCAAATTGCCGGAAGTGGTACTCGCCATCGTTGATAGACAGAGGCGCATACGGCGGCCCCACAAAGCCTTGGCGTCGTATGCGTCTAGCAAATTGTTGACAGCCCTATATCGTACAACGATGTGGCTTGTGATGGCGCTGGTGTTTTCGATTGCAACGTCGGATGACGGTGGCCGAGCCTCGGCGGAACACGCTCTAGGCGCGACTAGTATTGAAACGAAACCTCGAGCCCAACCGTCCGCGGCGAGTCGATCGAGCCATACAGCAAGCCGTCGACCGGGAAGACCGCGTTCGGAAAACCAGCCCCGGAGATACGCCGCTCATCGCTGATGTTCTCTACGAACGCCCGTATTGTCAGGCGCTCCCGTTGATAGCCGAATTGTAGGTTAAAGGTTTCAACCGCCTCCTGCGTATCGAGTGCATTCGTCGTAAAGCCGGTGCGGTCGCCCTCATCTAAGGCGATATCGCCAGTTAGATTCGCCTCACCCCGCACGAAAATGCCGTTCGCAAACTCGTATCGAACCGCCAGGTTGGCGTCGTACTCCGGCACCAATTTGACGGGATTACCGATCACGACCGGCGCATCGGCAGCAGCGAAATCAGTGTACTCCGCATCGACGAAGCCAAAGTTTCCGGTAACACTGAGGTTTTCAGTTGGTTGCCAGGACCCCTCAATTTCGAAACCCTGGCTCCGAATAGCGGCATCTGAGCCAACAAACGATGTCGACACGACGTTGCCTTGTTCATCAATTAACGCGGAGATCTCTTGGTAGTTGTCGGCCTCAATGTAGAAAATGGCTGTGGCAAGAAATAGATTTTGCTCGGGTAGGCGCCACTTTAGACCAAACTCGTAACTCCACAGCTCTTCCGATTCGTAACGCACCACCTGTTCTTGGAAACCATCTTGCGCCGCCGCGATATTGAAGCCACCGGGCAGATACCCTTTAGCAATATTTGAGTACAGCGTTAGATTGTCGCTCGGCTCGTAGCGCAGCGCGAACCTTGGCAGCGTCGCATCGAATGTCTCTTCAAGCTGCAATGCGTCGAATAAGAACACGGCGAAGCCAAGATCGAGCGAACCCGCTTGCTGCGATGTTTGCCGACGTGCCTCGTCGTAACGAATACCTACCGTGGCGGTCCACTCCGGAAACGCCTCCGGTGTGTAGCTGGCCGATGCGAATATGCCAACGTCACGGCTTTCAACAGTCTGGTTTGGCGCAAAGTTAAAGTCGTTTAGCGTACCTGGCCCGACCAGCGAGCCGAGAGTGGCTGCGTTGTCCTCTAGGTAGTAGCTAAGACCAAGCGAATAGACCAGGGCACGATCCTCGCGGGAGTCAAAACGCAGCTCCGCGTTCGACACCGTTACATCTTCAATCTGCGTGCCAGCGAGTATTGGTAGATTGCTGTTATCGATATCGAATCCGCGATCGTCAATCTCTTCATTTCGATGGCTAATGCCTAGCGTGAATTTGCCGGGCTCAATGACGTAAGCCGCACTGAGTCCGAGCACGACGTCATCGATTTGTGCGCGTTTCGGTGCATCGTGTACGAATTGATAGTCACTCGCTCGCAGTGATCCGTTCCCAGGAGGCACACTAAACGGATCAGCAGGGTCAAACAGGATCCCATCGCTGTAGATCTGGTTGAAGCGGTCGACATCAACGGGAAAACCATCGAAGCGATAAATGCCCGGCGCATCGGTATTGATGATGTACCCGGTGGCATTCACTTCGAACTGATCGGTAGGCGTCCACCGCAGCCGGCCTTGCACGAACAGCTCATCGACAACGCCAGGCCCTTGCGGCGTAGCACCGATATTCTCGAGAAAGTAGTCGCGTTCTGAGTAACGCATCGCGACGGACCCTGCCAGCTCGTTCGTGACCAGCGGACCACCGATATAGGCATCAACTTGATAATGTTCGCCCGTATCGTACGAGCTCGCCGTTGCGCTTGCGTCGACATGCAACTCATCGCTAGGCGCACTGGTGTTGATAAGGATGAGTCCAATCTCTGTGTTGGCACCGTAAAGCGTTGACTGCGGACCCCGTAGTACCTCGACCGACTCGATCTGACTCAAAACCGAGTTATTCAGTTCGCGAAACGGAATACCATCGATATAAACCGCGGCACGATTCACAATAAACGGATTCGATTCCACGCCACGAATCGATATGTAGACCGCACCAAGCGGACTGGAATCGTTAAACTGCACATTAGGGGCCAGGTCATCGATACGCCTAATGTCGACGACACGGGCCTCATCCAGAACTTTGCGACTGAGCACGGTGGCAGCTAGATCAGCATCTTGTAGCGTCGTCTGACGCTTCGTCCCGGTGACGATGATTTCGTCTAGCGGCGTGGCTTGTGGGGCTTCTTGACCCGCTGCCGGACCGCAGCAAATAAGCGGAAGCATCGCGAAAACGAACAGAAATCGGGTTCTTTGCATTGGCTCAACATGCGAATGTTTCTCATCTTCGATGTTGGGCTTAGCACGGCTAACGCGCAATCATTGGGACCTTCGCGAACCGGCAATTCTGCTTTGCCGACCGGCGTCACAGCGGGGCTAGTCGAACAGCCGGCTCGGGGGATGACCAAAATGACGCTTAAACGCTGTGGTAAACGAATTGGGTTGATAACCCAGCATATACGCGGCTTGCGTCACACTCGCACCGTCGGTGATCAACTGCGCTCCGACTTCCATGCGCCGCCGTGTTAGATACGCACCGATGCTCTCGTTGAATGTCGAGCGGAATGCATCGGTCAGGAAACGCACGCTAACGCCATTGAACCTAGCCAATTCAGCCAGCGCGTACGGCAAACTCAAGTCCGCCTCGATTTGATCCCTTACTCGATACGCGCATCGCGTGTGTTGGGGGCTTCGCGCCGATACCGACTGTTCGGTCAGCACGGTTGTGAGCACGGCAATTAACTCTAACGCACGCGCGTGCAGGATAAGCTCGCGCGCCTCGCCTTGGAACCAAGGATCGATCGGGGCCGACAAGCGTCGCAAATGCCGCGCGTTGTCGTTTTGCAGCACCGTAAGCGACTTATCTTTGGCAAACGCAAACAGCTTATCGATTCCCGGTTCATCGAGCGCAATTTCCGGGTTTGGCAAATGCATACCGAAGGAGTCGATTCGGCCCGGTTCAATATCGGTATTAAAAACGGCACCACCAGCCGGGACATATAAGACCGACAACAGAGGCTCAGTCGACTCAAAGCCGCCTAAGGTTTCATTGAACGAGCGAATTTTGGCAGCGCCAAGACCGATATGCAGGCCCGCCGGCAATAGGGATTGAAAACTGCCGCCGGGACCGTTGTGGCGACCAGAGCGCCACACCGTGCCACCCAAAAACGCACAAGCCTCGTAGGAAGAGTCCGAACGGGCTGCGAGTGCTTGTAGTTCATCGCTCACGGTCTGAGAGTATCACTGAACGTAATCGAGGTGAGGCGTGCCCGGTCAGCGTTCGGCGGCACGCGCAGTATCGGTGCGGTCGGTTTGTGTAATCGACGGCACGGCGATTGGACAGGCGGGCAGAGCCGATATCGACACCGTTTCGACACGGCTTTCTACCCGGCGTGTGGGCACACGATCGGCGTTAACGTACGAGCATTGCACAGTGGTATTCAAGCGTTGCCGTCATGAATAGCCAACCCATAGAGACCAATCGATGACATTTGAGCTTGCCGCCAGCCTTATTATCGCTGGCTTACTCGGTAGCATGGTGTTTTTCCCTGCCGTCGTCGCACCGACGGTGTTCAAGGCGCTGCCCCCTGACCATGCGGGACACTTTTTGCGCCAACTATTCCCGCGCTACTACGCGTTCATCATCGGCGCGAGTGGTCTTGCTGCCTTGCTACTTTGGCGCAAACCGGTCGCGGCGAGCGTACTTGTTGGCGTGGCGGTTTCAACGCTGTGGATTCGCCAATCGTTGGTGCCGAAGATCAATGCATGGCGGGATCAGGAACTCGCCGGTGACGAAGCCGCTGGCGTCAAGTTTGCGCGAGGTCATCGGTTCAGTGTCGCGATCAACCTAATCCAGATGCTCGCCCTGATCGGCATTGCGATTGGTCTTATCTAGCCCTCGCACAAATAGCGTGTCTGCTCGACGCTGCAGATCCCAAGGCAGTCGGACCCTCGGCGGTATGCGGCGGTTGCCCATCTGCAGCGAAACTTTGTAGGGCTTGACCGCGCTCCTCTGGTACCGTGAGCGGATAGAGCTGGCTACCAGCCAGCCGTATGAGGGGAAGCCACGATGTCCGAACAGAAAAGAAGCTACTGGGAATCGAATTTGCGACTCGTCGGGCTGTGCCTTGCGATTTGGTTCGTCACATCGTTTCTGTTCGGCATTGTCCTGGTCGAGCCGCTCAATCACATTCAACTCGGGGGCTACAAACTCGGGTTCTGGTTTGCCCAGCAAGGCTCTATCTACGTTTTTGTCGTGCTGATTTTCTTCTACGCACAGCGAATGGCGAAGCTCGACCGTGATCACGGTGTGAGCGAAGACTAAGCAAGGTCGGACGCCATGGCATTACAAACACTGACGTATATTGTCGTCGGCGCCACGTTCGCCTTGTATATCGGCATCGCTTTCTGGGCGAAAGCCGGGTCAACCAGCGAGTTTTACGTGGCGGGCGGCGGTGTGCATCCCGTCGCCAACGGCATGGCGACGGCAGCCGATTGGATGTCGGCGGCATCGTTCATATCGATGGCCGGCATGATCGCGTTTATGGGCTACGGCGGCTCGGTGTTCTTGATGGGTTGGACGGGCGGCTATGTCCTGCTAGCGATGCTGCTGGCACCGTATCTACGCAAGTTCGGAAAATTCACGGTGCCGGAGTTCATCGGCGATCGGTATTACTCGAGGGCAGCCCGTGTTGTCGCTGTCGTTTGCCTAATCGTCGCGTCGGTGACCTACGTTATCGGTCAGATGAAGGGTATCGGGGTCGCGTTTTCACGCTTCTTGGAAGTCGACTACGGCGCTGGCCTCAGTGTCGGCATGGCGATCGTCTTTTTTTACGCCGTCCTCGGTGGAATGAAGGGCATCACCTACACGCAAATCGCACAGTACTGCGTACTCATTTTTGCGTATACGATCCCAGCAATATTTATTTCCCTGAATTTGACCGGCAATCCGATTCCGCAGCTGGGCTTGGGTTCAACGATGGTCGGTAGCGACGTCTACCTGCTCGATCGGCTCGATCAGATCGTCAACGATCTTGGCTTTGCCGAGTACACGACAACGGCCCGATTGAGTCTTGCCAACATGTTTATGTACACGCTGTCTCTGATGATCGGGACGGCGGGTCTGCCACACGTCATTATTCGCTTCTTCACCGTTCCGAAAGTACGCGACGCACGATCCTCCGCCGGCTGGGCGCTGGTCTTCATTGCGATTTTGTACACAACGGCACCCGCCGTAGGCGCCATGGCTCGGCTCAATCTGATGGAAACGATCGAACCGGTATCTGGCGAGCAACTCGCCTACGCCGAACGTCCGGATTGGTTCCGCAATTGGGAAAAGACCGGCCTACTTGAGTTCGAGGATCGCAACGACGATGGCTTAGTCCAGTACACCGCCGATCCCGCGACCAACGAAATGGTCAACGTGGATCGCGACATCATTGTCCTTGCTAACCCCGAAATCGCCCGCTTACCGAATTGGGTTATCGCCTTGGTCGCCGCCGGCGGCTTAGCCGCGGCGCTGTCGACCGCCGCGGGCTTACTGCTGGCCATCTCGTCGGCGATTTCGCACGATTTGTTGAAAGGCGTCTTAATGCCGGATATCAGCGAGCGCAGCGAACTTCGGGCCAGTCGGCTCGCCATGGCCGGCGCCATCGCTGTGGCCGGCTACCTAGGGTTTAATCCGCCCGACTTCGCCGCCGGGACCGTGGCGTTGGCCTTCGGACTCGCTGCATCGTCGATTTTCCCAGTTCTTATGATGGGGATATTCTCGAAGCGTATTAATAAAGAAGGCGCGATTGCCGGCATGTTGGCGGGGCTAGGTGTAACGCTACTCTACGTCTTCCAACACACCGGCATCATGTTCGTTGCGAGCACGGCGTTTCTTGGTGACCTACCGCCGAATTGGTTCTTCGGTATTGAACCGAACGCGTTCGGTGCCGTCGGCGCCGGCGTTAATTTCATGGTCGCTATGGCGGTATCACGCGTAACCGCACCGCCGCCTGCCGCCGTTCAACAGCTGGTCGAGGATATTCGTATACCTACCGGAGTCCGTTCGGCCGCCGATCACTGAGCGGCGGGCGGAGCGAGGCGACGTAACGGTCTAAAACGTGCTAGCCGACGGCATGCTCGCCTCGCGGCGATCCCGTCGGACGCAATACCGCGTTGGACGGATCATTAGGTCATCGGCGCGTTATCGGTATGGGGCCAGTACTAAGCCGATCGCGGATCGATCGGTCGCTATTTCGCAAATCGGACACTTGTCTTGCTTAGGCATGTAACAATTGGCGGCCATCGACCGCTCGGTATCTTGCCCGGTAGCGTTGGCGATCCGAGTGCCGCGGAACCTCATCGGTGTTTGCGGTCCAACTATGCATTGTAGTACGTAGCCGCGAACCAGGTCCTCCAGCTTGATCGACTGTAGAACTAGCCCGAAGCGCACACGGTCGCGTAATCGCTACCCGCTGCGGGCTCGCGTATATTCAAGCGAGTTCGAATGAATCGGGGCTTTGCAGCTTTGACGACCGGCTCTTTGCAGGCACTGTTACTAGTCGCTGCGCTGTCGCTCAGCACTGTCGGCGGCAAGGCGAATAGTCAGGAGTTACCGGACCGCGCATCGGGGCCGCATATTAATGTGTCACTCGTAAGCGAGACGGACGCTCTGCGAGTTGGACGTAATTGGCTCGGCGTCTACTTGGAGCCGGACACCGATTGGCATACCTATTGGCGCAACCCCGGTGATTCCGGCGAGGCGCCGTCGATCGAGTGGTCCTTGCCTAACGGTATTGAAGCAGGCGACATTCTCTGGCCCCTGCCGCACGCGATCCCCGTCGCTCACTTGGTGAACTACGGCTACGAAGGCGCTGTGCTGCTGATGGTTCCGATCGATGTCGGTGCGAGTGCGAGTCCTGGGCCCGTTGCCATAACGGCAAGTATCTCGTGGCTCGTCTGCCAAGAAGACTGTGTACCCGGCTGGGCTGATCTTGAGCTGCGCCTAGAGCTCGCTGACGAGCCGGGACCGAGCGTGGCCAGCCCGTTGTTTGCACAAACACGGGAGCGACTACCGGTAACAACACCGCTGAGCGCACGCCACGAAGTCACTGACGCGCACATTGTCGTATCGATTACCGATAGTCCGCTAGCCGCTGGGCATTTGTTCCCGTTCGACTCGAGCGTCGTTCAACACGCAGCGGCGCAAGAATCGACGAGCGACGGCGACGCGACGGTATTCGTATTGCCACGCAGCGAGTACTTCACAGCCACAAATTCGGACCTTACTTTTCTAATGAGTGACGGGGTGACCGCGTACCCGGTCACCAGTGCGCTGAACGGTAGCGTGGCGCTCGCCGCGACGGGGTCGACGATCGCATTACCGGTAACACTGCTTATGGCATTTCTCGGTGGGTTGATTTTGAACCTGATGCCGTGCGTTCTACCGATTCTGTCCATGAAAGCGCTGTCGTTACAATCAACAGCGACATCCGGCCTCGCGAAATGGGCCTACGCGCTCGGCGTCGTCGTCTGTTTCAATGCCTTCGCCACTGTCGTTATTGGTCTGCAGGCTGCCGGTGAGTCGGTCGGCTGGGGGTTTCACCTGCAACAGCCTTGGGTCATTGCCGTACTGGCCTTCTTATTTACGGCGATCGCGTTATTACTGCTCGATGTTATTACGACCAGCGGGCGGTTTGGCGGTATGGGTCAGTCGCTGGTTCAAGGCGGCGGCTTCTCAGGGCAGTTTTTTACCGGCGTACTTGCGGTCATCGTCGCATCGCCCTGCACCGCACCGTTTATGGCGGCGGCCCTCGGGGTCGCGCTGGTCAGCACAGCACCGGTGAGTTTTGCCATCTTCAACGCCCTAGCCGTCGGATTTGCACTGCCGCTGACACTCATCTTTGTTTCGCCACCGCTGCGCCGTCTACTGCCGAAACCCGGCGCGTGGATGGAGACCTTCAAGCAATTTCTTGCGTTCCCAATGCTCGCTACAGTCGTCTGGCTCGTATGGGTGTACCTGCAACAAACCTCGGCAATCGCCCAGTTTGCCTTACTAGCGAGCCTGCTTTGCTTCGCAATGTTTTGTTGGTTCATCGGTAAAGCGCGAGGCGGCTTTATGACAGGCGTACTCACTACCGCCGCGCTGGCGACGGTGGCGATAGCCGTGCAATTGACACCGCCGGCGATAGCGTCGACCGCGAAAGTCCGCGTGGACGCGTTTTCAACGGCCAAATTGGCCGCCCTTCGCGCCGACAACCAGGTTGTGTTTGTCAACATGACGGCCGACTGGTGTATAACGTGCAAAGTGAACGAACAAGTCGCTCTGAGCTCAAACGAACTCAAAGGGCTGTTGGATTCCGATGAGGTGCATTACTTGGTGGGCGATTGGACCAACAAGAACGATGAATACCTCAACTATTTAAACGACAACGAGCGCTCCGGCGTTCCGTTTTACGCTGTCTATCCGGGCCAAGGCCCGGCCGTCGTCCTGCCGCAGATTTTGACAACGGATACGGTTATGACAGCCATTAATCTTGCTATCGAAAAGGTGCATCATGAATAAACGCTTGACCGCTGGTTTTCTGCTCGGTGGCGTAATGGCCGCTGCCCTTGCCCACGCCGCCGTTACCGTCGACACGCCGGCACCCGACTTCACGTTGCAAGACGTCAACGGTAACGATGTCACGCTATCGGATTACGCCGGGCAGTACGTTGTGCTCGAATGGACCAATCACGACTGTCCGTACGTGCGCAAACACTACGAGAGCGGCAACATGCAGGGGCTGCAGTCGCGTTATACGGAACAAGACGTGGTCTGGTTGTCGATTATCTCATCGGCACCCGGCAAACAAGGCTACGTGGAATCCGCTGAAGCGATCGAGCTGACTGAATCGCGCAATGCATCGCCGACCACCGTTCTGCACGATCCAGACGGTGTCGTTGGCCGCACCTACGGTGCACGGACAACTCCGCATATGTACATCATCGACCCCGAAGGTACGCTGCGGTATGCCGGTGCGATCGATAGCATTAAATCTGCACGCCAATCTGACATCCCCAAAGCGACGAATTATGTTGACGCGGCAATGTCGGCGTTGCTGGCGGGTGACGAAGTCGAGGAAAAACTGACGTCGCCGTACGGCTGCTCGGTGAAATACTCTGCAACGTAGGCGGTTACGTAGCAACGCGTAACTACAAAACGGCGGCACGCCACCGCACCGACATCCCGACTTTGGCCTACGACGACTCTCGTCGTATGATGAGGCCTAGGCAGTGGCATTAGGGGCGACGGGGGCGTGCCGACGTTTGCTGTACATATAAAAGTCGCCGGACCGTTTCGTGATACGGCCGACGGTAAGCTCTTTACAGGTGCATACAGTCACCGATACGTAAAGGCTGCCGATGCCGATGGCGCGCAACAGCGAGCGATCGGCGAACTCAAAAAAGAACCGCAATTCGCGCAGCTCAGACCCCTGGACGGCATCGGCTCGCCGTTGACCGAGATAGACAGCGTTCTCCAAGTACCTTGGTATCAAGGTTTTTTTGGTGGAACGGCAATCGTCTTGTGCCGGGATTCAGCGCGACGTAGTCCCACAAATCAAACAGCCCCGCGGTCATAACCGCGAGGCTGATGTGTTCTTTTCGCTAACGAGACACCGTCCGTGCTTAAGGCCCGAGCCGGCCTCCACCGGTTTCCTCGAAGACCTCGGCGTCTTCCTCTTCATCAAGCGCGGCTAAGTGCTCGCGCTCGAAAAACCGCGGCAAAGCACGCCGTATCGGCACCAACATCGCGATCAATATCGGGAACAACAAACCGAGTGCACTCGACTTGAGCGCCCACAAAGCCGCGAGGCAACTGACTTGGATGGCGGTGAACGTATGCACAACCTTCATTGGCACCTTGCCCATGAAATGATGCGAAGTGGGGTAAAGGCGCGGATCCATCGCCCACAAGCGTACCCGCTCGAAGAATTCGTTACCGGCCAACGTTGCGAAGCCCATGAACAGGAACAGACCGAACAGCACCGACATCGGAATCTGTGCGACTAGCGGCAAGAACAAGAGCGATGCGCCGATTAGCGCGTGGACAAGTAACGGTGATACGCGGTTTTCACGGACCGAGACGATCTCTTCACGAACCGAGCCACCCTCATCGACAACCCGGTGACTAGCAAGGCTGCGAACGTGGTTTAGTGAATGCACGGTCGCCGCAACGATCCAGGGCAGTCCGAATATTGAGCCGACCAAGACGATCAGACCAACAATAAAGAGGTCGAGGTGATAGCCACTGCCCTTCTTGAGTTTGTGGTGCTTGGCATTGACGAGGCGTGTCGTGATGTTCTGATCAAGAAAGAGCAAAACGACAGCGAGTATCGCTGGGATGATACTGGCGAATACAATCCACGTTGGCACCGAGAACATGTCGACCAGCCATGGTCGGCCCGTGGTCGTGCCGAAGGTCTCTGGTACCTCTGCATGGTTACGCGGCACTTCGTTCATCAAAATCGCAACGATCGTCATAACGACGATCGAGATCGCCGGTCCAAAGTCGGCCAGAAAATCGCGAACCCACCACCGCAGATACGCGGAGTTACGGAACCACTGCAATGTTCGCGCGACAACGAAAGTTCCGATCGCGAGAACGAGCCCAAGCAAGGCAGCGTCGTATGGCGTATCGGGATCGGTGAAACCGGACGAGATATCGGTGACGGCTTCAACGATGAAGATCACGGCAATCAATGCCGCGAATATCTCGTCGGTAAACCGTGTGAAGAAACGCATCAAGGCGCTGGCATCGAGAACGGCTAGCATCATTAATAAGACGCCCGACCAGACACCAACCCACGCGTAAACAGGCAGGAATTCCAGGCCGAGGTCGATCGATGTGGTGTATAGCAAAGCCGTGAAAATTACGATCGGACCAGTACCCCCCAAGATCGTTAACGGCTGACCAGAGAACAAGGCGAATGCCATGCCACCGAATGCCGTCGCGATCATCATCTCGGTGGTGCCGATCTGGCCGTCGGTCAGGAAGCCCGTCAATGCACCGAAAGCGATCGCGTTTGCGAGGCAGGCGAAGTACAAGAACAGAGTCGACCCGAGAACTTTGGTATGCACTCCCTGGCGAAAGTCGTCCCCATACGACGGCAGGCGTCGCTTTAGATCGTCGATAAGTCCGCCGGCGAATCGCCCGGTGTATCGCAACCCGTCATCGGGTGGTGTCGATACCCCAACGCCCCTATCCGTCAAGCCGGCGCCGTCGCCGGTCGCTACATCGCTACCTTGTGCCATTTGCTATTGCCCTCTAAATGTCGTGGCCGGGAGCTACGACACGGCTGTTGCCAAAAAACGACCTTGGGAGCCCTACGGATTCAGCGCTGGCCGGCGTCGACGACGTTTCTGAAGCACGCTGGCAACCAGGCTTCAGCCTTCGTTTGCGCCAGGCAGGTATGTGGAGAGCTCTACCATGACTGAATTTACATGAAATTCTCTTCATGTTATAACATTCATGATATTGGAAGGCAATGCATGCTAGTCTGCATGAATGCAATCGAGTTGGACCTTTTTGACGAACCACGCGCATGTGCTGCTAAGCCTCGCGTCGACTCCGAACGCGACGCTGCGCGAGGTGGCCGATCGCGTTGGGATCACTGAGCGGGCCGCGCACCGAATCGTTAGCGACTTGGAGAATGAAGGCGCGCTGATACGGACGCGTGAAGGGCGCCGTAATCACTATGAGATTCGTCGCGACTGTCCGCTGCGCCATCCGATCGAGCAACACTGCTCGATCGGTCAGCTCGTTGAAATGGTAGCGAGAGAAGAGGATCAACCCGAGAAGCGCTCAGCCGCCAACGATTGAGCGTTTGCGCCACTACCAATGCGACTGTACCCAACCCTACACGCGTTCGGACGACGATTAGCCGAACACACTCAAACGACACATCACTGACGGAGATCAACAATGACCAGCGCCGCTGAAGTTAGTAACACCGACATCACTGAACAAGAATTGGCTGAAGCTCGCCAAATTTGGGGCGACGCGCTTGTTGCGGTCTCGAAAGCCTACGAAGAAGGCGGTATCGACGCTGCACGAGACGTCGCCAATGGTGCCCTCGATGCAGCTTACGCGTACAACATGGGTCCAGTTTTGTTCAAACCGACGCTCGCGAGCGGTGAAAAGACGTTCCGCCCAACGCGTGACGGTGCGCTGGCTTACTTTGTTGGGCACAGCGATGAGTATCCCCTTGACGGCGGATTCGGCTTGAAGGGCTGGCGTACCGTCGTCTCAGAAACATCGGCGAGCTTTATCCAAGGCGACGTAGCGATGTGGATGGGCTGGGTCACGTTCACGGACAAAGACGGCAACGTGACGAAAGTCGATAAAAGCTGGGGCTACAAGAAAGATGCGGCTGGAACGCTACGAATCGTATTGCATCACTCATCGCTCCCGTATCAGCCGTAACGAGCGACGCTATCGCGCGAATGGCGAGGCACCGTGAGTACCTTACCAGCAGCGACGAAAAGGGCCTCGGTTGAGGCCCTTTTTGTTACTGGTACCACAGCCTGCTTGGCGTAACGACTTTACCGACGCGCGGCTGTCGTTGCGTCGGCGCTGCTGATTGAAAACTAAATACGTACCCACAACGACGCTGACACACAGCGCCGTCGCTGAATGCGCGAACGCGAGCAGCGCATCGAAGTCTCGATTCGGCATCGCGACCCGCGGCCATCAGGCGAGTGGCTCCTAGCGGCGATTCGACGCGCGTCCCCGGGCTTCTGATCGTTCGCAGTGCAAAGCCACCGGCGATAATATTCGTTGAGATAAACCGCAACTCAGTGCTGCTCCCCACCGCCACAACGTATCGGCTGCGATCTATGGACGTATCCCTCATCGTCTTCAAGACACTGCCCGTGTGGACTGCGGCAACGCTGCCGACGGACTTGCAGACAAAGCACAACACGCCAGCAGGAACGTGGGCAAGGCTAACTATCCTTGCCGGCGAACTGACTTTCTTCGAGCTAGACGAAAATGGGCATGCGCTGTCAGAACAGATGTTTTCGCCTGACCGGCAACCGGTCATGATCGAACCGCAGGTTTGGCACCGCATCGAACCGGCGTCGGACGACTTGGCCTGCTATCTTGAGTTTCTCTGTGAACAGGATCGCTACTACGAGAAAAAGTACCAGCTAACCGCTCCGCATTCCGAGGTTGTCGATGTGTTTCAGCATATTCGCTCAGGCGACGCACTCGACCTTGGTTGCGGGCGCGGACGCAATAGTGTTTTTTTACAATCCCGCGGATTTCGCGTTGTGGCACTGGACCGTAGCGAATCGGCCATTACCAAACTAAAAAAAATAATCGACACGGAAGCGGAGTGCCGCGAGATGACGGCGAGACTGTACGATATCGAGTCGGCAACAATCGAGCAGCACTACGATCTCATCGTCTCGACAGTCGTACTGCAATTCTTATCCGCTGACTCAATACCGGCAGTCATCGCCAACATGCAATCGCAAACCCGTCCGGGCGGCATCAATGTCATCGTGGCGCCGATATCAACGCCAGACGAGCCGTGTCCGATAGATTGGCCATTTACGTTCGCCCCTGGAGAGCTAGCTCGGTACTACGATGGCTGGACAACATTGAAGTACAACGAAAATGCCGGCGAGTTCCACCGCCGTGATTCCGATGGTAAGCGGCTGCAAGCACGCTTCGCGACCCTTGTGGCGCTCCACAAAGTAACCGCGTGTTAGGCGGAGAAGGCGCGTTCGATGCCACGTCGCTCCGTGTAGGCAGCCGGCTCAAACTGATCGAGCCATTTCACCAAGTCGGGAAACGGAATCGGTTTACTAATGAAGTAACCTTGGGCTTGATGACAGCCGAGCTCACTTAGTCGCCGAAGCGTACTTTCATCCTCGACCCCCTCAGCAACGACCTCAAGTCCCAGATCGCGAGCGAGCTCGATGGTTGTACGTACGATCGGTTCGTTGCGCGCATCATCAGCTAGCGATTGGACAAAGCACTTGTCGATCTTTAATTCATGCAAAGGCAAATTTCTGAGCTGCCCGAGCGATGAGTGACCGGTTCCGAAATCATCGATGGAAATTCTGACACCGATGTCGCGAAGGATATCGAGCACCATAACCGAACGAGCAACATCCTCCATGATCGAGCTCTCGGTGACCTCGAGCGTCAATCGCTCGGGAGCCACGTCATGCTCGGACAGTAGCTGCATAACGTGGTAAGGCAGATATTCGTCGGTTAGATCCTTGACCGATAAATTGACCGACGCTTGCAGGTCGTAGCCGGCGTCGGCTAATACGCGAACTTGTTTAATCGCTTTGGCAAGTACGTACCGTGTCAAATACATTAATGTCCCTGCCTGCTCAGCTGCCGGGATGAACTCGTCAGGCGGCAAAAAGCCGAGCTCCGGATGGTGCCAGCGGACCAGCGCTTCAGTGCCATGCACGGTCCCGTCGGGCAGCTGTAGCTTCGGCTGGAACCAAACGCTGACCTCACCGTCATCAATGGCTTTTTTGAGGTCATTGACGACACGCAGACGGCGTACAAACTCATCTTCGCGGCCGATTTCGTAGACGCGCACCGGCTCCTTGTGCTCTTCGGCGTCCGTTCGCGCGATCGACGCGAATCGCAGCAATTCATCGGCGTCGTCGCCGTGTGCTGGGAATGCGGAGATACCGATAGAAGCCTGCAATTGCACATCGACCTCATCGAGATGGATGCCGCTTGACAGTATCGTAGTGATGGTCTCAACAAAGCTATGTGCAGCGTCGGTATCGTGCCCTGTTGTGATGAGGCAAAACTCATTCGCACCGAAATGACCGAGAAAAACATCGCCCGGTAAGTTATCCCGAAGTTGCTTGGCAGCCAGCCGAATGAGGGTATCGCTCGCTTGATGCCCAAGGGTCGATGCGATTTGCGCCATACCAATGAGCCTGACCGATACCACAGCGATGTCATCACTATCACGAGCTGCTTCGTCAATGCAGGCCCCAAGATGCTGCGCCGTTTTGTAACGATTAGGCAGATTAGTAACGCGGTCGTGTAAGGCTTGGTGCATGATCCGTCGTTCGCGATCGGAGATTGCGCTGCTCATAGCGTTGAACGTTTGCGCAAGCTCATCGAACTCATCGCCTGCTTGCACACGAATGTTGTCGTCGTAGTGTCCAGCCGCAAGTCGCTGCGAAGCCACTGCTAACGTACTAAGCGGCCGAGAAATCGTCGTCGAAAACAGCGTACCGACAATAGCTACGATAGCGACCAACAATACGCCGAAGAAGATAAGCCCACGACGCGCGTCGACATACGGCAACATCGCCTCCTGTAAGGATCGTTGCAGTAATACGGTGACAACGTCGTCGCCGTCGATGAACTTAAACTGCCGTGTCAGCAATGAATCATCGACAAGCGCTTGCGCTGTGACCGGATCAATACCCACCGCATTGCCGGTCGACGCCAACACCGTAGTGGCATCCACCGTTCGCGTGATCACCGCAACATCGAGTCCTGTTAGCTCCGACAGCTGCTTGACCAACGGATCATCGATTCGGAAACCAAGAACGACCCAACCGATCCGCACAGGTGCTTTCAACGGCTCGAGAAAGACTTGATAGGTCGTGCCGGCGATGACGGCCGTTGTGGCTACCCCTTGTTCGTCGACTTCGGCGACAAGGCGTTTTGCTTCGTTGGATTGCTCGGCAAAACCGTCGAACGTACTGGCAATCACGTTACCGTCGTTGTCTAAAGCGAGCGCCATGTGTGCGCCGATTCGACCACCGTGGTTGAGTAGTGCCGACCGAACGGTCACGGCATCGCCCGTCGCGGCAGCCTGTTTCAAACCGAAGTCAGCGGACAAAACCTCAACACTGGTATGAAGTTGCTCACTACGCGATTTCAGGTACTCGCTAATGATCGTAACACCTGCAGTCAATGACTCATCGGCGCGTGCACGGACGTCGACCTCGACGGTGCGCATGACGGCCAGCAGAGTCACAAGCTGCGCGATAACGATTGGAATCGTCGCCAGCAACACGAGCTTGCTGCGAAACTTGATCCGAATCACAGATTTGCCCTGAAGTTTCTTGGGTTTGCAGGAATATCCGTATGCTAGGTCAGCACGGCGTTTGGAAGCGTGGTGCAGTTCACGAATAGCCGCTCAAGACTTTCGGCAAGTCGTCGACAGAAGCAGCAAAGTGAAGATGGTTAACCCGCCTATGAGACAAGCAAAACACCCGTTGTCACTGGCGCTCATCATCGCAGTACTGATCAGCGCGCTGACCGGTGGCACCGCTACCGCCGCGACGATGACAGTGCGGGTCGTCGGCCCCGATGGCGAACCGGTCCCAGAAGTCGCCGTTTACGTAGAACAAACTGGCGTTCCTTGGACACCAGCGAGCGAGCCGCAACTAGCGACGATGGCTCAAGTTAATCGCGAATTTTCTCCGCAGATTTTAATCGTTGAAAAAGGCACTCGGGTAGCGTTTCCCAATCAGGATACGGTTGCCCACCACGTGTATTCGTTCTCGAAACCGAACGACTTTGTTCTTCCGCTATACAAGGGCAATGACGCCGACCCGGTGAGTTTTGATTTCGGCGGTGTTGCGATTCTTGGCTGTAACATCCATGACCTAATGGTGGGCTATGTCGTCGTCGTTGAGGCCAGCGTTTACGGCATAACGGATGACAATGGCGCGGTGCAGCTCCAAGTCAGCGACACAGCTACGGCGTTTACGATTAACGGCTGGGGCGCGCGAATCAAGCGTGCCGATCTGCCGCTGCGACGACGCGTAGATCCACAGTCGGCGGCCGAAGTTGTATTCACGTTGTCGAACGCACCGTATGTACAAACCGAAGAACAAAATGGCTCGGTCAAATGGGACGACTACTGAGCGCGTTGCTACTGGCGCTTTGCCACGTGCCACTGCAACTGCTTGCCGAAGAAGCGCAAGGACGTCACCAGCTGGCCTGGGGTTGGGAAGGCGGTTACGTCAATCTATCCGGGCTATCGCCTAGAACCGACGGCGCTTTAGGAAAGTTCCGTTTTCAAGATGAAGGTTTGGTCGCAAGTCGAGGTTTCTTCGAATACACCGGCCGGATTACGGACACGTGGTCGGCGCATGCGGCGATGGAAGCCTATGACGACAATGTGGGCGATATCGCCGACGTCACCGAAGCGTATTTAGAGTGGCGTCCCGTGCCGCGCTCCGCAACACGGTATCGACTGAAGGTCGGTGCCTTTTATCCGCGTATTTCGCTGGAGAACACAGGTCTAGGTTGGAGCAGCCCATACACGCTTAACTCGTCGACAATCAATACCTGGGTTGCTGAGGAATTGCGTACGTTCGGGGCGGAGCTCTCGGCGAGTCGAAGACCGTTACGCTTCGGTGGCGCGCATGCGTTTTCGGCCACAGTGGCTGTATTCACCGGCAACGACCCGGCCGGCGCAACGCTCGCCTGGCAAGGCTGGGCGATCCACGACCGCCAGTTACGACTGCGTGACAAATGGCCGCTACCGCCATTACCCGCCTTTAGTCCGGGTAATGTGTTTGAACTGCAAGCGCCGCTGCATGAGCCGTTTCGCGACGTCGATGGTCGACTCGGCTACACCGTCAATCTGGAGTGGCGCTACAAACGTCGTTTGCTAGTCCGAGCAATGCATTACGACAACCGAGCTGATCCATTGGCCCTTGACGATGGTCAATACGGCTGGGCGACGCGTTTTCGACATATCGGTGTACAGGCGAGCTTGCCCGGCGATATCGGTCTGCTCGCGCAATGGATGAGCGGAAGTACGGCGATGGGTCCGATAGTGAACGCTCGTAACGCCGTCGATCTGGATTTCGGCGCCGCGTATTTGCTGGTAACGCGTAGCTTCGACGACCACCGAGTCACGGCGCGCTATGACCATTTTTACGTCGATGACTACGATCCGACGCCAATGGATAACAACGCCGAGGACGGCCACGCTTGGACGGCCAGCTATCAGTGCGCGTTTAACGAGCGCGTTTCGCTGGCCGCTGAATGGGTCCGTATCGACTCATACCGGCCGGCGTATCGATACCTTGGCCTACCGGCCAACGCCATTGAAGAGCAGCGGCAATTGATGCTGCGCATGCGCTTCTAACGAGTCGCAATAAGGTCGTGCGGTAACAGCGCTCAACACCAACGACTACGTATCGAACTTCTCCCAGCCGTGGCCATCAAACGGATCCACGCCGAGCTGGCGCATAACGTGTGGAAAATCCACCATCACCCAATTGTCGACGATCTTGCCGTCGACGACCTTCCAGAAATCCATGTAACGGATCTCGACGCGCTTGCCGGTTGGCTCTATTCCCATGAACTCGCCGCTGTGATCGGCTTCCTGGCGACCGAACGCCGCGCACCATTGGCCTTGGGTAATACGCGCCTCATCGATGCAGACCTTATTCGAGAACGCCGCCTGGAAGGGTCGTTGCCAGCCATCCTGAAACGCCTTAAGTCCGTTCTTGAATCCGCAGCCTGCATTGCCCATCCAGCGAAACGTTTCTGCAAAGAACCGCCCCATATTGTCGATGTCATGATCGTTAAGGCCATCGACCATCGCATCGATGGTCGCGAGGGTCTCGTCGGTCTTGGCAAGATCGTTATCGGCGGTTAGCAGGCCTTGCTCGGGGCGTGAACCTTTCATGGCGGGTCTCGTCTTCGGTTAGGGTTTGAAGTCATGCCGTTGTCGGGCAAACGTTGTTTCTTTCATGCGAGCCAGCACATCGACACCGAGCTGGCGCCAAACATCGAGGATGTCGATCAACACCCAGTTCTCGCGAATAAGTCCATCTTCGCAACGCCAGATATCCAAGCTGGCAAACTCGAGTGTTTGATTGGACGGCGCAATGCCCATCCAACCATCGCCTGAGACAGTCGCGCGCATGGCCGGCCACCCACAGAAAAAAACGTAATTACCGTCGGCGAAGTAACAATCGCAACCGTCGCCGTCGGTATCGGCGCATCGATCGGGCATGGCCGACAGGAACGGAATCTGGTGCCAATTACGAAATCCAGACAATCGCCGGTTCGCACCAATGCCAGCCGGCCCGTACCAACTCATCTTGGGATGCCAAAAACGCTCGAGCTGCATCGCGTCAGCGCCGCCGTCGGCGTAGCGGCTCAGCCCCGTCACCATCGCGTCGACCACGTCCATACTGGCTGCCGCTTGCGCGGCGTCGCCAACAAAACGTCGAATCCCGTCCTGCGTTGCCGGTCCTGGGACATTGAACTCGACACCCAAGCTGAGTGCCATAGGCCACGCACTGGCTTGCATCATGACGGACGGGATATCCCACAAAAGCTTAGCCTCGACGATTTTCTCGCCGACAAAACGAAAAAACTCGATGTAGCGCATCGTTATTAGATGCCGGGTTGGTGGAATGTCTAGCCAAGGCGCTTCGAACACCCCCGTGTAGCAACCGCCGCTACCAATCCAGCATTCGCCGTTATCGACGGCGCCACCGACGATGTAATCGCGCCGCTCAAGGTCCGGAATTGCCGCAAGCAATGGTGCATACCCGACATCGATAAGCGCCTGCGGCCCGACAACATCTCCCAATGGATGTGGCAGTCGGATCTCGCAATCGTCGGCGAAAAACGCTCGACATTGGTCGGGCAAACGCGCCGCGTCGCAATCGTAGAGCGCCCGACGAAACTCATCGAAGCGCTGCTTACCGGTTTCTATCAAGTCTTGCATGGCGTCGGAATATATTGCATTCGAAGTCAAAATCAATAGGTGTCGGGCACGCCAACGCTGGCTTGGTCGTACAGGTACCGATCGGGTTATTGTCGTCCGGTGCCGCGCTCGGGCAGAACAAAGGAGAGACACGATGACGCCTGACTGGAAAACCCAGGGTATCAAGGTTGTTCGCGGTAATAACCTAGACGTAAATACGCCGCAGACCGAGGGTATGTCGCGCGCTGCCGCCATTACGGCAGCGACCGCGGGTGCCGCAAAACTCTGGGCCGGTACCGTAACGATAGATCCGAACGCCAAGACCGGAGCCCATCATCACGGCGAACTGGAGAGCATCATCTACGTCGTGCGCGGACGGGCGCGCATGCGCTGGGGTGAGCGCCTGGAGTTTACCGCTGAGGCGGGACCTGGCGACTTCATTTTTGTGCCGCCGTTCGTGCCACATCAGGAGATCAATGGCGCCGAAAACGAGCCGCTTGACTGCGTTCTCGTGCGCAGTGGGCAGGAGCCGGTTGTCGTTAATCTAGATATCGACCCGATTGAATTGCCGGAAGGTACGTGGCGAGACGGTATCCACGACTAAGCGCACCGCTAAACGCAACTGTAGGAGGGCCGTCCCGGCCCGATGACAACACCGTCGCAGCCAGCCGCGGATTGATCGCGGCGAGACGCCGCTCCTACAACACCCCGCAACACCTACCGCAGCTGTAGGAGGGCCGTCTCGGCCCGATGACAATACCGTCGCAGCCAGCCGCGGATTGATCGCGGCGAGACGCCGCTCCTACAACACCCCGCAACGCCTAACGCAGCTGTAGGAGGGCCGTCTCGGCCCGATGACAATACCGTCGCAGCCAGCCGCGGATTGATCGCGGCGAGACGCCGCTCCTACAACACTCCGCAACGCCTAACGCAGCTGTAGGAGGGCCGTCTCGGCCTGATTGACGACAACCTCGCGGCGCCAAATGCAGCAGACGCTCGTCAAGGTTTCCTCAAGCCCTAAATGGATAGATACTGCAAATGAGTCGCTTTACCTTAATTCGCGAACTAGGAACCTACCTTGCAGTCTGTTGACGTGATTATCGTTGGCGCCGGCCCTGCCGGCATCGGCATGGCTATGGAGCTGAAAAGAATCGGCGGCCTGACGTATGCCATTCTCGAAAAAGACCGCGTCGGCGAGTCGTTCCGCCGCTGGCCCATACAAACACGGCTGATTACACCCTCGTTCTACAGCAGTCCGTTTGGCCTGGCTGATTTAAATGCAGTCGATCCCGTGACATCGCCAGCTGCCTTTGCGGGTACCGAACATCCAAGCGGCCAGCAATACGCAGATTACCTACTGGATAGTCTTACCCGGGCTCAGATTCCTACGGCTTGTGGCTGCAAAGTACTGGACGTGACGCCACACACCGATGGCGGCTTTTTCCTGAATACCGAGCAAGGCGAGCTGTTCACGCGGTTTCTGATCTGGGCGTGCGGTGAGTATCAGTTTCCGGACTTGAAACCGTTTCCGGGAGCAAACTTCTGCCAGCACTACGCGCAGATTGAAGACTGGACAGGTCTCGAAGACGGTTCGTACGTGGTTGTTGGCGGTTATGAGAGTGGCCTGGACTCGGCGATCAACCTGATCCAGCTTGGCCACAAGGTGCGCTTGCTAGTGCGCCGTCGCACCTGGGATAGGTTCGACGAACTCGATCCGAGCCTCGTCCTCTCTCCGTACACACGTGAGCGGCTGCGGGCCATAGAATCAAGCGATCGTCTGGAAATCATCTTTGACGTAAACGTCACTGAAGTTACCCGAAACGAAGACCAAACATTTCGCGTCCACGCCAAAGACGGTCGCTTTTGGGACACAGAGCGACAGCCCATTCTTGGCACCGGCTTTCTCAAAGGCGGTGGGGCACGTCTGATCAAAGAGCTCTGGAGCTGGGATGAGGACGACCACGTTCAGCTGAGTGACGTTGACGAGTCGATGGTCACTCCCGGGTTGTTTCTCGTTGGCCCACAAGTACGTCACGACAAACGCATCTACTGTTTCACCTACAAGTTCCGGCAGCGCTTTTCCGTGATCTCCAAACAAATCGCAACTCGTTTGTCGATGAATATCGATTGGATCGACGGGTCTCGGGACGAGATCTGGGGTCCTTTCGGCAACAGCGAATGCTGCGAAGGCTGCGAATGCTAAATCGAAGTCTGCTGGAGCGCCTTACGTCTGCGACATCGACCTCCATCGTTCTGATTTCGGCGATTGTTATCGGCGCACTATTGGGCCATTTGCAGCCAGCGACCGGCGAGTGGCTAAGTGATCGATTGGACTACACCTTGCTCACGCTGGTCAGCCTTCTGTTCTTCGGGGTTCGTTTTGACGCACTGCTACGACTCGCCAAAAGCGCACGCTTCCTCGCGATCGCCGTCGCAGCAAACTTCGTTGCGATACCGTTGATTGGTTTTGGTATCGCGACTCTTTTCCTATCCGACTATCCGTTGTTTTTTGTCGGCCTTGTCATCTACTTCCTGTCACCGTGCACGGACTGGTTTTTGAGCTTTACGCGTCTTTCGAACGGCGACGTGGCGATTGGCACGGCGTTGATTCCGATAAACATGACGCTGCAATTGTTGCTGTATCCGTTTTACCTCGAGTGGTTTACGCAGAACGCCGTGCAAGCGGAAATGATGGCAATCAGCAGTATCCTGCTACAGTGGTTTCTGCTTCCGTTCCTGCTGGCGCTTGCAGTGCATCAGCTGTTACGGAAGTTCATGCAGCCAACTGACTTCGAGGCAGTGTTGAACGTCGCCGATAGGGCAACGCTATGGGTCACTGCCCTACTAATATTGCAGCTCTTTGCTGGTAATATCTCGGTCATGCTGACGCACAGCTCGCTCCTTGGCTGGCTGCTGTTGGCAGTGTTCTGCTTCTTCGTCGTGGTTTATCTACTCGGCGAGGGCATCAGCCGCGCTTTCAAACTGCCGTATCGAGAACGCGCGCTTCTTAGCATGACTATGGCTTCACGCAACGCACCGCTCATGCTGGCCGTCAGTATGGTCGTGCTGCCCGACCAACCCCTGATCTATGCAGCGCTAGTCATCGGGATGCTAATCGAAATTCCCCATCTAGCGGCGCTCAGCCATGTCCTACTGCGATCGCAGCGAGCCCAGAACGGTGTCATTCCCGAACCGACAGGCGGTCGGGAGCCTCTGTAAACCCCGCCAACCGAAACGCTTAATAGGGAGCAATACCCAGATGCCGCCGGTTCCACGAACGAAGTTGTAGGAGGGCCGTCTCGGCCCGATGACAACAACGTCGTGGCCAGCCGCGGATGGATCGCGGCGGGACGCCGCTCCTACACACGGCGGCGCCAAACATCGATGTAGGAGGGCCGTCTCGGCCCGATGAAAACAACGTCGCAGCTTGTATTAGATCGTTACTCGCGGCACTGTATCGACGAGTCTGGATGTAGGTTTGTGCGTATCGGGATCAAGCTCCCCATTGAGCATTGCCCATAGATATATGCTCACCGTCTGGTGTTTAGTGTTTCTGGAACAGTCGATCACCCCAATCAGCAAGTAAGCCACCGCCCGGTGTTACCGGGAATACAAACAACTCTGGTGGCGCACCCCAAAGGCCGAAGTTCGCAAAATAACCACGGCCACGCACATACTCGAGCGGCCCAGTCGATTCGCGAGGCTCAACGACAAAATCGTCTCCGTCAAATACAACAAAAGTCTCACCGAGGTGCGAGTTCTCGTAAGCGCCTTGGACTTTTCCACACGCAATCGTCAGATCGCCTGTCGGGGAATTGCTTTCGACTAGAGACACGTAGGCGCTCCAGCGCTGCCTGGGATCAGCCTAAGCGTTAGCAATATGTGCGAGACGTGCCTGTAGCCGCTGCGCTACGTCCTGTTTGACGAGCAGTAGGTCGTAAGCTCGAAGCCAGGTGGTGTGTAACCCTTGATCCAAACGCAGGCTCGTTAGCTAACGCAACCACACCCAGACGATGTTCAGGCATGAAGGAAAAATGCGTCTCTCCCCCGAAATGTAGCGTTAGCAAGATGCCATCGTATTCACAAGCGTACAGACCGAGTCTGTCCGCGAACCTGGTGTAATCGAGAAACTCCGTCCCCAATCGGACGTAACGAGCTATGACTTACTCGACAGCGCTGACTTGATCGGCAAATCGATCAGGTATCCGCGCTAGGCGGTAAATCCACCATCGACGACAATGCACTCCCCCGTGGTATAGCTGGCAGCGTCCGACGCCAAGTACAGCGCGGCACCCGCTATCTCATCCGGATTGGCGTGCCGCCGCATTGGAATGACCGATAAGGCGTGCTTGTAAATATCCTCATTCTCAAATAGAGCGCCGGCGAATTTGGTTTTGGTCAAACCCGGCAACACCGCGTTGCAACGGATGCCGCTGCTAGCACACTCTTTGGCAAAGGCCTTGGTCATGCTGACGACAGCCGCTTTCGATATAGAGTAGATTGCCTGTTTATCGCCGGGATGGAGCGCGTTGACCGACGCCGTGTTGACGATCGCCCCACCGCCCGCCTCACGCATCAAGCGGCCGGCAGCAACGGACATAAAGAAGTAGCCACGAATATTCACATCGACGGTTTTCTGATAGGCCGAAAGATCGGTATCCAGTACGTGGCCAAAGTATGGGTTCGCGGCCGCATTGTTAACCAAGATATCCAATTTGCCGTGCGTTGATTTGACGTATTCCGTGAGCTCTGAAATATGCTCTAGGTTGCCAACATGGCAAGCAAAAGCATCCGCGCTACCGCCGCTATCAGTGATCTGATCAACGACGGTTTGGCAGCCCTCGATTTTACGGCTCGAAACAACAACGTGAGCGCCCTGCAATGCGAATAACTTTGCGATCTCTTGGCCGATACCGCGACTCGCGCCAGTAACGATGGCCACCCGGCCAGATAAGTCGAATAGTGGTGTGTTCATTGCCTTCCGTCGTTGTCATTGAGCGTTCGGACCGCAAATTCCGAAAAACTCCAGTCAGTGTTGATCGAAGAAATTTTGTGGTTGTTCAGCGGGCGGTACTAACTAGATGCAGCATAGACCCGGATTTACTCAATAGCCCGATAGCGTAGCGTAGCGATCGGCGTGGTGATGAAAACCGCCAAATTGCGTTTGTAGCGCTCTGGCGCGCTTGATGAAGAAACCGATATCAAATTCGTCAGTCATTCCGATGCCACCGTGAAGCTGAATCGCCTCGCAAGTAACCAGTTCAGCGACCGAGCTCAGTTTTGCTTTCGCTGCACTGACCAGACGTTCGACATCGCCATCTCTCGCATCGAGCGCCTGCAGCGCCGCCAGTACGATTGACTTACACTGCTCGATCTCAACCCACATCGTCGCGGCACGATGCTGCAATGCCTGAAACGATCCGATCGGTACGCCGAACTGTTTGCGCTCTTTAAGGTATTGCAGGGTTCGCTCAAAGGCTTCCTGTACAACACCCAGTAACTCTGCAGACAGATGGGCGTTCGCGACGGTCGTTACATGGGCGAGCGCCGCCCATCCCTCGTGCTCAATACCGAGCGACCAGCCACTGTTGACGCTCGCGAACTCCACATTGGCGTAGTTTCGTTCATCAATGAAACGCTGCGGTTTTATTGCGATACCCGCTTGGGACGCATCAACGATGAATAAGGAGATGCCGCTCGTATCTGTCGACTCACCCGACGTCCTTGCCGAGACAATGTAGTAGTCCGCACCATCGCCATCAATGACGCAGTGCTTTTGACCGGTCACCGTATAGGCAGAGTTTTCTAGCGACGCCGTAGTCTCGACGGCATTTGGACGAAACTGTCCGCTTTCGTTGATTGCAAGCGCCATTGTGATCTCGCCACGAGCAATGCGTGGCAGAAAATCGGCCTTTAGCGTCGCATCGCCAACATCATCGATAACGGTCGCGGCTAGAACAGCCGTCGAAAACAGCGGTGAGGCACTTAATTGACGCCCCATTTCTTCAACAATCTGGCCCATGCCGACGTGACCAAAATTTAATCCGTCGTAGTCTTCCGGCACCAAGATGGCCGGCCAGCCGTTCTCCACCATTCGCTGCCAGGCGTCCTGTGAATACCCTCGCGAGTCCGGCATGTCGCGCAGTGAGCGTTGCATGCTGACCGGCGCATGATCTTGCAACAGGCGAGATGCGGCCTGTTTCATTAGGCTTTGCTCTTGCGTCAGAACCAGACTCATGTCGTCGCCCCTAGCCAAGCCGCAGTATGTGTTTGGCAATAATGTTCAACTGGATCTCCGAGGTGCCGCCTTCAATGGAGTTACCTTTTGACCGCAACCAGTCACGCGCCACCGCACGACCGTTGGGCGATCCATCACCCCAGTTGAGGGCGTCTGTCCCATGCGCTTCCATGAGAATCTCATGACGGCGCTTATTGAGCTCTGTGCCAACCAATTTAAGCATCGCTGATGCGTTGCCCACGCCTTGCATCGAATTCGCCTCATTGACACGTTGCATCGTCAATTCAAATGCCTTCGCATCAATGTCCCAGCGCGCCACGTCAGAGCGAATTCCACCGTTTCGTATCTTTCCGTTTGTAACACCGCAAACTCGTCGAACAGTGAAGCCAAGCGGGTCACCACCAGGCCCCTTCAGACCAAATGCTCCAATGGTTTCGCGCTCGTGAGTTAACAAGTACTTTGCCACGGTCCAACCGTCGTTTATTTCACCGACAACCTGGTCCTTGTCGACTTTCACGTTGTCCAGAAATGTCTCGCAAAATGGCGAACTGCCGGAAATCAGCTTGATCGGTAACGCTTTGACACCGGGCGTCTGCATGTCGAAGAGCACGAGGCTAATGCCACACTGCTTCTTTGCGTCGGGATCCGTCCGCACCAAACAAAACATCCAGTCGCATTTGTCCGCATGCGACGTCCATACCTTCTGGCCGTTCACGACAAAGTGATCGCCGTGATCCTCTGCTTTGGTTTGAAGTCCGGCCAAGTCTGAGCCGGCATTGGGTTCGCTATAGCCTTGGCACCAGCGAATATCGCCGCGCACAATGGCGGGTATGTGCTGCTTCTTAAGCCTTTCGCTACCGTACTTGAGGATCGCCGGACCGATCATCCACAAGCCGAAATTGTCGAGTGCTTTTCTAGCATCGATTCGAGCCATTTCCTCGCTCAGGATCTGCGCTTGCTCGGCCGACAAACCGCCACCGCCGAGTGCCGCCGGCCAGGTGGGCGCTGTCCACCCTTTGCTGACCATGCGCTCCAGCCAATTACGTTGGTCGTCACTGTGAAATTCCCAGCCCCGACCGCCCCAACAAATATCTGCGTCGCTCTCTAACGGGCGCCGCATCGCTGACGGGCAGTTATGCTCAAGCCACGCACGCGTTTCGGCTCTGAAATCGGTCATTTTGATGTTCCTCGACGGAGCTAGGCACAATGGGTCTGATAGCAGTTCGTCTTACGACAGTCGTCTTCGGCGTAGACGGCGCCGAGGCTATGGGTCGGCTTCGATGTGAAACGTAACGCCAGCGTTGTCTTGCAATCGACTGATTAGACGATCACCGAAGGCCGGTGCGGGGGTCCAAAACCCACCGGACGGTTGGTCATGATGATCCAGTAAACACAGCGCGGCTTCGGCGATCATCTTGGACGTCGATCCGTAGCCAGGATCGCGGTCACCTCTGACACTTACTCGAACGGTGTCACCATCGTATGTATCACCGATAAACACTACGTCGAAAAAGCCAGACTCGCGCTCCGCTTGCGACGGTCCTTCACCGGGCTTTCGATCACTCTCTGCAATGGAGTTGTCCTTAGCCATCGCCAAAGCGCGTTGTTCGCCGATCTCTCCAGTACCGGTCATTAGCATCTCGTCGTACACAAAGTCGCGCCCATAGCGATACCCCAGGAGCGCATTTGAGCGATGTATGTTCTTGGTATTGATTACAGCCATAACAAAAGGTGCCACCCAGCTACCCACGGCTTCATCGAAGTGCGGTTTCATACCACTTGGTTGCTTCGGCCCGCCGCCGGTCGGCGTTAGCGCAAAGGGATTGATCAGCAACTTACCGAGCGAGGGATTGGCAGTCGCCGCCTGAACGGTCGCGCGAAAACTCGCTGCCGTGCCACCTGAAAACGTACCGCGCATGTTTCTTACGCGACCACGCACGCGTTGCGCTGGCTTGCCCGTTCTCTCAAGTGCCAGTTGCTGAAGATAAAACACACCCAGATCGAACGGCACCGAGTCGAATCCACACGAGAAAACCAACCGCGCACCTGAGGCTTTGGCGTCTTCTTCGTGTGCGTTGATCATATCGTGCATCCAGCCGGGCTCACCGCACAAATCGACGTAGTCGGTCCCCGATTTCGCACACGCAGCAACGAGTTCGCTGCCGTAGCGCTGATACGGGCCAACAGTTGAAATGATGACTCGAGTCCGACCCACCAAAGATTGCAGAGACTTAACGTCGTCGGCATCGGCAACAATCGAGGGCGTGTCCGTCGCCAACCCCAGTTGACCGTGCACCGACGAGAGTTTGTCCGCGCTCCGCCCGGCGGTCGCCCAATGCAGATCGCCGGTACTGCCGTGACGCCGACTTAAGTACTCCGCAACGAGCATTCCGGTAAATCCGGTCGCACCCCATACCACCAGATCAAACTCACGTTGTTTGTTGGCCACGTAGCTGAGCACCCTGTTGTGTCATGAACAATTAAATCGTACATTATCGTTTTGTTTAAAACAATTGCTCGATGAGTGCTTTTTGTCGGGATTTCACGAGCTCTCGACCACACGTCAAGCGCGCCGCCGTTTGTTGTTAGCATTGAACAGAAAGAGTCACGTCCTTTGGCGTATCGAAAGACGTGGGTACGTAATGCGATGATGATTACTTACTGGACAACAACCACACTCATTGCCTTGCTATTGCTGGCGAGCGCAGGCAGCTATATGTTCAGCGATGCGACGATTCAAGGTATCGCCGAACTCGGTTTTCCGCCGTTTTTTCGAATCCAGCTGGCTGTACTTAAGCTCATAGCCGCCGTGGTGTTAGTTCTACCGCAAGCACCTATTTACGCCAAAGAATGGGCGTACGCTGGCGTAGGCCTATTTCTGCTCACAGCAATTGTTGCGCACGCGGCCAATCGGGACCCCATCGCAATTTCATTGCTCAATATAGGATTCTTTGCGATCTTGATCGCGTCCAACGTGTCGTTCCACAGGCTGGTCGCCACTTAGCGATGACGCATACGCTACCCACAAACAAGAGCTCAACTCAAACGCCCATCTGCGAGTCGCGTGGTCGATACAGAAAACCGTTGTGAGCAAACCGCATCAGCAACAGGCCAGAAACACGGCGACAAAAGGGCGGCACCCGCGATCACGCGCACCAAAGACCGGTCAGATTGAGCGCACAAAAAATACGGTACTTGATGCGACGACGGAATTACTCGGCGAGATTGCTTACGGTCGATTGACTATCGATCTTGTTGTCGAACGGAGCGGTATCGCGCGCTCGACCATTTATCGATACTGGAAGACGCTAGCAGAATTGGTGTCAGATGCGTTCGACCGGGCGTTGGGACCCAATCCCGACGTACCGGATGTCGGCAACGTCCGTGATCAATTGATCGCACTGTTTTCGCAGCTGCCAAGAATCTTGGATCGCTCGATTTGGGGCACTGTGCTTCCATCGTTGATTGCGGCCAATAGCAGCGACGGTGAGTTTGCCGGTCGTCTGCACCGAATTGCGGACCAACGGCGAGAAGACATTCGTTTGCTACTTAGACGAGCTGTCAAGCGGGGCGAGCTGCCGGAAGCAGTCGATATTGAGTGGATGATCGATTTACTGTCCGGACTTTTTTATCACCGCCGACTAATCACCGGAGCGTCCATACACGAGGACAACATCGTCGAGCGAACCGTCGATACCGTGCTTGCAGGAATTGAGCGGACCTACCGACGCTAATGATTTACGTCTAAGCCACGAGCGACTCGCCAAATAAGGGGTGTTACTTAGTCTGCTCCCAGCATCAACTTGTGGATGCTAGCCTGAAGTCGTTTACCATCTGGATCCGCGGACGTTTTGATTGAGGAAAACTCTTCGGACCAAGGTGACGTTCGGACTCTCACCGGCGGTGACTTTGCCCGCAAACAGTCAAGAACGACGAGGGCAACGTCGTCCGACGACTGCATTACGCCGTCTAGGTTACGGCCCGACCTGCCGCTAATATAGCGCTCGATCAGGGGTTTGTACTCGTCATCTTCAAAGCCGCCAGTGTCCTCAATACCCTTAAGTATGGACTTGACGAACTCCGAGTGGATACCGCCAGGCTCGACCAAGGTGAAGTAAATGCCAAACTCTGGGTCCATGTAGCTGGCCAAACTTTCGAAAAATCCTTCGACCGCAAATTTTGAGGCGCAGTAAATCTCGTTAAATGGCTGGCCAACCAAGCCGCCCACCGATGACACGGCGATTAACCGACCCGACTTCTGTTGACGCATGTGAGGCAATGCGGCTTTGACGCAGCGGAAAACCCCCATGAAATTAGTGTCCATAATACGAGCAACTTCCGACTCAGGCGCGTGCTCGGTGGGTCTAACATAGCCAACGCCCGCATTGGCAACAACACAATCAATTCGTCCTTGGTCGTCGACAATTTGGCGAGTGACCTGCTCAACCTGCATCGGGTTGGATACGTCTAGCTCGAGCAACTCCATTGATACATTTGCGGCAGTCGCCGCTTGCTGTAGCGCCTGTTTCTTGCCCAGGTCGCGCATGGTTGCATATACACGGTAGCCGGATTGCGCCGCTTGAACGGCAACACTCAAGCCGACACCGGACGACGCGCCGGTTACAAGTACTACGTCACTCATGCCTTCTCCAATATTCCGACTTTAATGAGTTAGTTTATTCGCAATTCAGTCGACCACGTGCCGTTTCTAGGAACATGGACAATTCGCTCTGGAGAGACAACCTTAGCCGATGTCCTTTTGTTGCTGAAGGCGCAAACACGTGCGGCGGCCAATCCAGAGAATAGCCAGCGAGGCTGGCAATAGTGTGGCCGCAACTAAGGCCAGCGCCTGGTCAATCCCGGAAACCCCTAATACGCCAGTGTCGTTCACAATGCCGACTATCACCGGCGTTAGGCCGAGGCCGATGGAGTTTGCAACGAAAAAGTAAGTCGCTGTGACTCGCGCGCGCATCGCGTTGGGCGCAATCAATTGCGGCAGCAATGGCGCCAGCGCGCTCGCCGCAGAAAGCGAGAACATAACGACGGCCATTGCGATCAGGGATGCCGCGACAGTAGGTGCAACCGGAGAGAACACTGTCGCCGGCGTAGCAATTGCTACGGCGATAACCCCAACGAACAGCAGCGCATCGTCGCGCCCGTTTCTCTCCAGAACGGAAACGATCGTCGGTCCCAAAATCGCACCGGAGGTACCAAAAACCAGACCGATGATACCGAAAGCAAACCCAGCGTTTGGTATGCTCAACTCATAGTTTCTTATTAGCACTGTGGCATACCAAGTCGCAACCGCGTAGACCATCATCTGTACGAACAAAATGCCGCCGAACGTCGGTAAGTACTGAGAACGACGCGAAACGATATGTCGCAGTACCTCGCCGATGCTCGCGTTTTTTACCGACGGATCCTTGGCTACCGAGCTTCGCTCTGGTTCGCGTACCGTCAAGAGCAAAAAGGCACCGAGTACAATGCCCGGAACTCCCATGCACAAGAACACCAGACGCCAAGGAGCGAGTTCGCCAATTACGGGTAGTGCGATGCTAGGTATCTGGCTGACGAACATGACAACGCCGCCACCGATAATAAATGCGCTAGATCCCCCCACGACACCGGCGGCGAGGAATACACTGATTGGGGTGTGACGCCGTTCTTTTGAGAACAAGTCAGAAATCATAGATAGCGCGGCCGGTCCTAGCGCCGCCTCACCTAGACCAACACCCAATCGGCAAAAGGCCAACTGCCAGAATCCATTGGCGAATGCCGATGCCGAAGTCATTGCACTCCAAACAAATACACCAGCAACGATAAGGTTTCGTCGATTGTGGCGATCAGCGTAGCCGGCTAGAAACAACGCCAACGTTGCGTAGACCAGCGCGAACGATAGGCCGAGAAGAAAACCCATCTGCGTATCACTGATTTGCAGCTCGGCCTTTACCGGATCGACCAAGATCCCAAGAATTAAGCGGTCGGCATAGGACACGATTGATAAGAGTGCAAGCAGCAATACGACATACCAGCTGTACCGCTGATTAACGGTAACCGTGGCGATTGCGAATCTTCGAGTCATTAGTGCGACTAGCTGAGTGCGCAACGCATCAGGAGCAATCCCAAACCGATTGTAGAAATTCACCAACCTGGTCCAGTGCCGAACGGGCCTCCGGCAAAAGTCCGCCGAAGGCATGCCAGACATGAATCATGTCGGGCCATACGTCCAATATGCAGTCGATATCCGCCGCCAACGCGGCTCTCTCAAGTGCGATGGCGTCAGCGTAGAGAACATCTCGTGTTCCAGTCTGGATGAGCAGTGGCGGTAAATCCGCAAAATCGCCATAGAGTGGCGATGCGCTTGGATCCATTGGGTCATGACCCGCAAGGTAGAGGCCGGCCATCTTTTTTAGAAACGCTTGACTCAGAAGTGGGTCGCCTGCCTCTAGACCCTCGTCGTTCGCGGCGGTGCACGACAGATCGGCCCACGGGCAAATCAACACCACAGCATCAACCTTACTACCGCGTTCGTTTCGCGCGTCCATCAGTACCGACAACGCCAGCGCAGATCCGGCGGAGTCGGCCACTATGGCCAGGTGCTTGATATCTGGGTCGGCGGTCAGCGCCGCCAGTGCGGCCTGACAATCATGACGTGCAGCCGGATAAGGTGATTCCGGGGCAAGTCTATAATCGATCGCCCACACACGGCATTGGGCCGCCGTCGACAACGCTGCGGTTATTGGCAAATGGGAATCGATCGATCCGGCGACAAAGGCGCCACCATGAATGTAAGCGATGACGCTGTGACGGTCAGATCGTTCCGCCTCGATCCATGCGCCCGGGACTCCTCCAAGCGAAGCATTGATGCGGGTGAAAGGCGCACGAGACGGTTGCGATTTCGCGAGATACTCGGTCGCCGCCCGCAATTGTTCCACACTCATCGACGATTGGCCTCGCGCGTTGGCGAGCTGCCTCACCAGTGCTTCGATGGGCTTTTCGTCCAAGTCGCTCCCCAAACTCTACCCAACTCACCGACATCGAGCGGACGGCAACCGGCATCCGACGGCGCGCACGTACTCACGCGTGCACTTCCGCCGAAACACCTAGTGCATTTTGCATCCAAGACACCATGAGTCCAGTTGCGACCGCGAACACAATGTCCATCACCTGTTCGTCACTGTAGAACTCCTTCAATAGCGTCCAAGTCGAGTCACTAACGAGCATGTTGTCAATCAACTCGTCAGTGGCTCTCACCAACAGTCCAAGGCGATCGACGCACGCTGATTCCGGAACCGAAGACAGCGCTCGGTTAATGTCGTCGGCTTGAACGCCAGCATTGACAGCGATCGCTTTTCGATCGGCCAGCTCGGCGCTGCAGTTACAGCGATAGGCAGTCCGTATAGCGACGATCAGTCGTGTCTCTCGGTCCAATGTACTCTCGGTATCAACGTGCCGAATAATTGGTAGCCAATCTCGCACCAGCAACGGATGATGCGCAATTACTGATAACAGACCGACGCGCTCGCTGCGATCCAGGAATGGTCTTGTAATGCCCTCGGCTTTTTCGTCGGCGGGAGGCTTGCCGTCAGGCGCGCGAGAGTTAGCCGCGTCGTAGTCTTCACGATCCATGAAGCGAAACGCCGGCGCATGCCAGGAGGGCACCAGTCCACTCTCGCGCTGCATCGTATCTTCGATATCGACATCGAAACTGTTAGTCGCCATCGAATTAAGCGTGTAGCCGCCGGCCGTCGCAATCGCATCCAACTGTTGTTTGACGTCAAAATGCGCCGTCAGCTCGCACCACGTTGGATCGGTGACGCTATTGAGCGCCAAAAGCTCATCCGAAAGTGCGATTAATGTCCGCTCAGCCGGAGTCCAATCGCCCACAGGCTCTTGCTGCAACAGATCTTTGATTTCGTCCTCCGTCATTAGCGCTTGCTCACGGACGATACGAACGTGCTGGATAAACTCATAATCTGAGGCGCACTGCCAGCTCACGCGAAGCACGATGATCTCTCGCTGTCGGTCCGACAAACTGTTCTTCATGAACAAATGGGTTGCCATGTAGGACCAGTTACGATTCAAGTTGAGATTTCGAAAATAGATAAGAACGATGTTTAAAGGCTGGCCACCGGGACTCCAGCGTTCAAAGATCCTCTTTGGCTCACCACTTAGCGTACTTGGATCGATTTTTTCGATTCGTTGCATATCCCTAACCTTTCGCGAGCGCTGATTCAAAGGTGCCTGCGTTTGTTATTGTTCTCGATACAGATCGATGAGTTTTTGTTTGTAGAGCTTTCCATTCGCCTCCCGCGGCAGCGACTCCATAAAGTCGATGGACCTAGGGCACTTCAATGCTGACAAGACGGCTCTGCAGTACTCGATGAGCTCGGCGGCGAGCCCCGCATTGGTTTCCACGCCACTGGTGACTTGGACGACGGCCTTGACCTCTTCCCCGAACGACTCATTCGGTATTCCGAAAACCGCGACATCGGCGACTTTCGGATGCGTGATCAAGCGATTCTCTGACTCTTGCGGATAGACATTGACGCCACCGGAGATAATCATGTTGGATTTGCGATCTGTCAGATAGATGTAGCCATCCTCGTCAATTCGCCCGATGTCACCTAGAGTTTTCCACCCTTGCGGCGACAACATTGATTTCGTCTTTTCCTCATCGCCGTGATAGGAAAAATTTTCTGAGCTCTCAAAGTAGATAACCCCGACCTCACCAACCGGTAGCTCTTTCCAGGTCGATTCATCTAGGACGTGGGCGGAGTCGTCCGGCGACTTGCCAATAGAGCCTGGGTGAGCAAGCCATTCATCACAGCGTATGACGGAACCGCCAACGCGCTCTGTGCCGCTGTAGACTTCGACAATGATCTGACCGAACCAGTCGATCATCGCGTGTTTGATATCAACCGGACATGGGGCGGCGGTATGTACTATCCACTGAACAGAGCTGACGTCGTACTGGGAACGGATCGTATCGGGGAGTTTCAAGAGCCGAATGAAGTGCGCGGGCACGCACGCGATGTGCGTTACGCGGTAATACTCGATCAGTCTTAGAAACTCTTCCGCGTCAAACTTATCCATAATGACGACCGTAGCGCCAAATCGATGTGCCGCCATGGTTACTAACAGTGGGGAGGCGTGATACGCGGGGCCAGGTGCAAGGATGACCGCGCCCGGCGCGTAACCTTCGTATTGATAGAAAAGATCACCAGCCGTCAATGTATCAATCGCATCACCGGTTAAAGGAAATTTCACGCCCTTCGGCTGGCCGGTTGTTCCGGACGTATAGAGCATTTCTCGTCCTGCGGTTTCGTCGTCGACTGGCGTCTTTGGTTGCGACGCGATCTCGACCTTCAGCTCAACGAACCCCTCAATCGGCTCGAACAATGACGCCGCGACGACTTGCTTGCCTATGAGCTGCCGCGTTTTGACAGCCGTCTCATGAAAACGCGATGAGGCAATAAAGGCCTTAGCGCTTGCGTTTTCCACCACATAAGCGATTTCCTCGGCGGTCGAGTGCCAGCTCACCGGCGTGTAATACAAGCCAGCTCGTTGCGCCGCCCAAACGACCTCGTAAAATTCAACGCTGTTCTCGCAAAGCAAAACAATGCCATCGCCGGTATTCACTCCCTGCAGTCGGAACCAGTGCGCCAGTTGGTTCGACTGAGCATCAAGTGACTCGTACGTCGTCATAGCGCCCGTCGATCCGTCAATACAGGCGGCACGATTTGGATCTGACTTGGCGAACCCGGTGGGGTGAAACACCGCGGTCACAACTGTCTCCAAGTTACTGGCGATCCCCTCATGGCGTCGTTTCTGACACCGCGTAGTTTTCCGGATCTATGTGTTGGATCATTGTGTAGAAATCATGCACGGACCACGGCATATTGACGCCCGATCGACCGTGCTGATTGACGTAGTAGCCATTGCCGGTTTCTGTCTCCCACAACAGTCCTTTCATAGCCTCGTCCATGTTCGCGTTATAGGTGTCGTAAGCGGAACGCGTCACGCAAAGGGAATCGCCGCCCTGCTCTAGCATGTAGACCAACAGACCGGCGATGTATCGGGAAAAATTTTCCGCCCAAGAGTGAAAAGAGCCGATGCGGGCTTGGCCGTTCGGCCCATACATCATAAAAAAGTTGGGGAAGCCCGGAAGAGTGATGCCCTTGAATGCGCGAGCACCGTCTTTCGACCACAAGTCATCCAACGTAACGCCATCAACGCCTTCGTACTCAGCCGGCAGTAAGTATCGCGATACGTCGAAACCAGCGCTTAAGACGATTAGATCGTACTCGTGTTCAACACCGTCGTTGGTGCGAATTCCCTTTTCGGTTATTGCCTGGATGCCACCGGTCTCGATTGAGACGTTGTCCCGCATGGCCGTCTGATACCAATCGTTATCAATTACGAGTCGCCTGGCCATTGGGACGACGTTGGGAACCAGCTTCTCGAAGAGGTCGTCTCGGTCACCAACCTTTTGCCGGATCATCTCCGTCAACGACTGTGCGAAAGCCGCGTTCTTCTCGTTGACGTGACCGCCCTTGGCCACCCATGCCTCATCGACCTCTTGGAAGTCCTGCATCTGTAGTTCCGCGTAGTAATTCAAATACGTGAACCAGTTGTGATACCCGGGCATGTTGTCCAGCAACCAGCGTTTTGCCGATGAAATCTTCGAACGGTAGCCCTTTACAGGCGTTACCCAACTTGCCGTGCGTTGGAATACGGTGAGATGTGATGCCTTTGAGGCAACACCGCGTGCTAATTGCAGTCCGGTTGAGCCAGTACCGATAAGTGCGACCCGTTTGCCGGAGTAGTCGTAATCGTGATCCCATGCAGTGGTGTGGAACATCTTGCCCCGGTAGGACTGAATACCGTCGATATCGGGCAGTTTCGGCGTATTGAACAATCCACTCGCGCTGATAATCGCATTGCTGACAAACGTACGTGTCTCGCCACGCGCTTCTTCCACTGTAATCGTCCATCGATGGTCCGCTTCGCTCCATTTAGCGGCAACCAATTTCGTATTGAGTGTGATCCGATCGCGCAAGCCATACTTGTCAACAATGTAATTAGCGTACCTTTGCAGTTCATCGCGGGGCGCATAGTAGCTCTCCCACGGGTAATTTTTTTCAAACTTGTACTGGTAAAGGAACGTCGAAACGTCCACACGCGCTTCCGGGTAATTGTTGATGTGCCACGTGCCGCCAAGATCAGAATGGCGTTCGATGATTTGCCATTGAATGCCCAATCTATCCAGCTGAATTGCAGCTGCTATGGCACTAAAACCAGCGCCAACGATAGTGACCACGAAGTTATCCAAGATGTCCGCATCCGGCTTTTTCGTCCAGACCACATCACGAGGAATCTCGGCATACGCGAGTTCCTCGTAGCCATAGTCGACAGCTTCAGGAGACTGTTTTTTACCGGTGAACATCTCCATTAATACAGCCGCTTCAGCCTTCGTCGGCACCGGCTTCGGCGCTCGATCGCTGAGAAGGTAGTGGACGGCCTTCTCGCGCACCAACGCGTGCGATTCCCTAGGTAACGAAAAGGCCATCAAAGCGCCACCTCGGATCGGCCACTCAATAGACGGTATGGCAGCCAGCTCCGCATCTTGAGTTTCGTGATAAAGCGCAACGCGAAGGACACCAATGTTAGCTTCATCGACGATGGCGCGGACTTGCTCCTCGGTCAGTTGACCTGCTGGCTTTCCGCTTGTTGTGTTCGTGTTCATGAATGTGAATACCGAATACGATCTAATGTGGCCGGGTACCGCAATGCGAACATGATTTTCACGATCCGTGTCGCTACACTGGCGACGCACCATGAGCGAGATGCTGCATGCGAAGTACCGAATTGACGAAACGAGACGTCGTGGTGCTGAAATTGCATCGAACGGAGCGTCGTTGGAGACTTTGCATTTCCGCGTTGCTGAGTGTGATTTTGTTTGGATGCGGCGAGCAGACAACGACGGAGGAGCAAGGGGATTCCGAACAGATGCCTGTCGTTGAGCATTCGACAGAAAGCAGTGATAAGAATCTCGCAGAAGCGCTGTTGTATCGGTGGTGGGGAATTTTCGAAGCGCCCGACGACGTCGACGTCACACCCTTTTTTGACGAGCTTTTTTCTGCCGATGTTTACCTTGCGATGCCCGGCGTCGAATTGAGCGGGGACGAAGCGATTCGCACGGCATTTGCCAGTCTGCCGCCTGACAATGGACGCTCCCACCAGTTGATTAACGTCACGGTTAGGCCGCTTACAGCCACCAACTTTCAATTGGACGCCGCCTTTACCTATCAGATCGCCAGACCGGACGGGAGTATTGACGCGGGTTACTCGCGCTATCGCCACGAAATGATCAAACAGTCGGATGGCAGCTTTCGTATTGCGAATCTGACAGCCGACTTGGGTGACTCGCTGGCCATTGATGTCTTTGAGCCGAGCTATGCGACGAACCGTGCTCGAGGGACATTGGTGCAATACCTGGGTATCACTGACCTGCTGCACTCCGACTATGCCCCGTTGCAACAAGTCTTCAGCGATCGCTCCGAAGTCATCGGTATGTTCGATCCGTTGGTCGAAACCCACAACGTTAGAGGTGACGGCATCCTGAGAGGTGTTGACGAGATTCGTGCGTGGCTTTCGACGCGGCGCGACCACTATCAGTGGGTGTCTCATAAGCTCTCCCAATTCGAGGTTGAATCGGTCGGTGACCGAACATATCGCGCGACGGCAATGGTCGCCGTGCAAGCGCAACCTATAGACGGGCCGCTTGTCGATGTAGCCTTACCCATCGAGCTGTCGTTCGAAGATAACGATGGTCGTTTCATGGTGATTACGCGTATTGAACGTTGACCGGACCCGATACTCGGCGCTCAAATCACGAGCTTGATGCGAGCGCGGGTGCGCTAGTGTTGGCTCATTCCTCCAGTTTGTTCGTCAGTTTCGTTGCGCGCGTTTGATGTAAAGCTCGCCCACGCGGTATCGATGAGATAAGCGTGTATTGCATCAACCTCCTCGACCGTAAGAGCGTCAGCGAAGCTCGGCATCCCGTTGGGTACCAGTAAGCCTTCGAGGACGATTTGAGAAAAAATTTGGTGTGTGCCCGGTTGCATATTTTTCAGGTTAGGAATCGCCCCAACGCCCGTATTGACATGGCAGACGGAGCAGTTCCAACTGAACAAGCGCTTGCCCGCAAGAACGGTTTCTTTGTCACCAGTGCGTGCGGGAGGTTCGGGCTGTGATGGCCAGGTAATTTCGTTTGGCTTCGGTGTTTCTTCGCCGCCCAACTTGAATGCCATCATTCGTCCACTGTTACCGTACTTGTACGCGGCCGTATACGGTGGATAGCTGAAAAAACCGCCACCCCCTAAGCCGGACATTGTCACGATGTATTGTTCGCCGTCGATCTCGTATGTGGCTGGCGCTGCCATCATGCCGCTACCAGTGTCAATCGACTTCAATAACTCGCCCGTCTCGTCGTTGTAGACATTCAAGTGCCCGTCGGGTTTGGTATGAAATAAAAGACCGCCAGCGGTCGAAAGCACCGCGCCACTGTTACCAAATTCCGGAATATCAATGTCCCAAACGATCTTCGCTGCGACCGGGTCCCAAGCGCGCAGCACGGTTCGATTGGGCGGCACCTTGTCTCGATTGTCTCGGATTACCTGTTTAAGCAAGTCTTTGTTGATCGAATCATCTGCTGGGTAAAACCCGTCAACGGCATCAACGGCCGCTTCGATCAGTGGCAGCGGCAGGACCCCGGCTGACCAGTGCCGCGGATCGTAGTCAAATTCATCCGGAAACAAATTGACCTTTAAGTCGACGGCTTCGTACGCGGGTATATAGACAAGACCCGTATCTGGACTCAGCGACATTGGACGCCAGTTGTGGGCGCCTCGGGTGCTTGGCCAAACAATCGACGGCTTCGTCACGTAGTCAGCCGCGTCTGTCAGCACTGGTTTTCCGGTCGCCATATCTACATGGGATGCCCAGTTGGCGGGGGCATATTTCTCAGCCGACAGCAATTCGCCACTGACACGATCAAGCACGTAAAAGAACCCATTTTTGGGTGCCTGGAGCAACACTTGTCGTGTTTCGCCGTTCCAATCCAGATCGGTCAAGATCATGTTCTGGGTCGCCGTGTAATCCCATTGGTCGCCCGGCGTAGTCTGGTAGTGCCAGAGCAATCGACCGGTGTCTGGGTCAATAGCTAGAATCGAGGCAACGAACAGATTGTCTCCGCCGGCCGGACTTCGATACTTCTGCGCATACACAGCGGAGTTACCCGTCCCAACATAGAGAATGTTGAGCTCTGGGTCGTAGACCATATTGTCCCAGACCGTGCCACCAAGGCCGGCTTCCCAGAGACTGTTTGGATCCCAAGTACCCGCAGCCCACTCGAGCTCGGGGTGTTCGTACGGCAACTCGGGTGAGCCGGGCACGGTATAGAAACGCCAACGTTGCTCGCCCGTGTCCAAGTCGTAAGCGGTGAAGTAACCCCGCGCATTCATGTCTGCCCCGCCGAAGCCGATGACGACAACATCACCCGCGACACGCGGCGCCCCGGTCGATGACTTGCGGCCGGGTTCGCCCGCGAAGGTATCCGCCCGCCAAACGATCTCTCCCGTATCCTTGTTCAAGGCATACAGAGCACCGTCTAGCGCCGCTACGTATAGCAGGTCGGCCCAGACGGCGACGCCGCGGTTTACGATGTCGCAGCACGCATCTTTAGCAATCTGGCCGTCCAGTTGTGGGCGAAACTCCCACACTCGCTCGCCCGTTTTGGCATTGACGGCGTAGACGCTACCCCAGTTGCCGGTGCCAAAGACCACGCCATCGACAATCACCGGCGTCGACTCGATGCCGCGTCGGGAGTAAAGCGGATAATCCCAGGCAAACCCGAGATTGCTCACGTTGGCTCGATTTATTTGTTGCAACGAGGAGTAATGTGTCTCACCAAATTGACCGCCGGTTGTGAACCACGCAGCCGTGTTTTGATTGGCCGCTACCATCTGCGCACGACGATCCGCCCCTCGAACGCTATCCGCGGCTGCGGCTACCTCTGAATCCGGCTGCTTCGAGCAGGCCTGAGCGAAAAGGGTCAACACGACGAATCCGAGGTAATAAACGCCTCGGGCGAAATGGCAAAATCCTATGGCTGCCGTCTGCTGGTGGGACGCCCCAGCCACGCCTTAGTTTCCGAAACTCAGCGTCAGTGTGGCTCCGTAGGTACGTGGCATGCCGGTGTAACGAATAAACGTATCGTTGGTCTTGCTAGCGAACGACCAATAGTATTCGTCAGCAACGTTTCGCACCCAGGCACTCAGGCGCCAGCGGCCTTCATTACTCTCAACGCCTGCACGAACATCCACTAGCGTATAGCCATCAACATCCAGTTCCGGGGACTGACCGAATTCCGAGTTAGTGTCATCCTGGTGGTTCATGCCGAGACCGACGAATGCATCCAAGCCGTCGGACACTGGCCACCGATAACTGGCATCCGCTGAAAACTGAAATTCAGGTGCGTTCGGAAACGGCTCACCGCGGAAGTTGGCATCAACGCCGAACGCATCCTGACTAAAGTAGTCACTCGTCACCTCGGAGTCTACGTAGCTGGCTGCGGCGCTTAGGTTCAGTCCCTCGATGGGTGACCACTCCAGCTGGAAATCGGCACCGACAACCTCACTCTCCGGTACATTATTGAGGCGTAGTAACGGACCGAAGACCGGATCATTCGTAAATCCGAGTACTTGTTTGTCTACATAGTCGTAATAGTAAATCGACGTGCTGATTCGAACCTCATCCGACGGTTCGGAACGCAATCCAACCTCATAGGCCGTCAGCTCTTCTTGCAAGGTCGGATCGTATTGCACCGCGGCAGTTGCTGCGAGAGTCGGAAAACCACCGGCCTTATAGCCGCGGCTGATCGTTGCGTACACCTTTGTTGTATCGGTCGCCGCCCAATCGACTCCAAACCGCCATGACGTATTGTCCTCATCCAGCGTAGTTTGGATTAATGGATAGCTGAAGGTCGCAAGATCAAATGAGAAGCAGTTGCCAGCACCTGGCGGTGGCAACATTAGGACGTTTACAAAAAATGCCGAAGCCGTACCGTCGCCGGAGTCCAACGAACAACCGGTGAACTCATTGTCGGAGCTTGTGTAGCGTATGCCACCAAACACGGACAAATCATCTGTTAGGTCGTACTCCACGTCCGCAAAAGCTGCAAACGTCTCGATATCTTGATCATTGCGGAGATTGAACGTCAGCAGACCAGTGCCAACGCCCAGCGTGCTCTGACTGATGTCATCAACATTAAATTCTTCGGTTCTGTCGTCCGCATAGTTGAGTCCAACCGTAATATGGGTGCGGCCATTGACACTACCGCCAAGTCGCAACTCCTGGAAGAACGAGTCAATTTTGCCGGTTGTTCGCTGTTGCAGACCGATGATGGCCTGGCCATCCACGTCGACCGTTTGATCCTGGTCGTAGGTACTGAAAGACGTCAGTGAGGTCAGGGTCATACTGTCTGTGAGGTCGAAATCGAATCGAAGGCTGGCTTGAGCGAACGAGTTGTCTCTGGCGTAGTCGTCCGGTGTCGGCTCAGCCAAGCGATTGTCCTCGGCGGGATTTGGAATACCCAGTAGGCCAGGTATGAATGGCGCGGCGGGGGGAATTCCTGGGGCAATACCGGATAACTGGGGTGCTTGGCTCTCCGATTGATCGATGTAGCCATTGACATTTAACGACACACCGAGTCGGTCAGTTGGCGTCCAGTCGAACAACAATCGAGCCGTCGTCAAATCCTGGGCACCGGTTTCGAAACTCGTTAGATAGCCTTGTTGCCAATCGTCGCTTCCTTCATGTTCCGCGGCTACACGAACTTTCAAACTGTCCGACACTGAGCCGCTAGCGAAACCGCCCACCGTAAACGCCCCGAATCGCCCGTACTCGAGCTTCACACCGGAGGTGAACTCATCGGTGGGCTTCGCAGCGATTAAATTGATTGCACCGCCGGTGGCGTTTTGTCCGAACAAGGTGCCCTGCGGACCTTTTAAGACTTCGACACGCTCTAGATCCAGAAAGCCGCCGCGCGTTTCGATCGCGAACGGAATTGGTACCTCATCCACATACACACTGACTGTCGGCCGACCTCCCAGAGCGATATCGTTAAAACCGACTCCGCGAAGCGTGTATATCGGCGTCCCAACGCGCGACTCCGTGTAGGTAAAGGCCGGCACACTCCTCGCGAAATCCGCTACTTGTTCGATGCCGCGATCCTGCAAGGCTTGGCCGCTAAGCACGGAGATAGACATCGGAACATCGCTAATCGATTGCTCACGTTTCTGCGCGGTCACGGTAATTTCCTCAATCTGTGCCTTCGCCGTAGCTAATGGAACAAACGTGAGAGTGGCCACCCAAAGGACAGACGCGCAGCGTCGGCAAGCGTGGCAACGAATCGTGCTTTGCGTATTGCTACCAAATGAAGAAGTCATTGTTTCCCCCCCTTCTTCCTGCCTAGCGGACCATTACCTCTGTGCCGCAACGGCGTGTATCGACCCCGGTCCGAACCCGGTGTTTCTGTCAATTCAGGTCAGGTTGCGTTTTTTAAGATTCACTGTCAATATTTTTCGACAGAAAAGTATGATTTGATTACTAATTGTTGATTTTTGTTGAGGTAAGCCTACGAAAAGAGCCTTTCTCCACAGACATTCGAGTTGATTAGGCCGGTTTACATGGGACACGAAATGCGGCCTACTGAGAATGAGATGAAAGCTGATCCATCCAACGCAGTCAGGCCCACGCCTCGGCCACCGGGCCGTCCATCGCTCAAGAAGGAGAAGCGAGATCTCCTGATTCAGGGTGCGACCGCACTGTTCAATTCGAACGGCATATCAGCGATCAGCATCGCGGAGATCGCCGAAAAACTTGGGCTTGCGCGTGCGTCGGTGTACCACTACGTCAGAGATCGCGCAGACTTGGTGTACCAATGCTACAGCCGGTCTTGTGAACAGATGGCCGACGACTTGATGGAGGCAGCGGCGAACCCGAACGGACTAGCTCGGGTTTGCGGGTTTATTGAACGAGCGCTCACACCTGACCGGCTGCCGGTTGCAGTTTTGAGCGAGATCAATTCCTTGGACGCGAGCATCGCCGATGTTATCCGCAATGCGCACGGCCGGAACATTGCTTCGTTGCGGCGGTTTATTCGGATGGGGATCGAGGATGGCTCTATTCGAGCGTGCGACGATGAGGTCATCGCCCAAGCCATTTTCGGTATGTTGTCCTGGTCGCAACTGCTGTCTGACTGGTCGGCAAAAGGCCGCGCCAAGAACCTTCGATCGGAAGCGGCGATTGCGCTCGAGGACCTCGTATCCAAGGGCTTAGCAATGGAGAACGTGAAACGATTTGAGTTCTCCTTTTCGGTCGACGGTTTTCGTCAATCGCCGGGTGATGTATTCAATCGTGAACACGCCTCACGCACCAAAAAGGAACGAGTTCTTGAAACCGCATCACGCCTCTTCAATCGCGGCGGCATCGATGCCACATCTCTTGACGAGGTCACTGACGAGCTCGGTGTCACGAAAGGCGTTTTGTATCACTACCTAATTGACAAAGAAGATCTGGTGGTCAAGTGCTACGAGCGAGCACTGGAGCTGCAAGACCGTTTTATTGAGGTCTCGATAGAACGCGGATCGAATGGACTAGAGTCTGCACTAATTAACGCACATCTGAATATTCAGGCGAAAGCATCCGAACTATCGCCATTGATGCCGCAGCCAGGCTTTGGATCGTTACCGGAAGACGATCAACGGCGTTTCAAGAAAATTGCACGTCGACAGAACAAGACGATCGCACGATTTCTTGACCAGGGTATTGAAGCGGGCATTGCTCGCTCTTGCTACACGACGTTGGTGGCTCACTTGAGTGCGGGTGCTTTTGGTTGGATACCCAAATGGCGCGACATTGATGACTACCGATCCGCCATCGGCATCGCTGATGAGATTTGTGACTTTCTGTTCGCCGGGTTGCAGGCCAAATAGACAGACCCGCAGCCAGGTTTAGGTAGACGTCCTAGCGCTCCAAATCGGCGTAGATAATATCTGCCGTTATCCGGCGGAAGTCTGCAACTGGCGCGGCAACCGGAAACACCTGCACCATACCAATGTAGTAGAGGTCGTGCTCCGGGTCGATCCAGAACCAGGTCGATGCTAGACCGCCCCAAAAATACGTCCCCTGACCATACGGCGTCGGCGAGCTATCGGCATCGTAGACGACGCCAAAATTTAGACCGAAGCCCGTACCAGGCTTGCCACTGTCGTCCAAAAGCCCCGGCGTTTCCAACGGTTGATCGATGGGCAAGACGTTAGTTCGCATCAATTCGACTGTCTCTGGTTTCAAAAACTGTCTCCCGTTAAAGGATCCGCCATTGGCCAGCATCTGGCAGAAGCGTGCGTAATCCGGCAATGTTGAAGCAAGACCGAACCCACCCGACTCAAATAGCGGCGCGCCTTCCCGGTAGACAACGCCAAATCCACTGATTTGTTCTTCGCTCAATCGACCCAGCTGTCCGCTTGTTGGATCGACCATGAACCCGTCGGCCATGCGGCCAAAGTCTTCTGCCGGTACGCGAAAACCGGTGTCGGTCATTCCTAGCGGGTCGAAGAGCGTTTCCTGGAGATACTCACCGAGAGACTGACCGGTCACCCGTTCGATAATCGCACCCTGTATATCGACGGCCACACTGTAGTTCCACTGTGCACCCGGCTCATGCAGGAGCGGGACCTGCGACACTCTATGAATAAACTCATCCAAGTCGGGTGAGCCCAGGATTTGTTTTTCTCGATAGTACGGAGCGAGCGGATCGTCATCGGTAAAGCCGTATGAAAAACCTGCCGTATGTGCCAGCAATTCTTGCATGGTGGGCTCGCGAGCCGGCTCAGTCCACTCGGAATCGACATCAGGGCCGACGATCTTCAAACCGGACAACTCCGGAACGAATTTAGAGATCGGGTCGTCAAGCGCAAAGACACCTTCCTCGTACAACATCATCATAGCCACACCAACAATCGGTTTAGTCATGGAATAGATGCGCCAGATTGTGTCTTCAGATACCGGTGTCTGTGTCTCAACGTTCTGAAACCCTGCCTGCGCGTACTGGACGACCTGGCCTTTGTGCACCAATACCGTATTCACGGCAGCGGCATCGCCATCCGCGACGAATTGCGCCACTCGCGCCTCGAGCCTCTTGAGCCCCTCAGCGGAAAACGGCGCCGTTTTGCCTGCCGTCGTTATTTCTGCCAATGCATTATCGTTGCGAGCCATAGGACTGATTTCCGCATTGGATTCGACAGATGGTGCGGCGTTCTGACCCCCGCAGGCTGAGGTAAGCGTAACGGCTACCAACACACCCATCAGCCGCCGAAACGAAACACGACAATGCTTCCACATACCCCTTGCCCTATATTTGTTCGACAATAGAGTATGCTTTTATACACAGATGCTTCGTATTTGACCAGCGGCTCGAACTTCGCCGCCCGTGCGACAGCGGCCAATGTTGACGACAGCCGATAGGCGAGTGTCGTGCCTACATCTCGCGAAGCCCGCCGGATAGCGGCTGCTTGTCGAAGCGGACCGCACAAAGATCTAGCGTTGATACCGCGTCAGTCGATGTTTAGACAAAATCGCGATGCCGCGATCTTTTGGCAGCAGTATCGCCATAGGCAATTGATTTATCCCCCAAGACTTTGACATTTTCGGAAGAGGCTTTTCCTGTATTTTTGATTGAAAGGAGAAGTCGAGATGGACACGCAGGCGCTGCACCAAAGAACAGATCATCGGGATCCTGAAGGAGTACGAAGCGGGTGTTCCAAGCTAGGAGCTGATTCGCAAGTACGGCATGGGGAACGGCACGTTCTACCGCTGAATATCCAAGTTCGGCGGTCCGGAGTTTGATGAAGCGAAGCGGCTGCTGGCCTAGACGGTCCTGGAAAAAACGGCGGTCGAGGAAGCGCTGCGCCGAATGGCGCGCCCGAGAGGATTACCCGAAACAGCCTTTTAGCTGTTTCGGCCCTTCGGGCTTCGCGGCTGACGCCGCTCGGTGAAAAACGCTAGCGTGTTTTTTCGAACCTCCGCGCTTCGCGCGGTACGGTTCGAACCTAGAAACAAGTCATTTAAAAAAGGGCCGTAAAGGATCCGTTTTAAATGGCGCGCCCGAGAGGATTACCCGAAACAGCCTTATAGCTGTTTCGGCCCTTCGGGCTTCGCGGCTGACGCCGCTCGGTGAAAAACGCGGGCGCGTTTTTTCCAACCACCGCGCGTCG
>JBCDBO010000004.1:0-116562 GCA_039183535.1 Pseudomonadota bacterium | reverse complement strand
TCGGTCGACAGCGGCAACGCGGTTATCTCGCCGGCCGCCGTTCGGAAGGGGTACGGCATGTCATCGTTTATCCAATCACACATGTAGTCGACGCCATGCTCCACCAGAAGAGCCGGTGTTGCCGCGCTTTGACTCTTGCCCGGGCTAAGCCAGCCGGTAACCGGCGCCTGCGTCGCCGCCCGAAGGTCACTTAAGGATCGCGCGATAATTTCCCGTTCTTCCTGCTCTGCTTGGCCGCCGAAATGCGGTGTGTCCATGTCCCATCCGTGACACAGCACCTCGTGACCACGCTCAACGACGCGGTTGATTAGGTAGGGTGCTCGCTCGACCAATCGCGTATTTATCGCGACGCTGGCGGCGACGCCGTACCGATCGAGTGCCTCGAAAATCCGAAACACACCGACGCGGTTGCCGTATTCACGTAGCGTGTAGTGGCGAAGGTCCGGGTAGGCCGTCACCATGCCGCCCGGCGGTGGGAACGGTTTGCCCCGCTGGTCTAACGGAAAGTACTGCAGTGCAATGTTAATCCACAGCGCCAGCGGTTTGTCGCCCGGCCAAGCGACAGGTTTTCTGTCAGTGAGCATCGACCAGTCGTACTGATCGTGGTCCATGCCATAGCGGCGGTTCGCGTATTCGAAATAGCTGTCATCGAGACTCATGCCGCACCTCGCTCGGCGATATCCGCGACCGCGGCATCGTAATGATGCTCGATATAGTGCTCGGCGATTTCTCGCCCGGTCGTTACCCAGACATCGCTGTGACCCGTGATGTATTCCAGCGCTTCTTCAAACGCTTTGAGCCGATGGGGGTGCGACACCTGATAGGCGTGTAATGGAATGCACATGACCACCGGGTTATTCGCACCCTCCGCATAAAGTCGATCGAAGTTCGCTTTGAGCATCTCGCCGTAACGCCGCGGCTCGATTTTATTAACGACATAAACGATCGTGTCATTCATCTCAAGCGAGTACGGCACCGAGATAAATTTGTTGCCCGAACGAACCTTTACCGGTGTCGGTTGATCGTCATGGAACAAATCGCAGGTATAAATACCACCCGCTTCGGAGAAAAGGTCCATGGTCAACTCGGTATGTGTTAACGCGGGTGCAAGGTAGCCAGCACATGGCTTTCCGGCGTGTTTCAGGATCGTCTCCATCGCCGCCTCGATCACCGCGCGCTCTTGCTGCTCGTCCATGCCGTACGTGTACCGTGTGTTGTAGATACCGTGACTGAAAAATTCCCAGTCACGCTCTTTACACATGTCGATGATCTCGGGATGGTGATCGCACAGCGCTGTCGACAACGATATCGACCCGCGGACATTGTATTTGTCGAGCACCTGCATCAAGCGCATGTGGCCGACACGATTGCCGTAATCGCGGGTCGCGTAACCATGCACATCCGGTACCGGCTTTGGCCACGGCTTGCGGTGCGGATTTACGGCCGGATCGAGCTCGTAGAACTCGATATTAGGCGCCACCCAAAACGCAACTCGTGCGTTACCGGGCCACGTGATTTTCGGTCGGCCCTCGTAGGGCCAATAGTCGAATAAGCCGGGGTCTGACCGCATGCTGTTGCTCCCTAAAACGGACTGCCGCGCTCTTCGCGTATTGGCTTGCAGCCGGAATGTTGCTCAAACCACGCCTTAACAACGTCGAACGACTCGACGTCGGCATACTTCAGCATCATGTCGCAAAGATTCGCAAAGTGGGGGATCTCGTGCTTATCGGCGACGCATTCCTCCGGCACAATCGTCCGGTAGCCGTGTGACAACGAGGCAACGCAGGAGGCGCGCACGCATCCCGACGTGCTGCCGCCCGTCAAAATAACGGTATCGACTTTGTGCCAGACCAACAACGATGGGATCAGCGTATCGTGGAAAACGTTGGCCATACGCTTGTTGATGACGGCATCGTAGCTACGATCGACGTTGAGTCGTGGATCTAACTCTGAACGCTCCGAGCCTTCTTTGATGTTCTGCAACGAATCAGGCGTATTGGTCCGCGTGCCCCACGCGCCTGCGTCGTCCGCGTTGTCCATATAGGCGACATACGTCCAAATCACCGGCATGTTCTTCGACCGCGCTAACGATGCCAGTGTATTGATGAAATCAAGTTGATTCGGATCGGTTTGATAGGCCGTTTTGAACGTATCGGTATCGGTATAGGCGCGTTGCAGATCGATATTGATCAATGCCGCCTTCTCGCCGAATCCGAACTTGGCCCGATTCGGGTTTTTCTTGATCTCGGCCCAATACTGGCGCGCGGTTAGGTCGGAGGTTTGCATGGTGGGCTCTGTATCTCCTGCGTTGCTGTTCTTTTGCCGGCAGCGACTCCTCGCTTGGAAACGCTATTATGCCTGGACACGGCATCCCTTGCCTCGACCAACAGGACGGACGCGCGAATGCGGTTTGGAACTAGAGCTGTCAGAAAAACGTTCTTAAGCCATTGAATACATGCCACCCTCGACCCCAGTTGGTGCAATCAAAAAGACCAGACTGCAACTCATCGGCCGCGCCCCAAACGGTCGTTCAGGGAACGTGTCGACTAAGACTCTGCATCGGCTACAGGCCAAGCGCAGGCGACGGGCATCACGTCTCTGCTAGCGAAAATAGGTCGAGAATACGCAATGCCAAGAAGCGCGGTAGCTAGAATCACGACTACGGCGAACGCAGCGGAGCTTGTCCACCCAACGACAGTCAAGAGAAGTACCGCGACGATAAGAACACCAGCGACGATGGCCAGATAACGGGGCACAAAGCCATCCCTGGCGAATCCTTGCTGGAATAAGACGGCCAGCGGAATAAACAACGTTGGCATGCCCAAGTTGAACAAGAACAAGGCTACGCCCCGTATCGTTTCGAAAAGCGCTGGCTGTTCATTGATGACGGCAAGCGCCGGATGATAGCCACCGACACTTACGGCAAACGAGAGCGCCAAAGCCAGCGTTCCAAGGAAGTAGATGGCCCAACCTATGCTTACAGCGCCGTAGTTACCTGAACCGGTGTTCTTCAATAACAACAAAGAAGCCGTAGCCAGTAGCACATTCCCTAGTAAAGACAACGCCCAAATCGGGCTCATGACTGCCCAGTGTTCATAGAGAAAAGCCCCCGCTTCATAGTCCGTTCGCTGGATTTCGTACCAGAAAGACCACCATTCCACAGATACTTCAAGCGAAATACAGATCACTGTTAGTAGTGAACCCGTGATTAATAGCAATCCACCTAGCTTTGACTCTACGGAGTTATTCGCTGTTCGCTGCACCTTCTGTTCTTTTTGCAACGGAATGACTCACAGAAAACCTGCGCCGGAACGCTGCACGTTTCTGCTCTAATCGTGCTGTCCAGAAGCAGTCACATTGGCTGAGACATTGATACGTCGGTTCATCGAGGGCGCGAAACGGGCCGAATTTTGCCAGCCTACGGCAGACAGTTTGGGCTGCCGGACTCGGTCGCAGGCCGCCGTTCAGCCAGATACACGCAATCCCTGTGGCTGCCAGGTCATCGGCCTCACTCTGACGCCTCTGCCAGCGATTTCCAGCCATTCGGTCGATAACGCAAGCATCACTACATCGTCCGGATACTCAGGGAACAGTTGCTCCCGAAGCTCGTCGTAGAAAAAGAAATGCTCATCGATAACTTTAGGGTCTGTGTAAGTGGCGATCGTCCCCATGAAGGTAACGTATCCCCACTGCTCCGTATCGACAAAGTGAAGTGTCGCCTTTTCATTTGCGGCGATTTGGTCCAGTTTCCTGCTGCCAGGTCGAGTCGCCATCCAAAATCGACCGAAGTCGTCCGACGCATTTACTGACATCGATCGTAATCGCGGCATACCGTTAGTATCGACTGTCGCCAAAACACCGTGAACGTCCAGCGCCAGTATCGTTGCTACTGCGGCCTTTAACTCCGAAGGGTCTTGTGTCCTGTACAGCGCCGGCTGATGTTGGGCATCTGCTCGTGCTTCGCCGCAAGCCGCAACCGCCGAGAAACACGCTGCGGATAAACTCGCGGTCAGCACATCTCGTCTACCGATTTTTCTGTCTGTCACGAGTACCTCATTAATATGTTTCAATTTTTCGTGGTTGATGACGACGCACACCGCGTTATACACCAGATAAACGGCTGCGATCGGCTGTGGATTCTATGGGTCGTTGCAACACCTAGACTCTACCAGCGTAGCGAGGAGGATGTTGCAGATGAGTACGCGAAAGAGACGTCATTACACACAAGCTGAAAAGTCACTGATGTGGGACCGCTGGCAACGCGGTGATTCACGCATTCTTGAGCGTGGCGCCGCCATCGCAACGCTCAATGCGGGTCGCGCTGGTGCATCAGAGCAAGTCGTCGTTCGCTTGGATTTCTGAGTTACGTATCATCCTGCAGTGCGTAACGGATGGCCAGTCGTCGACTTCCAAGACATAGCCTCACACCGGATGTAAGGCGAAGAAAACTATAGGCGACCGAACAACCGATCGTTAAACGCGAGGCCTACTGAACCTCGATTGGTGACGGAGCGACATAGACACCTTGCTCGCGCACGTAGGCTGCCCACGCTGATTGCAGCTCACGAAAGATCTCGGGCTGTTGCTCGCGGACATCGTCGCGCTCGCCCGGATCCCGGGCGGTATCGTAGAGCGCCCAATCGCGCAACCCGAACGAATCCCAATCCCAGACAAGTTTCCAACTGCCGCGTTTAACGGCGCGCCGACCGCTGAGCTCCCAGGCAGCCGTGTAATCGGTGTCGTGGACCGTTGCCGACGAACCAGTGAGATACGGCAATAACGATGCGCCGGTTGGTATCGGCCCAACCCGTTCCGCAGACGTATCGATGCCGACCGTTGCGATGTCCAATATGGTTGGCAAAATATCCCGGATGGTGACAAACGCGTCGCTGTAACGATGTGCAAAGTCTGAGCCACTGTGGGAGACGATCGCCGGGACCCGCAAGCCACCGTCGGTCGTATTGCCTTTTTGACCTCGGAATGGTGCAGCGCTGACTCGCCCCCAGTTTTCGCCAAGCCAGATGAACGAATTGGCAGCGCCGAGGTTGTCGATCGTGTTATCGCAGCAACGTTCCGGCCATTCGCCGATTGACGGGATGGCTTGCGAGACATTTCGGCCTTCCGGTCCGTTGTCACTGAGGACAAAAATGTAGGTGTTATCGAGCTCACCGCGCGCGCGTAGATGATCAATGACCCTACCGATATGGCGGTCCACATCGGCAATCATCGCGGCATAGACTTCCATGCGGCGGGCCTCACGTGCTTGCGCGTCGGTCGATAGATCGCGCCATGGCATCGAGGCGCTGAGCATCGGCCGAGAGAACGATGACGAGAGAACACCGAGTGCGCGCATCCGTTCCAGACGGGCTGTGTCGATGGCCTCGTAGCCAGCATCGTAACGGCCGGCCTGGCGTGCGATCGATTCGGCCGGCGCCTGCAACGGGAAATGCGGTGCGGTGAACGCTAAGTAGGCGAAAAAAGGCTTGCGTCGCCCGCTCAAGTCACCGATGTAGGTGAGCAGTCGATCGGTAAAGTGCTGGGTTGAGTAGTAGTTATCCGGCAGTGCTACGGGTCGCCCGTCTTCGGTGTACCTAGCCACATCGATACCGCTAAGCACCGGATTCGCTTGCGGTCTACTGTTCATATGGAACGCACCGCCGTCGAGCAGTGCAAACGAGCGATCAAAGCCGCGTGCCGCCGGATTCGTTTCAGCAGTATGGCCGAGGTGCCATTTGCCAGCCATATACGTGCGATAGCCAGTTGTGCGCAAGCGCTCCGCAATAGTCAGTACATCCGTGCGCAGTTGACCCTCGTAGCCGGGCCGGCCGACATGCACATCAGTGCGGCGCTCCATCATCGTACCGAGTCCCACACGATGACTGTCGATACCCGTCAGCAACATGGCGCGTGATGGTGAACAAGTCGGCGCCGCGTAAAAGTTTGTCAATACCGTACCGCTTGACGCCAGCGAGTCGATTATCGGTGTCTCGATCTCGCTGCCGTAGACGCCAAGGTCCGAGTAGCCTAAATCGTCGGCAACAATGAGTAAGATGTTCGGCCTGTTGTCAGAGACCGCAGGCAACGGTTTTTCTGTTCCACAAGCCGCAAACAGTATTGTCGACAGCACCAGTGCTAACGACCGCGTCATACGTGCTATTCCGCCAGCCGAATTTGCAAGACAATAAACGCTGCCAACAACATTGGCAGCGCGAACACAGCGAACGTCCAACTGATCGTGATGCCAGCGCCAAGAATCACGCCGGCTGTGATCGGGCCGAAAATGGCGCCCAAGCGGCCAGCTCCGATGGCCCAGCCAACGCCGGTCGTGCGAATTTCGGTGTCGTACAAGCGTGCAGCCACTGCATACAGTCCGGTAAAAGCACCTTGAACGAAGAACATCAGAATAAACACGAGGATGAGCTTCCAGAGCACACCGACATCAGCAGAGCCATAGACAACGATAAACAGCCCGCCGAAAACGAAAAACGTTGCGATCACTCTCATTAACCCGAATCGATTGGAGAGCGCCCCGAGACCAAGGGAGCCGAAGAAGGCACCAAGATTTAGGCAGACACCCGCATAAATTGCGCTGGTCAGTGGCAGACCCGAATCGATGGCCAGTTTAACGACCCAACTCAACAAGAAATACAACGTGGCGAAGCTCATGAAAAAGCTCAGCCACAAACGGACGGTACGAACACGCAGGTGGTCGTTAAACAGCGTACGGACTGACGTCGTCCGGCTTGAATCGGACCCCGTTTTCTCGGGCAACTCGCTCAACCGCACGTGACCCATTTTTGTCAGCACGCGGTTAATCTTCGCCAACGAGTCTTTTGGTTGTCGCTTTGACAGAAACTCCAAAGATTCGGGGAGCAGAAAGAAAACTACCGGCAAGGCTAGCAAGGTCGCACACCCGGCGAAAACGAACAGCGATTGCCAGCCGTAGGCTGGCAAGATTTCGGCGGCGACGAACCCCGCCAACATTGCACCGATGGGATAACCGGCATGAAGTATAAGAACAAATACGTTTCGTAACCGGTCTGGAGCGTACTCGGAAACAAGCGACGTCATGCTCGCCAGCATCGAACCGATGCCCAAACCGGCGGCAAATCGCAAAACGACTAACTCCGTAATCGATGTCGCCCGCGATGTCGCGAGCATACCTAGCGCGATCATGACCAAACTAGCCAGGACAACCTTGCGACGACCAATGACATCGCTGTAGGGCGACAGAAACACAGCACCAACCGTCATACCAACTAATGCGGCGCTGAAAACAACTCCGAGCGACTCGGGCGAAATCGACCATGCGTCAGAAATGGCCGGCGCTGCAAACGAGATCGCCAACACATCCATGCCGTCGAGCATATTAAGAAAAAAGCAGACAGCTAGAACAAGGACCTGCGTAGCAGAGAGTTTTGACTCATCAAGTAATTGCCGAATTGTTTCAGCCACACGTCTTACCACCGCAACGCACTATCCTCGAACGTTCGTTCGAGGACGTGCGTTGCCAGCTAATCGAGAATCGCACCTTAAACCCGAATCGGAATTGTGTAGAACGGTTAGCGAGTCCTAGAAATTAAAGCGCGCCCGCAGCGCTACTTGTCGACCGATATTCGGGAACCCGAACGACCCACCGCTCAATGGCGTCAGCTGGCCGGATTCGTTGTAGAAGGTGATGTACGTCTCGTCGGACAAGTTTTGACCGACTAGCGCCACGTTCCACTTGCCGTCGCTATCGGCGAGCGTTAACCGCGCATTGACCAATGTAAAGTCGCTGTTCTCACTCTCCGGGCGTAACTCGGTGTCGGTAAAGTGTTCACCGACAAACTGGAGTTCAATGAACGGGGTTAGTACAAGATTTTCACCGACTGCGAAGTCACGTTGCAGATTGACATTGGCCTGCCACTCGGGCGCTTGAACCAGCGTTGTACCCGTTCTGTTCTGCACATTCACGACCGTACCGTTAACGAGCGTCGGGCCACAAAGCCCCGAGCCAAGCTCGCCAATAGCGAATGACCCTGACGCAGGCGCGGCCTGCACGGTCTGGCCGACGTAGCAGGTCCCTAGTGGAAAGTCGGTGTACTCGGCATCGGTGTACGCAAGGCTATAACCGAAGGTTGTCGTGTCCGAAACGATCGAACCGTCTACTTCAAAGCCGCGTGAGCGGGCCTCGCCAGCATTGACTACCGACTGGACGACCGTAACTGGATCGAGATTCGACAACTGCTGATCCTGAACCTCAAGCTGATACAACGTCCAGTTGAAGTTTAGGCGCGCACTGTCGAAATCGACCGTGTGCCGCCCGCCGAGCTCTAAGTTTGTACTGGTTTCAGGATCCGCCGAAAAATTCAGCGCATTGAGGGCGTTATCAGGATTCAGTGCGAGCAGATTGAAGGCCCCGGCTTTGAAACCAGTCGCAGCCGACACGTAGTACAAGCTGTTATCAGTTGGGCGCCACTTAGCGTTAACGTTCCACGTCACGTCGTCATCGTCCGTTTCGAAAAACGGTCCGCCAGCGAAACTCGGGACTGAAGTGAACGTGCCAGTTGGTGCTGGCAATCCGGCGAAAACTGTGCCCGCCGCAAACTCTGGGATATCCGGGAAGAAACGGCAACCGAACAGGCCCGAACCGCCACCACAGGCGCCGCGCTCATTGCTGAACGAATACAAATCCGACAGCACTTGTCCGGCGCGACCAGCACGGTCCTCGCGAATTATCCGTACGCCACCGGAGATATCGACCGTGTCGGTAGCCGCATAGGTTAAATCGCCAAACACGGAGATCGCCTCATTACGCTGCTGCGATATCTGATGGCGCCGACCAGCATTGGCGGTGAAGTTGGCGTCGCTGCTCTGATAGAAGTCGACTTCGTAATCGGTGTAAATGCCACCGAGAATAAAACCGAGCTCTGGCGAGATATCGCCAGAGAAGCGAACTTCCTGTGTGAACTGGCTAAATTCCTCGGCATTAGCCAGCAAGAAACGCTCGCGGTTCGACAAGTCGGTATCGACAACATCGGAAATCGTCGTATCAGTAAACGAGGTAATCGATGTCAAAACTATGCTATCGGTAACGTCGAAATTGATCGTACCGGTCAAAAAGGTCATTTCGATTTCGAACGTTTCCGCTATATCGGTACCGGCGAACGTAGCCTGATTTACGTGGGTACGATTAAGCTCGCAGTCATCGCCGATGGCTGCCAAAAAGGCTGCTGGATCGACGCAGTCAATGATCTCTCGCGACTTTCCATCTCGGCTCGCATCGACGAATTGACCGAGCAATTCGACGTTGGTGCGATCGCCGAGATCGAAATCGAGGATTCCGCGTACCGTAAAATCGTCTTTCGTTTGCGACGTGCCACCGACAGCTGGATTGATGTTGTCGAGGAGTCCATCTTGGTCTTTAAAGTTGACAGCTAAACGCCCGCGCACCGAATCGCTGATGGGGCCGGACAAAACACCTTCGAGCTGAAAGCCTTCAACCGCTTCGAAATCGACACTGCCAAAGACCGATGCTTCAAATTCGTCAGTCGGTTTATTCGGCACGATGTTGACCAGTCCTAGCGAGGTGTTACGTCCGGTCACAGCCCCTTGAGGCCCACGCAATACTTCCACTTGGGCCGTATCGATCAAGCCAGCTCGCCCGATACGTGAGCGAGAAAAGGCTACCCCGTTAATTACCTGACCGACGGCCGGCTCAAATTGTGGACCGGCACCTACCGTGCCAATCCCACGAATGAACAAGTTGTCCGAGGCACCGACATTCGTCGTGTAAGAAAAGTTGGGAATTGCCGTTGCCAACAACTCAATATCTAGAACGCCACGTGTTTGCATTTCTCCACCGCCGAGTACGGCGACTGATGCCGGCAAATCGGTAATCGTTTCGTCCTTCTTACGGGCGGTAACGACGATCTCTTCGATAGCGTTAGACTGCGCCAGCGCTTGGCCGGCAGGAATACTAGCCGCAAAAATCGCGGTTGCCGCTAACTTGGCAAAATTTGACGTACCGTCACACCTAGCTTCGCCGGCACCACGAGCGACTCGAACTCTTCGACTTACACGCCAATCGTGCGCCCACAGGAAATCAAGCATTGACTTTGCCCCCCTAGGTTAGTCAAGAACTATGCTTGTCGTAGAATAGAGGGCCGCTGAGTTAGTGGGTTAACCTAAAAATGAAGTCATCAGCGACTTGATAGCAATTTTGTGCAAACAGTGGGCGCCTCGCATAAATCACAATGAAAGACGACCTATACTCGTTGTATGCCTCAAAACTGAATCTCGCAGAGCATGGAGTTTCGTTGCATCGGGGCGTTGGTAAACTGCTGAACCTGCCAGTTAATTCACTACCATTGACCGATTACTGCATCTACAGTGGTGCCGATCTTACGCTAGCGTCTGACGCGATTAGCTCCGTAGCAGAGCGCCGCCAGTTTTCCTGCTCAGACGACATTGACGATTGCCATATAGAAATCAACCGCGCGAAATTGTCACATTCGCAGATTGGACTTACCTTCAACAGCAGACCAGTGCGCTTATCAACCGCGGCGCCGATAACACACTACTCAGTGACGATTCCGTTAGCTGGCACCGCCGTTTATCGTATTGGCGATTCGCATATAGAAACCTCGCCAATGCAAGTTTGCTTCTTATCAGCGGGTTTGACACTTGACGTGCAACGTTCCGCCAATCATCTAGCGCTAATCTTGGCCTTAAATGCACCGGGTTTTGAACTGTTCGTTGGCGATGACGCCGATCTGCTAGCGTCGCCAGAACAACCTTTCGCGCTAACGATCGATCTTGGCAATGAACGCCTTATGACGTTTGCCTATGTTTTGGGAACTCTGTTACGTGTACTCAACGAGCAAGTTGACGATACGACACTACAGGACACAGTGATTGCAAAAATCGAACAAGCGCTCTGGTACAAGTTCTTTAGTGCGGCGCCGGAAATTAAACGAGCGCACGAAGATGCTCGACGCGTGTCGGAGCGACCGGAATCGGTCGGTCGAGTCATTGATTTCGTCAATGCACACGCGAGCGAAGATATAACGATGCCACAGCTGGTTGCGGTATCAGGCGTCTCGCTGCGCTCCCTACATACCGGCTTTCGTCAGTATTTCGGCTATGGCCCGATGGCGTTTGTCCGCAAGACCAAGCTTCGCCATTGCCGAGAACAACTCCTCAGCGCCAATTCAACGGAGGCAACAGTCGGTGATATCGCCGCCGAGTGGGGGTTTTTCCAGCTGAGCAATTTCGCACGCAATTATCGGCAGGAGTTTGGCGAACTTCCCTCCGAAACACTAAGCCGTAAAGCGGAACTGGCAATCGACGAAGCTGAGTTTTGACAGACTGCGCGACCGAGCTCTTCGTAGTTGCATTCGGAAGTTTCGCAGCAGCGACTTTCGCAGCGATCTTTGGCATTGGCGCTGGAATTATCATTGTCTTGTTACTGTCGTTCTGGTTGCCACTACAAACAGTCGTCCCACTCATGGCGGCATCGACATTGGCAATCGATTCGGTTCGGGCATGGACCTTCAGAAAAAACACGGATTGGCGAATCGCATTACCGTTTCTAGCGGGAGCAGCACTTGGTGTCGCCGTCGGTTCAAGGGTCTTTTTTAGTGTCCCAGAGGATGTTCTGGGCATCGTAATCGGCGTCCTTATGTTGTCGACGCTTTGGTTACCAACACCAGACCTTGATGTAAAAGGCTCCTATCCTTTTGTAGCTGTCGGTATTGCACACGCGTTCGCTTCGGCAATATTCGCATTTGGTGGGCTGCTACAAGCAGCTGTTGCGAAGTTAACGCGCGAGCGGGAAAACGTAATCGCGATCCTTGCTACCTGCTTCGCCGGCATGAACATGATGAAAGTCATTGGTTACTCCGTATTCGGCTTTGATTTTTCTCCTTATCTTGTTTGGGTACTAGCAATTGCTTTGGGCGCCATTCCAGGTACTTTGCTTGGGCGTCGAATGGGACGAGCGCTTACGGGTCGCCGCTTCAATGTGATTTTCAAATTGATCGTTACCGCATTTGCGGTCCATCTAATTTTTCAGTCACAATCGTGAAAGAATAACTCGCCCAGAAAACGCCATGCATAGAAAGACGGTACGACGGTGGAGCATGGTTGTTGGCCTCGGGTTGCTGCTTGCCGCGTGTCAGTCCAGCGATGATCCGGCGAATAATGCAGATACGAAAAGCCGGACGAACACCTCACCACGACCGAATTTTCTAATTATCGTTGCAGATGACCTAGGGTATTCAGACATTGGTGTATTCGGTGGTGAAATCGACACACCGAATCTCGATCGTTTAGCCCGGGAAGGATTGCGATTCGCGCGGTTCTACGCGTCACCGATGTGCTCCACAACGCGGGCCATGCTCCTAACGGGAGTCGATCACCATGTCGTTGGGTACGGCAATATGCCGCTGTACATGCGCGCTGATCAGCGCGGGCAGCCGGGTTATGAAGGGCATCTGAACGAGCGGGTCGCAACGATCAGCTCTGAATTGCTCAGAATGGGCTACCACACGTCGATTGCCGGCAAATGGCATCTCGGGAAAGGTGAGAATCTCAGTCCGGCGGCGCGTGGATTTCGTCGCTCGTTTGTACTTGAAGATGCCGGTGGGAATCACTTTAACCGGAACGACTTTCGACCAGCTTATCAAGCCAATTACCGCCGTGATGGCAAGATTACAGATCCTCCAGAACAATTTTACTCATCCGAACTGTTCACGACAGAACTTATCGGCTTTATCAGTGAAGCAATCGCCGAGCAGCGGTCATTTTTTTCGGTTCTCTCTTTCACAGCTCCGCACGCACCACTGCAAGCGCCGCGCTCATTTATCGACAAGTACCGGGGTCGCTATGATGCTGGCTACGCCGTAACAGCAAGGCGGCGGCTAGCGAATCTGCATACTCGTGGTGTTTTCGATAAGCCGCTTGAAGAGGTCCGACTGAAGGCGCTGCAAGAGGATTGGGATGCCTTGAGCGACGCTGGAAAACAGTCTGAGCGACGTAAAATGGAAGTCTACGCCGCAATGATTGATGCCATGGACAAACAGATTGGGCGGATTCTGTCATTTGCCGAATCGAAAGATGTGCTCCGCAATACGGTTGTTGTGTTCCTCTCTGACAATGGAGCGAGCGGTATCGATCGTTCTAACAGCGAGAGATGGCAGAGCTGGATGCACGAAATGGGCCTCAGCAATAATCTCGAAAATATCGGCTCGAGCACATCCAGTGTATTTTTAGGCGCCGAGTGGGCGAGCGTCAGCAACACGCCATTTCGTTTGTTTAAGACATTCACGACGGAAGGAGGAATCCGAACTCCAGCAATCATTCGTATGCCGAATTACGACTGGCCGGGGACTGTCACCCGCGCACCGGTCTCCGTTATGGACTTAGCGCCAACGATCGTCGAGATGGCCAGCCAAGGGCAAGCGGGTAGCGCGATGTACGGCGGTAACGTATCGCACGGTCACTCATTATTGCCTGCGCTTAATGACTTGGAACTGTGGCCCAATTTTTACGATGCAACTTACGCCTTTGAGTTAAACGGAAGACGTGCTGTTTTTTTCGGCCCTTGGAAATATCTCTACTCACCAGCGCCATTTGGCACTGGTGATTGGGAGCTGTACCACGTGGACTTAGACCCCTTCGAGACTCACAACGTACGCAGCAGCAATCCGGATATAGCAATTCGCCTTGACGAAGCCTGGCATCGTTACGTCGACAGTAACGGCGTACTGATTACTCATTAAGCGTTGCTTACTTAGGTAACCGCAATTACTGCCAACGCGCACACGAATCCTATCGATTCGCAGCTCATAGGTTGCGGCAATGAGGACCGTGGCGTTAGCTAGACGACGCCTAGCGTTGTCATGCGGACCGGGACGCTTAACCCATGACTCTTACAGCGTTTCGTACATAAGTATCCTCAATCATTGTCGTTGATCAACGACACGTTCTTTAAGAAATTTTGTGCACGTATGCTGATGTGATGAATGTCACATTCACGGTTCACATTCGCCACTAGGCTCGACAGGTGGGGAACCCTAGGCAACAGTAGGGTATGCGGTATGAATATTCTAATAAGGCAGCGCTGGTTACTATGCGCGTTTGCGATTTCGCTAGCAGCTTGCGGTGGTAGCAACGGTGAAAACGATGACGACGATACACCGCAACCCGCGCCGCAAAACCAAGCACCCAGCGTAAGCTTTAATCAACCTGCAGACAGCACTTCGGTCAGCGAAGGCGCATCGGTACATGTCGTCGTTACGGCCAGCGACACGGACGGAACGCTTACGCACGTTCGGCTATCACTCGACGGAGCGCTTGTTCGCGAAGATACGACGGCGCCTTATGAATGGGGTACGCCGGGGACGGCTGACGATGCATTACTGCGTAATCTTGCTCCCGGCAGCTATACGCTTATGGCAACAGCGCGCGATGATGATGGCGCCGAGTCGAGCGTAACGCGGAGTTTCGTCGTAACCGCAGGTCAAGGGTCGCCGGACGGAGCGCCAACAATCAGTTTTACGCAGCCGATGGACGGCCAATCGTTCTCGGCGGGTTCGAGTGTTCATGTTATCGCTAACGCCACCGATACTGATGGCAGTGTCAGTAATGTACGGCTGCTACTAAATGGCTCGCTAGTTCGCCAAGAGAATGTTGCACCGTATGAGTGGGGTAGCCCAGGCGGAACTAACGACCCGGCATTGCAAAACCTGGCTTCCGGGAGCTATACGCTCACGGCGATTGCAACGGACGATGCGGGTCTTGAAAGCGAAACGCAAATCGCCTTCACGGTTACTGATACAACGCCGCCGCCGACCGGCAGTGGCACTTGCGCTGTCTCTGGCGATACACGCCAATGGCACCGAGTTAGTATCTCGTGTACAGGGTTTTCCGCTGACGAAGCCAATACCGCTACATTTACAGACTACCGCTTCAACGTAACTTTCTCGCAAAGCGCTACGCAACTGACGGTACCAGGCCATTTCGCCGCCGACGGTAACGCTGCTGATAGTGGCGCCACGGCAGGCGATACCTGGCGCGCGTACTTTTCTCCGCCGACGACCGGCCCGTGGAACTACACCGTTTCTTTTCGCAGTGGCAATGATATCGCGGTCGATATGGCGGCGGATGCTGGTGATCCGATGAGTGTTATCGATGGCGAGAGCGGCAGCTTCACCGTGACTGCATCGCCGCCCGCGGCGACCGACATGCGGACCCGCGGTTTGTTGGAACACCGCGACGGCGAACGCTATTTGCGATTCGCCGGGAACAACCAAGTGTTCATTGAGGGCGGCATGGACAGCCCCGAGAATATTTTTGGATTCGCCGACTTCGACAATACCGTTAAGTTCTCAGATGCTGGTAGCTGCAAAGGAATCTTGCATCAGTTCGCTCCGCACGCGGGCGACTGGAACGGCAACGATCCCGTTTGGCAAGGCGATAAAGGGCGCAATCTGATTGGTCTTGTCAATTACATGGCATCGACCGGCGTCAATGCGATCTACATTATGGCCAACACAGTCCGCGGCGATGGCTGCGATGCGCACCCGTGGGCCGAATACAACGCCAATGGCCAAGAAAAACGCTTTGACGTTAGCAAACTCGATCAATGGGAACGTGTGCTGACCCATATGACAGCGAATGGCATCTTGATTCATGTCGTTACGCAAGAAACCGAGAACGACCAATTGCTGAACGGCGGTGATCTTGGCTTGGAACGCAGGCTCTACTATCGGGAGCTCGTCTCGCGATTCGGACACCATCCAGCGTTGCAGTGGAACCTAGGGGAGGAGAACACCAATACGGCAAACCAGCAGCGCGCGTTCGCCGATTTCCTGCGTGCGATCGACCCTTATGCCCACCCGATCTTCATGCACACTTTTCCGAACGATAAAGACAAGTACACGGCGCTACTCGGTCATCCGACCTTCGATGGACCGACGATGCAGTTCGGCGGCATACCGACCAGTGCAACGGGTAGTGACGGTGTTTATGGTACGACGCTCGACTGGCTTTCGCAGTCGTCCAACGCCGGAAAACCGTGGGTCGTCACATTCACAGAAGCATCAGGCAACAACGCACCGACCCCGAACACGCCAGTATCGACGCGGCAGCGAATCTATTGGATGTGGGCAAGCGCTATGTCGGGCGGTGGTGGTTTTGAGTGGTATCTCAAGAACCCCGGCGCCGGTCACGCCTACGACTTGGCCGTCGAAGACTTACGCGAGTTCGATGCGCACTGGCAGCAATCGGGACACTTCGTTCGATTCTGGCGCGATATCGTCCAATCCGAGCTCGAGATCGATCCACAACAACTATCGCCAGACAATGCTGTAACTGATTCGAACAGCGACTGGGTGCTGGCCGACTCGGGCAATGCCTACATCCTGTTTTTACGCGAGGGCGGCGGTACAAATATCACGCTTCCCAATAACGCGAACTACGACGTTCTCTGGTACAACCCGCGAACCGGCGCTCGCCAGGCGGGCGCTACACTGCAGGGTCCTGGCATTCAGTTCACCGGTGCGCCGCCGTCAGAGACCAACGCCGACTGGGCCGCTGTTATCTTCCAACGCAATGGCACTGCCTCCGCTGACTACCAGCAGATCGACGGCTTGGTTGTGATGGAGGCGGAGAACACGGCGACAGCCGATCGCGGGTTGTGGCTCGATAAAACCGATGTGACTGGATTTAGCGGTAGCGGCTACATCGAATTCGATGGCAATACGGCGCTGAACGGTCCCGCACAATCGCCCCTACGATACACGTTCCGTGTTAACCAAAGCGGTCTGCATTATCTGCATATGCGTGTTGCCCGAGAAACGGTCACGATAAATGGCGAGGTTCGTACCGACGTCGCCAACGACGCCTACATACGACTCGATGGTGACTACGTAGCCGGGCCGAATGCTGGCAATAATCACGGTGATCATGCGCCGCTGAATGCATTGACCCGTAACACCAAATACTTCGGGGGTAACGACAAACAGTTTGTTTGGGCGACGGGCAACCGCCTTGACCTCGGCGGCGAGACCAACAAGCGTATTCCAGTGTATGACTTAAAAGCGGGCGAGACCTACACGTTTACACTGTCTGGTCGATCGCGGTTTTTTAAGGTAGATCGGATCGTGTTTCGTCACGAGTCGGTCTCGCGTAACAACGCGGAGAACTTGTCGCGCGCGGAGACCCGGTAACGCACTGCAACCGCATAACGCGATGTCAATCGCGACATCGATGAGTGTCGTAACCGTAGACCGGCTTTAGCTCACGCTAAACCTAGTGCTCCTGTGCCGTATGTCGCAATATCGCGATGTTTTTGCCGGTCGTGTATTGCCCAACCGGTATAGTCCGCATTATGGGGATAAAGCAGTATCTTGGCCGTTGCTTTCGGATCGGCGCGCTTGCTGGCGTGTTACTCATAGCCAGTACCGCGCATGCACAATGGCCGCAGCAAAGCTGCAGCCTGCGACACCGGATACCGGTGACCGTGGCGGCAACAGCCGGGACGCACGCCGAAGAGACGCGGATCGACCTTAGCAGTGCAGACTTTCCGGCCGATTACACATTCTCGACCAGTGGTGACGATGTCCGTGTATTTCGCGCCGACGATGTAACGCCGGTCGACTTTGTCGTCGCCGGTTGGGATCCACTTGCACGAACGGCAACGATCTACACGCGGCTGCCTGCCATCAGTAGTGGCTCGTCCGAACTTATCTATATCTATATCGGTGATGAAACACTCGCTGCCGCGGACAACGCGCTGGCGGTGTTTCCATTGGCCGGTGTCCGCTTACGTAGTCGTGTTTCAAACGCAGACCCTACAAGCGCTGCCACAGGCCTGGCAGCGTTCGCGGCCGCGACCGTTGATGTCGACGATACGGTACGCACCAGCGTAACTGGCCTAACTAATCGCGCGATCGGCGGCAGCAACGGGAACTTTGGTTGGTGTATAAGTGCCGTGCTGAACGTGACCGCTTCGACGGCCGGCCTGTGGGAGTTTCGTTACGGCGCCGACTTCGGTCGCGGTGGCCATTTGTACGTCAGTGGACAGGCACTCGAGGAAGACTGGAACGACGACCTGTGGTGGGCCGGCAACTACGCGAATACTGGTGAAACGCTCGAAGGCGCCATCAACCTAGTACCTGGCTGGCACCGCTACGAAGCACTCGGCTACGAGGGCTGTTGCGATGGCCCAGTCGGCTTCCAAGCGCGTGCGCCCGGCGGCGCTTGGCAGGATCTTAGCAGTACCAACTTCGCAATACGCGGCGCGCAATGCGTGAACGTTACGGCCAACGTATCTGTCGCACCACCGCAGAGCTGTGGCACGAATCTAACGGTCGCGAAGACAGTGTCGGTCGATGCCAGCAGCGCCGATGACTTTTTTGTACCCGGCAGCATCATTCGTTACGACATCGTCGTCGAAAACCCCGGCCAACGGGTCGATCCAACCACGCTTGTCTTAACCGATGCGTTCCCGCCAGAAGTCGCGCTGGTCGTCAGTGGTACAGGCGCATTCGCATTTACGGATGGCGCGGTAGCGTCCGGCGTATCGTTTTCTTACGCCGGCCCGGCCAGTACGACCGACAGCGTAGAATTCTCGACCGACGGCGTGGACTTTAGTTACACACCGTCAGCGCCGTCAGACCCGGCGGTGACACACATCCGTTTTCGGCCGACCGGTGCATTAAACCCGAGTACCGGCAGCGCCGTTCCGAGTTTTACGATCAGTGTCTTAGGTGTCGTGCAGTAAGCGCGCAACAGTAGCTTAATGAACATCCGCCAGTCGAATACGCGGCCAGAGCACCTTAATGTCGTCGGTTTGGCCAGTCATTTCCCAATGGATGAGTGAGATCGGCAGACGACCAGCTGCCATGAAGGTGTCGTGGAAGGCTTGCAGAACGAAGTCATCGCCGAGCTGGCGCTTGCGCTCCGCCAATAGCTTTTGCATTTGCAACATCCCGATCGTATAGCCGAGGCCGTAGCCCGGCGGGCGCCGCAGGTAAATCTCCGCATCGACTCTAGCAACGTTTTCATCAAGGTACGGAACGCGCTCAAGCCACCACTCTACAGCCTCATCGGCGGTCATCTCATTGAGTTGCAGCCAAACGTCGGCCGGTACACGCGCCGCGCGAAAAACGCCGAAGATATAGATGAGTTCACGGGTTCGCGGTTCGATCGGCAGGCCTGCCTCAAGCATCGCCTCTTCCAAATACACTGCCCAGCCCTCGGTCCGAGCTCCACTGGTAAGACGGCCGCGGATCGGATGCCGATTCACGCGCTCCATGACACCATCAAAGCGATGACCGGGAATAACGGCATGCAAGTGATCCGGCGTTGGATCGCGAAACTGCACTTGCTCCCAGAAGTTGGGGCCATCGGGACGCACGATCCATGGCACGTTGGTACCGAGCTCACGAACAAACCCCGGTACAGTGATGATCGCTTCGTCGTCGAGAAACCGGCGAATCACTGTATCGACCCGCTCAATCCGCGCAGCGTAGTCCGCCGCATTTGTCGGTAATTCCAGCGGGGGTAGATTTCTGTTCTTGTGCTGTGCCAAGCCGTAGATCGCCCACAGGCGATCCAACTCGCGTAGCCCAAGCGTAACGATATCGTCGGTATCCCACGGCATCAGTTTTACATGGCGAAGATACCAATCGAAGTGAGCCTTGCCGACACCGGCCTTGCCGGTCATCGTCGGTCGCTGCTCTACGAGCCAATCGTTAAACGCACTAACCGCGGCGCGCGTCTTTACGATGTCATCTAGAAGAGTCGGCTGCGCGCTTTCTGCACGCGCCAATAGATCGTCGTACCAACCCAATACGCCGGCGGGTGGCGTTGCTCGGTAGGGGTAACCGTGGCCAACGCCGTCGGCATTACTGAGGTTGTAAATGGCGAGATCAGCGTAGTCGGCTGCGACATCGGTGAGGTTTTCCCGCGCAGCTGCTGCCAACAAAACGACTGCGCGTAACTCTGCACGGAATGCGAGCGTTGCATCGTCATCGAGCGGTAACTCAGTGAACGTGAGGCGCAGCATACGATCCACGTAGAAGCCGGGATCGCGCGCCCAAGGCCGCGCAACCATTAGCATGAACTCTGCTTGATCAATTCGCGAGCGAACGGCGAGATAATCAACCTGTTGCTCTGGCGCAAAGTCGATAACCGCCATATCGGCAAGGCGATCCTGAAACGCCGCGATTGCGCTTTCGCGCCCTGCGATTGCCGCTGCACCGTAATCCGGATTCACATCGGCCGCAGCACCCGCGATGTCACGATTCGGAACGGCACGACGGGCTCGCGCCTCGTCTTGCCAATTTAGAAACTCGTCATAGAGCGAAACCAGATCGTCATAACTGCCACTGCCATTTGGCATACCCGGCAGCGGCTCGGCCATTACAGCGCTGCAGAACGCGATCGACAGCAAACTTGTCGATACACCCTTGAGGATGCGGAGGATTTTTCTGCTCACCAAAAAGACGCTCAAACAAACACATATAGGATATTCGCTTAATGTAAGGCGTGCCATCGATGTAGAGCAGTATTGACTCGTCATCGGTCCCATCGAGACAGAGCATTCAAGCACCCCGGGATGATTTGCTGTTACGCGGCACATACACCACGCCAGCAATCGTAACGATATTCTGATTCGGCACAGAACGATCGCACAAACGGGAGAAACCGATGGACCGGCTATTCATGCTAAGTATGGCTACTGTTTTCGCGTTCACGCTTAGCGCCTGTGAAGACAATCAACCAGGCCCTTCTAAAACTGGCAAGATTTGCCACATCGTCGGCGGCGGCAACGACGGCAGACAGGGGCGTTACGACTCCGAAGGTTCGTGCTGCGACGCTGACGAAGACGGCGACGAAATTCCTGGCAGCTGGGGCTGCACCGACTGCAATTCCGATAAAGCCGATGGATCGTGCAAAGACGGGCCGAAGCCTACCAGTGGCTCTGCAGGCAGCGGGTCCGATAACGGCGGCGCTGTTGATCCAGGGTTAGCGATTGTGGGAACCGTACCCGCCTTCGGATCGACCCCCAACGAATTTTGTCAGCGCTCTAACGACGGTCTTGTGCTGACGTTTGCGAACACTGGCACCGCCACATCGGGACTTGCAACCGTGGCCGTGACTTTCCGCGTCAATGGTAATGACGTTGTAACGGACATTGAGCGCCCTACGATTCCAGCCGGCGGATCCGTCGATGTGATAGTACCGATTCCGGCTAGCTGTTTTAGCCCCGACTGTCCGTTCAGTTTCTCTTGGGCGAATCAGCCAGCACATCTCGGTTTATGCATCGGCTGAGCAACTGAGGGAATCGCTGGGCTGCCCGGTTTACAGGGTCGCTTGGCCGAAGATTCGTAGCTAGTGAAGGCCGCTGTGCTTTACGGCAAGCAAAGCCGCAATGAGTGCAGCAACACAGGCTGCAGTGATTCGACCTTTTCGACTCGACAACAGATCGAGCAACAGAGTTATCAGAACCATACTCATACCTCGGTTGCGTGCAAGGCTGTCGCTCGTTCGTGCCACGCCTTAGACGACTTACGGCATATCGGCTAGCGAGATCAGCGCGCCACGGTATTGAATCACGCGCCCTGCCAAACGATTGCCGGCCATGGCGGCCCGCTCGGCCGCTTGGCCGTCCAATAACGCTGCCAGAAAACCGGCATTAAAACTATCGCCGGCTCCGGTTGTATCGATCGGCTGCACGACGTGCTCGACAGCGACATGTTGCGGCACGTCGGTATCGGCTAAGAGCCAAGCGCCATCAGGACCGTTTTTAACGACAACGGTAGTGACGCCGCTTGCACGCCAACGATTGGCATGGGTCACCGGGTCGGCTTTGCCGAACAACGTATCGTCATCTTCGCTGGTTGGCAGCACGATTGAGGCAATTGCGCCGACGCTGGTCAGACAGTTGCGGGCCGCGTCTGGCGACTGCCAGCCGTACGGTCGGTAGTTACCGTCAAACGCCACACGAACGCCACGCGCCTTACAAGCGCGTGCAACGCCCAACAATTTGTCACGGTGCTCGGGTGGCAGTATCGCGAGAGAGATTCCGCTGAAGTAGAAGAGATCGGACGCTAACGCCGACTCGATCGCCGATTTTGCCGTTGGCAACGAGAAGAAATCGCGCGCCGCTGACTGGTCGCGCCAATACGTAAAGTAACGCTCGCCATCGTCATCGGTACGTATTGCGTAAAGGCCCGGAAGGCGAGATGGATGCCGAACAACGTGTTCGGTAGCAACACCTTCTTGATGAAGACGATCGACAATCGCATCGGAATAGGTATCAGTACCGAGCGCCGTTATGAAACTGACGTCGTGTCCAAGGCGGGCTAAATAGACCGCCGTATTTAACGTGTCCCCGGCTACACCGAGCTGCGTAGCACCGAAGACGATGCCGGCCTCGGTCGACGCCAACTCGAGCAGCGGCTCACCGAAAACGCTGATGCTCGCCATCGTACTAGTTACCGTGACAGCCTACGAGAAGAGCAAACCACCGTTGATGTCGACACTGGCACCGGTAACGAAACTGGCGCTAGACGATGCTAAGTACGCAACAAGGTCTGCAACTTCCGGCGCTGCGCCCTCGCGGCGCAGTGGCGTTGCAGCAGCAACATTTTTGCGAACTTCAGGCTTCGAAAACGTATCGTGGAAACTGGTACTAATCATCCCCGGGCAAACACAGTTAACGCGAATGCCAGACGGACCGAGCTCTTTAGCCATCGCGCGTGTAAACGTCATAACCGCACCTTTCGACGTCGCATACGCCGACGCTCCAGGGCCGCCCCCGTCGCGACCAGCTTGGGAGGCGAAATTAACGATGGCTGCGCCCGATGGCATGTTTGGGACGACCGCATGTGTAGCGAGAAACGTGCTAGTAACATTTAGGCGCATTAGGCGATCGAAGAACTCACCGTCCATCTCTTGTAGCGACTTGCGAGCGACAAGACCACCGACAACATTGACCAGCACATCAATGGAATCGCCGAACGCCGCTTGCGTTTGCTCCACGAGATTCGTGACATCGGCACTTTTCGTCATATCACCAGCGACAGCGATGGCCGTTCCGCCGGCCGCCTCGATCGCCTTTACGGTGTCGTCACCCGATGCTGGGTTACTGAAATAGTTAACAACCACCTTGGCGCCCTCTGTGGCTAGCTTCTCAGCAACCGCCCGGCCAATATCCCGTGCGCCGCCGGTCACGATGGCGACTTTTCCGTCTAAGCTCTTCACTGTGTTTTCCTTCCGACCTTATTGGTTTACTTCTTTAAAGTGGAATGGCCCTCGCCACTCAACGTCGTTATCACCCGCACGTAGCCGGTGTCTTGCCGATGGATGGGTGTCGCTGTTCGCAACGACGAAGAGTCCGCGACGATCGCTGCGACCAACGAGTTCAACGGCCGTGTAGTCGCTACTGTCGTGCAAGACACGCAGTGCGGCGACGCTGCCGCGCGGTTGCCGCGTCAACTCAGAGACGGGGTCGTAACTGCCGTGCCCCTCAATGGCGCTGGCGAACAGCGTCGACCCAGTCGCTTCGCGACGAACAATAACGGCGGCATCTCTGCGCAGGTTAAAGTCCGGGTCGTTCGCCCCAAGTCGGGTGAACAGCCAGTTGTCGCCAGGCGTCACAGCGACTGTCAATGTGTAAAACGACCCACCGCGTAGCCACTGAAAGTGCGCCTGCTCGTCCGCAGGCTGGCCAACCGACTCAACGTAAAGATGCTGGTAGCCGTTGTCGGTACCGAGAACGCGAGGCGCTGGCGGTGTCTCAATTGGAAAACTGGTTGCCAGATGCTGGCCCAAAAACCAGAACGGTAAGTCATACTGGTGACGGCCATCCGCGTCCACGCGAAATAGATCCAACAGAATGGGACGCTCTGACCAGGATGGCGACAGCAGCGCCATCGTTCGCCTGAGCTCGGAGTTGGGGTATGCGTTTGGCTCGAACGCGCTAATGACTTGGGCACTTGGATCGCTCGCATCGTAGAAAGCCAACACCGAATGATGCTCACTCCCAACCGCGTATTTCCCGCCGAAATGCGATTGCTGATCCTGCGTCAGCGTATTGTGCGCAATGGTTTGCTTGGCCCAGGTCGTGTTCTCGGACAGGTAGTTTCCGCCACCCTTTTGTTCGATATTGACGAACCTCACTAACCCATAGTCCTGCAGAACTTCGGTGCCATGCTCATACAACGAAAACGACAACTTATCGTAATGCCCATGGCTTAGACCTTGCGCCGAGTATTTGAAGACGACGCTCTGCCGCTCGCCAGCGTCCCGCAGGATCGCAACGCCGCCCTCGTCGCCCTTAGCACCGTCGGATAGATTCACGGACCGGCGGCGGTACGGTGTCGCAAGCCCATCACGGATACCGACGGCGACAGCGAAACCGGCATCATCAAGCGTTACCTGGGCTTGTTGCGCGGCAACGCCAAGCAGATGAGGATCACCAGCACCAACATGGTAGGCAATGTCGACAGCCGCAACGGTCGCGCTCGATAGGTAGGACATGCCCTTCTGGGCGTCGTTGAGGGGAAAAAACTCGCCGTCGGCATCGGTCAAGCGCAGCAGCACATCGACCGCTTTAAGAAGCACGCCATCTTTATAGTCGAGAATGCCGAGCTCCGGCTTTGCGTTGTGCAAGCTCTGGCCGAACATCAGGAATGGGTACATCGCGTAGCGCTGATAGTACGGCCCTTCCGTGTAGTAACCATCCGGCGAAAACGGCTTGTCCAGGTTAGCGAGAAATCCCGCGCCGTCGTCGGCGCGCCTGATAAAGCCACCATCGTTGTCTCTGGCGGATAGATCCAGACCGGCATCGTCGAGGCCGTAGAGCGCTCGATTCACTAAATCGTCGTCGCCCATCACCAATCCGATCATGCCCACCGCCGCCGTACCCCACGTACTGTGGTTGTGAATACGGTTGAAGAACTGCGGGTTTTCGACCGACAAAAAATCGGCGAATGGCCGGAACAGTTCCGCCTCCAATCGCCGGCGTTCCTCGGCGGAGAGCCAGTCGTAAATCGCGTCATACCCCTGGCTCGCATAGAGCAGCCAGTTCGCATCATTCAAACACTGCCAAAACAACTTGCCGCGTGCGTAGGAGCGCTCCTGCGGGTGCAACGGCAAATCCTTGTACATCGCCGCGTACTGCAAGAACATCGACCGCAAAAAGATGGCGTATTTCTCATCGCCCAGAATTTGGAACAACGCACCGGCTTGCGGCATCAGCAGAAAATTGCGTTTGTGGCGCTCGTGCGTATACCCACCTGAGAAGTCTTTTGGCAGCGGAGTCTCGATGCCTCGCGCGATCTCTGCATCGACTTCTGCGCGGACCTTGGCGAGCGTCGCATCGAATAACGGTACGCCGCCAAGTTCGGCCCGAATTCGGACAACGCCATCGGTCGTAAGTACAAGTCTAGGATGCTCACTGGCTGCCGCTTCGCTGACGGAGGCAATACCCACGACGACTAACCAAGCCAACACCGGTACGCCGAATCGATTGGAAAACGGTCCGGAGCGGGGATAAATAGCGGCAACGCGGTGTTTGAACATCGCCTAACTGTACAGGTCAATCGCTTACAATTGAACAGTCCAATTAGATCTTCGATCGACAATAATAACGGTTCTTGTTTGAAATCGTTCGAGTTTTTATTCGCGAGCGGCTGCGTTAAACTGTCGATATTGGTCTTACCAATTTATCTGACAAGGTGACACTGATGGACCGACGCTTGTACGAATCTGTAGCTAGCCAACTCAAACAACGTATCGCGACAGGCGTTTACCAACCGGGTGACCGCCTGCCCGGCGAACGCGAGCTCGCCGAGGAGCTTGGCGTCAGTCGCGTGACGATCCGCGAGGCAGAAATCGCGCTGCAAGCCACCGGCCATATCCAGATTAGGGCCGGCTCCGGGGCCTATGTCAGTGATCGACCAAAGCGCGGCAAAAATCCGGTCCCGACGGTCAGCGCCTTGGAACTGACCCAAGCCCGGCTGCTGTTTGAATCGGAGGCAGCGGCCCTCGCTGCCCGCGTAATTAGCGACGAGGCGCTGGCGAGACTGGCCCTCTTGGTTGATGTGATGTCGCGACCTCACCCGGATGACACGCGCATCGCCGATGACGCCGATCGGGAATTTCATCAGATTATCGCTAACGCGTCCGGCAATGCCGCCGTGCGATACACGATTGAATCGCTATGGCGAATGCGGACCGAATTACCCGCCGTGCAAGAAGCCCACGCGTCGGTGTGCTCGGATGCAACGGCGGGCAAGCGCGGTCGCGAGCACATGGACATTCTTGAAGCATTACAGCGCCGCGACGCGAACGCTGCTCGCGAAGCGATGCAGGAGCACTTTACGCGGCTGCTGGCATCGATGATCGATGCGTCCGAAGCGCAAGCAGTCGAAGCACTTCGCAATGAGGCGGCGGAGAGCCGCGCGCGCTTTCTTGAATCGGTCCCGACTGGCGGAGCGGCTTGAGCGAATGAGAACAGCCAGCAATACAACCGCATGGGTAGTCGCCTGCGTGACGGCACTAGCGGCCTGTTCCCCCACTACGAACGGTGTGGTTCGTAACAAAACAGAATTTGACGCAGCTGCACTGGCCGCCGCACCAGGCGATAAAATCATTTTGGCGGACGGCGAGTGGCGCGATGTTGAATTGGTGCTGCGAGCGAACGGGACAACGGACGCACCGATCGAGCTAACCGCCGAAACCGCAGGTGGCGTCGTTTTATCCGGGCAATCAAACCTGTCGATCTCGGGCAGTCACATCGTCGTTTCCGATCTCGTTTTCAAAAACGGCTACACACCAACGAGCGAGGTCATATCGTTCCGGACAGCGAAAGACGAGTTGGCGAGCGACTCGCGGGTCACCAATACGGTAATCGATGGCTTCAGCAATCCAGAACGCCATTCCGCGGATACGTGGGTGGCCATTTACGGTAAGCGCAATCGTTTCGACAACAACACGCTGCTCAATAAAGGCAATCGAGGCGTCACGCTCGCTGTAAAAATGAATACCGAGGGAAGCCGTGAGAACGGCCACATAATTGAGCGCAATTATTTCGGTCCGCGACAGACGCTGGGATCGAACGGCGGCGAGACACTCCGTATAGGAACAAGCCACTTTTCGCGAGAATTCTCCAATACGGTCGTCCGGCAAAACTACTTCGACCGCACCAGCGGTGAGCTCGAGATTATTTCTAGTAAGTCCTGCGGTAACGAAATTCGTGACAATGTGTTTTTCGAAAGCCAAGGCACGCTAACGATGCGCCATGGGCACTACACCCTAGTCGAGAACAATTACTTTCTCGGTAATCGGCAACCGAATACGGGCGGCATTCGCATTATTAATGAGAACCAAACCGTCAGAAACAACTATCTGTATGGCCTGACAGGCCACCGCTTTCGCGGCGCACTGGTGATTATGAACGGCGTACCGAATGGGCCAATCAACCGCTACGACCCAGTCATAGACTCTGTGCTCGATAACAACGTCGTTATCGACAGCGATCATATACAGCTGTGCGCCGGCGCCGATGACGAACGGTCCGCACCACCGACCGGTACAACGATGCATAACAACATCATTCTGTCGCAAACAAATCTAAACCCGTTCACCGTTTACGACGATATCTCGGGTATCAGTTTCGAGAACAACAGCATCAACGAAGACGCCAGCGCCCCATTGGATTCTGGCTTTACCAAAGTCCCGTACCAGATCTCGGAGAATGGCGATGGCCTGCGTGTACCGAGCGCAGAGCTACTGGCCGATATCGACTTTGGGCCCGTTAAATTGCCAGTCTCTAAAGCGGATACCGGGGCCGACTTTTATCCGAAAACAGAGCTGTCAGCGGCGTTTCGTAGTGGCGTAGAAATGGCCGTCCCGCCAGGCACGAATACGATCCTCACTGCGATGGTAGCCAGTCAGCCCGGCGATACATTGGTGCTTGAGAATGGCGGTACGTATTTGCTGACGAAATACGCGCCGACGAGGCACAGCCTCTCCATCGTCGCACCACCCGGCGAAAAGCCGGTCATTCGCTCAGAAAAATCGAGCTTTTTCATTATCAGTAATGGTGGCTCATTGGAGCTCGATAACGTTTGGATCGATGGCAGCGAATCGCCGGACCTCGCTGGTAATAATGTGATTAGTACCGATCGGTATTCGATGAACCAGAACTACTCGTTGACCGTCCGTAACGTCAAAGTCACCGATCTAGACGTCAACCACAGCTACGACTTTCTCAAGGTCTATCGCAGCACGTTCGCCGACCGGATTGAGATCCTGGCGTCGGAGATGACGAATGTGACAGGCTCGATCCTCGCGCTTGACAAAGAGACCGATGACCTTGGGATCTACAACGCCGAAAACGTTCGCATCGCCGACAGCGTATTTACCGATGTGCAAGGTGCGGTTGCGAATCTGTATCGGGGTGGCACCGACGAGAGCACCTTTGGACCGATCGTCAGTATTGCCGATACAACGTTTACCAATGTCGGCCTGGGTAAACGCAATAAGTCGAGGGCGTCGATGCTGTTTCATGGTGTCCAGAACCTTAATATCGTCGACTCGAGATGGGTCGACAGCGCACCGCTTGAGCTCTTTTTAACCAACGGCGAGCCAATCACAAACATTAGTGACGTTTCGATGAAGGGCACAGCGCCTATACGCGCGAACAACGACGGTTATAACGTCAGTAACGTCATCTACGATTAACTGCTGTGCTCACCCCAACAGACTCGGCAGCCATAACGACAGACTCGGCAGGTAGATAACGGCGATTAACGCCAAGATTAGCGCACCATAAAACGGCCAGATAGTACGTACGGTTTGTTCGATCGGAATCTTACCGATCGCACAGCCGACGAAAAGTACGGCGCCAACTGGCGGCGTCACCAGCCCAATACCGAGGTTCAACAACAACATGATGCCGAACTGGACCGGATCCATGCCGAGCTCTGTGGCCATGGGCAGAAATATGGGCGTCGTGATAATGATCAGCGGCGCCATATCCATAAACGTGCCGAGCACTAACAGCACGAGATTAATCAGCAGCAACAACAACAGCGGATTTTCGGTAATCCCTTTCAACACATCTGCAAGCTGAGTGGGCGCTTGCAACAAGGCCAGTAGCCAGCCAAATGCACCGGCTGCACCGATTACAATCATAACCATCGCGGTTGTTCTTACCGATGCTGTGACCGCCGCAACAAAGCGATCCCAAGTCAACGAACGATAGATAAACAACGCAACGAGCATGGTGTAGACGACAGCAATACCGGCCGACTCCGTTGGCGTGAATACACCCGACAACACACCAACAACAATGATCGCGGCTGCCAACAGTCCGGGAATCGCACCAGCAAAGGCCAGCACGAAAGCTCGCCAGCCGGGAAAAGCGCCGCGCGGATACTGCCGTTTAACGGCGACGATGTAGGCCGCGACCATCAACAATAAGCCGGTGAGTAAACCTGGAATGACGCCCGCGAGGAACAAATCGGCCAGTGAAATACTGACGCCGGCAGCCGCTGCGTAAATAATCATGTTGTGTGACGGCGGAATCAGTAGGCCGGTGATGGCTGCCGTCGCCGATACGTTGACGACATAGTCCGAGTCGTAGCCTTTTTCACGCATCATCGGTCCGAGGGTCGAACCAATCGCCGACACGCTCGCAATCGCTGACCCCGAAACAGCGCCGAACAACATCGACGCACCGACGTCGACCTGCCCCAAACCGCCTCGTGTGCGGCCGAGTGCGGCATCGGCAACACGGATCAGACGCTCCGCAATACCCGCACGGTGCATCAAATCGCCAGCGAATACGAAGAATGGAATAGCCATCAACGCGAAGATATTCATGCTTGCGGCCATGCGCTGAAAGCCAACAACCAATGGAATATCGAGCAAGAAGAACGTCACCATGGATGCCGCACCGAGTGCGAATGCAACCGGGACACCGATCACCAGTAATACCAGCAGCACACTGATTAATACGGTTAACTCCATCGCGAGCTAACCTCCGCCACGCGCAGTTCGGCGACCAGCCGCTCAATGGCGAAACCGGTTATCAAAACCCCCGATATCGCGATTGGTATATACGCGTAGCCTCTTGGAATGCCGAGCGTTGGAATGACGTGTTGCCACGTCTCTCGGGCTAGCTCGACGCCGAAGATAGCCATCGCTAAACCGAATCCGATCACGACTAGATGCGCCAGCAGTGTTACCGGGCGACGGAGCGGTGTCGGTAAGTTGTCGACGAAGACCGCGATGCGGATATGAAACCCTTCGCGGACACCGGCCGCAGCCGCGATGAATACGTACCAGATCATCAACAGCAACGCAGCTTGCTCAGCCCAGGCCGGACTGTCGTTCAGAACGTAGCGCGCGAAAACTTGTAGCGCGATGATTGCCGTCATGACCAACAGGCCAATACCGGCGAACCACTTCGCAAACACGCTAATCGCCCCACTGGCTCGGCTGACCGGGTTACTCATTGGGCCCTCCTAAAGTCGCACCGAGGCTGACGATGTCGTCGACCGTTGCTCGCATCGACGGTGTTGTCACGAATCGATCCCAGACCGGCAGCATCTTCTCGGCAAACGCCGAGTGATCAACGTTCTCGACAACTGCGACGCCGCGCTCGAGCACCCGGCGCTTCGAAACCTCGACCCGGGCATCCCAGAGGCCGCGCATAAACGGCACCGATTCGGTGGCAGCGGTCTGCAGTACATCTTGTTCTTCTCGGCTCATACGGTCCCAACTGCGCCGCGACGCGACAACGAGTTCGGGTGCCATAACGTGGCGCGTGAGCGAGTAATGCCCGGCCGCTTCGAAATGCCGCGAGCTTTCATACGAGGGATAGTTGTTCTCCGCCCCGTCGACGACACCCTGGACGAGCGACTGATACACCTCGCCATAGGGGATCGGTGTCGGGTTTGCACCGAGTGCCTGGATCATCGCGACGTAGATATCAGAATTCTGTACGCGGATTTTCATGCCGGCGATATCGTCCGGCGAAACGATCGGTCGTTTTGTGTTGTAGAACGAGCGAGCGCCGGAGTCGTAGTAGCACATGCCGCGCAGGCCGAACGGCATCATCGAATCGAGGATTTGTCGGCCGATCGGTCCATCGAACGTCGCGCGCGAATGGGCAATTGAATTAAACAAAAACGGCAGCGCCAGAACGATGGTCGTTGGAACGATCGAGTTGATCGGCGCCAAATTTACACGGGTTAAATCCAACCCACCGAATACAGCGATCTCCAGCGTATCTTTCTCAGCGCCCATCTGACCGCCCGGGTAAACACGGACCCGCATCTCGCCGTTGGTGCGCTCATCGAGCATTCGATCAATCGCGTGCAGGCCTTGCGTTGTTGGATAGTCATCCGGCTGGGAATCGGCCGCAAACAGCGGTCGTGACCCTTTGCGCTCGCTGCACGCCGTCAGTAACAACGGCGCTAACAGGAGATGGCGGCGCCCGATCACCGACTGAGCCATCCACCGTCAACGGGGAGTAATGCGCCGTGCACATAGTCGGAAGCACCCGAGGCGAGGAAAACCGCCGCGCCGCCAAGATCCGACGGCTCACCCCAGCGACCCGCCGGGATGCGCTCCAGAATCTGCCGGTTACGTACCTCATCAGCCTGCAGCGCAACCGTATTGTTGGTCGCAAAGTAACCCGGAACAATCGCGTTGACGTTGATGCCGGTGGCCGCCCATTCATTCGCTAGCAATCGGGTGAGTCCAGCAAGACCACTCTTACTGGCCGTGTACGACGCAACCCGAATGCCACCTTGTAATGACAACAACGAAGCGACGTTAATAATCTTGCCGCGGCGCTGCTGACTGACTAGCGATTGGGCGACAGCCTGCGCCAAGAAAAACGGCACCTTTAAATTTGTTGCCATGACGTCATCCCAATCGGTCTCAGTAAACGACAAGGCGTCTTCGCGGCGAATAATTCCGGCGTTGTTGATGAGGATATCGATGGTGCCAAGCACCTGCGCCGATTGCCTGACGACGTCGGCGGCGACACTCGCGGTGCTGAGATCAGCCATGACAATCGTTGCCTTGCGACCCGTGTCGCGAACCATCGCCTCGGTCTCATCGGGGGCAGAGCGGCCAACCAACGCGATATCGGCGCCAGCCTGCGCTAATGCCACGGCCATCGCTTGACCGAGCCCTGTGTTTGCACCGGTTACTAAAGCAACTTTGCCGTCGAGACTAAACAGTGGCGAGACCATGGGCGCTTTTCACTCCGGGTTTATGCCGGCATCGGCGTTCGTGTTAGTCAGGTCTTTCATGCTCGATCCCTATACCGGCGAGATCGGTTGTTTTGGTTTAACAACCGCCTACTTACTGCCTGCTTTACGTGGCCGTCGAGTCGAATCGCGCTCGATTAACTCAGGGACTGTTTCGTTCTCACCCGTTAATTCATTGCCTTCATCGTCAAACTCAAACAGCCGCTCCGCAGCCAAGCGGCCGATGCGTCGTGCGGGTGTTCTAGCTGTCGTGAGCCGCGGCCAAACTCGTGTAGCGGTTTCGAAATCATCAAACCCGACAACCGACAGTGCATCGGGAGGCGTTTGCCCAGCGACGTGCAATGCCTGCAATACGCCAGCGGCCATTTCGTCGTTCGATGCGAACACGGCGGTCGGCGGCGAGTCGAGATCCAAAATCTCAGAGCCGAGCGCAAGCCCGGATTCGAAGGTGTAGTCGCCTTGCAATACATAGTTTGGCGGAACACTGATCCCGTGCTCAGCTAGGCCCTCTTCGAAGCCGGCACGGCGCTCGTACGACGAGCGAAAGCTACGGCGGCCGGCGATAAGGGCAATACGGGTATGACCGAGCTTGGCGAGATGATGCGCAGCCTCGCGACCACCGACACGGTCGTTGGTGACAATCATGCGTCGTTCCATGTCCAAGGCGATGGACGCGATCCGGATATACGCACAACCCAACTCGCGCATGATCTCGGCGAGTCGCTCATCCTCGGACACCGATGGCGTCAAGATAACGCCGTAAAGCTTCTGAACCTCGATAAAACGCCGTGCGTCGTCAAGGAACGTATCGCTTTTGCGATCGCAGGGGTGTACGACCAACTCATAGCCGGTCTTTCGAAGCACATCCAAGATGCCGTGCTGAATGTTGACGACATACTGTGGCGTCGGATTGTCGGTGATAAGGCCGACCAGATACGACCGCCGTGACGCCAAACCTCGAGCTTGTGGATCTGGTCGATAGCCAATGTCTTTTATTAAACCTTGGATACCTTTCCGGGTCGCCTCGTTTACTAGTGGCGAATCGTTAATGACGCGTGAAACGGTTTTCTTAGAGACACCTGCAAGCTCGGCCACATCGCGCATGGTCGGCTTGCGGCCGTCCTTATTATTCTCTGCCCATTGCCGCGCGGCGGCTGCGTAGTCAACTTCGGACTTACGTCGCGCTCGAACCATAACTACTGTGTTCTCAAACCCGTACCGCCGATTGGCGCTGCTGCAGCGGTAACATCGCCTCGAAGGAAACGTCAAAGCAGCCGAATTCATCGAAATCGACCGTCGCCCTCGAGTCGACAGTAACGTCATGAATCCCGGTCAATGCGCCGCAGGAAACCAACGTACCGGCCGTAAGCGTAAGCTTACGGTTGGCACATAGGGTTACGAGAAAACGCAAGGCTTGCAATAGGCCGCCGTCGATAGCGGCCGCTGTCGCTTGGCCGACAACTATGCCGTCGACACTGACTGTCGCTCTTAATAACTCGGGCGGAATATCGGCCCAATCGGCAATACGTGGCCCAACCAACAAACCCTCGTTGTTACCGAAGTCGCAAACAACGCAACTCGGGCCAAGACGATTTACGTCCGCCATGGGGCTACTCGCGATCTCCGCACCGACGCGTAACGCCGCACTACAGTCGATCAGCTCCGTATCGGAGTAGTCGCGCGCGACCGGCGTTATCGTTGCCGCCAGCTCAAAAACAAACTCCGCCTCAACGGCCGCAAAGCCACCTTTGTAAATAGGCGTCGTGACGTCGTCGCCCGCTGCTACGGTGCAGACAGCGCGACGAAAAATCGGACCCGACAGGCGCTCGGCCGCTAATCGTTGTCGGTATGGAGGCGGGATCATGCCCACTTTCCAGCCAGCAATCGTATCGGGCCAACGCGCTATCGACGCGGACTGGACGGCATACGCCGCATCGAGCGTTGCCGGCAACGTACCGGGGAACTGACTCAGCGGCTCGGCGTTGGTGCGAGCGGCAACCAGTTGTCGCGAGATCGTATCGAGCTCGGGCGGTAACGACGTAGCCGATTCGTTTGTCTCTTGAGGCGCTGACACTTACGCTCTCCTCCCCGGAAGAATCGCTTGGTCAATCGCCTGTAAGTTACCGACTGACACGGGCGGGGGTCTTTTTATTTTTGTGCAGCTTTGAAACAAATGTCACCGGTGTCAATGTTACCTGTGCTGTCATCCGTTGGCCACTTGGGTTCGCGGACGGTCTTCGGAATCGGTCCCGCTGCACAAGTTGTTTGATGACGTAGCGGACTACGCGTTCACGTTAACCAGAGCCCTGGAACCCCCAGAAAAAGCCGCAACGCGGTTGCGACTTCTTCCGGGGACACTCCACTTAGAATGCTCCAGGGGGTTTTGCGATTAGTACCGATACGTGGCACCCAGCGCGATACGGCGATCCGGGAAGCCAACGAAGCAAAGCGGTCCGCTTTCCGCGACGCAGTGCTGATCGATACGCTCTTCGGTCAAGTTCACGCCTTGCAGCTCGACCGAAAAATTGTCGTTGATGGCGTAGTTGATACTGGCGTTTAACTGACCCCGATCGAGTGTCCGGACCGGGAAACTAAAGGTGCTGCTGCCACTTGTGTTAGCACCGCCACCAAAATCCTGGGTACGGAATCCTTCGCGCCAGGTGTAACGCATGCGTGCCGATAAACCGTATTTCTCGTAGTACAAGGTAAAGTTGTAGGCGGTCTCGGAGAAATCCAACAAACCGCGCGCTAAACACACGTCTCCCAGCACTTGCTGGCCACGCCCTGACGTACAGTCTTCCGCGGAACCGCCGCTAAAATCCTGAATCGTGTAGTTGGCGATGACACCGAAGCCCGACGCCCACCCGAGGCGATCTTCGAAACTCGATAAGTCGTACTGGAAGGCCAGCTCGATTCCCGTCTGCGTTGTCGTTTCGGGATCGTTACCCGGACGCGTTGAGTCTACGCACAAGCCAACGGTATTCGGGTCGCCCAACACATTCGGAATGACGGTTGGGTTGAAGATACCACCGCCCGGACAAGTCGGGTCGGTCTCACGAGCGAGACCACTGGTCGTCGTTGGGTCTTCAACCAGCAACGCGCCGTCGAAATCGACACCAAAGATGTTGGTTCGTTCTTTACGAAAGTAACCGATACTCGCTACGGCCGAATCAGCGAAGTACCACTCCACCGATAAGTCGATCGAGTCAACCTCTTCTGGCTCAAGCCCGGGATTACCCAACGCGACCACTGAATTTTCTTGCGGGTCGAACGTAAAAGCCGTGTTCAGATCGTTGAAATTCGGTCGGCGGATATCGGAGCCAAAACCGAAACGAATGAGCAAGTCGTCCCTGACATCCGCTACGACATTCAAGCGGGGGAGAATGAAGTCGTAGTCGCCCTTCGTGGACTGCAATTGACGTAGCCCATTGGCATCTTCCGGTCCGAATGCGACGGAATCAACCTCTGTATCGACGTAGCGGAAACCAATATTGCCGCGGAAGATACCCGCTTCGAAATTCGCCTGTGCATACAGCGCCGTTGTGTCCTCGGACACGTCATAGAACTGATTCTGATCTGAGGCCAGCGCCAAGATATCGGGACTGGTCGGATCGTGCTGAATCACCGCATTCTGCAGGATATCGACTGTGCCGGCAGGGTCTGAAAACGCCCGGTTAGGATCAACCAGTAGGAAGTTCTGGATAAACAGCGCTCGGCCATCGGCATCGCTGTAATTACTCGGCCCGCGAACCAGTAACTCTTCAAACAGCAGGCCATTTGGACTATCTACAAGCTGGCTAAAGCCGCCTATCCGATCCTCGACATCGTTAAAGACACTCGAGGATTGGTTGAAGCGCAGACCGAAGTCGACCGATGTGAAGCCGCGCCACTCGGTGTCGACCGTGAAGTCGACCCGAAACGCCGTCTCTTCGTTTTCTGTTGTGTTGCGCCCGACAATCACCTGATCAAGAACGACATTCGCCGGGTTGACGAGATCGGCGGCGGTCGGTGCGAACGGTGAATCGAAATTGATTCCCCACGACAATGAACCGCCGGACAGGTCGTATGCGAACGGGGTGCAGTTGTCGTTACTGGTGCCATCAAGCGGGCAGTTCGGGTTGAGGAAATTTAGCGTCGTACTCAAATTCGGATTGCTGGTATCCGAGGTGGTCGATGCGACTTCCGCTCGAACCGTCCAACGCTCCCCAGTCCACTCGCCGGCTAGCGCGAACACTTCGCTATCGGTGATCCGAGCGCCGGTATCGCTTGAGAAGCGCAAGTTGGGATCGTCGTCGTCAACGGCGAGATTCGGTTCTATGAAGCCGCGTAGCGCTGCTGGGAACGCGCCTAAACTGGGTGGACCAAAACCGAAGTTCACGGTCTCAAAGGCCGTTGGAATACTGTCGTTGATCAGTGCGCTGACACCGGACGCTTGCAAACGATAGCTGTCCTGGCTGCGCTCCTGGTCGTTGATGATTGCATCGAGACTAAATTTCAAATTGTCGTTCGGCGACCATTCGAACGTCGTCGCGATATTGGTCGTTTCGTAATCGAAATTTTCCTGTTCCTGAACGAGAAACTGGATCCCTAGATACTCAGCAGGATTGGTGCCTGGCGGACTTACCCGATTGTCACGGTCTACGCGTGGTCGGAAGGAAACGGACTCCTGTTCCGTATAGCTGCCACTTAGGACAAATCCAAGCGTACCGATCCCGGTTTCCCAATTATCGCCAAAAGCCGCAGAAAACCGCGGCTGGCGCCCGTCGGTCGTGAGACTGCTGTCTTCAATCTGGATACGCGCTGCCGCCAACGTCTCGTTGATATCGGACGGGCGAATGGTCTTGAGATTAATCGTCGCACCGACGGAACCCTCGATGACTTTCGCATCTGGCGACTTAATGACCTCGACCGCAGAGATGATGGCCGGGTTAACGTCTTCGAAGTCGATGCCGTTGCGGCCGGAGCCAGAAGCAACGGTAGAGACGCCGTTGAATTCAACCCGATTTGCGTTTGTACCGCGAACCTGAACCCCGGTACCAACACCCGCGGTACGGGTGATTTGGATCCCGGTAATGTTCTCCAGCACCTCCGCAAGGTTTTGGTCCGGCAACTTACCGATGTCCTCGGCAATAACCACTTCAACGAGTTTGTCGGAGTTGCGTTTCTGATCGACCGCGCTGGCGAGCGAGCCACGAATACCTTGGACGACCACCTCGTCGATGGCCTCTTCTTGCGCAGAAACAACAGATGAGAAACCGAGCGCCGTCACAGTAACTGCGAGCGCCGTCGTACTAATTCGATATTTCACTGATCCCCCCCCGGGAAGTTCTTGCTTAATCGAAATCGGATTGACTTGATCTACCCGCAAATCAGCATACGCAAAATGTCACCGGTGTCAAACTTGCCGAATCCGCCGACGAGGAGCGACCGAACAGCGGGGGATTGCTGCCGCTATCCCGCTTCGCTATTGTGGCTACGTGCTTCGAGAGAACGCTTGATCCGCAATGAATCTTATTAAGCTATTGTTCCTTATATATTTTTTATTCTTAAGCCTGCTGTTCTCAGTGTTCGTGCCGAATGCCTATGCCCAAACCACCCACGACCTAAATGTCGTCCCTAAAATATTGTCTACGGGGACAACAGAAGCTAAGGACTTCCTGCCAGACTATTCGTTTGCTGGGTACGAGAACGGCCTTTCCGCACTACCCAGCGCTGCTGGCACCGTCGTCTTGGTCGATGATCACGGCGCTGCACCTAACGATGGCATTGATGACACGAAAGCGGTTTTGGCCGCCGTAGCCGCCGCCAACGACGTCGATGGTCCGGTTATCGTCCGTTTTTCGGCAGGCCGCTACCGGCTCTCAGAGATTGTCCGTATCACGCGTTCAGAATTTGTCATTCAGGGGGCGGGGTCGGGCACCGGCGGTACCGTTCTTTACTTTCCGCGGCCGCTGAAACAGGTCGACAGAAGCGACTCGCTCGATGAACTACGCCAGTACTTAGTAAAACTCGACAAACGGCAGATCGAGCCGGATAAGAACCTCAACGACTACTTTTCTGAATATTCATGGAGCGGCGGCTTTCTGTGGATTCAAAAGCCGGGTGTACGAACAGCACCGTACCTCGTCGAATACGATCCGACGATAAATAAACTCACGGATATTGCGGAAGGTGCGCGCGGCGACCAAAACATCGTCGTATCGTCGAGCACGGGTATCAACGCCGGCGACATCGTCCAACTGCAATGGATCAATAGCGATGGCCCTGCAGCCGGCATCGTCAAGGCGCTGTATGGGGCCGACGCCGATAAAGCCGGCTCGCATCACTGGTCTTTTCCGGAACGACCGCTGGTTCGGCAAACGTCGCGAGTTCTTGCAGTCGACGGCAACAACATCCGACTCGCCGATGCTCTGCTGCACGACGCTAACGAGAACATTCCTGCGCAAATAGCTGCATGGGAAGGCCTGCAACACGTCGGTATCGAGGACCTGCACTTAGAATTTCCGGACTCGCCGTACTTCGGCCACCACATGGAACGTGGTTACAACGGCATCTACTTTACAACGGCATTCGATTCGTGGGCGCGCAATATACGTATAACCAATGCCGATAGCGGCATCCTCAGCTATGCCAGCGCGAACCTCACGTACCGCAATATCGTCTCGGATGGTACGCGCAGAGCGCATTACGCGGTACACATGGGTAACGTCCACAACGTACTGGCTGAGAACGTGACCGTACTGAACCCGGTATTGCACTCATTGACATTTAATACGCAATCAACCAAGTGCGTGTACAAAAACGCGGAGGTGTTTACAACGCCGACACTCGATCAGCACGCCGGCGCGAATCATCAAAATCTCTTCGATAACGTCACGCTCCACAAACCGGCCACACGCCGCGACGCCGGTGCCGTTTCGCCGGTCTTCGACGGTAGCGGCGCACCCTACTGGCAACCTGGCCACGGTGGTTTCAATACCACTTGGAATCTTCGTGTGGTGATAACCGGCGGTGCATTTCCGGACGAAACGGTGACAATACAAGGTCTGGACGAGGGACCGATGGCTCGGGTTATTGGTTTACACGGCAATCGGCCGTTCAAGCTCGACTACAGGCCGGCGCCGTAAGTTGATATGTTGAACGAAGCGATCGCCACTGTGCCGTCGCTATACGAGTATCAACTCCGCCAGCGACGAGCGGCTCAGTAACCTTAGTCGCCAACAGAAGCCTAACCGGGCTTTGATCTCGCGCCGGTCGCTGAACGCTTAGGCCGCAAATTCCTCGGTATCGACCTCCGCTTGCGTGCCAGCCGGGTAGCGAGCGCCAACGACCCGTTCCGGTGTGACCAACGCACTCAGTTTGTCGACGATGTCGTTGCCTAACACGAGATCTCCCGCCGCCCAGTTATCACGTAGATGGTCGATGGACGTTGTCCCTGGGATAACGTGAATATGCGCACCGCGCGCTAGCACCCAAGCGAGCGATAGTTGCGCCGGTGTAACACCGACCTCGGTCGCGATTTCTCGAAATTGCCCCAACCATTCTTGATTCGACGACAACTGCGGCTCTTGGAACCGCGGCATACCGCGGCGAATGTCTTTTTCGGCAAACTGGCTTGCCGCCAAATCGATCGCCGTCAGAAAACCTCGCGCCAGTGGTGAAAAAGCGACAAAGGCAACACCAAGTTCGCTACAGGCATCGAGGACTGCAATTTCGACGTTGCGGCTCCACAGCGAATACTCCGATTGCACCGCGGTAATCGGATGCTCCGCCTGCGCTTTGCGCAAGGTCGCGGCCGAGACTTCTGATAAGCCAATCGCACGGACCTTGCCCGCCTCGACCATACGACCCAACTCGCCAACACTGTCTTCAATCGGTACCGGTGTCTTTTTGTCGAAGCGGTGCAGGTAGTAAAGATCAATAACGTCGGTCTGCAACCTTCGCAGCGAGTTCTCTAAGTCTTCGCGCAGCTTCTCCGGTCGCCCATCGATTGTCCGCACCCCATTCTCGCCGCGCATACCGCACTTGCTGACCAGCACGACGTTGTCGCGATGCTGTTTCAGAAACGATCCGACCAATTCCTCGTTACGACCGAACCCATACAAACTCGCACTATCGAAATGCGTCACACCGAGGTCCAACGCCGTTTGCAGCACAGCCTCTGCGTCGGTCTGCGACGGCGGCGTACCGTAGGCATGCGACAGGTTCATGCAACCAAGACCAATCGGCGGTACTGTCCACGCACCGAGCTTGCGTTTACTGGCCATCGTCAGCTTCCGAACTGCTGCTCGACGGCGTGGAGAGTCTGGTAGCAGGCAAGCACCTGCGCCACCGACGAATTGGGCTCGCGGCCCTCAGCAATAGCAGCGAAAAACTCCCGATCTTGCAGCTCGATCCCGTTCATCGAAACGTCGACGTTAGAAACATCGATGGTGTTCTCATAGCCGTCGACCAAGTCATCGTAGCGGGCGATGTAGGTACCGTTGTCACAGATGTAACGGAAAAACGTCCCTAATGGACCGTCGTTATTGAAGGACAACGACAAGGTACACAGCTTGCCGCTCTCGGTCTTCATTTGGATCGACATGTCCATCGCGATACCGAGTTCAGGATGGTGCGGGCCTTCCATACCGTTAACCTCAACAACGTTCTCACCGGCCTGGTACTGGAACAAATCCACGGTGTGGGCCGCATGATGCCAAAGCAAGTGATCAGTCCATGAGCGCGGCTCACCAGCAGCGTTGATGTTCTTGCGGCGAAAGAAATAGGTTTGTACATCCATCTGCTGCACGCTGAGCTCACCCGCTTTTATCTTGTTGTGGACCCACTGGTGCGATGGATTAAAACGCCGGGTATGACCGCACATTGCGACGAGGCCTGTTTCGCGTTGCTTTGCGACTACCGCCTCGGCGTCGGCTAACGAGTCCGCTAATGGAATCTCGACTTGGACGTGCTTGCCGGCGTCGAGGCACTGAATAGCCTGCGCCGCGTGCATTTGCGTCGGCGTACACAGAATAGCGGCATCAACACCAGGTTGCGCGAGCGCTTCGGCCAAGTCGGTCGTTGCATGCGGAATACCGTAGTCGTTCGCGATCGCCTGGGTTGAATCCAAGATTCGATCGACGACCGATACGCAGTCGACTCCATCTATGTTTTTTATGCCGTCGAGATGCTTCTTACCAAAAGCACCGGCGCCTGCCAGTACAACCTTCATGCTGAGCTCCGAAGACTACGACTGATTTTCGAGAATCAAATGCCCCACAGCCGTGTTCGACGCAGGGACGTGATAGAAGCGATGCAGCACGTCAACGTTGTCGTCGAGCGCACCGCGCATAATGAACCACATGACCAACTCGACGCCTTCCGACCCGGCTTCACGTAGGTATTCGATATGTGGCATCTGTGCGAGCTCTTTAGGCTCGGCAACGAGTCGATCAAGAAAACGATTGTCCCACTCTTGGTTGATAAGCCCCGCGCGCGGTCCCTGCAGTTGGTGACTCATGCCACCGGTACCCCACACCTGTACGTTAAGGTCATCATCAAACGACTCGATGGCTTTGCGTATCGCCTTGCCGAGTTGGTAACAGCGCTCCCCAGATGGTGGCGGGTACAAAACAACGTTGACGGCGAATGGGATTACTGGGCACGGCCATGCGTCTGGCTGTCCGAACATCAGCGACAACGGAACTGATAAACCGTGATCGACGTTCATTTCATTGATGATGGTCAGATCGAAGTTATCTTGTATGACCGATTGTGAGATGTGCCAAGCAAGGTCTGGATGACCAACAACGTCGGGGACTGGTCGCCGTCCCCATCCCTCATCGGCAATCGGGAACGATTCACCACAACCGATCGCGAACGTTGGGATAATTTTCATATCAAACACGGTCGCGTGATCGTTGTACACCAAGAAAACGACGTCAGGCGTGTTATCGGCCATCCATTGGCGGGACGGCTCATAGCCGGCGAACAGTGGCGCCCAATAATCCGTCTCCGTTTTACCGAGATCCATCGCAGCACCGATAGCCGGAACATGCGATGTCGCTACGCCTGCGGTTACCTTGGCCATTTTAAGACTCCCCTTTGTAGCGATTACCGTCGATTTTGCGTCCACCGCCGACCATCATGGCGCGATAGTCCTGCGGGTCCATACCGGTCATCGCCGCGGCACCGACTTCGAAAGACCACTGATCCGTGAAAAACAACTTGCCGAAGAAGTAAACGTTGCCTCCGAGTTGGATGACCCGGTTGTAGTCTCGATCCAATACGGCTTGCTTTTGCTCAGCCGACATCGGGTATTGGTCGAGGTAGGCTTTTTCGTCGGCGAGAAAGCGCTCGCGATTCTCAGGACGAAGCAGCGAATGGAAGAACTGGTTGATGTGATAACCAGCACGCGCCTGCGTAGAGTCAAACACGGTCGTCCCTGGGATATCTTTGTACGGTTTATCGAGCGCCATTAGACGTCCTCCTCGGGCCAGTAAAGTCGCATCGGGTTATCGACTAACAGTTTGTGTTGCAACGTTTCGGTGGTCGCGATGGTCGGCACGTAATCGATCAGCTTACCGTCATCCGGCATATGCGACTTCATGTTCGGATGCGGCCAGTCGGTTCCCCACAACACCCGGTCGGGGAACGTTTCGACAATACGGCGTGCAAACGGTACGACGTCGCGGTATTCAGGCGGCCCACTTATCGACAAGCGTTCCGGGCAACTGACTTTGCACCAGAATGCGTCATTGTCGTCCAGCAAGCGAACGAAGCGTTCGAATGCTGGACCATCGGCGGCGGCACCTACGTCGGGTCGGCCCATGTGATCGAACACGACAGTGCCGGGTAAATCTGCCAAGAAGGGGTACAGCTCAGGCAGATCGACGGCCTCGAAGTAGATGACGAGGTGCCAGCCTAGGTCGCGAATTCGCTCACCGATGTTACTGAGCGCCGCCCGCGGGTCTTTATCGACCAAGCGTTTCACAAAGCTAAACCGTGCACCCCGGACACCCGCCGAATGGAGCGCCTCCAATTCGGCATCGCTGATATCCGCACTAACGGACGCAACGCCACGCGCGCGTCCGTTAGAACTAACGATCGCATCGACCAGCGCACGGTTGTCGGTACCATGACAGGTCGCTTGCACGATGACGTTACGCGCAATACCGAGGTGGTCGCGCAACGCGAACAGCTCGTCTTTACTCGCATCGCACGGCGTGTATTTACGTTCCGGCGCGTACGGAAATACAGCTCCCGGCCCGAACACATGGCAATGCGCATCGACCGCGCCGGGCGGCATTCTGAACGCCGGCACTGACGGGTCGGGGTGGAACGGTAGCCAGTCCGCATCCATCGTAAATGGCGCAGCACTCATCGTCCTTGAGCCTTTAGATGTTGATCGAGCCGCGGGTAGACGCGCCGCGCGTTATGCTCAAAGACTCTAGCCTTGTCACTAGCGCTAAGCGTCAACGCGTCGACGTAACGTTTGGTGTCATCAAAGTAGTGCCCGGTCTCTGGATCAATACCGCGAACGGCGCCGACCATCTCTGAGGCGAATAAGACATTGCCGACGTCGATAACCTCGAACAACAGATTGATACCTGGCTGGTGGTAGACGCAGGTATCGAAAAAAACGTTCTTCATGACATGCGCCGAGAGCTGCGGTTTTTTGAGCATATCCGCAAGACCCCGGTAGCGTCCCCAATGGTACGGAACGGCGCCACCGCCGTGCGGAATGATAAGACGCAAGCTCGGAAAATCGGCGAACAAATCGCCTTGCAATAGCTGCATAAATACCGTCGTATCAGCATTAATGTAGTGCGCGCCCGTTGCATGAAACGCCGGGTTGCAGCTACCAGAGACGTGAATCATCGCCGGGATGTCCAGGTCTACAAGCGCCTCATACATGGGGTACCAGTAGCGGTCCGTTAGTGGCGGCGACTTCCAATGACCACCGGATGGGTCCGGACTCAAATTGCAGCCAACGAAACCCAACTCGGTGACCGCCCGACGCACTTCAGCGATTGACGCGTCAAGTGGCTCACCAGCCACTTGCGGGAGCTGCGCCCCACCGACAAAGTTCTCGGGGTAAAGGTCGACAACGCGTTTGATCAAATCGTTATTGGCGCGTGCCCAGCTCACAGCCGTGTCCGGATCGGCGATGTGGTGTGCCATCGCTGATGCACGAGGCGAGAAGATGGTCAGATCTGCGCCACGTTCGCGAAGCAAGCGTAATTGGTTTTGCTCGATACTCTCGCGAATCTCGTCATCGCTGATGGAAGCCGGTTCCGGCATTGGTAGCGACGGGTCGTTTAGCCGATCGAGCTGCGCTTGCCGATAGGCTTGGTGTCCAGCCGGCGCAGTCGTGTAATGCCCGTGACAGTCGATGATCAACATATTAGCCACCCCTCGCTGTGTTTTTTGCTCCCTGGCCGACGGCTGGCATATCCAATAGTGCAGCCAACGATTCGTTCAGCGTTGGTTCGCAACCCGATAGACCCGCCCACTGCTGGCGCTTTACGCAAGCCTCGGTCATCCAAGGCTCGACAGCGGCGTCGCGAAGTGTCGCCGCGACCTCACGCATCTCTTCGGCACGGCGTAATCCATGCTGCACGGACCGCGAGACGAGGTACGGTGCATGCGTCGCCCAATCTACGCCCGGCAGCACGTTGTTCAAAGACGCAACCACATCGTCACTGACACCGTAAAAATCCGCGGCCAGCAGCGACTCGGTCACCAGCGCCTCCATCCCTTTGATGCAGACGCTGCGGCACATTTTTGCGGCCGCGGCGACACCGATCTCACTCGATCGGACACTCGCACTCGTCAGGCCAAGCGACCCACATTCGGCCAGAAACGGTTCGGCATGCGGTCCGCCCAGCAATATCGGTGACGCCAAACCCAACGGTTGTATCGGTGACATGACGGCTGCTTCGACATACCGACCGCCAGCGGCCTCGATGACGGCCGCCGCCTGTTGTTTCGTTGTTGGCGACACCGAATTGACGTCGAGAAACCAAGTTCCGGGTTCTAGCCCAGCGGCGACCGATCGCGCGGCTGCTAGACATTGCTCGGCTGTTACTGCACTCACGATAAGGTCGCGACCGCTAACGGCGGCGATTGGCGTAGCGCTTTCGTCGACAGATGATCGGTCGCGGACAGCGGCCGTCGGCACGCTGTTGGCATCGGCAAATTGAAGATCGTACGCTGCTAGCGTCGCCGAGGTCGTCGCCAGCTGTGCAGCGAGCGTCTGCCCCACTTCCCCGTAGCCGATGAGACCGATTCTAAGGTTGCCGCTCATAAGCCGTTAGCGGCAACGAACGCCGTGCCTTCCATCAGTTTACGGGTTGTGCGGAGCAATGCCGAGCGTCGCACCGCAATGGGGTTAGCAGCGAGGTCGATGGCGATGTCTACACTTAGTTGGCCGCTCGGATGCTCGACATCGAGCAAACCATCCGCCGCAGGAAGCTGCGCAAGTTCGGCAGCCACCGTGGCGGGGATGCGGCATGCAGCGGCAACACTCGCCGCGCCAAGCACGCCGATCGATTGATGGACGCGATGCGGAATGAGCGTACGCGTTGTAATCGCTCCGCCGCCTTGCGGCTGAGCGACCAGCGTCATCTTCGGGACTGTTTTGTTCGCGACATCGCCGAGTTGCATCATCGGCCCAGCCTGTAAACGAAGCGACTCGACGGCTGCCTTAAAGTCAGTATCGCTTTCGAGTTCACTGGGTGATTCATAACCGGATTTGCCAAGATCGGCGGCCCGTATCAGGACGACCGGCATACCATTGTCGATTAACGTAACGCCGTGTCCGTCGACCTGGTCGATCGTGCGCCCGGTCGGTAGCAGTGCGCCGCAATTCGAACCGGCCACATCGGCAAAATCGATCATGACCGGCGCGGCTGTGCCAGGCACCCCGTCGATTCGGGCGTCACCATCGTACGTCACGGAACCGTCCGGCGTGCGAACGGTGAGTATCGCGATACCGCCCGAATTGAGCATCCGCACGCGGATGCGGGTCTCCGGTTCACTGGCAGCCACCCAGCCCTGCTCGATGGCGAACGCGCCGACACCGGCGAGAATGTTGCCGCAGTTTTGTCCGTCGGTAATGACCGGTTTATCGACAACCACTTGCAAGAAGAGGTAATCAACATCGGCGGACTTATCAGCGGAAGGCGCGATGACCGCGACTTTGCTGGTCAGCGGGTGCGCGCCGCCGAGACCATCGATTTGCCGCGCGTCCGGTGAGCCCATGACACTCAGCAATAGGCGATCGCGAGCGGCATGATCGGCCGGCAAATCGTCGCGGCGAAAATACAGCCCTTTGGACGTTCCGCCGCGCATGCAGACGACCGGTATAGCGTGTTGCATGACTCAGTCGGCCGGTTCGTTGTCGACATAGCGCAGCCCTTTCGAGGCCAAGCGCTCGCGCATTCCGTAAACGTCCAAACCGAGTTCACCCGCCTCGAACCGCGCGCGTTTCTCCTCTTCGTTGGCTGTCCGTTGCCGGGCTTTGTCGAGTACGGCTGCCGCTTTGTGCTTGCTGGTCACGACGACACCGTCGTCGTCGGCGACTACGAGGTCGCCGGGCGAAATCGATTGGCCAGCACAGACTATCGTCGTATTGACGTTAGCGATCGTCTCTTTGACTGTTCCCTGTGCCGAGACGGCGCTGGACCACACTGGAAATTTCATCTCCGTTAGCGTTGCGATGTCGCGGACGCCGGCATCGATGATGAGACCGACAACACCGCGAGCCTGTAGCGATGTCGCCAACAAGTCACCGAAGTAACCCACCGGGCTTGGACTCGTTGGCGTTACGACCAACACATCACCCCGCTCACACTGCTCGACCGCTACGTGGATCATCCAGTTATCGCCGGGAGCGACCTCGCAGGTCACGGCGGTTCCAGCAATCGACGCGGGTCGATAGATGGGCCGCAACGCCGTATCCAGAAGGCCGCTGCGCCCTTGGGCTTCGTGCACGGTGGCCACGCCCATACGCGCGAAATCCGCAGCCAAAGAGGCGGCGCTTCGATCGATCTTAGTAACGACAATAGACATCGTGATTTCGCTATTAGATTTTTGTTAGCTTTTCCTCATTGTGCACCTAGATCCGACAGTCTTCTGTCCAATCCTGTAATTTTGATATAAGTTTTACCTATAGAGTGTTCGGTCAAACCGTGTGGAACCCGACCTAAATCTGCGGCATTTTTTTGCGCTCGACGACATCGCGGCAACCGGCCGCCTGCGAACTGCGGCGGCAAGGCTGTTCATGTCGCAATCGGCCCTAACCCAAGCCCTAAATAAACTCGAGACCATCGCAGGCGCGCATCTCTTTGAGCGAGCGGGATTCGGTGTAACCGCGACCGATGCGGGTCACGTGCTCATCGGGCGAGCGCGCCGGGCGATTGCACTTTTGCAAGCGGCCGAACGCGACATTCGGGCGCAGAAGCGATCAGCCCTCCGCTTCGCACCGCTGCATCGGCACATCACAGCCAGCCAACTTCGGGCTTTGATCGCTATTGCTGATACCAGGGGCTACAGCGCTGCTGCGCGCAAACTCGGCCTTGCTCAGCCAACAGTCCATCGAGCCGCGAAGGACCTCGAGGCCATTGTCGGCGTCACACTGTTTGCGCGGGCTGCCCGCGGTATCGAGTCAACCGAAACCGCACGCGAGCTTGCCCGCATCGCGGAACTCGTGTTCGTTGAGGTCCGACAAGGCTTGGAATCGGTCCGCGAATTACGCGGGCTAACGACCGGCCGCATCGCGATTGGCGCCTTACCGCTAGTGCGGTCGGAGTTTCTGCCAGTCGCAGTCGACCGGTTGCTGCAACGCTTCCCCGACGCAAAGGTCCAGATTCAAGACGGACCGTACCCGGAATTGCTGCACGCGCTGCGCTATGGACACATCGATTGGCTGGTCGGCGCATTGCGCGATCCAACACCGAGTGGCGATGTCTTGCAGGAACGGTTGTTTGATCAGCCTCTTGCGATTGTCGTGCGCCCGGGCCACCCGCTGCTTGCGGGTGGCAACCCAACGCCGGATGCGCTGGCGGAGCTCGAATGGATCGCACCGCGCCCGCGAGCGCCTGCACGCCTGGTTTTCGATGCGTATTTCGATACCCATGGGGTTGCGACACCAACGCGGACGATCGAGTGTGGCTCGCTGGTCACCACGCGCCACTTGCTGCGCGCGAGCGATCGGGCGGCGATGCTCTCGCCACTGCAGATCCGCGATGATATCGCCGACGGCACGTTGTCTGTCTTGCTGGAGTCGATCCCGAATTCACATCGTGAGATCGGGATTACTACGCGCGCCGATTTTGAGCCGACGCAAGTGCAATCTGCGTTCGCCAGCATCGTTCGAGAACTGGCCCGACAGTCCGTTGCTTGAGACCGCAACACCGGCCTACTGACTGGCGGCGGCGCCATCTTTAGGTTGCTGCCGCCGCGGGTGCCATACAGCGGTTATAATGGAGGGCTAAACGGCGCTGGGGTGACGTTCAGCGCTGACACGCCGCGGGCGTGCATCATTCACCATAACTCAGTCGGGGCGAGCATGGGCGCTTTCACCAACTACTTAGAAGACATCGAAAACCGTAAGCAGCAAGGGCTGCATCCAAAACCTATCGACGAAGCGGAGCTCGTCGCGGAACTCATTGAGCAAATCAAAGATCCGGATCACGAACATCGCGATGCTTCGCTCAACTTTCTGATCTACAACACGCTACCGGGAACGACTAGCGCCGCACGCGAAAAGTCGGCGTTTCTAAAGGCGATTATCCAAAAGCAGGTAATCGTCGATGAGATTTCAGCCGAATTTGCCCTGGAACTGCTCTCACACATGCAAGGCGGCCCGTCGGTCGCTGTGTTGCTCGATTTAGCGCTGGGCGACGATGCCATCACCGCACGCAATGCGGCCGAAGTCCTGAAACAGCAAGTGTTTCTCTACGAGGCCGACACGGATCGGCTCGTCAGCGCACACGAGGGCGGTAACGCCATCGCGACCGCGATACTAGCGAGTTACGCCAAAGCCGAGTTTTTTACCGAACTGCCAGAACCTGAGGAAATCGTTCGCGTCGTCACCTATGTGGCAGCCACAGGCGATGTCTCGACGGATCTGTTATCGCCCGGTAAAGAAGCGCACTCACGCTCCGACCGCGAGCTGCATGGCAAAAGCCTGATGGATCCGGCGGCGCAAGCGAAAATCGCTGAGTTGAAGGAGCAGCATCCCGACAAGCGGGTCATGCTGGTCGCCGAAAAGGGGACGATGGGCGTTGGCTCGTCACGCATGTCAGGCGTCAACAATGTCGCTTTGTGGACCGGCGTACAGGCAAGCCCGTACATACCGTTTATTAACATCGCGCCGATCGTTGCCGGCACCAACGGTATATCGCCGATCTTCTTGACGACTGTTGGGGTAACCGGTGGGATCGGGCTCGATCTCAAAAACTGGGTGAAAAAGCTCGACGGCGACGGCAATCCGATCATGGACGACGACAATGAGCCGGTACTAGAGCAACTGTTCTCGGTCGACACGGGCACCGTTCTAACGATCAATCTACGCGAGAAAAAACTCTACAACGAAGATGGCAGCGAAGAGCTCTGCGATATCTCATCGGCGCTTACGCCGCAAAAACTTGAGTTTATTAAAGCGAGTGGCTCATACGCGGTTGTCTTCGGCAAAAAACTGCAGAGCCTCGCAGCAGAAGCGCTCGGCGTGGAGATGCCGCCCGTCTATGCCACGTCAAAAGAGATCTCGCATGAAGGTCAAGGATTGACCGCGGTCGAGAAGATCTTCAACAAAAACGCCGTCGGCGTTACGCCTGGGAAGGTGTTGCATGCAGGCTCCGATGTTCGCGTCAAAGTGAACATCGTGGGCTCGCAGGACACGACTGGCCTGATGACATCACAAGAACTTGAGATGATGGCGGCAACAGTGATCTCACCGACCTTGGACGGCGCCTATCAGTCCGGTTGCCATACGGCGTCGGTGTGGGATCGCAAAGCGCAACGCAACATCCCAAAACTGATGGGCTTCATGAACGATTTTGGGCTCATTACGGCGCGCGACCCGAACGACAAATACCACCCGATGACCGATGTTATTCACAAGGTCCTCAACGACATTACCGTCGACGATTGGGACGTGATTATCGGCGGCGACTCGCACACGCGGATGTCGAAGGGCGTTGCCTTCGGCGCCGACTCGGGCACGGTGGCACTCGCGCTTGCGACCGGTGAAGCGACGATGCCGATCCCAGAATCGGTCAAGGTAACGTTCAAAGGAAGCCTCAAGCCGTATATGGACTTTCGCGATGTGGTGCATGCGACGCAAGCGCAGATGCTGAAAGAGTTCGGCGACAACGTATTCCAAGGGCGCATTATTGAGGTTCACATCGGCACGCTGCTCGCTGATCAAGCGTTTACGTTTACCGACTGGACGGCCGAGATGAAGGCCAAGGCATCGATCTGTATTTCCGACGCGGATACGTTGATCCAATCGTTGGAGATCGCAAAGCACCGCATCGGCATCATGATCAACAAAGGGATGGATAACGATCGACAGGTGCTGGCCGGTCTCGTCGCGAAAGCTGATAACCGCATCGCCGAGATTCGCTCTGGGGAGCGCCCGCCATTATCGCCCGATGCCAATGCTGAGTATGCGGCCGAATTTACCGTCGATCTCGATGAGATCATCGAGCCAATGATCGCCGACCCCGACGTGAATAACGATGATGTGTCGAAGCGCTATACCCACGATACGATCCGGCCGATCTCGTACTATGGCGGCACCAAGAAAGTCGACCTAGGTTTTGTTGGCTCATGCATGGTGCACAAAGGCGACATGAAGATCCTGGCGCAGATTCTGCAAAATTTGGAGCGCCAGCACGGCAAAGTCGAATTCAAAGCACCGCTGGTCGTCGCACCGCCAACGTACAACATTGTTGACGAGCTTCGGGCGGAAGGCGATTGGACCGTGCTGCAAAAGTACTCGGGCTTCGAATTCGATGATGGTTCGCCAAAAAACGCGGCCCGGACGAAATACGAGAACATGATGTACCTCGAAAGACCCGGCTGTAACCTCTGCATGGGCAACCAGGAAAAAGCCGAGAAAGGCGATACGGTCATGGCGACTTCGACCCGTTTGTTCCAGGGGCGTGTTGTCGAAGACTCCGATGAGAAAAAAGGGGAGTCGCTGCTCGCCTCAACGCCGGTCGTTGTACTGTCGTCGATTCTCGGGCGGACGCCTAGCTTCGAGGAGTACATCGCTGCCGTCGAAGGAATTGATCTAACGGAATACGTCCCGCCGCAAGCTGCCTAGACTCGCGGCTATGCGGCTGGCGATGGCGTTGCGTCAGGAGTGCGCGTCGTATCCGGCGTGTCGTTGCGGTCGTTTAACACGACCATCAGTAAGCTTGGCAAAAACAACAGCGTAACAAGGGTTGAGCAAAGCAGTCCGCCCAACACGATGACGCCAACGCCACGGTAAAGCTCTGTGCCAGCACCCGGGATTAAGACGAGCGGCGCAAGACCGAAGGTTGTTGTTAGCGTCGACATCAGGATCGGTCGCAGGCGACTGCGCACCGCTTCGCGAACCGCATCGCCTAAGGCACGGCCGGCCGCCAGGTTTTGTCGTGCTCGGTCGACCACCAATATCGGGTTGTTGACGACTGCACCCAGCAAAATCAAGAAACCGAGCATCGTAATCATATCGAGTGGCTGCGACAGAGAACCGACCCCAACAGCAGCCATTGCGGCACCGACGCCGTTCAAAAGAGCGAGGCCGACAAGGCCACCGACGAGACCAATCGGAACCGTGATCAGTATGAGAATCGGATAGCCCCAGTGCGAGAAGATCGCGACCAGTAATAAGTAGCAAAGCACCAAGGCAATTAAGAAATTGCCGGCCAATGCCTCGCGGGTTGCGTCGAGCTGGTCCGCGGCGCCCGTGAGCGTAACACTGACGCCCTCGCCCATTTCGCCAGCGGCACGCATGGCCGGTAGTAGCTCGCGACGGACGCGCTCGACGGCACTTTCGAGTGCAATACTGCGTGGCGGGATAATATACAGCGTCACAGTCCGCCGTCCGTTGACCCGACGCAGTGAATCGCTATCGACGTTTTCAACGACGTCCGCTAACGCGGATAGCGGTAATACTGTTCCAGTCGGTGTCACGATCGGTTGATTCTTTAGCGCATCGAGCGTCTGCGCCGACCCAGCGCCACTGAATAGATAAATGTCGACCTGATCGTCGTCCAACAAAAATTCATCAATGAACGCGCCGTCAGAAAGCGCCGACACAGCGAAACCGAAATCTCGTGCAGTGAAACCCACTTCGGCCAACAGTGCCCAGCGCGGTCGTACTTGAACGAGCGGCTGGTCCAGCGATAGCGATGATGGGTTTGAGTCGATTTGTGGCGACTCGAACAACAACTGTGCTCGCGCAATCGCGGCTTGCGCCGTCTCATACAAAGCACCCATATCCGGGCCCGACATATCGAGCGCGACAGCACGGGAGCCGCCATCGTTACTTGAGATGATAGAGCCGCGCGTCGAAAACGCGCGCATCCCAGGGTACGACCGGAATAACTCTGTCAGCCCTGTCATCATAGCGTCGAGGTCACGCCCTTCGACAGGCTCACTCATAACGGTCAACGCACCCGGATTTATCCACAGGGAGTAGCCGCGCAGCGGCGGAATCGGATCGGCGCCACGCTCAAACGACTCTCGGGAGGCTTTAACGGTTGGGTCCAGCAATACGCGTAGCTCGTTGCCGATACGGGTCATCTCGGTAAGGTTGTAGCCTGGCGGCGCGATCATCCGGCTGAACGCTTTTGGCTCCTCACCCTCCGGCAAATATTCGGCTGGCGGGGTTAGTGCGATACCGACCAAAACCGTTGCCAATGCTGTCGCAACAATGCAGCCAATGCTGCGTGAGCGCTTTTGAGTTAGCCAATCGGTGGCCTTAACGAACGACATCGCCGAGCGTGGGACGTAGGCCAGTCCACCGTCACTGACGCCAAGGCCGAGGCGCGCGGCAATCGATGGAATGACGCCGATGGCCACCAACATACTGGCGAGGATCGACGCCGCTATTGCGATCGCGATATCGGAGTAGAGCTGCCCGGCTTCTTCTTGAACGAACAACACGGGCAAAAAGACCAATACCGTCGTGAAGGTCGACGCAACGATGGCACTCCAAACCTCTTGCGTTCCCGAAAGTGCCGCCGCGAACCGTTCGAGACCGCGTCGCCGTGCCTGCTCGATGGATTCCAACACGACAATCGTATTGTCGAATGTCATACCGATCGCGAAGGCCACACCCGCCAGCGAGATAACATTGATCGTGCGTTCGAATAGCAGCAGGCCAAGAAACGCAGCCAATGTGCAAATTGGCAGACCGACCGTCGCAATAACCGTCGCCCGCACCGAACGAAAAAATAGGAGCATGATGCCGATCGCCAGAATGGCGCCAAGCAACAAATTCGTCCAGACGTTGCGAATAGACGCGGTGACGTAACGTACGTCATCGCTGGTCAACGTCATACGTAGCCCATTGGGCACAAGGATATCGGCGTTGAGCTGCTCAACCAACGGCAGCATCGTGTCCTTAATTTCGATGACGTTGGCACCGGCCTCCCGCGACACAGCCAGGCTAAGTCGCGGCGAGCCATTAACAAACGAGACATTCCGTAACTCAAAATGATCGAAGGTAACAGTGGCCACATCGCGCAAGCGCACAATCGCATCGCCACGCCGGTCCAGGACCATATCTCGCAACTCATCCGCTGTCTCGAACCGGCCGAGCGTACGGACAAAGTACCGGCGTTTACCGCTGTCAATATCGCCGGCCGATGAGTCTGTGTTGCGCGCGCGGATCGCATCGCGAAGCTGCCCAAGCGAAATGCCGCGTTGCGCGAGGCGCGCTGTGTCGACCTCGATTCGGACCTGCCGGTCGGCGCCGCCACCTAGGCTGACCTGCGAGACACCTACGACACGCTCCATTTCGGGGCGAATATTGTCGTCGACGAAATCGCGCACCAGATCCATGTCGATACTCAGTGGATTGCCGGGCAGCGGTGCAACCGCGAAATACATGAAAGCATTTTGTGAGAACGAGCTGCTGTACAGCCGCGGCGGATCTACGTTCTCTGGATAGCTCGATACCTGCGACAATGCATTGCTGGTACGTATGAGCGCCTCGTTGACATCAATACCAAACGGAAACTCCAACTCGATGGAGGCTTCACCGGTTTCGGCGTACGAGGTCATGCGCGATAGATTGGTCAAACTGCGCAAGAATCGTTCTTGCTCAATCAGAATTTCTTTCTCAACATCTTGCGGTGTCGCGCCCGGCCATGACGTCACAACGCTGATCGTTCGAACTTCCAGATCGGGAATCATCTGTACTGGTATACGCAGCGCCGCGGTAACACCGAGCACACAGACAATCAGTGCGATGACGGTCGTCAACGTGTTGCGGGCAAGGATGAAATTCAGCATCTCAGCGTATCGCGCTACTCGTCGGGCGGACGCGCTCGCCATCGTGCAAAACCTCATTGCCGCGAATGACAACAAGTTCTTCGGCGCGGACGCCGCTTAACACCTGAACAACTTCGCCGGCGCTTCTTCCCAGTGTGACCTGACGACGTTCAGCGACGATTCCGTCGCCCGTGTCGGCGACGACAAACACGCTATAGCCGCCGTCAGCATGGCGAATCAGCGCATCGCGCGGAATTTGCGCTGCATCGCTATCGTCGCTACCTACTTTAAAGCGTGCGGTCGCGGACGTTCCGGGAAGCAGTTGCACGGATTCATCGACTGGCTCCACTCGGACAAGAAACGTCCGCGCACCAGACCCGCCGCCGACTGGCAAGCGCGCCGCCACTTTTGCCGCCAATGACGTGCCGGGCATCGCGTCCGGAACGATCTCAACAAGTGTCGTCATGTCGAGGTCGGCAAAGCGCTCCTGGGGTGCTTGCACATCGAGACTGACATTATCGAGCGACGTCAGCTCGAGTACGCTGGCACCCCGAGCAACCCACTCACCGATGTCGGTCGTTCGAGCGGTGATAACACCGGCGAATGGCGCCCTTAACCGATGACGGGCAACGAGCTCGTTTTGCTCGCGCAGATTCGCATCCGCGACCGCGAGGGCCGCCTCGGTTTGTAGCGCTGTAGCCATCCGCGTATCGAGCTCGGTCCGTGGAATATGCCGCTCGCCGACCAAACGCCGGGCCTCCTCAACGAGCCGTCGGGCCTCATCGTGCACCGCCTTTGCTTGTGCCTGTTCCGCTTGCGCGCGACGCTGGGCGGCTCGCGCCAACGTGGAATCAAGTTGCAGCAGAAGCTGATCGCGTTGCACTTCGCTGCCAATATCGACCGCCAACGATTCGACAAGTCCATCTACCAATGGGGACAAGCCGGCACGTCGTCGAGCCGTTAGTGTGCCACTCAGTTCAAATTGTTCGGCTACGGACGACGGCGTAGCCGATACAACATCAACGCTAGCTTGTGCGGCAACCGGCTCGATCGGCGGCAAAATCACCCCGACAAGACCAAGAATCAATATGAGCCCTGATCGTTGTAGCACACAGTCCAGTTTGGCAGTCATCAATAAATTGGGACTAATGCGCATCAAAATTTCGCCTTGGTACGCCTGGCGAGTCGCCCGACGAATCTGCTAATTAGGTTGAAGTCTACTGCGCCATCGGCCGGGTGAATACCCAGCGTACCGTCACAGCAACACTTGGCGTGGACTTGGGACCTAAAGACCAATACGACTCACCAAATAGGTCTTTGGAACCGACATTATTGACGTAAATCAAGCTTTAGAACTGCGATGTTTGGCCCAGACTGAATTCCTCGCCACTACGTACGTGGACACCGTGATTGCTGCGAAGATGGACTGGACAAACGACACCACGAACTGAGGTCGACGAGAAATTCGTCAAGTGCTCTGATCACAGGCATTGCCCATCAAGGTAGCTGTCGATTAGGGTTTAGTGATTGGAACTTTGAGAACAACGATGTCAGAGACCGACAAGCCAAGCGCGCTAAGCGACAAAGATATCCTTTTGCACGAGTTGGAGATGTTGCGTCAGGAAAAGCTGCGTCGAAGCCAGCAACAGTTTGAGTATGTTCGACTTAGCCTAATTAATGTCGGCGTGTTGTCTTTTTTCGGCGTGTTCAGTGTACTTGCAGAAGACACGGCCGTATTTAGCCGCATTACCGAGAATGCGACGTTTGTTTTCGCACTAATGTGCGTATTGACCATTATTTCGGTGACATTGTTTTTATTTTGGATTGATGACGCGCTGACTATCGCCGGTATCGATCGGTTTTTGCTACGCAAGGAGGAACAAGTCGATGTACATGGTGACGCTTATTGGTTCGAGTATCGGTCGCAGCTCAATAAAACAACGGCTTTTATCGTAAAAAAATGGTTATTTAATTTGGCTGTTTTATTGTCGTTCGTTAGTCCACCGTTTTTGTTTTTGATATTTGCGGCATTACATACAGCGTTGCAAATACCGCAGTACATCCAAGTCGCGGGTGCCGTTGCTTTTTTCTTGATCTTGGTAACGCCATTGGCGCTTTGGCGAAAATTTTCACGGCGCCTCTATGGTTAGCGTTTCTGACGTTGCTCGAGGTATCCCGCATCGTCATCGACCTCCCAGCCTCGCTTGTCGCGAAGCTCTTGCACCCAAGGCAGTTCTTTGCCGCGCTTCACTTCGTTGTCGCAGAAAACGAAGAACTGCGTGAAGTTCTCGAAAATGTCGATCCGCAACGGGTTGTCGTCCTCGATAACGCGATAGCAATTGCCAGAGCGCAGTATCCTCCGCCCTAATTGGTCGGTTTCTACGTTGTCCCAAACAGCGGGCTTCGGCGCTGGACCCGGTGCGTACTTTAGCTTCGCGGCCTCAAGTCCGGCTGGTCGACCGTCAAACTGCGCGTATTCGGGCGGTGGGTTTTGCACAGCCGTGGCGGCGGCATCCGGAATTAACGCTAGCCAATCGACAGTGGCACCGGGGACAGCCGGCGACTCGGCTTCTGCGCTGTTGTTACTCGAATCGCTGGGATCTATTTCGCCGGCGCCTTCGTCCGGTCCCGCTTGGTCGGCTGAGGCCTCATCGAGTCGTGATGGTTCAGCAAGCGGTTGTTCGCTAAGGCTCTCTTCAATCGGTATTTCAGGTGGCGGTGTTGTCTCATCGCGCCTGTCGATGACCGGCTCAATATCCGGCAGCTGTCGAAGCGGGCCAACAACGTCGAGTACAAGTTGTGTCGACACCGCGTTCGGCAGTGCAATGCGTTGGCTGAGCAAAGACAACACGACCGCCGTGGCAGCAGCAAAGGTGAGTACCGATACACCCAGGCGACGCTCGGCGCTGGCCGGTGCGAGATCCGACCACGTTACGAACGAGCTGGGTAATACCCATTGATCAGCCATATCCACCGCTAAGTCGCACCACACTGACGGCTTCTGTTTTGGTCAGAGCTGATGGATTACGTGAGTAGGAATACATGTAGACCGTCCGGTCGAAACATCGTTCTGCTGCCGGAGAAGATGGCGTAGGTCCGACGGAACAACAGAGCGATAACCGGATCGCTTCGGCGTACACTGCTCTTTGTGAGGGGGTTAACAATGACCATTCGTTATTCACTGTTGTTAAGCGTAATCGCGCTGTCGATCCTAATCGGCTGCGAGCGACCGCCAGCGAGCGGCGAAGCTCCAGCTGATCTCATCATCACCAATGCCAAGGTCTACACGCTGCAGTGGGACAACCCAACGCTGGATGGCGCGCCGGCCACCAATGCGCCGTTCGACGGCGAACGCTGGTCGCCAGACGCCGCAGCGATTGCGATGCGAGACGGCTTGATCGTCGCGGTCGGCAGCCATGAATCGGTGCAACGCTGGGTCGGCCCACAAACGCGCCTACGCGACGTGAACGGTGCGACGGTGCTACCCGGGCTGGTCGACTCGCACACGCACGTCTTTGAACTCGGTGCGCTCTTGGATCAGGTCAACCTGACCGGTGTTGCGAGCGAAGCAGAGGCGATTGCATTGATCGCTGCACGAGCGGCGAAAACACCCGAGGGCGAGTGGATAACGGGCAGTGGCTGGGATGAGGGCGCCTGGGCCGACAATTACCCGAACAAGACGGCGCTCAGTGAGGCGGTACCGAATCACCCCGTCTATATGGGTAGCCTGCATGGATTTGCCGGTTGGGCAAACCAGCGCGCGCTCGACGAAGCCGGCATTACGGCCGAGTCTGCTATCCCCCGTGGCGGTGAAATGTGGATCGGGAGCGATGGTGAACCTACCGGTCTTTTTATCAACCGTGCCACGCAAATGATGGCTAATGCATTGCCACCACCCTCTGCCGAAACACTTGAACGCCATGCGTTACTCGGCCTCGAACAGATGGCGGAAGATGGCTACGTCGCTGTGCACGACGCTGGCGATAACAGCGCGATGATGACGACACTGCTGCGCTTGGAAGCGGCCGGCAAACTGCCGATTCGGTTTTACGCCATGTTGTCACTTCGCGATGAACCGCTCATTCGCGAGTGGATCGAACGCGGCCCGGACGCAGACACCGAGAGCCGCTTAGTCACACGTTCGGTAAAAGCCTACTACGACGGTGCATTGGGTTCGCGGGGAGCACGTTTGCTCGCCGACTACAGCGATATGCCAGGGCACCGCGGCGTTAGCGGCAGTAATTACGGCTTCGACGAAGCGCTGATGGCCGATGCCATGCGCGCTGGCTTCCAAATTGCGATTCACGCCATCGGCGATGCCGGTAACCGTGAAGCGATGGACATCTTGGAGCGCGTTTACGAGACAGATCCGGCGACGCGGCAGCTGCGGCATCGGATTGAGCATGCGCAAGTGATCGCTCCTGCCGATATGGGGCGACTAGCCGAGCTTGGCTTAATCGCATCAATGGAACCGCCTCACGCGATGGAAGACAAGACCTGGGCGGAGGCACGACTCGGGCCGACCCGCATACTCGGTGCGTACGCATGGCGCTCGCTCCGCGAAGCCGGTACACAGATCACGTTCAATGCCGATAATCCGGGTTCCGATCACAGTATTTTTTATGGGCTGCACTCGGCCGTCACACGCCGCGACCCAAGTCTGCAGCCAACGGGTGGCTGGTACCCTGAGCAGCGTTTCTCCATCGACGAGGCCATCCGCGCTTATACAACCTGGTCTGCTTATGCCAGTTTTCGCGGCGACGAGACCGGTGTTATCGAGCCTGGCCGCTGGGCGGACTTAACCGTGATGGATATTGATCCGTTCGATGTTGCCGTTCGAAACCCCGACGCATTGCTGAGCGGTAAGATCTTAATGACGATCGTCGGTGGTGATGTGCTTTACGAGCGCAGCTTGGCGGGTGCTGAATGAGATCGTGCCATTACCGGTTGCCCGATTACCTCGGTAGTCGCCACGACTACTTATGAGTTGTTACACTGTAACGATCCTGAGTTCAGCAGCGAATCGCTGTAGAGCATCCCATGTACAACGTATCGCCAGACACTTACGAACAATGGCACTACTGCATAACGGTCGAATGCGGAATCGCGTTAACCGCGGATTTCATCGCGCAGCGCTTGGCCGTTTGGCGCAACGAAAAATCGGCAGAGACGCAGCGCTTTCGCAGCCTTTACGGCGACGCGCATTGGCGTGCCGTTATTGGGTGGTTCGAGCGCGCCGAGTCCGAAGTCGCCTAACGAAGCAACATTGCTGAGCGCACGCGCATCAGCGGCGCCGCGCAGGCGCGACGGGCCGGCGCCACGTTGCCAGTAACGCAACCGCCCAGCTGCCAAGACATGCCCAGGCGAAAAAGGTCGCGATGCCAATGCCAACGCCGTAAAGCTCGGCACCAAGAACAGCAGCAGCGAGCCACAGCGCGATCCCTACGCCACGCGCAACTATTGGCCAAGGCCGCTGTAACTCGCGTTGAAGAATAAGTTTCGCGTGTTTGGACTGCGACAATGCCAGACACAAGGCACCGACGATCGTTACCCCGAAACCGAGCCAAAACATACCGGTTCCCACACGCGGTCGGTCAGTCGGCGCGGTTTTGCAGTATCGGAGCGCCGGCCCGACTCCCAGCAACTGGCGCCGCATCGGAACGTTCGCCGGCGAGCGCTTGCTTTACTTTTGGAGACATTTGACGGGCAACCAGCCAGATCGCTGCCGCAAACGCCAACGCAGCGAGATCAAAACTGGCTCTGACCCAATCGCCGGCCCGCACCGTGGCGAGTAAATGAACATCGGTCGTTACCGCATTAACCACGGGCAGTGCAGCAAACAACAGCGCCAGCAGTGTTACTTGCTCGCGCCAGGCCGACGCTAGGTCGCGAATACTGGCGTGGGCGAGGCTCGCTGCCCACATCAAAAAGAGGCAGTGCATCTCCCAATCGGCGCGACCTTCGAGATCAATCGGTAGCAGTCGGTTTGCCCAGAAATACGCCGCAACGCCGAGCGGCAAACCGACGATAATCGCGAGGTTGGTGCGCTCAACAAACTTTAGTCCGGAACCGGCAACGCCCTTTTTGCCGAGTCGTGTGCGGCGTTTATCAGCCCACAACACCATGCCGGTCGCGACCATCGCTGCACCGACCAACCCGCTTAAGAAATACAGCCAACGCAAATGGATGTTGGCGAAGCGCCCTTCGTGCAACGCGAGCGAACCGCGGGCGAACACAACATCGGCCGCGTGAGCCGGATAGGAGTCGGTCAAAAGCTGGCCGGTTGTTGCGCTGAACTTGGTGAGAGCACCACCACGCGAGAGACCTTCGCTGTGCTGGCCGATATGGTACTCCGCGACTTTGTCGCCGCGATTTTCAAGACTGACATAGCGGACTGACTCGGCAGGTAGCTCAACGAACGCGGCATCAAGGATAGCGCGTACCGAAATCATCTCAGCTTGCTCGCCGGATGCTTCAACGGGTTTGAATTGTGGTGCAAGGTGCTCGCGAATTTCTGTCGTCGCGTCGCTGATATCCATCGAGACAACAGCGACGCCTGGTAGGTAATCGAACGTGTAAAACACGAGTCCCGAGTAGGTGATCATCAGCAAGAACGGGAGAGCAAGCACGCTACTGATGTTGTGCCCATCTAGCCATGAGCGCTGCCCTTTGCGCAGGCGCAGCGTAAAGAAGTCGGTGAAGATCTTCTTGTGAATTACGATGCCACTAATCAGCGAAATAAACATGAACATCGTCGCAATACCAACGATGTACAAGGCCAACCGAGCCGGCATGTAATGCAACCGATAGTGCATTTCGTAGAGCGCGTCGCCACCACCGGTTTCGCGCGCGGCGACCTTGTCACCGCTTACCGGATCGATATAGCCGTTGATGTAATTGTTGCCGTCAGCGCCAACCTCTGCCAGGCGCGCGTAGTAATACAGCGACGGATTCCGGTCGGTCGGAAACGAGATGAAATAGCGCGTCGCATCAGGCGCCGCATTGCGCAAATAGGCAAAGCCGGTCTCGGCCATTGCTTGACGTGTTGGCATTGCCTCGGGCGCAACAACCTTTTGTTCTGGCCGCATCCACTGATCGACCTCGGCGTTGAAATAGCCAAACGTGCCGGTAATGAAAATGAAGTAGAGCAATACGGACAGGACCAGTCCGACCCAGGTGTGGAACCAGGCCATCGACTGACGGAACGAGCCTTTGAAACCCTGTGCTTTCATCGTCAAAACCGTAAGAAAAAGACCAGGCCGAGCGCAGTCACGGTAACCAGTGCGATTTTTAACGCGGTTCGTCCAAGCGACGCTGCCGAAAAAACCCACATCGCAACAGCACACCAGGCCACGAAACCAATCAGCGTTAGTACATGAACCGCTTGTGCCAGCGGCATTAAGCCGGCGGCGGCAAGCAGCAACGCCAGACAACCACCGACGGCGCTAACAAACAAGAACCCACCGACCGACGCCAGCAGCGAGCGGCCAACAACGTTCCAGCGTTGTGTCGCGGAATTACCCATGTATCTGCACGGCTGAATGCTGAGGTGATAGGGTGTCAGCCCTGTCGGTTGCAAGCCCTGGTGAGAATAATTCTCAACCAGGCCGCCGTCCAGGCCATTGCATTCGGACAGACCAAGGCGTCGCAGAATGTGAATCGACAAAACCTCGACAATCGCTGTCGAGTGTTGATGTCGAACGGCCTCCGGCCGGAAACGTTTAGCCGCGTTTGAACTCGGTGAACGGATAAACAAGCTGACCAAACACCGAGCGCGGCAACTTTTTGGTGGTGCCGTATTCAGCCGGCCAATGCTCATCGGGCATATGGTACGTCCCGAACAACCAATCGAAGATCACCAGATGGGCCGCATAGTTCGTATCGATGGCCGGTTTCTCTGAGCTGTGGTGCCAATGATGGAACTGAGGCGTAACGAAAATGTAGCGGAGCGGCCCGAACGAGAATGAAACGTTGCAATGAATCAAGATGGCCTGCAGCGCGGCGAACACGACGTAGGCGTTTAATGCCGCCGGGTCGGCCCCAAGTAGATACAACGGGATCATGACCATCGCCCGTTCGGAGAACACCTGTATAAAGTGTCCGCGCGAACCAGCCAACCAATCGAGCGTCTCAACGGAATGGTGTACCGCATGAATCGGCCATAACCACGACACTTCGTGATACAGCCGATGCTCCCAATACAGAACGAAATCGGCGCAAACAACGATCAGCACAAACTGCAACAGTAGCGGCAGCGACTGAATTGCCGCCTGGACTTGACCGCTTACCGCCCACTCGAAATGACTGGCGTGATAGTTGCCAAATAGAATGATGGCGGAGATCGCCAAGTGATTAAAGCAGAAGTAGAACAGATCGGTATCCCACTCCTTACGAAGAATGACTTGGTTCTTGTACTTCGGAAAGAGCTTCTCCAGCGTCATAAAGACAACGACCGACCCGAGCAACGCTAGAATTAACCAATCGACACCAAGCGATAAGGCCCGCGGCTCGACCGAGCCAACAGGGATGTCATAACCGCCTAACAGAAATGCCAGCGATGTCGTCGCAATACCGATGCCGCCGAGCAGTCTGTAGTGGCCACGGTTCAATACGAAGGTAAGAAAACCGAACAGCAGCGACGTGTACATTCCATACTTCAAAACGATCTGTAACGCCTCGGCATCGTAAATTTGCCGCAGCTCGGTTGTCGTTAAGTACGACGGGTATCGATATGCCAACACGGCCAGTACGCTGAGAACACCTAGAGTCAGTGATACCACTGCGCTGATCTTGCCATCGCCGAGACGCAGCTCCCGCTCTTGATCTAGCGCATCGATACGTGGTCTATATTGGTAGTCGCTGTTCATAGTCACTCGTAGTACGACGCGCCATCAGCGCCGAGTCTTACTCACGTCGATACCAGCCGGTGTCGCCGAAACATCTGTTACAGCCGACTGGCGCTAACAGGAAAGCTGGCGGCGACCAGCAGCCAGTTGTGCGCTACTACTCATTTCTCGACCAGCTCAACACGCCGATTTTGATCGCGGCCGCCGTCGGTCGCATTTGAGAACACAGGAACAAGCGGACCTACCCCATGCGCTTCCAGCCTAGTCGCATCGATCCCAAAGTCCTCGCTTAACGCTGCCGCAACGGCCAATGCCCGATCGCCGGACAATTTTCGGTTGTAGGCAAAGGTCCCGGCCGAATCCGTATGGCCAACTATATAAAAGGCCTTGTCCGGGTTGGCCTGTAAGTACTCTGCAATCGCCTCGAGTGCGGGCCGTGACTCAGGCTTGATTGTCGCTTTGTCGAAATCGAACGTAATTCCGTTCAGTACGACTCGACCGTACTCGTCAATGTCGGAACCGATCGCCTCCGCATCGACGACGATCAAACCGGTTTCAGCGGCTTCCACCTCTACAATATCGACTAGTGTGCCGATGTAGTCTTCTGAATGCTGTTCGACGTAGACGACAACGTAAACGAGACCCGCCGCGCGTTCTTTCGTGGCGACGATCGCGCCGGCACCGCCTGACGACGACGTACCGGCCCGTAACGTATTTACCGCTCCAGCCTTGGAAGGCGGATTAGCGTTCAGCGTGACGTTGAACCACTGGCTCGAACCTATCACGCGACCTTTTCGATCGACCGAAAACCCTTCACCGAGAATATCGAAACGCTCGGCGCGCAGGGCGTCCAAATAATTCCTGTACACCTCGGAAAAGGTTCGCTCTTCCGTCTCGAGTTTGTAAAACGTACGGGTCACTCGACCTTGAGTATCGATCCAGTCGTCGATCCTCCGGTAACCAACGACAGGGCCAACAGCGACTTTGTACGGCTGATAATTCTCGATGTGCTGCCACGCAATCGTCTGCCCGGGGTAGCGCTCAATCATCGGGTGTTCAACCACGCCATCGATATCGTCAGCAAATGAATCTGTCACTAAAAAGGCCAACATCACAGTTGCTGCAGCAGCAAACAGACGTTTGTCCATGAAGCACACTCCCATGGGCTTTTCACTTTAATCTTAGGTTGTAACGAGCACGGTACGCGGATGATTTTACGAAATCCACGCGAATCGCGTGTAGATCCACGGCATGCAGTTGATGAACCATGCGGCCGCACTGCCGTGTTCGCCGACGGTGCGCGTCTTCACCAATAGCTAGCACCGGATCGATGAGCGCATGGTCGTCGGCTAACGCGCAAGACTAATACGGCAACGAGTTCCGACAACGCAGCCGCGCGGCAATGGCGTAAGCCGGGACCCCGCCGACGCTAGCCATAACGTCTAGAATGTGTGGGCGATGCGCAGCGTAATGCGGTCACGGTCTGCGAACTGGCCGAACAGACCGGTGCGATCACCGCGAAAGCGATTGATGTCGATCGTGAAACGGGTTGCGTCGGATAGCGCGTAGTTAACGGTTAGCGCCGCCATCTGATCGCCAAGTTCGTGTGAGTAATACCACCGCGCCGTTACCCCAAGCGTCTCGTACGCGAACTGCCGTCGGACAAACACCGTTGAAACTCGGTCGGTTGCCGGCCGAACAAGATCACTCGGCGCCTGCCGGACACGGTCTTGCAGATGCTGCACGTTAATAAAGGTGTTCCATGGTCCGTCGACATCAAACCCGATACCAGCGACGACTTGATCCAAAGACTCTGCTGCTAACGTCCCGGCGCCGGCAACATTAAAAATACGATCAGGCTGAACACTCACCTCCGCTCGATAGGCCAGTGGACCTGCAGCACCCTCGATACTGATGCCGTAAACCTCGCGCCGCTCGTAATACTGCTCGAGCATCGGGATATTGCCGCGAACGCTGAGACGACCGAGCGGCTCATGATCGAGTCCGGTGTAAGCGAGCGCCGCGATATCGAGCGATTTCACACGCCGCGAAAGGCGAAGTCCGGCACCGGCACCGCTGCGCCGCGACGTAACTGCATTCGGTGCTTGGCTACCCGGTGCAGCACCAAAACGAAACCGCGGCGCGGCGAGATTGAACCACGAATCGGCGGCGGGAATCGTATGCCCGGACGCGTCCGGTATCAGCGCCAGCTCCGTGCGCCAAGGACCCGTCGTCATGTCCGCGTACAGCGACCATAGACTCAAACGCGAATCAGCGAAGTCATCGAGGACGAACTCGCGAAAATCCATTGGGTTGACGACATCGAGCACCTTCAGTCCATCGAGTCGCCCCCAGACGATTTGCTGCTTGCCAAGCCGTACGAGACCGCGCTGCCAGCGCTGTTCGATGTAAGCATCGCGCACCTCGAGGGTTCCGAGTTCGCCGAGCACGGCTGGCTGCGAGCCGGAGCCAAAATTCGCCGTCGGTGCCTCACCGGCCTCAATAGTGTTGGCAGGATCTAGGCGCAATCGTAGCGAAACGACCGCTTCGCGATTCGGCCCCAGGTCTGCCGCTATTGACGGTATCAGCTCGATAGTCTGTTGCACGTTCTGGCCGCGCGTATCGCCAAAACCAAGATTGATCTCAGCCGCGAGAGATGCATCGATATCGGCTGACGCGGCCCGCCAGCCCATGATCGCAAACACAATCACCGACCCCGCTGCGCCTTGGCGAATCGCATGCATCAATCGTTTCCTTGCAGCAGCGCTACATCGAGGCCGCGGTTCAATTGCGCAGCATCGAAAAGTTCGGTCGGCAACGCGTCAAGATGGCGGATGTCGGTGCTGTGAAAGTCAGTGCTATGGCCGGTGCGGTGATTCGCTGCGACGATGTGGGTTGCCGTCCAGTACCCGTCGATTTCCTCGACGCGGCGGACCGTGACGGTTTTCAGCGCGCGCAGTTGACGATCGAAAAAGTCAATCTGTAACGGCATCCACGTCAACGTGTCGATCACGGCCTCGAAGCGCCCGTACCCCAACTCGCGCGCAATCGCAGCGCTTTTCGGTTGGCCAGCGATTCGAATTTGTTGTTCCCCCCCGTGAGAAATCGTGCGCGCGTCTGAAAATCGGTAATCATCCAGCTCGAACTTGAGCTCCGACTGAATGTCCTCGTAAGTGAAGTCGGTACCGAGAAAATAATCGCCGCGGTCCGATGCAGGAATCCGCCGTACCCGGCGCGATGCCGGTATGTACAACCAGCGACTGTCCGCGCGGCTCGCTGCAATAGCGTCATGACTAAGAAACGCTGTATCACGAATCGCTTTTGGCTCGGTGTAGGTAATACGCGTGTACTCCATCTCGGCATCGTCCAACGCGACGATCACCGCATGGCGGTTCCGGGTACGACCACGTTTGTTGGTCAGCGTGATCGCAACGTGGCGATGCGTCGCCGGCGGAACAGGCCGATTTGCGACCCGCTCAGCGATGGCTAGGGCATCGAGCGCGACGGCTGGCGCGTCGTCGCTTTTCGCCTCGCGGGCAGCGAAAGAAACTGCGGTACAGGTCAGCAAGACAATGACGGCCGGCGCGGACCAGCGCGGCATACGCAGTTTGAGGTAATCACGCAGCGCTGCCCGAGCAGCAATGAGCGCTGGAACTAGGATTAACGCAACGATGTAGCTCGATACAGCAGCCACAGCAACCAACGCGCCGAATCGTTGCAAGGTTGGCAGGTGGCTGGTCATTAGTACGGCGAATCCCAAGCCAAGCGCGGCTGAGTTAAAAAAGCAGGCGCGCGCAGTAGGTGCTAGCGTGGCGTGCAAGTGGTCCGCCAGTGCAGCGCCGCGCAAGTTGTCTTTCTGGATGACGCGGTCAACAAGATGGACGCCGAAATCGACGCCGACACCAATAGCAATCGCGGCGAACATCGACGTAGCCGGCTCGAGGTAGACACCGGCGAATCCCATGACGGCGTACAACACGAGGACTGCGAAACTCACCGGTACGACGGCGATGCAACCGAGGGTAACTGACCGGAAAACAACGATTGATGTGACGAGAACCAGTACCAATGACAAGCCGACGCTGACAAAGTGGCTGCGCTCGAGACGACTCATCCAGTGGTAGCTAACCGTGACATCACCAGCCAACGTGGCGGTCAGTGACTCATCATCGAACTCGGCGTCAATGTAGCGTTGCAAGGCCTCGACGACCGGTGCGGTATCGCTGTAGTAATGCGTATTCATGACCCCGCGGATCAGTGCACGCTCGTAGGCGTAATCGATTTCATCGTCGAAATCGCCGGGATCACCGGAAACCTCATAGAGCAACAGGTACTGCGCCAGACTGTCTGCGGCACTGGGTAGTTGGCGTGCATTGGCCGCCGTAATCGGCGTCTCTTCTATCGCTGCATGCATCAATCCGAGGTAATCGGTGATACCGACCGAGGTCTGCACGTGTGGCAGTGATTCGATGTAGCGCTGAAACTCGACGATCCGCCGCATACGCGCGGTATCGAGCAGCCCATCTGGCGCCTCGATAATGACGTCCACAAACGCGGTACCGGCGAACAGCTCATTGATGGTGGTATCGGCCAAGCGAATCGGCTCATCGCTCGCAAAGTTATCGACTTGTGATCGGTCAATTTGCAAGCGTGCTGCGCCGATAGCGGCCACCGATACGACGATCAAGAAAGCGAGCAGCGTCAATCGATAATGTCGAGCCGCAATGGCACCGCCGCGGGCGAGCGCTAAACCCAATCCGCTTGGCCGCCCCGCCGCGAAACTGGCGAACGAGGGGCTCGGCTTGGGCTTTAGCAACACCAAGACGTTCGGCAACGCGGTCATCGTAAACACCCATGCGAGTGCAGCACCGACGGCGGCGTAGACACCGAATGCCGTCACGGGCGGCATGATCGATGCGACGGCAATGCCGACGAAACCGGCAATCGTCGTTATTGTCGTCAACGTGATCGGCCGCGCCATCGTCGCCATCGCATCGACGACCAAATCGCTCGCCGGCGCATCCACTCGACTGGCCCGCAACTGGAAGTAGACCGACAACACATGAATTGCATCGGCGACAGATATCGCAACGATAATGACAGGCAGCGCATTGGTGATGGCGTAATACGGTGTATCGCTCCATGCCATTAAGCCGAGCGCACCGCCGGCTGCGCCGATGACGACGACCAACGCGCCAGGCAGCACAGACAACCGCCGGAACGCAAAGTAGATAAAGCCGAGGACCGTTAGAAACACCAAGGGCTGCAGTTTGCGCGCATCCTCGTCGATGTAGCGGCTGAGGTAGCCACTGACAGCGCCAGGGCCGGCAACCATGATCTCGACATCGTCAACGGCGATGGAATCGATAGCCGCCATAACAGCGAGGTAGGTCTCGTCGGCGACAGCCGGGTCGTTAACCGGTGCCAAAATCACGGTGCCGTGTTCGTCGGCGCTCACGAGCGTGCCGATATGCGGCGGCATGTCGCGCCAGCGCCGCGCCGCATTGGCGGCGGAAGCATCGCTGAGATCGGCGGCCTCGATGTACGGTGTAACATCGATGCTGCCATCGCTGCCGGTAATCGATGACTCGGTCGCCAGACTGAACAATCGCTCGGCGTTAATGTTGGGTAGCGTCGCGATCGTTTCTGTTAAGTCCGCGACCAGGCGCAGTGTCGACGGCGAAAACACGCTGCCATCTCGGTCGACAACAGCGATGGCGATCGCATCGGATACGCCGAAAACATCGGCAACGTTAGCATCGGCAATGAGCGCTGGATGGTCCGGTGGGATGAACGCCTTGACCGATGTGTCTTTCACCAGCGTTGCCAAACCACTGGCCAGCAGCACGATCAGCACAAGTGACGCACCGAGAGTCAAATGCGGCCGCGCAGTAATCCGTTGGAATACGCCCGTCAATGTATCGCTGCGCCCGCTCATTACGCGGCCTCCTGCGGACACTGAGTCGGCGCACCGGCGCTCGGATGTTGTTGTTCACGGCGAAACACGGCCTCTTCGATGTCCAGCCAATTCGCGACGTAGGCCGGCAGCTCGGGCGACGACGCGTTCGGCGCCACACTGTTGGCCACATCGCACGCGGGCACCCAGCGCCCGGCATGGCGAAGACCGGCCCGGCTTACACCAACCGCGACGGTGCGACCGGTCTTATCTAGAAAGCGGTGCTCGAGAAAAAACCACTGACCTTGCCAACCGAGCAGGTGCGTGCGGACCTGGTAGGTTTGCCAAAACCGCAGCGAGTGCCGAAAGCGCACCAAACCGCCACCCAACACGGGCGCCCAGCGATGCTGGCGGATAGCTGCCAAGACGCCGGTGGTTAGCATCCACTGCAGACGCGCGACATCCATAATTTGAAGGTAGCGGCCGTTGTTCATGTGGCCGAAGGCATCGAGATCGTGCGGCAGGACCCGAAAGCGGCTATCGACGGTGCTCGTGTGGGGCAACCGAGGCGAGAACCAACCGCCTAACAACACCCGCAGTAGCCTCATGTATAAATTCATCGTTCGACTCCCGACCTATCTCTACCGCTGACGCGCAACCCGCCTCATGCAGGTAGATCGGGAAACGCCCGAAAAACCCGCCAATATTCTCTAGGCGACGGTTCGCTATCACGCCGCGAGAAAGCGCAATTGCTGCGTTGAGTTAGCAACGGCAATGAATGTCGTGGCTCGGCATAGCGATAGCGGGTAGATCCGCAGTCAAGCTATAGGAGTACTGGCGGCATTCCATTGCTCATTGAGTAATCAACGCTGTCACTCGCGTCCATCGCTATGTGTCTCTTTGCGCATCGACATCTCATAAGCTCGCGTGACTGACGATCGCGCAAGCCAAACCGACGTACCACTGTGACTGGTGTCTTGTTAACTGAAACGTCTATCGACGAGGTTTTGGTGTAACGGAGTGAGTAAACGGCAGATACGCGGTGAGACCAAAGTAAGCAACAACAATGGTTGCTTTAGCGTGCGACGAAGTGCGGTTGGTCGAGTGGCGTTTGACCTACCTCGCACCGCGCGTGGTACGGCCGTCGGCGCTCGTCTGATCCAGCAGCAACGTTCGCGCCTGTAATCCACCCGGACGGATACGCAGTACGGCCGGCGCTTCGTGTTTAGGCGGCGACTAGCGCAACGCTAAGACACCGTTTCAACAACCCGTTGCGAGACCAGCTTAGGCCGAGGCGCCTCTATTTAACTGCGAATGAGAATCACTTTACCTACATCGCCAAGCATGGTACACCGTACTGGTACAACGTACTAGTACGGTGTACTGCATAGCAGGCAGATTGTGAGCAGCGAAAAAGCGACTCGTCAAAACGTGCGAGTCCCGCACCGCAACCGCCTTAAAGACCTCGATCAGAAGGAGCGAAGCGTGAACGTCGATATTGGATTTAAGCGAATATTCAGGCCTTGCCTGGTCATTGTAGCCAGCGCCGTTTTTGGCTCGGTCGCGCTGGCGCAGGAGGTCGACAACGCCAAGCCACGCGGATCGAGTGCGCTAAGTGAGATTGTTGTAACCGGTCAAAAGGGACGCTCGATCACGTTGTTCGACAACCTAGATATTGAGAGTGATCGGGGTACCACCGGCGTGGAGGAACTGCTGCGGCGAGCACCAAACATCAATTTCCTTGGCGTGCAAAATGGCTTCATTAACATCCGCGGTGAAAACGCCGAGGGTGCCGGTAATTCCGCGCAAGGCATTATTCCAGGCCGCTTATCTCCAACCCCATTTACGGTCGACGGTCGACCACTCGCCTACGGCGAAATCACGTTTGGTACTAGCTCTATCTATGATGTGGACTACCTCGAAATCGTACGCGGCCCACAAACAACGAGTGGCGGCGTTAACGGCGCGATCGGGGCTCTAAATGTTGTTACCAAAGACCCAAGCTCTGATTTCGAAGCGGAGCTAAAAGCGCAATTTGGAACCTTCGATCAATTCCAAGTCGCCGGACTGGTGTCAGGCGAGCTTATCCCTGGCGCACTGAATGGTCGACTCGTCATCGACTACAACCAGCGCGATACGTATCTCAATTACACAAACCCTGTTTTTACCGTCGATGAGCAGTTTCAGTTCGAGCAACTGACTGCAAGAGCGAAAGCCGTTTGGACACCAACGCAATCCGATAAGTTACGAATTGAGGGAACACTGAGTTACACCGAGTCGACTGGCCCGCAAACAGAGAACGTCTCGGACGGCCCCGACACGGACTTTGAGCGCTCGAGCGCCAACGTCGCCGCTTTTCTGAACAACGCAATCTTTGGGATTTTGGAGGTTGACTACGCCGTCTCTAGCGACGTAGCGCTAAACAATCGATTCACTGCAGCGACCTCTGACTTGGAACTCAAAAGCGGTAACGGCACGTTTGCGCTCGACCAGACGACGATCGATTATCAAAACGAACTGTCGTTACAAATTACGTCCCTAGATGGTCGGCTGCAGTGGTCACCCGGTTTGATTGTGCGTTTTCAGGACATCGAAATGGACTGGGATTATTTCGGCCCGACGATACTTGACGACCAGCGAAACAGCATAGGTGTTTACGTAGAGGGCACCTATGAGCTGTCGCCGACGTTGCGTGCCACGGGCGGTATTCGTTATCAGAGCGAGTCGCAAGACCGTAGCGGTGTGCTGGCATCGAACACGGCGACTACGCCATCGAACCCGACCAACGTCGCCTTCGATGAGAGTTTCAATGAGCTACTGCCGCGCATCGCTATAGAAGTTGATGCAGCAGAGAATGTCACGATCGGCGCATTCGTAGCGCGTGGTTTCACACCGGGCGGATTCAGCATCGCGCGGCCGGCGAACGGTCAAGGCCGGGGTGACGGTATCACTCCTTTCGGGTTGCCCGAGTTTTCTGAAGAAACGCGCTGGACCTATGAAGCGTACCTAAGATCTGCGCTGTTTAACGACCGACTCGAAATCCTCGCCAACGTCTTTTTCAACGATATTAAAGATATCCAGCTACTTGAACGCGTTGAGTTTGCCCCAGAGATATTCGGCAGCGTTGTCAGGAATGCTGAGGAGGCGACGACTTACGGTATTGAACTAGCGGTGACAGCACGACCGAGCGCATGGCTCGAACTGAATGGCTCGATCGGTGTGCTGGAAACGGAGATAGAGCGCTTTCGCGAGGCGCCGACCGTCGAAGGCAACGAACTCGAACGGGCACCAGGCTTCACCGCCACGCTCAGCGCTGACATCGAACCCGCGCAAGGGCTGCGTTTCGGCACCAGCGTGTCGTTCGTCAACGGATACTTCAGCGCGTTCGATAACGACCCTCTCGAGAAGGCTAGCGACCGAACACTGGTTGATCTTCGCGCGTCGTATCAAGTTTCCGACGCGATTGAAGTCTACCTAAACGGTAATAATGTGTTTGATGAACGCGAGTTGACCGAGTTGTTTACACCAACACTGGGATCGACAATTCAGCCACGCGCTGTTGTGTTCGGGGTATCGGGGCGCTTCTGAGCGGTGCAACTCTCTAGCACACTGTCTGCTGCCAGCTGGACCCGCATGTAACAGGTCAGTATTGTCTGCGGGATGGCAGACAAAAGAACAAGGGCACAACTGTCACCCACAGAAATCGTCGATACAGCGATAAAACTGGCGAAACATCAAGGTATGGACTTTCGCATGCGCGAGTTGGCCGACGCATTGAATACGTGGCCAAATGCGATTTATGGCCATTTTTCAAGCAAGCCGGATCTGCACGAAGCGATGGTGACGCAGATCTTGAACGACGCATTCGATGATGACGTGGTTGCAGCCGCGTTGGATGAAAGTAAAGAGTGGCAAGTACGATTTCGTGATATCGGAATGCGCTTCTTTCGAATCTGCGCAGAATATTCCGGCATCGGTAAGCTATTAACGCACGATGGCATGGGCGCCGCATCGAACGCGGTTGCGTTAATCGGCTCTATGATCATCGCAATGGCGCAGCATGGTCTTGAGGAAAAGCGCGCCACGATAGTGATCCAAACAGCACTCTTCTACCTTGCTTGCATCGGTGACTTGCTGGGCTATTACCGTAACAATGAACGCCACACGACCGCAGTAGATACCCTTCGCGACCCGGTAAGTAACAAGTTTGCCATCGAGATGCTAACGGTTCTCTATGACTATGACCATGAGGAACGAGCCGAGCAAGGCTTGAGCTTGTTTATCGATGCGGTCAGCGCCGAACTTGCAACGAAAAACTAACCCAGCGAATCAGGCAACTGCGGAGCTACGACGCACTACGGTGCCTCGTAATCACCGGTGTTGGAAAAGCGCCGCTCATCCATCGTACTTACTGATCCGCGGGTAATTTTTTTCTTACCACGCCGTTTCGTCATGACAAAGTCGTCATAGAGCTCGCCAGTGGCTGTTCGCGCCACGTAGGTCAGACGGTCATCGTCAATCGTGATCACTTGAAAGAACTGCGTGTTTTCCGCTTTGCGAACCAGCTTAACAGCACTCTCTGCGTAGTCATCCCAACCACTCTCTCTGAAGGGATACTGCTTCGGCCCACTGACCGAGTTGACGTACATGGTATCGACTCTGGCGCCGCGGGCATTGAAAGCGACCCGCTTAGGCGTTTGACTGACCATGCCGCGTGCGTAGGTATGATCGTGCCCTTGCAGGACCAAATCGACCTTGTGTTTCTCAATCACTGGTAACAGCGCAGCGCGGCGATCGGGGCTATCGCGACCGGTACCGGACGAAAACACCGGATGATGCATGCTGAGAATCTTCCAGCGTGCATCGCTGTTCGATAGTTGCTCATCCAACCACTCAGCTTGCTCTGCGATTTTGTGGCTCTGCGTAGACAGAACAAACAGGTGGACATCGTCGGAGTAGCGAAGATCGTAGGCCACTTCTTGTAAATCGGCAGGCAGGCTAGGTTCCTCTGGCAACGTGAATTGCGGACGCCACATGATGGAAAGCAACCGGTCTTGCTCGGAGCCCGGCAAACTGAGTCGTTCGTACTCGTGGTTTCCAGCCAACGGAACGGCGGGGATCATCTTGTGAATAAAGCCTGTCGCATCAAACCATTCCGCCCATTCGATATCTCGGGAAGGCCAGTTGACCAGATCGCCGGCGTGCAGGATGAAATTGGCTTTCGGCGCTTCTTGAAAGCCGGCTCGAATCACTCGCGACCAGTGTGAGCGAAGCGCGTTCTGCGCATCACCAAAGTATAGGAACGTAATCGGTCCTTGCGCCGGCGCGGTGCGCGTTTGCAGCCACTCCGACCATTTATCACCGGCCCCTTTAACGCGATACGCGTACAACGTTGCCGGCTGCAAGCCCTCGAACACAACGGAATGAAAATTCGCCGGTGGTAAGCCGTCGTTACCGGGAATGGTAATCGCCTGTCCGAACGCGTTTGTCGTTTGTAAATTGAGTTGTTGGGTGCTTGCCGCCACGCGGCGGGCGCCAAAATCGAAGCGTGCGTCACTCGTAGCAGCAACGATTTCAGCAACGGTCTCGGTCACCGACGTATCCGTGCGCCAAGTCACCGCAAAACCCTGTTGTGGTTTACCGGGCAAAGTAACGACGATGCGATCCGGCCAACCCGTTGCTGCTTGCCAGGGCGGTTGGCCGTGCTCCTCGCTTTCGTGCGCAAGTGCGCTGCCTAAAGTGACAACAATGAGCACGAAAAATCGGTACGTATTTCTGAGCATGCGCTTAGCCTGATTCGCGGATCACCGCCTATAGTCGCGCAAACCGACGCAACTTCGCAAAGCGATGGCCGCATTGCTACGACGGCCAGGGTCACAACGACGACTTACGCTCAGTGCGCCGAGGTCACCGTCGATCAAAACGCGTGTGCACTGAGACCAATTCCAACGAAACTTCGATCGCGCAAACCAGGGTAGACACCGATCTCGCTGACGTAACAAGTTTGGAAAATGCTCAGCATTAGCGCGCCCCAAAGAACGACCTAACGCTCGCGCACTTCGGCTAGAAGGTCGATAACGATGGGGAAAAAGCAGCACTGTGATTTCGCCCGATTGCAGCTCGGCTCTAGTGCCGTTGCGGTAAGCAAACTTGACGTTCCTCCAACCATCAACTGCAATACGGACGGCTTTGGCCGTTGCCGTCGCGTCGTACCAACCCGAAGGAGTGCTGTTGTTTTGACCTCAAACGTGCTGGCTAACACCGCAAGTGACCCAGAACTCGATAAGCAAATCCAAGCGATAATCGACGCAAAGACCAAGCCGGTCGGCTCGCTTGGCCGGATTGAGCGCTTAGCGCTCCAAGTCGCCAGTTTGCAGCGCAGCCCACAACCGAACACAGCATCCTGCGGCTTAACGTTATTCGCCGGCGATCATGGGATGGCCAACGCGGGCGTCTCGGCGTATCCGCAGTCGGTAACGCGACAGATGGTGTTGAATTTCCTCAGTGGCGGCGCAGCCGCTAACGTGTTTGCCAAGACGCTGGGGGTAGCGCTGCAAGTTGTCGATGCTGGCGTAAGCGGCGAACCGATCAACGATCCGGTGCTTATCTCTCGGCGGATTCGGGGTAGCACCAGCAACGCGATCGATGAACCAGCGATGAGCAGAAACGAATGTGATACCGCTCTTCGCGCTGGCGAACAACTTGGCAGCGAGTCAACACAACCGGTGGTCGCCTTCGGCGATATGGGAATCGGCAACACAGCGGCAGCCAGCCTCGTCGCGGCCAAGCTGCTCGGCCAAGGTGTCTCTGCGCTGACCGGCCGTGGCACCGGGCTCGACGATGCCGGTCTCGCGCACAAACGTGCTTTGCTGGAAAAGGCCGCCGCGCGTACGACAGCGACTCTCGATGCTCACGAAGCTTTGCGCGAATACGCAGGTTTCGAAATGGTCATGATTGCCGGGGCAATGCTCGGCGCCGCACGAGCGCGGCGCCTCGTACTGGTGGATGGGTTTATTTGCTCGGCAGCGGCATTAGCCGCGCTGGATATTGATCCAACCATTCGCGGCGCTCTCGTGTTTTCGCACCAATCAGCAGAAAGCGGCCATGCTGCATTGCTGCGCGCGCTCGATGCACAACCGTTACTCGATCTCGACCTGCGTCTCGGCGAGGGAACGGGAGCACTTTTGGCGTGGCCACTCGTACAAGCCGCCGGCGCTTTCCTGCGCGATATGGCGAGTTTTGAATCGGCCGGCGTAGACGGTCCCGCGTGAGACAGCTCGCCGCTAACGAGCTCGCGATCTTCGGGTTGGCCGTCCAGTTTCTAACGCGCGTCCCGATACCGGTCGGCAGTGCGTACACACCAGAACGACTCGCGGCCGCACCGCGCTACTACCCGATGGTCGGCGCACTGGTGGGCGCTCTAAGCGCGGGCGTTTATGCGATAGCACTTGTGTGGCTGACGCCGATTGTCGCTGTGTTGCTGGCTATCGCAATAGGCCTGCTCGTAACCGGCGCGTTTCACGAAGATGGTCTTGCCGATACCTTCGATGGCTTGGGCGCCGCTGATCGTGACGGCATGCTCACGATCATGCGCGACAGTCGACTCGGCACGTATGGCACGCTGGCGTTGCTGATCGTATTGGCCATCAAAGTAGCTGCATTGATGGGCATCAATCCGAACCGGGTTGGGTTGATCCTGATCGCCGGCCACGGGCTGTCGCGCTTATCGGCCGTCCTCGTTATCGCAACCAGCCGCTACGCGCGCGATCATGGCACCGGCAAACCAACGGCCGATGGGATAGATCCGACCAGTCTCGTCATCGCCGTCGGAACCGGAGCCGCTCTGCTAGTGTGGATGGGTCTCGCGGCAGGACTAACGGCCATACTGTTTACAGCCGCTGGCGCCTTGCTTGGGCATCTCGGTATGCGGGCGTTATTCGAACGACGCCTTCGCGGCTATACCGGCGATACCTTGGGGGCCGTGCAACAAACGAGCGAACTTGGCGTCTACCTTGGACTGCTCGCGTGGCAGTAATACTGATGCGCCACACGCGCCCCGTTCTCAGCAAAGCGTATTGCTACGGCAGCCTCGACATTGCGTTGGCCGACTCCTTCGACGCCGATGCCGCCGCCGCGATGACCAAGCTGCCGACGATCGATCGAATCGTCTCTAGTCCACTCAGTCGTGCGCGCCGCCTCGCCGATCGGATCGGTGCGGAACGGCAATTGGCCGTGACGGTCGATGCGCGAGTACGGGAGATGGACTTTGCGGCGTGGGAAGGCCGCCTGTGGGCCAACATACCGCGTCAGGAACTTGACGCATGGGCGGCCGACTTTCTCGACGCACGACCCCACGGCGGCGAGCGCGTGCGGGATTTTAGGGACCGCTGTTTGGCCGCGATGCATGAGCTTGCGACACAACCGGGTGATACGCTCGTCGTTTGCCACGCGGGCGTCGTTCGCGCCGTCTTTGCCAATGGCGCTGAATCCAAAGACTTCGCCACAGCAATCGATTACGGTCAGACGTTGCGCTGGCCAAACTAGCAGCACCGAGACCCGTATGAGCGACGCCGAACAACACCGCCAGGCGATGCAAAAGCAGCAGGCTGCGCATCGTGACCGCGTAAAAAAGACCCGCGACCCGGAGCGGGGCCTGGTACTCGTGCACACCGGTAACGGCAAAGGTAAGTCGAGTTCCGCCTTTGGCGTCGTTATTCGTGCGCTCGGCTGGGGCCAGCGCGTTGGCGTCGTGCAGTTTATAAAAGGCAAATGGCGTACCGGCGAGCGTCAGTTCTTCGAAAAACTCGATGGCGACGTCGATTGGTTCACGATGGGCGATGGCTTCACGTGGGACACGCAGGATAAGGACGCCGATACCAAAGCAGCCCAAGCGGCGTTTGCGCGCGCCTGCACAATGCTCGCGAGCGGCGACTACGATCTCATCGTGCTCGACGAGATCAATATTGCGCTGCGTTACAACTACTTGAGCGCAGAGGCCGTCATCGCTGGCGTCGATGCGCGGGACCCGCGCACAGGCGTCATTCTTACCGGTCGCGACGCACCCGATGCGCTTTGTGAATATGCCGATCTCGTCAGCGAGATGCGCGAAGTGAAACACCCGTACAAGGCCGGCATAAAGGCCCAGCGGGGCATCGATTTTTAGCCCAGCTGGCTTTGGTCATCTGTTTGACAACGCCCGGTGTGCGCGTCACGATTGCAGTCAGATGGTGCCGCTAGAAAGCGGCTAATAGGGAACACGGTGCAACGCCGTGGCTGTACCCGCAACTGTAAACCGGGAGCAAAGGGCCCGATGCCACTGGGGGAAACGAATCCCCGGGAAGGCGGCCCCAAGCGGCGATCGGTAAGCCAGGAGACCTGCCATCGCGTCGTTCGTCCGGAGGCCGGGCTAGTCTCAGCGGGCAGTGAAGTCTGACGCAGCGCGCAGCACTTTTCTCAGAAACGACATGCCAATAAGGCTGGCCGCCCCGTGGTGTAAACAACCGCGTTGGCCATAACAGTCGTTTCTGAGCACCCACGAATGGGCGGCAGGGTGCCAGGGGAGAGCCATCATGCGTGTTGCAATCGCAACCACCCCTCGCCAGGCCTTACTGGCCTGCTATTTTGCGTTGACAGCGTTGGCCGCGTCGGCCGACGAGGTTCCTGCTAATGAAATTCGCACCGACGCGACGTTGATCGACACGATTACCGCGACGGCGACGCGACTTGAACAAACCAGTTCTGAGATCGGCTCGAGTATTTCGATCATCACGGCCGAGGAGATCGAAGCGCTTGGGTTTATCTACGCCCTTGATGCCGTCGCGCAAGCGCCGGGCGTTACGATTAACCAGAATGGCGGGTTTGGCGGTAACGCCAGTGTGCGAATTCGCGGCGCCAGCAGCGAACAGACACTGGTATTGATCGATGGGATACCAGTTAACGACCCCAGTACGCCCGGCGGCGGTTTCAATTTCGCCCGTCTTGATACCAACAACATTGCGCGAATTGAGGTGCTGAAGGGCCCCCAGTCGACGCTGTGGGGTACCGATGCCATCGGCGGCGTACTGTCGATCACAACGAAAGCACCGAACGACGAACTAGGGGGCGAAGTGTTCGCCGAAGCGGGCTCATTCAATACGCTGCGCGCCGGCGCATCAGTCTCAAATTCCGGCGATACGGGAGACTTCCGACTCGCCCTGGTTTCGGTATCGAGCGACGGTATTTCAAAGGCAGATGAAGCCAATGGCAACAGCGAAGACGACAGCTTTGATTCACTAACACTGTCGGCCAAAGGCGGGCTGAACCTGCCTGGCGACGCCCGTTTGAGCGCCGACATTCTGTACACCGATGCCGAGACGGAGTTCGACAGCTTTAGCTTCGGTGAGCAAGGCAACGTTGGCGACGGTGATGAATTGAGCGAGACGGAAGAGGTAGCGGCGAACGTCTCACTGACGGTGCCAGCGCTCGACGACCGATTCGAAAACCTGTTTCTGATCGGCTACTCGGATATTTCCCGCGCAAACTTCACCGACGGCTTGCCAAGCTTCGAAGCCGACGGTGAGCGACTGCTGTATCGCTACCAAGGCACATACTACGCAGACGACAACAATCGTATCGCCTTTGGTGCGGAACGCGAAGATACAACGGCCAACGATGACGACACATCGATCACCAGCGTGTTCGGCCTGTACGAAGTGCGGCCTATCGACGTGATGACGATTACAGCGGGTCTGCGCTATGACGACCATGAGCGCTTTGGCTCGGAAACGACGGCTCGATTGGCCAGCGCCTGGCGTTTAACGGAGGACATCACGCTACGCGCCAGTTGGGGTGAGGGCTTCAAGGCCCCGACAATTTTCCAGACGACGTTCTTTTGCTGTGGGGCAACTGCGCCAAACGATGACTTACAACCCGAAACATCGTCGGCTTTCGACGCGGGTATCGACTGGGTATCGCAAGACGATCGCTACCAACTTAGTGCAACGGTCTTTCGCCAAGACACCGAGAACCAAATCGATTTCGACTTCGCGATTGGCGGATACCTCAATATCGCCGAAGTTGAATCAACCGGTATCGAACTCGCCGGAAGCGTGGCGTTTACCGAGAGTCTTAGCTTGGGGCTCGACTACGCCTACATCGATGCCGAAGACGGCAACGGCAATCCGTTGTCACGCCTGCCCGAACACAGCGGCGATCTGACGCTGGCGTACGATCCGATCGGCCCAGTCTCGGGCGCGCTGCTCGTACGCTACAACGGCAGCGAAACGAACACCGATTCAACGACGCTTGATAACTGGCTGCGTGTGGACATAACGGGCCGGTACGAATTGTCCGAGCAAGTTGAGTTTTACGGCCGCATCGAGAATCTCCTCGACGAGGAGTACCAGCAAATACTCGGCTACGGCACACCGGGCGTTTCCGGCTCACTTGGCGTGCGTTGGCGCTTTTAACGCCGGCTAGAGCGATACGCATGCGGATCAGCCAAGTCTCGCTCATTGCTGGATTGCTCGTGGCTGGTTGCGGCAACGACCCAGCAATCGAACGGCCGGAAACGGCGACACGCCCGCTACGCGTTGTCAGCCTCGATCTTTGCGCCGATCAATACGTACTAAAGCTGGTCGATCGCGAGCGCATCCTGGCCGTCTCGCCCGATGCAACCGCTGAGTTTTCGTATATGCGCGAAGCGGCGCGCGGCGTTCGTGTCGTGCGCTCAATTGCCGAAGACGTCTTGGTGCTCAAACCGGACCTCGTCGTCCGGACCTACGGCGGCGGCCCGAATGCGACCGCGTTTTTCGAGCGGGCCGGCATACCGGTATTGAACGTCGGCTGGGCCAATGACATCCCAACCGTCGTCGCGATCACCGAGTCGCTGGCGAGCGGTCTCGCCGAACCCGAGCGCGGCGCCGCAGTGATCGCCGACATGCGCGCGCGGCTCGAACGACTGCCGATGGTGAGTGCCGAGCACTCGGCGCTGTATATGACGCCGGCCGGGGTCACGACCGGTCCGGGTTCGTTGGTCCATGAGATGCTCGTCGCGGCAGGACTTGCAAATTTTCAGCGGCAAAAGGGCTGGCAACCGATACCGCTCGAACGATTGGCCTACGACAGCCCCGATATCGTCGCCGCCGCGTTTTTCGACACCCAAACCAGTCATCCGGACGGCTGGTCGCCCATGCGCCATCCAGTCGCTCGGGCCCAGATTAGTGATCAGCCCGTTGTCGCCTTGAAAGGCGCTTGGACAGCCTGCAGCGGGTGGTACTTGTTGGATGCAGTTGAAGCGTTGGCGGCGAAGGCTGCGCAGTGAGTCGCTGGCTGTCGCCAAGTCTCATCCTGCTAAGTCTGGCTGCGATCCTCGGGGGGTGCCTGCTCGGCTCGACGCCACTCGAGTTTAGCCGCGTCATCACAGCGTTCATGGGCGGCGCTGACGTCGGCGACCGGATCGTCGTCTGGTCGATCCGATTGCCACGGGCGGTGACGGCGTTCGCGGTCGGTGCAGCGCTGGGGCTTAGCGGCGCGGCACTGCAGGGACTTCTGCGTAATCCGCTCGCCGAGCCCGGCGTATTGGGCGTCTCCGCTAGCGCGTCGATGACCGCAACCTTCGCGCTCTATTACGGGCTGGTGGCGATCAATCCATGGGCGTTACCGATCGCCGCTATCGCAGGTGCGTTGTTAGCAACGGCGTTGATCGCACTGGCCGCGCTACGGACCGCATCGGTCGTGACGTTGATTTTAATCGGTGTCGGTCTATCGAGTTTCGCCGGCGCGATGATGAGCCTTCTAATGAACCTGGCACCGAACCCGTTCTCACTGTCGGACATGATCAACTGGATGCTGGGGTCGGTCGCCAATCGGAGTTTCGACGATCTCGCTTTCTCGGCACCGTTCCTCGCGCTCGGCTGCGCTATTTTGTTCAGCTGCCGTCGCGGCTTATCGGCACTGACGCTTGGTGACGAAGCGGCCAGCGGCGTTGGCGTCAACCTCCAGCGGCAGCGGCTGCTGGTTGTACTTGGCGCTGGACTAGCTACTGGGGCTGCCGTTGCGCTCGCCGGCGCCATCGGCTTCGTTGGGATCGTGGCACCGCACATCGTCCGCCCGTGGGTGAACCACGACCCCGCCCGCTCGCTGCTACCGTCGGCCTTACTGGCCGGGCTGATTCTTGTCGTTGCCGATATCGGTGTACGGCTGGCACCGACCGACAACGAACTCAAACTCGGCGTCGTTGCGGCCTTGATCGGTGCACCCGCCTTCGTTTGGATTGCCATGCAAAGGCGCACCGTCAATGACTGAGTTATCGACGAAAGCGCTGAGCGTTGTCCGCACTGGGAAAACGCTGGTCGACAACGCCGAGCTGCGATGCCAACCCGGCGAGTTCGTGGCCTTGCTTGGACCAAACGGGGCCGGTAAAACGACGTTACTTCGCGCCGCCCTAGGTCTTGTGCCGCGAACGGCAGGCTCGGCCACGTTAAGCGGCGACGACACGGCGCAACTGTCGCCGCAAGAGCGCGCACGGCGGGCCAGTTACCTGCCGCAACGCCGACCGCTGGCATGGCCGAGTCCCGTGCGCGACGTCGTTGCACTCGGCCGATTCGCCCACGGTGCGGCGTTGGGTCGACTCGGCGATACGGACGAACAAGCCGTGGCTGCGGCGCTCGCGGCCTGCGACTTAACGGCACTCGCGGATCGTGCCACCGACACACTGTCGGGCGGCGAGCTCGCCCGGGTCCACTTTGCTCGCGCATTCGCCGCGCAAGCACCGCTGTTGATTGCCGACGAACCGGTGGCAGCACTCGATCCACGCCATCAACACCGCATCATGGAGCTCGTGCACGACTTCGTTAAGGGCGGTGGCGGCGCATTGATCGTGCTGCATGATGTCGCATTAGCCGCGCGTTTTGCCGACCGCTTGGTGTGGATGCGCGGTGGCCGTCTTATTGCCGATGGCCCGCCAGACGAGACGTTAACGGCCGAGCGGCTGGCAGACGTCTACCGGGTACGTGCGAGCGTCGACGGCAGCGCAGTCAATATAGAGGGTGCACTGTGAGTGCCCGCGCGCTGATGTTGCAGGGCACCGGATCAGACGTTGGTAAATCGGTGCTGACAGCAGGCTTACTCCGACTCGCGCGGCGCCGCGGACTTGCCGCGGCACCATTCAAGCCGCAAAACATGTCCAACAACGCGGCGGCTTGCACCAACGGCGGCGAGATCGGTCGCGCGCAGGCGCTGCAAGCCCAAGCGGCTGGGCTGGCGCCGCGCGTCGACTTCAATCCGGTGTTGTTGAAACCGCAAACGGACCGCACGTCGCAAGTGATCGTCCACGGGCGCGCTGTGGCAAGCGAAGTCGCTGCCGATTACATGCGAAAACGCGCCGCTCTGCTCGAACCGGTACTAACCAGCTTTCACCGCCTAGCCAGCGAGTTCGAGCTGATCATTGTCGAAGGGGCAGGCAGCCCTGCCGAGATTAATCTTCGCCGCGGTGATATCGCCAATATGGGCTTCGCCCGCCGCGCCAACGTACCCGTCTGTCTCGTTGCCGACATCGAGCGCGGTGGCGTCATCGCCAGTATCGTTGGCACCAAAGCGGTACTCGACGATGCCGATGCGGCGATGATCGGCGGCTTTATCGTCAATAAATTTCGTGGTGATCCGCGCCTTTTCGATGCTGGCGTCGATGCCATTGTCGAACGTACTGGTTGGCGAGCGTATGGCGTGGTGCCATGGTTGCCGGCCACGGCGCGGCTGCCGGCTGAAGATGCCGTTAGCTTAACGACGCCTAACGGCGGTTCGGCCAATAACTTCCGGATCGCAGCGCCGATGCTTTCGCGGATGGCCAATTTCGACGATGCGGATCCCTTAGCGCAACAAGACGGCGTGATATTCGAATGGGTCAAACCGGGCGATGCCATTCCACGCTCTGCCGATGTCATCGTTTTGTTCGGTTCGAAGTCGACGTTAGGGGATCTTCGCTTCTTGCGCGACCAGGGCTGGGATCACGACATCCTGGCCCACGCCCAGCGTGGTGGTCGCGTGCTCGGTATTTGCGGCGGTTTGCAGATGCTCGGACGCCTCGTCCGCGACCCTGGCGGGGTCGATGGTCCAGCCGGCAGTATCGCGGGCCTCGGACTGCTCGATATCGAAACGACGATGGGCAGCGAGAAGACGGTGCGTCCGGTAACAGGAACCTGTCTCGACAGCGGCGCGGCGATTTCCGGCTACGAGATCCATGTTGGCGCAACGACGGGGCCCGACACAGACCGGCCGCTGTTCGATCTGGGTGGCCAGCACGATGGGGCCGCAAGCGTCGATGGCCGTATCGCCGGTACTTACGTGCACGGCATGTTTGCGAACGATACATTTCGCGCTGCCTGGCTACGTAAAGCCGGCGCTGGCGACATTGCTGCGTTCGACTATGGCGCGTCGGTCGAAACGGCGCTCGATGCGCTGGCCGATCACATCGAGCAAGCGATCGATGTCGATGCGCTACTGGCGAGCGCACGGCTACCAACGCTGGCAGCGGCGAGCGCATGATGGCACTGACCTTACTGCTTGCCTGGATTGTTGAAGCGGCGGCCGGCTGGCCCGATTCGCTCTACCGGGTCATCCGCCACCCGGTGGTTTGGATCGGCTGGCTCATTGCGCGCCTGGACCATACACTCAACGGTGAATACTTATCGGACAGCTGGCGCATCGCCGCCGGCGCATTGACCGCAGCGATGGTCATCGCCATAACGTGGACGGTTACGACGATCGCAGTCGCCTGGTTGCCAACTGGGTGGCTAGGCGTCGTTGGCGAAGCGCTGATCGCGTCGAGCCTGCTTGCATCGCGGAGTCTTTATACCCACGTTGCCGCCGTGGCTACCGCTCTCGCGAACGACTCACTCGCCGCTGCCCGTGTGGCTGTCGCCCATATTGTCGGGCGCGACCCAGAGCAACTCGACGAAGCCGGCATCGCCCGCGCCGCGATCGAGAGCTTGGCAGAGAACACATCGGACGGCGTTGTTGCGCCGTTGTTCTGGGGCGTACTGCTCGGTGTACCTGGCATTGCCGCCTACAAGGCGATCAATACGCTCGACTCGATGATCGGGCACCGCAATGTGCGGTACGAGTACTTTGGCAAAGTCGCGGCACGGCTGGATGATGCAGCGAACTGGCTGCCAGCCCGACTGACCGGCGCACTGTTCATCCTCGCTGCTACGACGCGTAAGAACGCCTGGCAGATCGTGCGCCGCGATGCACCCCAACACCGATCCATCAACGCCGGTTGGCCAGAGGCCGCAATGGCCGGGGCGCTCGGTATACGGCTGTCCGGGCCGCGTCGCTATGGCGATACGGTTTCGCGCGAGCCTTGGCTTAATGCCAATGGTGAGGACCCGGGGACGATCGCCATTGACGCAGCCTTAGGTACCTACATCCGCGCGTTGCTTCTTGCTGCCGCCTTGATTGCAGCGATCGCGCTCGTGCAGAGTTTGCTATGAGCGACGACTTGATCCACGGCGGCGCTTTGGATCGCGTTGCCGCCGCGTTTCCGTCAGCACCAACACCGTGGGTCGATTTATCGACCGGTATCAACCCATGGCCATGGCCGGTCGAGTCGATCGATACTGAGTGCCTCAATCACCTGCCGACACGCGGCGACATAGATCGGTGCAGAGAAGCCATGGCAGCGGCGTTCGGAGCGCCAGCCGCTGCGCTAACGCCCGTTCCTGGCACCGAGCTCGCGATTCGACTATTGCCGCAGATCATCGCCGCCCGACGTGTCGCCGTGTTAGCGCCAAGCTACGGCGATCATGCTGACTCGTGGCGCGCCGCAGACGTTGAACTGGTGACAACGGCCGATCCGATGCGGGCGACCGATGGAGCCGATGTCGTTGTAGTTTGTAACCCGAACAACCCTGATGGTCGACGCTTCAACGTGACCGACCTACAACGCGCGAGTGAACGGCTTGCTGGTCGAAGCGGCTGGCTTATCGTTGATGAAGCCTATGCCGATCTCGACCCGGCTAACAGCCTCGCGCCCGTTGCCGGCTCTGAAGGGCTGATCGTCTTGCGCTCAACGGGTAAGTTCTTTGGTCTTGCTGGCCTGAGGCTCGGTGCCGTGCTCGCACCCGCGACCGTTATCAAAGCCCTGGATCGTCTGCTCGGCGTCTGGCGTGTTTCTGGGCCAGCGCTTGCGGTTGGCGCGAAACTCTACGCCGACCGCGGCTGGCAGCAAGCGATGCGGACACGACTCGCCGCTGCGCGGCAGCGGCTCGATGACGTGTTCGTCAGCAGCGGACTGACCATCGCTGGCGGTACCGACCTGTTTCGCTACGTAGCAATAGAAGATGCCCACGCCACCTGGCACGGGCTGTGTGAGCACGGTATCTATACGCGCCGCTTTGCATGGACAACAAGCCATTTGCGGGTCGGTTTGCCGGCGACACCGGCCACCGCGGATCGATTGGCAGCAGCGCTGCAGGCTATTTCAAGATGAGCGGTAAACCGGCCGCAATAAACTCAACCCGATCGCTCGCCGCAGCGACCGCTTGGTTAAGGCGGCCCTGATGATCGCGAAACCGTCGGCCCAGTGCAGTCTCCGGCACCAGTCCCAGTCCGACCTCGTTCGAGACCAAAAACAACTCGCCAGGCGACGCCAATGCCGTAACCAGCTGCGCGATTTCGTCGTCAACGTCGCGCTCGTGATGCATCAAGTTCGACAACCACAGCGTCAAACAGTCGACGACGACGACGCACCCCGGTCCGACCGACTCTCGGAGTGCCGCGACCAAATCGAGCGGCGCCTCAACGCTCACCCAACCGGCACCGCGATCTGCTTGATGCGCGGCGATCCGCGCCGTCATTTCATCATCGAGCGGCTCCGCTGTCGCGATGAAGATTCGCTTCGACGACGCCGCCTCGGCAAGCTGCTGAGCGCGACGGCTTTTACCCGATCGGGCCCCGCCTAATAAAAAAGTTACTGCCATACCTCATGATGCTATCTCGACACCAAAACGCAAAGTCCCGCCGTAGGTATTTGCACCGTGCCATCGAATCGACTCAGCGGTATCGATGGCGAAAAGACGCCACAACCGTTGCTTGCGCGAAGCGCGTGTCCGGAGCCTTGTGTGTTTGGCTAGCGTTTGTGTTTGCCGTACCTACCTACGCGCAGGAAGCTGACCGGGTACTGTTTGGCGTCATCTCTGAGCGAAACTCGGCAACCGCGGCCGCTGCGGCTGAGCGCTTCAATGCGAACTACCCCGCGGCGGCGATCCATCTGCGCACGCCACAGCAGCTTGCCGACATGTCGGATAACGAGATTATCGGCTACCTCGACCGCGCCACAGCAATATTGGTCGCTGGTGTTTTCAGCGACGACGCGGTGCGGCTAGCGCGGTTGCTGGATCGTGCACCTGCCGGGGTACCGATTATCGTCGTCAGTTCAGCGCGCGACTTGGTCCTTAGGTCGCGAACGACCGACGGATGGCAGGCAACGACCGCCGCGGTCGATGCCGCAATCGCCAACCCAGCCACCAACACATGGGGTACAGCGCATGCGTATTGGCAAGCGCGTGGCCCCGAAAACCTTGCAGCCTTGTTTGGGTTCTTGGTCAGCTCAGCAACCGAGCGATCGCAAGTGCCGGCGCCGACACCGCTCGAGCCGATTCGCTACGGCCAACGACGGGGCGAGCAAGGTGCGCCGTTGGTGCTATTGCTCGACTACGAGACCGGCGATCAAGCCGGCAACATCAGCGTTCATGAGCAACTTTGTGGCGCATTGGTAGCAGAGTCGCTCGCTTGCATGTCGGTGTTCGCCGATTGGGGCGCGTTTACTGCCGACGCGCTTGAGGCCTTTCGTACGCGCTCACCGGCCGCCGTCGTCATGCTGCAAGACTTCGCGCTCGGCGGAGCCGAGCGGGAGCGCGCCGATGCCGCGTTAGCGGATCTCGGGGTACCACTCATAAAAGGCATCCGGCTGCAGGAGTACAGCGCTGAAGAGTGGCAACTCAGTCAAGACGGCCTGCCAACCGACAGCGTTTACTACCGGGTTGCGATGCCGGAGCTGTCCGGCGCGAGTCAAAGCGTCGTACTCGCCGCCGCAGCTCCACGTCGCATTGACCCGATATCCGGCATTGCCATTAAAGTGACCGAACCGATTGAGCGAGAAGTTGCCAGTGCAGCTCGGCGGCTGGCCGCGTGGACACGACTGCAACGCGCCGCCAATACCGATAAGCGTATCGCGATCATTTATTACAACCACCCCCCTGGCCGGCACAATATCGGCGCCGACAACCTCGATGTGCCAGCAACGTTGCTGTCGTTACTGAAGCGATTGAAAGCCGAGGGCTACAACACCGGCCCATTGCCCGATTCGACAGCCGAGCTGCTTGCAACGATGCAGGCGCAAGCCGTCAATATGCCGGAGAACAACGCCGCGCTGCAGGCAATGGCGACAACAGCGTTCACAATGCCGCTCACCGACTATCGGCAGTTTTTCAGTGCGCTGCCCGATGCCGTGCAGCGAGAAATGACCGACGGGCCGCTGGCGGCGCTGCAGAGCGATATCGATGCGGCGTTGAATCGCCAGTCCCCGGAAACCGCCCGCGAACGCCTAGCCAGTGCGTTGCAAGACATGGCATTCGTCATTGAAGGCGCACCGGCCGAACGCCACGAGCGTGCCGAGGCATTGCTTGAGCGATTACACAGCGCTTACAACCAACATATCGCTGGCACCGATCAGACGGCGGCGATCGAAGCGTTATCCGCAGCGCTTCGTCAACACGGCATCGAAGGTTTACGCGGGTGGGGTCCGCCGCCCGGCGACGTAATGACGGTAAACGGTCAGTTCGTCTTTCCTGGCATTCGTTTCGGCAACGTCTTCATCGGCCCACAGCCCCCTCGCGGTTGGGAAGTGAACGAGGAGGTATTGCACGCCAACATGAGCATTGCGCCGCCGCACCAGTACCTCGCTTTCTATGAATGGCTGCGCCGCGATCTCGATCCGCACGCGATTATTCACCTCGGGCGCCACTCAACCTATGAGTTTTTACCCGGCCCGCGGACCGGGCTTAGCCGCTTCGATTATTCGCGCATAGTCGCGGGCGACACGCCGGGCCTGTACCCCTACATCGTCGACGGCGTCGGCGAGGGCCTGCAAGCCAAACGGCGCGGCCTCGCCGTTATCGTCGATCATCTAACGCCGCCGTTACAGGCGACGCCGTTTTACGATGAACTCCTTGGGCTAAGGCAGCTGGTCGAGAGCTTTGAGGCGGCCGACCCGTCGCAAGCCGGCGAGGCAACTCGGCTGCAAGCGTTAACTCGAATCAAAGCGCAAGTGATCGAGCTAGGTATCAAAGACGCACTGGTTTCCGAGCTGGAGGCCGAACACGGTGGTGGCGAGAAGATCGACTTCGAAGACGTTGAGCCGGACCTATTGGTCCATGAAGTTGGGCACTTCTTAACCGAGATGCAAGAGGACTTTATGCCGCTCGGGCTACATGTCTTTGGGCAGCGTTGGTCGGATGAGGCGATTGACACGATGTTGACGTCAATGGAAACGCCCGATGCGGCTGCGGAATTAGTCGCCTCGCCCGATGCAGAAATGGCGGCATTGCTGGCTGGGCTGAATGGCCGCTTCGTCGAGCCGGGCAAGGGCAATGACCCACTGCGCTCGCCCGATGCATTGCCGACTGGTCGCAACTTCTACGGCCTCGACGCGAGCCTAATCCCGAACGCAATCGCGTACAGCATCGGCGCTGAGCTGGCCGCCGACACACCGCCAACCGATGGCGATCAAGCCGTTATTTTGTGGGCGTCGGACACGGTGCGCGACGGCGGTGTGATGATCTCGTTTGGCATGCACTTGATGGGCATTCGCCCGGTTTGGAACGGCCGCGGCATCTTGAATGGGCTGGAACGCTTACCAGTCACGACCGATGATCGGCGCCAAGACGTCACGTTCGTCGCATCGGGCTTGTTCCGTGACTTGTACGGCGAACAAATGAAGTGGTTGGACAAAGCTGTACTGCTCGCCTTGGACGGCGCCTCTGCGACAATCGCTACTGACTATCCGCAGCTTCGCACTGTACTCGATGCGGCACTTGAGCCGTTGGCGGAGCTTCGCGATCCGGGACACGAGTCGCTCGAGCGAAACGCGATCGCAGCGAACTGGGTTGAGCAAATGCTGACTCGACCTACAGCTGATCCAAGAACCGCGACACTGAGGGTGTTCGCGCCGGCGGTCGGTCAATACGGGGCCGGGGTCAATCGACTGGCCGAGCGCTCCGGCGCGTGGTCGGACCGGCGCCAGATCGCGAACACGTACATCGCACGAATGGGCCACGCCTACGGTGTCAATGTCGATGGCTCATCGCAACAAGTCGCGTTCGAGCAACGCCTCGCGGGAACCAGCCAAAGCTTCCTTGGCCGCGCCAGTAATCTCTATGGCCTTGTTGATAACAACGACGCCTTCGATTACTTGGGCGGTCTAAACCTCGCCATCGAAACAGCGGGCGGCGGCGCACCGACCGGTTTCGTTGTCGATGTTAGCGACCCGGAGCGTCCACGTATGCCGCCGCTGCAGAGCGCGATCGTCAGCGAGCTGCGGGCGCGCCAGCTCAACCCGGCTTGGATTCAATCGCTAATGCCGCACGGCTATGCCGGCGCGCGCACGATGAATGTGGCGTTTTTCGAGAATCTCTGGGGTTGGGAAGTCACCGATCCCGAGCTCTTCCCCGACTCGATTTGGGACGACACCAAATCGATTTACATTGACGACCGCTACGAGATCGGCGTTGCGGCCTTTCTGGACGAAGAGGCCAATAGACCCGTGCAGGCCAACATGCTCGCCATCATGTTGGTGGCAGCGCAAAAAGGCTTCTGGCGAACAGATACCGCGACCGTGGCCGAGCTTGGTGAACGCTTTGCAGCGACGATAGCGAGCGATGGGTTACCAGGCAGTGGCCATACTCGACCGGATCACCCGATGCTCGACTGGATTGCCGAGCGTGTCTCACCGAGTGCGCGCGAGACCATTGCGAATGCCCGTGACGCGGCACGAGGTAATGACGTGACCGAATCGGCGAGAGCACCGGATGCGAGCGCAGATTTACTATCTGGCCAATCGCGAGACTGGCCTGTACCGAGTTGGTTGATCATAACGCTGGCTACCGCGGCGCTGCTGATCGGCTTAACGAGCTTGTTGCGTCGCCGAGCACGGTGACACGCCGGCGTTACTGCGACTACAGCAACGACGCGTTCTCATACGTCCGGACTTCGAACGTAAAGCAATGATGACCTTTGGGATGCGCCCAAAAATCGTCGCCGCCATCATCGACAGACGCCGTACTGAACGTAGCGCAGAGCTCGTAATGGGTTTCATCGATGACGTTGTATGTATACGGAATATCCGTTATCGGGTCGGACGGTAGGCGACTAAGTCGCCTGCCGTTAACGAGATCGGGAAGCGCGGTTGGCAGCGTCTTCTTATCGGCGCTGTAAGTGTCGATTGACGACGTGATGTTTACCAGATCGTAACGTCGCGTCTTGTCCAAGCGTTGCAGCCGATTCTCAGTCGGTGAGCCAGCCAACACCAAACCAACAACAACTGCCGCGGCAACAACGACGGACGAACCGATCGCAGCAAACTTATCGATACTCACCTCGACAGGGCCTCATCATCGAGTCTAATCGATCGCAGGTAGTAGCCGAAGATGGCACCAGCAATGCATAACACGATGAGCGTCTTCAGCAGGAAGCGCAGCGTCAGATCACCCGATAGAAAGTTGTAAAGCAGCAAGATCAAGTCAGCAACGATAACCAATGCCGCAATAGCGAGCGTTAGATACGTAAGCCAGCGACGCACGGCCGAAACACGGCTGGCAGGATCGGCAGCAATCTCAACGGCGATGCGATAACTGAGATACAAATAAATCGGGTAAGCAATGATCAATCCCGATGTGGCCCAACGGATTGAGCTGTACACGTAGCTCACCCGGCGTGGCTCGGCGTGCTCGGTCACGCCGAGGGTTACAAATTGGAACAATAAATCGCCAAGGTAAAACGCGCTCAAGTAGAGCATCGCGAAAACGATAACGTAGCGGAATGCGTCACGGGCAGAAACGTAGACTTTGGGCGTCGGCACGGGAACGACGAAGTCGACGTTCGCAAAGCTTGCCAGCGACTTATTGATTTGATCGGGTGACCACGCCGCCTCTTTGAGCGCTGCTTCGATCTCAGTCTTTGTCGCTCCAGCGCGTAATGAACTGTCGACAAACTCCAACAATTGCTGATCGGCCACGGTACGTTGGCTCCCTAACACCTACGAATAGGATAACAACGTTAGTGAGGCGAGGTTAGCCGAAGGCGGTTGCGATATGGACCACACCGTGTGGCGGCAGTATCGCGTGTTATTCAGCATGCGTGGAATTGAATGTGCTGCCGAACGTTTGGCAACGTCGATCGTACACGCCGGCTACATCCGTGCCGGCTGCAAAACCTGCCAACGATTGAGACTGCACCGCAGCCGTTGGGCTTGCCCGATCGACTGCGACGATAAGGTTAGCGCCGAATCAAGGGAAACCTCACGCATAGGTCGTACGCCGCCCCCCAAGGGAAATTGCGTTCACCAGTAACGACGCTATCGAATTTTCGACTCCGGCTCCCCGGTAACTGAGCGTGCAACCGATTGATCCGTGTCGCAACGGCGAACGCGAATTACGTCACCGTTGTGACGACCTTAGATACTGTATTCTTGTAGGTTGTCAGTCGGAGCGTAGGACGACTCCGGATCAGCAAGGAAGAACGCATGAAACGACCTACTACCCCTGGACACGCCCGCGCGTGGCAATTAGCCGTCATCGTAAGCGCCACATTGACCATCGCGGGTTGCGGTACATCGGACGAAGAACGCCTAGCACGCGGTACGGAGGCATTTGCCGCTGGCGAGTACAACGCTGCAATTCTCGACGCGAAGAGTGTCCTGCAACAGGCGGCCGACAATACTGAAGCGCGATTGCTGCTCGCTCGCGCCAGTCTAGCCGTCGGTGACGCCGCGACTGCGGAGGAAGCGTTTCGACGCGTGATGCGCGGTGGTAATGCGGCCGATGACGTGGTTGTCGATATGGCCCGGACATTGCTGTTACAGCGCAAATACACCGAGCTGCTTAGAGAGTTATCGGTAGACGATGTCACATCGGCAGACGATAAGTTTTCGATTCGACTTGCACGCGCTGATGCCCAGGTTGGATTGGGACTGTCGCGAACCGCCAGAGTCACGTACGAGGAACTCCTACAACTCGATCCGGAATCTAGTGCCGCCCGACTCGGACTGGCATCGAGTTACGTAACTGACAATGATTTTGACAGCGCGCAGCGAACCTTGGCTGAGCTGACTAGCCGTGATCCCGACTATGTTCGCGCTTGGTTGTCGCGTGGGTCGATTGCGATGACCGTCGGGGATACGCAGGCAGCGGCTGGCTTCTATCAAACGGCGTTGGAAGCCGCCGAGCGGCTCGGCGATAGAACGGCAACCGGAGATGCGCTCGCCGGCCTAATAGAGACACAGCTACGTAATGGCGACAGTGCTGCAGCGACAACGTTCGAGCGACTGAAGGTCGTTTCGCCCGACGCATTGGTTACCCGATATCTCAATGCGCGTGTCGACTTCGAGGTGGCTGCGTTCGAAAGCGCTAACTCAAAACTTGCGCGCTTGCTGCGCGATGCTCCCGGCTATATACCGGCTCGGCTGCTTTTCGGTGCAACCCAGTTCCGTCTTGGCAACATCGATCAAGCTGACTCCGCTATTTCAGCGTTGCTGCGCGATGTGCCAAACAGCGACGAGGCGCGTTTGCTGCTGGCAGAGATCCGCTTACGCCAGGGGCGCGGCGCCGAGATTGCCGACATTATCCGTCCCGCACTCGCTAGCGGTCGAAACACCGAGACGTTAACGGCGCTGGCAATCCGCGGCAGCATGCAGTCCGAGCAATACGATTCAACGATCGCGCTGTTACGCGAGCGACTCGAACAGTCCTCGTCAAGTACGCAGTCCGCGATCGAGTTAGCGGGGGCATTGCTCGCCGCAGGTCAGATTACCGAGGCGGAGGTCGTGCTGGCCGGCACAAGCGACGACTCGGCAACGACCTCATTGCGAAAAGAGATGCTGGCTATCTACGCATCGCTTCGAGGCGGTAATGCGTCGGAGGCATTGGACAAAGCATCGCAGCTGGTTGCAGCGCAGCCAGAGAGTGCGGCCGCGCAGAGTATTCTAGCTAACGTCGCATTGGCGACGGGTCGCTTGGACTTGGCACGCGCGAGTTTCGCGACGACGCAGCAACTTGACCCAACGTCGGTTGCCGCTTACCTCGCTGTGGCACGTATGGATGTGGTGGCTGGCGATCTCGATGCCGCCCGGCAAGAGTTGACCCGCGCCCGGCGTGCGGCGCCGGACGAGCTGATCGTCTCGATTGCGCTCGCCAAACTTGAACTTCGCGCCGGTGATGTAGGCGCGGCGAAGGCGGTCCTCGACGAGGCGATAGCGGCGCATCCCGACGCGGTCTTGGCAAGGCTTGCCCTTGGCGAGGTCGCATTGGCCAGTAATGATGTTACGGGCGCACTCAGCGCGGCGAATGCGGCGCTCAAGCAAGATCCGAACAATGCGACGGCGAACAACATTGCTGGCGTCGCTACCGAGCGCAGCGGCGACGCTGCGAAAGCGGCTGAGTACTACGTCGGTGCTGTGAAAGCAGACCCGACCACTACCGTTTATCGCATAAACGCTGCCCGGGCCTATATCGAAACGGAAGACTTTCAGCTCGCCGAAAGCATACTGCTGGACTCCGGACGCGTGCCGTTGAACGATATCCAGCGGGTAGCCGCGCTGATCAGCCTCAAAATGCGTTTAGGCGATGATGAGGCAGCCGAATCAATTATTCGAAACCTAAAAACGAATCAACCCAACGATCCACGTCCGTTCGTGCTAGCAGGGCGCTTGGCCGTTTCACGCGGCGACTATTCCGCGGCAGCGAAAGCGTTCGACGACGCCTTGACGCTCAGTCGCTTTGACCGCAGCGTCGTGATGCTGGCGCACAATGCTCGCGCTGTGGGCAAACTGGATAAGCCGGAAGCGCCGCTTCTGCGCTATCTCGAACAACAGCCTGATGATTTGTCGATGCTGGTTGTCTTAGCGCAAAGCTATCTCCAACAAGCGCGTATGAGCGACGCCATCGGTACCTATGAGAAGGCCCTGTCGCTTGCGCCCAACAACGTGACAGTGCTGAACAACCTAGCGTGGCTCTACTCAGAAAGCGACGATGCACGCGCCGAACCAACGGCGCGTCGTGGCTACGAATTCGGGGCTGCCAGTGCTGAGATGACCGATACGCTTGGGTGGATACTGTTTCGGGCCGGCAAGAACGAAGAAGCACTCCAGCGGTTGCAGGACGCATCGACGCTCGCACCAAGCAATCCGTCGATCAGTTATCACCTTGCGGCTGCGCTCGCCAAAAACGGCGATGTCGCGCGAGCGAAAGGGATTCTTGAGCAGATCCTGCAACCCGGCAGCACGTTTTCGGATCGGGCTGAGGCAGAAGCGTTGCGCGAAACGCTGTAGGACCAATCGGTCGACAACCCTCTATCGCTATCTAGCGTGGAACTTTGGGTGAGCTGGCGCGGCAGTGTTTCGCGATTAGTGAGCTGCTGGCATCGCACGAACTGAATTGCCAAAAAAACGGCGGCCATTTGGCCGCCGTTTCGTTGCTTTGCGTTGTGCTCGCGATTAGGCGAAGCGACGACGCCGAGCTGCTCGCATGCCGAGAAGGCCGAGAGCAAGCATGGCCAATGTGCCAGGCTCCGGTACACCGGCTGTCGGCGGCTCGGGTGGTTCGACGTTGATGATTTCCTGGATTTTGATGTCGAGGAAAGCTTCAGCAAACGACTGAGCCAGAAGGCCGCCAGCGCGCAGCAGATTCAAATCCCAAGCTGCACCGCCAGTCGCCAGCGCGAGATCGACGTAGTCGGCGATGGTTGTACCGAATCCGCCGATCGCGTTGCCGCCTCCAGCGGTTGTGAAACCGCCGGCGCCATCTGCAACGTAGGCCGCACCATCAGAGTCGATGCCGATCGCTTGATTGCTATCACTGTCGCGCAACGACGCGTTGAGAACCGCATTCAGCAAGATGCCGTCAGCGATCAGGTCGTCGCGGACATCCGCGAACGTGTCTGATGCACGGATATCGCGGTCTTCGTCGGTGACGAGGATGAAGTTGATCGCTTCGCCGTCGAGCGCGTAAACGTCACGAGCGAATTGGATCGCCTCATACCCGTCTTCGAAACCACCGCTAGCCGGCAGAGCCAGAGCAGACTGAGCTGTGGCAAGGTCTGTAAGACCACCGCTGCGATCAAACGGCATCCCGCTTGAAACGCCGCCGAAGCTCACAACGCCATAGGTAGTGGTACCGACACCCGCGTTCGCGAGGCCTGTATCCAAGTCGTCAATAATGTCACCAAGGAAGGCGATTTCGCCTGCCATTGAACCGGAAACGTCGACGATGAACACAACATTGGCTGTGTTCGGCACGGCGTTGGCGGTTGCGGCGAGAAATGTCAGCCCGATGGCCGACGCTATTGCTCGCAATTTCATGATGTTCTCCTGCTTGTCCTTTTTCGTTTTCAAAGGGATCGCGTCCAGCCTGTCCCTTTGTCTACTGTTAGCAGGATTTGTGCCAGACCCGTTTTTTCTATTCTTTTCCGTTATTTACGACGATCTAGGACGTCCGTGTCGGTGCGCTATGTAAACAGCTCCGACGCGCGTGTCGACAATATTTACAATCCCACTCGCAACAATCGCCACAACCGATCGAATTCGATCAGCCAAGCACTTACAGCGTGAACGAAATACGCACACCAAGTCGGAAAAACCACGCATCTGATACATCGCCGATAACCGCTATCGAGTTGCTGTCCTCGAACCGATGGTCCCGGTCAAATTCATAACCGGCGGCGATATCGAGACTAAGCCGTTTCCAAATACGCTGCATCAAAGCCAGTTGTGCACGCCAGGCCTGCATCTCGTAGTCAAACTCGTCATCGAAGTCATCGGTTTGTACATGCCACAACTGCCCCGCCGGGAACACCGTTAGATCGATACGACGATCTTCGCCGGCGTCGTACGTCAATCGGGTCACGGGGTAAGCCAGGCGTATTCGCGTATCTTCGTTCGGCTGAAACGCAATCCCAAGCACCGGATAAAGCTGATCCTCTCCGAATGCGCGGTCGTACCCCGCACCAAGAATCCAGGTAAACGACGACGCGTTGTTCGAGAGCTCTAAGCCGCCATTGAGGTACCAATCCGCGCCGGTACCGCGACGCAAGAAATCCTTAATAACGTTGGACGATGTCGCAATACCGGGCGCGACGTAGGCGTTAAGCCGATAGCTCTGGCTGCGTGTATCGAGCCGGATCGGAAAATGGGCGCGATGTAGATCTCGGTTACGACTCGGTACATTGCGGTACTCAAAACGGGTGTATTCGTAGTCAAAGCCGACATCGATCTGCGTGTCTTTCCAACTATCGCGATAAACGTCGAGCCGCATTCCACGCCGCGCTGCCGAGAGCTCCGCGTCGTTTAATGCCGTAAAGTCTGCAGCGCCCGTCTCATCGGTAAACACATAGAGACCGGTTGGATCGTTGGCGAACCGTGGCTGCGCGAAGGCCGCCTTCGTAAGCAGACCTATGCAGAGGATATATACGAAACGCTGAGCTTGAGTCGCCATCGGTTAAGTCTACCCGCAACTTCAACGCGTTCGTTGGAGCAGACTCAGTGCTTGATCTGCCAATGACTTGCGACGGATTGTTAGCACCCGTGAATTTATAGCGCAAGACGCCAACGCTACCGACCGTAGCTGTCTTTTCCGGCGCCGTCTGAGTCCAAGCTAGTGTTCTCGACGGCCAACAAAATACTAGTGTTACCGTGGGGCAATGTGTGGCTTTGTAATGCTGACGCTACACCACGACTTCTTACGCTGTCAGCCCCGCCAACTAACGAAATCGAGCGTAAGCTTTGCCCGCTACTAAGCCATGTCACGAGTCGATCTGAGACATCTACCTGGGCCGCGCACACCCGTTTGGCAGTCTCGGCAAGTGTGCTTGCAGCATCGTTGTTCGCTAAAAATACTAGTGGTGACAATCAACCGACGGCGACTCTGTTGGGCGCATCAACACAGGTCAGATCACTTAGCGGGAGACTGTTCTCGAAGGTAGCTAACGACCGACCCAACGACGGCCTCCTCGTCGGCTGGGGACGTGTAGTCGTGGGCCACCATCAAGATTTGCGTTAGTTGTGCAGCGCTTGGGCTGCCGAGTGCGACGGCGGTGGTGAGCGGCATTGCATTTCGGCGCTCCGCTTGACGATAAAGCGCCAGGCCATAGTCGAACAAACCGACACGGAACGCTTGTGTTGCCGCGTTTTGGGCCATGAATTTCTGGCGATCAAACTGCGATGCGCTGGCATCGGCTGCAAAACCGGCTGTGAACATCGTATCGATGAGTGCCTTTGCTTCGCTGTCGTTGCCGGCATTGGCGTGAGCCTGAATCAATGCCTCAGTCAGAATCTCTTGCTCGCGTGCGTTCCGGTTTGGCTGGTACCGCGCAGCGAGAGATTCAATTCGCGCCGGCATACCCGCCTTGGATAACGCCTGAATAGCGTTTGATGCGTGTTGCGCCTTGGATCGCTGATCCTGCGGTGCAGCGTCGATAACCTCCTCTAACCTTTCCAACTTGTCTGACTCGATCATGGCCTGCACAAGCGTTCGGTAGAATCGCGCGCCGGCATCCTGCGGGGACGCAGCCGCCATCGTCTCAATAGCTTGTTCGATGTCATTTGCGGCGACAGCCGCACGAATGTACGGGTCAATATACGGGTTGTTGTAACCGTCGATAGCGAGCGCTATTGATCGCATCGTGTCGATGTCCTTATCCGCCATCGCTACGAGGAATCGGTACAGACTAGGCGTTCCACGTTGGCCGGCAGTAGCGACAATATTGTCGGCTTTGTCGAAGGCGGAGGCGGCAGCGTCAGCATTACCGAGCTTTCGATGTAGCAAACCGATTCGGGCGTATGCATCGCTCGCTTGGGTTTTACGAAGACCGTCTTTGCTCCAGAGCGACGGATCAAATTCATCAAGTACACGAGTGATTTTCGTGATGGTCACAGAAGTTGCGGCCGCCGCCGATTGCTCAGGCTTAGCCAACAGCTCCGCCAAGTTGTCGTTACGAACGACACTCGCAACGGATAAGGTCCCGTTGGTTTCGATGCCCAGGTTGGCAACGAGATACTTAGTCGCTGTCCAAACGCTGGATAATGCGCTCTGATCAGCGAACCGTGACTGGCTGACCGCGCCTCTTGCCAGCGACAGGCCCTCAGTGACAGCACCAGCGCCAATGAGACGTGCTGCTGTCTCATTGGCGTTACTTACCGTAAAACCGAGCTCATCAGAAACAAACTTAAGTTTCGCGATGGCCTCCTCCGGCTGATTCAGTTGGCTGTGCGCGTTAAGGAGCGTTAGCGCGACCGTTGCTTTCGTATTCGCATCGATACCGGCAACGGCCAGTAGACGTTCGAGCTCGTCGATAGCGGGCGGCCAACCGGGCTTAAGATCTACCGTCGCCACGACTTGTGTGATTTTTAAAGCGCGCTCCGCCATCGTCAGCGGCTCAGCGTCGATGTACGCCGCAATCGTTGCATTAACCCGTGACGGTTGCCCGCACCTCGCCGCCGCAAAACCGAGCTGTATCAACTCGTCTGCGTAAAGGCGTCGATTGATGCGCTTACTTTCCATTGCAGCTAGAGCCGCTTCCAGCCCCTGGCTGCATATCAGGTCACGTGCCGATTGTTCGCGGCGCTGGTCTTTCTTGTCGAATAAATCCGACGTGAACGGGATGAGACAGTCTGCGCTCGGCTCCGCGTAACAAGTAGCTCGCTCAGCCAGTCGCTCTGTCCGTGCCTCGAAACGCTTGATCGAAACACTACCCACGTCACCACCGGTGGCCAATCTCTGTCCAGTCGGCGTTTCCGGATAGCGCTCGGGCACTTTCTTGAGATCGACGAGGATGTCGCGATACTCGGCGAGACGTTTGTCGGGTGCGTCTATTTCCTTGGCCGCCTGCCAGCGCTTGGCGATTTTTTCAACAGCATCGATCGAATTAGCGATCGGGTCCCCGCCACAGCCAGCCAGCGCGAGACTGCATAGTAGAAAAAGTACATATCTATTCATTGTTTTTCTCTCACGACCGATGGCTAACAGCAGACTTAGACAGTTGCGTTGTGAACCACTTCACGGCCCATCGCCGCGCAGAGTTTCTGATGCAGATACGATGCTTTGTCATTTGTGAGCATCGTTGCCAAGATGATTCGCTCGCCCGTGTGGTTGACATAGACAAACGCCTCAGCTGCGGCCGCCGCGGAGGCGAATGAGGCCGATGGGCCATCGATGCTGTCGAGACGCATCGTTTTGCCATCGTGCTTGCGGCTGCGCCCGGCCGCTCGATGGATGGTTAGCCCAGCTTCCGAAACACTAAACGACACGGTCGCTTTGCCGACGAACAGTCCATACATAATCACTTTGATCAGCGTCTTGAAGGCCGCGATGACGATGACCAACAGGAAAAGCGCAATAATTATTGTGGCAACACCGGCCGAGTTACTGTCCGGCAATAAGGCGATGACGACAACAAGCCCAATGAATATGCCAACGAACCACAGCAGCGTTTTCACATGAACAAAAACGTCTTGCTTAACGGTGAAGCGTCTAGCGCCGTCTACATCTTCTTCAGTGATCCAATCGCTTGCCATAGCGCGCTCTTACTTTGTCTTGATAGGTCGGGTGTTTGGTTATCGCAGTAGTCGACTTGTCACAGACACTTTTCGGCTTTCTTACCGGCAACCTGTAAGCGTTGCATGCGAGCCATGAACTGCGGATCGGCATCACCGAAGGCGTTGTCGAGCATCGCGGTACCAAACGCGAGATCACCGCCTTCGCTCATCTCAGACAACCACTCAAAATCGTCCGATTCGAGGTATTCACCGAAAGCGTCGGCTGTGCATCCACACAATTTTTTATCCGATAACGTATCCATGCAGTTATCGAAGACCATTTGTTCGCCGTCGGAGCGACCACAGGCGCCTAGCAGCAGAACGGTAGCGATCGCAAAGCCGTATAGCAGTGGTTTAACATTGGTCTGACGCATTGGTTTACCCCGGTAGAATTTTGCTTGACCAGCAGTAAACCTAGTGCGTCGCGAAAGGGTCAACGGATTTCCGATTCCTGACCGAAATTGTCAGTTTCGGCGCTGACACCACACCGATACGATTCGTGTTGAACGAACGCACCTGCCGACAATGGCCGGCTGCGTCGTTAGCGTTCGGCGGGAACCGGGAAGGCTAGTCGTACGTCGGTGCCGGGCTGCTGATCTTTAAACGTAATGCGCACGCCATGACGGACGGCAATAGCGCGGACCATTCGAAGACCAATGCCGTGGCTGTCGTTGCTATCCGCAGGCACTGCCGCCGCAGCGATTAACTCGTCGATCGTCTGAGAAGATACGCCGCTACCGCTATCTCGAATGGATAACACAACCCGAGACGATTCCGTGGTTGCAACAGAAATCGTTACGGTACTGCCTGGCGGCGATGCGATCAGCGCGTTCTCGACGAGGTTAGCCACCATGCGTGTGAGCAGCCAACGATCGCCTTGCACGTTCGCGTTTGCTGGCAACGTCTCGAGCGTGATGCCTTTTTCTGCGAAGCGATCACCGAAAAGCTCCTGTTGGTCTGCCAAGATCTCAGTAAGCGCAATCGAATCGGCCGGATCAAAGTACGCCGTTTCATGTTCCGAAATTTCGAGTAAGCCCTGGCAGAGACTGAGTAACGCTTCGGACTGCGAAAGCGCAGCCTCAATGTGCGCGCTTTGCTGCGTTTCTAATGCCCGCTCAAGACGACGGATTTGCGTCGACAATGGCGAGCGGAACTCATGGGCGATAACGCGCGAAATTTCTCGCAAATGGTGTAGCTGGCGATTTAACGTATCCAGCATCTCGTTGACCTGGTCAGCGAGGTCGGTGATCTCGTCGTCGCCCTCTATTTCGGCACGCGCGGTACGCTCACCGCTGCGTGCCGCATCGATGGTTATGCCAATACGGCGGAATCGCTGATTGACGTTTATCCCGCTCGCAATAACGGTGGCGACCAGAGCTGCGAACAAAAGCGCCCCCGATACAGCGATAACGCCTGCCACAGAACGGCTAAACTGGCGAGAACGTCGCAGCGTTCGGCCGACCAGCAACTGGAAGCCGCCGTCAAACGGCTCTACTCGAGCGATGAACGCTTCACTCTGCTCAGCGACGATACCCTCCAATTGCAAAAATTCGCCGCGTTCTGCCGTCAATGCTGCTGGCGGCCAAGCATCGAGGTTGCCGGTGATAACAGTCCCATCGGCATCGGCCAGCGAGTACACGCTATCAATCTCATTGGCTAAAGACTGCAGCAGTCGGTAGTCGATTGCATCGACGATTGCGACGACCTTGAGCCGCTCGGCTCGCTGCTTTAACAACACGAAGTCGGCAACGATTTCACGCCGCAGCTGCTCGTCGTAGTGATTTGAAATAAGCCACCAAGAGACCAGCGCGCTAACGACAATGAACACAGCAACCGCGAAAATCTGCGGCAGTGCGAGCTTTAACACCAATCGCGGCAGAACTACCTTATGCCATTTCAAAGCGGTAACCTGCGCGGCGAACACTGCGAATGCAATTCTTACCAGAAACAGTCTTTAGCTCGCGACGAAGACGCGCTACCGCGACTTCGATCGTGTTGATCTGTGGCTCTAAGCGCACAAACTCAGGCCACACTTCTTGCCACAACGTGTCCTTTGTGACGACCTCATCGCGCCGGCTGGCCAACGCCCACAAAAGGTCGAACTGTTTCTGCGAGAGCCGAACTGACTGCGCTTGCCACGTGACGGTACGCGCGGCGCGGCGGATTTCCAGCGCTCCTGCCAACAGCACCGTTGGATAAGCGGTGTATTTACCGGCTCGACGTGCGAGAGCAATTAAGCGCGCGCGCAGTTCCGCGCGATCGAACGGCTTAACCAAATAGTCGTCGGCGCCGGTCTCAAGGCCGAGTACGCGCTCACCCGGTGTCGACAGTTGGCTAACAACCAGCGTCATCAGCGTCAGCTCGTACTGGCGTATATCGTCGAGTAATCGCAGTCCATCATCGGAATCGCCCAAAACTCGATCGATAACAGCAATGTCGAATTGCTGCTGCAGCAAAACGGTCCGAGCTTCACCTACGGAACGCGCGCATACGCTGTCCCAGTGCAGCGAATCGGTAACTTCCTGCACACAAGTGGCCCACTCGGGCTCATCGTCTAGGACGAGAACGTTGATGACGTTGCTCAATTTCTAGGGCACACATGTCGTAAGCGCTTCGACGCTATACTAGAACAAAGAACGCGATACAGGGGCCAACGATGGGCACCCGCAAAAAGCAACAGACTCTCTCGTTGCGCAAAACCGATTGGCTTGGCCTGATTGGTACAACACTGACGCTGCTTGTGAGCCAGGTGGTCCATGCCGATCACCGCCCTGACGACGCAGTCACCGCTGCCATCGTGCAGCAAGTGTCCGACTCGCACCGGCTGTATCAGCGCGCGCTCGCTCGGCGGGACGCCGCTATGCTAGCGATCGCGGCCGAACTTCGCGCCGAAGCCCTCGGCACCTGGCAGCCAAAGGGCGACGTCGATGGCGGACTGCCGACCCCACGCGACATGATCGAGCAAGCCGCGACGTGGGCAGCAGGCGATGAAGCGCTCAGCACACTCGTCAATCGGTTTGCCGAGCGGCGATTCCGGGGCAACACGAACGGTCCGCTAGTACGACACACAATGATTAGCGCAGCGCGACCGTTGACCATTGAGGCGGCATTTACGCCAGAATTTCCCGCCGTTATCTACCTGGAAGGCGCGCCAAACGGGCATTTTGATCTTCGCGTTTTCGACGCGGACGGTTCAACCGTTTGCATGGATAACTCGGACAAAGCCTATAAGCTGTGCCGCTTTCTTTCGAGCCGAGCAGATCCATATACCGTAACAGCGACCAGCGACAACGACGACGCTGTGGAACTGCTCGTCATCACGAACTGAGGAGCCGCGTTGAACCGTGTGACCGTTACGCTGTGTGCACTATTAGTCGGGTTCTTTTGGGGCGAGTTCGCAGCGGCACAAACAACGGACAACACACATAGCGATTCGCTAACGGCAAATATTGAACGGTACAAAGCAGCCGGTGATTGGCAGCAAGCTTCGGCGCTCGTACTGAGCGTATTCTCGTCCGACCGTATCGATCAGCTCGCTAACGACGAAGCACTATCCCTCTACAACACCGGCGTCGAGCTACTGGCAGCACTCGACGATGCCGACGGCAGCCGCCTGTTAGATGAATCTGCACTGGCAGAGTTTTCCCAGCGCAATTATCAAACAGGCATACTGAGCGCCCGGTTGAGCCTTGCGAGCGTGGCGTTTTGGGAACGCGAACTTGACGATGCGTTACCGATGGTCGAAGCGCTCATCGACGATACAAAAAATTCTGCGCAATTCGCCGAGCAGTATCTTGGCGCTTTGGTTCTGCGTGGCCACGCCTATCGGTTCGACAGTGACTACGACAACTGTATCGAGCTGCTAACACCGCTGTTGGCAGCGCCGCAGGATGATTTTGCCAATGCCACCAGCAACACGTTGTTCTTGGTGAATCGAGTGCTGTCGCTATGCCATCGCAACAGAGGTGTGGCAAACGATTGGGATAATGAGGATTTGAGCAAGGCCGAAGCGTTTGCTGAGGCAGCAGCAAAACATATAGAGCGAGACCCGGAATCGCAGCCGTTGGATCGAGCTATCGCGTGGGATACACGCGCACGTACCTATTGGGAAATGGGTGACAAGGAAAACGCGGTAGCGTTTGAACGACGAGCCGTTACCGAGCTTGAGACGGCTGGACTCGATGTTGGCCGAGACTACGCGTTACTGGCGGGCCTTCTCAGTGTTTACCTAACGCGGAGCGACAAGGCGGGGGAAGCACTGATCTACGGCGAGCGCGCTGTTGCCGCCGCGCGAGCCCACTATTTGCGTGCCTTTTTCGGACCAAGAGCGGCAGCATACGATGATCGTTACTACTTACTCTATGCGACGAATGCGTATTTCGAGTCGCTAGGTAAGCTCGCCGCAGCAGGCAACGAGATCTCGGCGAACCAGCTCGATGCTGCTTTTCAATACGCGCAATACACCGCGACAAGCGATATCGGTAGTGCATTGAAGCAAGTGGCTATTGGCGCATCGACACGCTCCGACGACATCCGTCGCTACCTCGATACGCAGCAAGACCTCCGTGACCGCTGGCGCCAATTGTCGAGCGAAGTTGCATTGCTAGCGACCGAGAGCACGCGATACGCAAACGCGCTGGCGCAGAAACGGATCGAACGGGCAGCTGTCGCTAAGCAACTTACCAATCTGCACGACGACGCATCAACGGATGTTCGAACGTATCTTGGCTTGTGGGATACCGATTCAGTTTCACTTGCTGAAATGCAACAAGCGCTAGATGACGATGAGGTGTATTTCATCATCACCGGGATATTCAGTTACGTCACTGTTATCGCTGTGACGTCGAGAGATATCCATTGGCACCGGCCAGACTTCGCGCGGGACGAGTTTTGTGACCTCGCGCGTCAACACCGCCGTTCACTGTCGGTAATGACCGATCTTGATTGCAACAACCGTATTGTTGCCATTAACTCAACATTCCAGCCGTTATCGCCGTTCGATCCGATCGTAGCGCACGACTTGTATGCACGACTGTTTGAACCGGCGATAAAGGCACTGGGCAATAAGCCGAACTGGATCGTCTCGGCGACCGGCATTGCCTCAACGATAGCGTTGCCCGCACTACTTACCGATCGCACACCGCTGAACGACGATCAAGTACCGGCGTTCGCGACATTACCGTGGCTCGGAAAACAGAAAGCGTTGTTCATGTCGCCGAAAGCTAGCGCATTCGTCGTTGCGCGATCGAATCGTGCAAGCGACGTTGGCAGCGCCGATAGACTGCAAGTAACCGTAGCCGGCGCGCCGTGCGTTGGTGAATATAGCGGTGGTAACTGCGCCGCTAAAATGAGTGCCGCCGCTGCCGCGGATCCGCCGACACGTGTGGCAATGGTGACTCGCCGCGGCGCCGTCAACGCGGATTACTCGCGGTTACCGGCCTTACCCGGTGCCGCTGCGGAATTACGTAGAATTTCGCATACGATCGATAACGTCACGCAACTGATCGGACCCACGTTCAACCGCAAGCAATTGCTGCAGACGCTAAAAGCGCCGGGGGACGTATTAGTCCTATCAACCCATGCTCTCGCGGACGCAGAATCTAACCTTGATGAGCCAGCACTGGTATTGTCACCGAGTGGCGACGATGAACACCCGAGCAACATGTTGCTGCCGGCCAGTGACATCGCTCAGCTCGTACTGCCTTACGACTGGGTCGTGTTAGCCGGCTGCCACACCGGGAGCCCAGATGGCGACCCTCGCGCGGAGGTGTTTACCGGGCTGGCCCTTGCGTTCTTGCAAGCCGGCAGCAAAGCCGTATTGGTGTCGACATTCGAGCTATTGGATAGCACAAGTGCGACGATCATCCCGGCTGTGCTGGCTGCCTACGCGAGCGATCGAAACGTCAACAAAGCGGAGGCTCTGCGTCTTGCGATCGCAGAGCTCCTGGCAAATTCGGAGAATCGATTGGCGCACCATCCAAGCCAATGGGCACCATACGCTGTGGTCGGCACTGCACCGCAGTAGCGACCTCAGTCCCAGACTACCCAGCGGGAGAGCTACAGTATGAAACGCGTCTTGAAGGTTCTTGCGGCGATACTCCTCATCACGCCGGTGCTGCTCGCCGGGTTTGTTTGGTATACGCTGCAGCCGAAAGAGCAGAATCTGACGCTACCAACATCACTGGTCTCGGCCGACAGTGCGCAGGGTGTAGCGTTGCTCGAATCATCCAATTACAAAGCGGACTTCATGGCGTTGGATCAGTCTTTCGTAGCACAGCGTTACATCAGTTTTTGCGGAGTGGCGAGCTCGGTAACCGTTCTCAATGCGCTTGGGCGAGACAGCAACCAATCGGCGTTCTTCACCGACGCAACCCGTGATGTTCGCAGTCAGTTTGAAGTGACCTTTGGTGGCATGACACTGGAGCAACTCGATGGACTGCTTAGCGCGCACGGCCTCAAAACCCAAGCAGTGCATGGTGATGAGCTATCGCTGGAGGAGTTTCGCGCCATCGTCGAACGGAACTTATCGACAGACGACGATTACTTACTCGTTAACTACCAACGTAAAGACCTCGATCAAATAGGGTCCGGCCACATATCACCGATCGCAGCCTACAACGCGAGCAGCGATCAAGTATTGGTGTTGGATACGGCCAGCCACAAGTATCCGTATACGTGGATACCGCTTGAGCTGCTGTACAATGCCTTGCACGATATTGATTCTGCGTCGGAAAAACCTCGCGGAATTATCGAGGTGGCGTTGTAGCCCCTTCGCTTACTGGCGGGCAGTGACGATCGCCGCTTCGTGCAACTCGAAACCCGCGCTCAATCACAATGCCGGTTTCCTCCGAATCTGAAAAACGGATCGGGTTGGTGTGGTTGTAGTGGATGAAATGCACACGTGATTTCACCGTAGACTGCAGATCATCAAGCAAGTCCATCGTTGCCGACACCCGGGGATGCGGGATCTTTGACATGTCTCGACCGGGCAACTCATTGTCGGAGTAAAACGTCGCATCAATAAAAGCGAGATCGACGTGCTCGATCATCTCTTCTATTCGAACACCGAACTCGCTTTCCCATTCGGCCCAACTATCGATATCGGGTAAATAGAGTACGCGGCTGCCCGCCGTATCGATAAGAAAGCCCACTGTTTCTGAGTATTCATCGCGATGCGGCACTCGATACGGCGTTACGGTAACGTCCCTGCCGAGCTCAACAGATACCCTATCGCTTAAGTGCTTAAGATCAATGTTGCGGAACTGAACTAGCTGCTCCCAAGGGCCATTGCGCTCAAGAAACTCGCGCATACGCGGCATGGCATAAACAGGCACCTCGGTCGTGCCGGCCGCTTCGTGGCCGAGATACATCAGACCCGCGTAGTGACCGATGTGCGCGTGCGTTAAAAACACGCCGGATAGACCGAGGTTTCGACCCGATAAATCGACCGTTTTTTCCAGCAACTGCAACTGCTGACCGATATGAGGCGCCGCGTCGAACAGATATGTTGACCCCGTCGGGTGATCGATCAAGGCGATCGACGTAGCGGTTTGTTGCAGCGACGGGTCGTGCCACGCAGGGTCGTCGTAGTAGCCTATTTGCGGCGCGCCGGCATCTTGGCCCGCGCCTAGAACGACAATCTCGATATCACAGTCTGCTCCGATGCTCTGACCGGCCGCAGCGACGGCTGATACTTGGTGGTTAATGGTCTCGGCGCAGCCGGTGACGAGCAGTGAGTAGATGGCCAGCACAGCGAGTGTCGACCGGCGAGTACCCAAGTTACAGAGGCCAACTCCACACCACGCACGAGGACGGATAGCGAACTGGCAACGCGTGGCTGTATCGTTCGACTCCGCACACGTAGGGTAAATAGCCACTGCCGCACTCAACAAGTTAAGTCGCAACTAGGATAACGTTAGTCGACGCTCCTGTAAGCTCAACCGGGTGTCTCAATATGCACCGCTACCACCACGTCGCGTAAAGCGCCACCAGCATTGCCAAAACAGCGAGCGTGCCGACATTGAATACGGCGGACGTTCGCGTATCGACAGAACCGGTGTCCGCTACCTGCTCGTTAGCTGGCGTCTGCAATGAAACAATTCCCCCAACCGCAATACACAGTAAAAACACAACACCGACCCGATCAATGAACGGTAACTCGGGCCAGAACAGATAGAAACCGAGCGAAAAAGCAAACGAGCCAAAGGCCATAGCTAGCGCAGCATTCGCCGTCGTCCGGGACCAGAACATACCCATACCAAACAACGCACAGACCCCCGGCGTGAAGAAGCCGGTGAACTCTTGGATGTACTGGAACGCCTGGCTGAACTGTCCGAGTAATGGGCGTGCGAGCAAGATCGCGACGACCATCGCAGCAACGCTGACGATGCGCCCAATACCCACCAACTGGGCTTCATTGGCGGTCCTACTCGATAAATGCCTGTAGAGATCCATCGTAAATATCGTCGATATCGAGTTCAGCATGGACGCTAACGACGAGACGATCGCCCCAATCAACGCGGCAAAAACAAGGCCCAGTAACCCAGCCGGCAGTAAGGTCATCATCGTTGGGTAGGCCTGGTCAGGTCGCTCAAGATTTGGCACCAATAGAACCGCAGCGACGCCGGGCAAAACAACGATAATCGGTGTCAGCATTTTCAGCGCAGCAGCAAACAGAATGCCTTTTTGTGCCTCGCTCGTACTCTTCGCGGCGAGTGCGCGCTGGATAATGTACTGGTTGAACCCCCAGTAGGAAAAATGCATGACCCACAAGCCGCCGAGCAGTACGGAAATACCCGGCAACAACGCATAGTGCGGCGAGTCCTTGGTGAAGATTAGGTCGAACTTGTCGGGCGCCCGCTCTAGCAGCAACTGAAATCCGGTCAAAGCACCGGCGCCATCGGCAACGTTGTCTAAGGCAATGGCAACAATGGCCAGGCCGCCGACGATGAGCAACACAACTTGAATGATGTCGGTCATCGCAACGGCACGAAGCCCGCCGTACAGCGAATAGGAAACGGCGAACGCCCCCAGCCCGACGACACCCCATGTCAGATCGACGCCCGCTACCGTGTTAACCGCCAGCGCACCGAGCCACAGTATTGAGGTCAAATTTACAAAGACGTAAACAGCAAGCCAGAAGATCGCCATGACATTACGAACGCGCGCGTCAAACCGCTGCTCCAGGTACTGCGGCATCGTGTAAATCTGTCGCTTTAGGAAAATAGGCAACAGGAACTTGCCAACGACAATCAATGCGACGGCCGCGGTCCACTCGTAAACACCAATCGCGATACCCATAACCCAAGCCGAACCGGACATACCAATGATTTGTTCGGCGGAGATATTCGCCGCGATGAGTGATGCACCGATCGCCCACCAGGGCAGCGCACGCCCAGCGAGAAAGTAATCGCTGGTCGATTTTCCATCGCCGCACGGGTCACGTGATATCCATAGCGCAATCGCTAAGAGGCTAACGGCGTAGACAGCGACCACAGCCAGGTCGAGGGTGTGTAAGTTCATTTTTATTATTCCGTTAGTTCGGTTGAGTCGATCCGACCAGCCGCAGGTGGCCGAACACGCGGCTGTCGATATAGCCAAGATTGCGATCGCCGTTTCGTGGCGGAATAGCAATATCGCCGACGAAATGCTGGCGACCGGTATTGTCATCCGCGTCGCAGTACGCGAGCATGAAACGGAGTTCGTCGCCGCGCTGTAATGGTCGAAAACCGCTGAGCGTTAAGCCGTCTCCGCTCGCCACAGCAATGCGAATACGGACCTCCCACGAGAGGGCAAACGGTGCATGAGTCTGCCGGTACGTTTGCACTTGGATGTGCTCCGGAAAAACGGCTGGACCGTCTGGGCTGATATCAACCGCCTGTCCATCCAACGCAATGTGATAGGCGAAAGCGCGGTAATCGTCGCGGTGTGGACCCGCCGTTCCGTCGGAATCGATAAACACTTCAAGCGCATCGTCATCCCAGTACTCAACGACCGGATCTGGTCGAGCATCGCTGAGCTGGTCGTCAACAATCTCGGCGAGTAAATAGAGCGCATCGTCGCGCCACAGAAGTTTGTACCGACCACTGAAGTCACCGTGTGCTGGCAACTCACCGATGATGGGTGCGTTCATCGCGATCCAATCAGCAGCAGCCCACGCACTCTCGTCGGCCTGTCCGTCGATGCTAAGTGCATCAGCCGATTGCGGCACCAGCAGCGCCGGTGATTGCGGCGTACGCAGCGGTGCGGATTCCACGACGCACGCGACCAACAACAGCACGCCAGTCCCCCATCTACGCATACGATGAGCCCCTGAACGTTGCAATGATGTTGGCGGCGAGTTCTACCAAGCGCGGCGGCGAGTGCTGCGCATCGAGTCGAACGACATCGGCTTCACCGTCGGTCGGCTCGAACGCCTGCATCTGGCTCGCCAACAGATTGGCTGGCATAAAGTGCGACTCACGCCGCTCCAAGCGCGCGCGCAGAATCTCAGCATCGCAATGCAGCCGCAGAAAGCACGCATCGAAACCGCACTGGCGAAGTGCTTCGCGGTGAGTGTGCCGTAACGCACTGTGCGCGAGTACACAGTGCGTACCCAGACCTGCCAGTTCGTAGAGATGCGTAGTAATTCGCTGCATCCACGGCGTTCGATCAGCATCGGTCAGCGGAATACCAGACGCCATTCGAGAACGAGCCAGAGCGCTATGGAAGCTATCGGCATCGATAAACCGCCATGCGAATCGGGCCGCAATCCGCTCGGCGAGCGTTGTTTTCCCCGACCCAGCGACACCCATACAAATAACAAGCAACGGCTTAGCCACGAGCGTCTCTCGGTAAGCGGACGTCCAAGTGGTAATGCTCTCCGGCCACAACGCCAGACAAACGATTAGCATCAAGTTGGGTGCCGGCGCAGTAGACGGCCAGAGGCGCCTCGTGTCGCATGTAATCAACGTGCACCGTCGCGCCTCGAAACCGTCGTTGAATGCTTGCCGTCGGCCACGACGATGGAAGCTGTGGATTTACGTCGAGTCCTTCGGACGTACCGCGCAGTCCGAACAGCTCCTCCACCAAAACGCGGTAACACCAACTCGCCGCTCCCGTGTTGATGAGCTGACTCGAACGCCCCGCCGTACGCGGAAACTGGTGCACGGCGCCGCGGTAATAGTTCGGTACGAAAACAGGCAATTGGCCGCGGCGTAACAAATCGGCTTCACTGCCAATCGGTAGACTGCGGCTAAGTACATCGTAGGCACGATCGGAGTAGCCGCGTCGGTACAACGCGTACACGTAGAACATGACAGCGTGATTGTAGATTGACCCGTTCTCGGCATAGCCCGGGTGCTTTTGCGTCAAACGACCGATATCGTCGACAAATTGCGTGTACGCAGGCGCCAACAACATCGGTCCGAAATCGGTTTCTAACTCGGTATCGACCGCGGCTAACAGCGTCTCGGTTTGTGCCGGCGACGGCACACCGGCGAGCATCGCCCAGCTTTGGGCATTCAAGAAAATGCGCCCTTCGTCGTCAGCGGATGTACCGAATCGCCGACCGGCATCGGTGATGCCGCGCGCGTAGCGATCGTCTGCCCAAAAGTGTGCGTGTATGGCCGTCGTCATTCGCTCGGCGAACGTATCTAACGCTGTTGCGCGCGACAGTGAGTCCACCTGCCGGCAAAGCCGCGACCACTGCTGCACCGCCACCACGGTGGCCATAGACAGCCAGCTCGAGACTCCGCGACCATCGTGACCAACGCGGTTCATCGGATCGCACCAGTCACCCTGACCAATCAGACTCAACGATCGCGAATCGACGTTCTTGAGTAACGAATCGACAGCGCGATCGGTTCGCTGATAGACGCTCTGCTCAATACCGTGTTCGTCGCAGACTAACGACTCCAGTATCGACACGTCCGCCGTCTCGTCGATGTAGGCGCTGAGCACAATGGGCAACCACACCGCGTGGTCGGTGTGCGGCACTTTGTTGATGTACTTAAGCTCCGCTTCGGCATTGATCAGTATGCCGTCCGGCAGAGCGCCGTCGGATTGTTGTTGCGACAGTGTTTGCAGCAACGCCGAACGCGTCTTCGAAGGATCTACGTACAGCTGTCCCAACGCGTCCTGCAAGAAATTCCGCGTTTGCGGGTCGGTACTTAAGCGCTGTAGGTCACCGAGGTAAGCGATTTGTCGCGCCAGCCAGTGTTCGGTAAACGCGTTTAATGAGTCGGACGGCGTGACGATCTGTTGCAACACACCATAGCGAGGGGAGCGTCCCGTTTCCGGCTCAACGCCAAAGGCGGATTTGCCCAGCCCATGTCGTTGCCTCAGTTGCTTAATGTCCGCCGTATCGTTCGCCGGGCCAAACAGAAAACGGTATCGGCACTCACGGTTGCGAGCCAACCGAACGCGAAACTGCATGGCCGCAATGGGCACCTCGTAGGCAGCCTCGCCGTTGCCAAGTTGGCTAGCATGGAGCGCTGAAGGCCTCTGCAGGCCACCCTCGCCCTCAAATTCGGCTTGAATAGTCTCAAACGCATCTGGTGTCTGATCCGCGCACAAAAAGGTCCACGCCTTTTGCAACATGGCGGCGTCTTGCTCATCAAGCTTTTGATACGGCGGTACCGAACGCGCGACGACAGCGTTCAGCGATGAATCGAAGCTGGCCGACTGATTCATCCAGCTCATGTAGCCAATCGAAAACATGGGATAGATACTTAGCGCGCGATCGCGATCCGATGTGTTCTCAACAATAAGCAACCACTTTTCGGCAACGTCATCGCCAGCCAATCGCAGCTGCCACGTTATCGTCAGTCCGCTCTTGCGCAAGCGCCAATCGATATGATCGGCCGCGACGCTGAATTCAAACGTTTCGGCCAGATCGCGCATTGGTTCATGCGGAACGGAAAAGCACTCCGCGCTATCTTCGTCCTTGATGTAGACGAAGCGGCCTGCCCGGTGCGTGTAGTTGCCCATTTCGGGCTGGGCGAACGTCGTTGCCTCAGGCACCGGCCCGCGTGAGTAAGAACTCGGCTCTGGCTGCATGAACTGCGCATCGACGTAACCGCGGCAGTTAACGCGCACGAGCATCTGGCGGTTCCACAAGAAGCCGCTCGCCAGAGGCATCCGTATCGGATCATGAAGATACACGACCGAACCGTCGTCGCTGGTGCTAAGTAATCGCTCCTTGGCCGCGGCGACAGTCTTGACGGTCTCAACCGACATCGCGTGCCTCCAAGTCGGTCTGCATCGTCGCAAGACGCTCGCGGGTTAGGCTGTAACGACTAACGATAATCATCGCCACTAAGGCGAATATGCCGGGAGCGAGAGTCTGTAACTGGTTGATCCCTTGCTGTGACGCCTCGCTCTGCGCTTCATTAGCAACGTAGCCGAGACCCGCCAAAATCCACAGCATGGCGGCGGAGCCTATCGACGCACCCAGTTTTTGCGCAAAGGTTGCCGCTGCGAACGTCATCGCTGTGGCGCGGCGCTCATGTTGCCACTCGTTGAAGTCGGCGGTATCGGCATACATCGACCAAGTAATCGGGGCCTTCGGGCCTAGCGCCAGACTGATCAGAATGTTCAGCAAAAAAATGAGCTCAATCTCATCCGCGGGCACAAAGCAGAACAAGATCGACAGGGTGCCGACGATACCCATCAAAAGCATGATCAAGCGCGCCTTATCAACGAAGCGCGTCAAGAATGGCGTTGCGACGGCACCGGCCGCGTAGGCGAGCGATTGCGACAGCAGATAGTCTCCCAACAAATCCTGTCGCTCGAGGTAGTAGGTAAAGTAGTAGTACGCCGAGCCCCCGCGCATGGTCACGGTCATCATGACGAGCATCGACAATGCGAACAGGATTAACCACGGCTTGTTGCGTAACAAATCGGCGATGTCTTGGCGAGGGTTGCTGATCTGTTGGGTCGGGGTCTCGATGCGCTCGCGCGTGCTGGCGAAACTAAGCCAGAACAGAACAACCGCGACCGCACCGTAAAGCGTCAATGTCAATTGCCAGCCACGGGCTGCGTCGCCACCGCCGAAGTAGGCAACGAGATCCAGCGTGTACTTATTCACAAACGCGCCGCAGGCGAATGCGAAGATGAATCGCGTTGTGATCAGCGTCGTACGGGTTTGGCTGTCGGCCGTCATCACACCGGATAACGCCGAGTACGGCGTATTGATCACCGTGTAGCAGAGCATCAGCACGGTATAGGTGGCATACGCCCAGACCAACTTTCCAGTTGCACTGACATCAGGCGTTGTAAACGCCAAGACACCGGCGATGGCGAGCGGCATACCGCCGAACAACAAATATGGGCGGAATTTGCCGAAGCGACTGCGGGTGCGATCAGCAATAGCACCCATGACCGGATCGGTGAATGCGTCGACGATACGGGTGACGAGTAGCATCGAACCGGCCGCTGCCGCCGCGAGCCCGAACACATCGGTATAGAATGCGGCGAGGAACGAACCCAGCGTCGTCCAATACAAGTTGAACCCGAAATCACCGACGCTGTAGCCGACCTTCTCGACCGGACCCAGTTTGTGGCGGCGTAAACTCAAAATGCGACGGCTTTGCGCGATTGATCGGAGAGAAACGCCGCGTGGCTTGGCATCACGTCGGCCGCATTGCGGATGACGCTGTGCATATCGCCGATTCGCGCCGACACTTCAGCACCGCCAAGCCCGGTGACGACCGGATGATGCCCGCGCGGCACCAGGCCCTGGCCGTGCATGACCGCCAGCCAACTCGTTTCGGTGAAGAGCTCATCGCGCTCACGGATGATCCGGCCATTCGCCTTAAACAGATCCATCTTGCGTTGCAAGTGATCACTAACCGGCAGGCGCTGGCAATGGCGCCAAAACGCAGTATCGTCGCGCTCGGTCTGCCGGTAGTGCAAAACGAGAAAGTCGCGGACGTACTCGTACTCGACCCGAGTCGCGCGGTTGTATTCGGTGCTATCGGCTGGGTCGAAATCGCGCGTCGGGAATAAGGTCATTAGTCGTGCAAGACCGGTCTGTATTAAGTGGATACTGGTCGACTCGAGCGGCTCCATAAACCCGGCCGCAAGGCCCAGCGCGACGACGTTTTTCTTAAACACTTCGCGGCGGATGCCCGTCGTAAATCGCAACGGGCGAGGATCGCTGATCGGTTGACCGTCTAAGTTGCTTAGCAAGATATCGATAGCTTCATCGTCGCTACTGAACTGATC
>JBCDBO010000003.1:0-118388 GCA_039183535.1 Pseudomonadota bacterium | reverse complement strand
TTGTACGCATTCGCCATGCAGGCGTTTTTCGTGACCGCAGGCTTTGCCGCCGCGTTGATTTTGGAGCGCAAGGGCATACGCGGGCTCTGGCGAAACCGGGTGACGCGCATTTTTTTGCCGCTGTTGGGTGCGTATCTGGTTCTGTCGCCGCTTACTCGCGGTGCGTATACGTTTTCGAAAGCGGTCGTCGCTGATGGCTCACTCCGTGCGGGTATCGATGCGTTCGCGGCACTGGAGTGGCTGCGTTGGAGCAAGCTCTATCACCTCTGGTTCTTGCTCTCGCTATTGTTATTCACCGGACTTGCTGTCGCGTGGCTGAGCCTGCTGCAACGCGCCGGACTCGCCGCGTCGGTTCGCCGTGCGGCCGCGCGTTGGGTGGCTGGGTGGCGCGGTTTGCTAGCGTTGCTCGTGTTGGCAGCGCTGACTACGATTCCGGCCTATATCGGTGCCACCGGTGACGGCACGCACTGGGCGATGCAAATAACGCTCTTCGGGTATTTCGCGTTTGGCTGGCTGCTGTACCTTGAGCAAGATCTCATTCGATTTTGGCAAACACGGTGGCAGTGGCCACTGTTAATCGCGTTGCTCAGTCTACCGGTTTGTGTCTGGACCAGCCGCGTACGCCTTTTTCACGAGAACGATATCGACATTGCCTACGGCGTTATTGCCGGTGTTAGCAACGCGGCCGTCGGCTTAGCGATGACCGTCGCATTGCTCGGCTGGTTTCATGTTTACTGGGAGCGGACGACGCCGACAAGCCGTCTGCTTAATCAGGCCTCGTATTGGGTCTACTTGATTCACTACCCAATCGTCATCGCGGCGGGCGGTGTGGTGGCCGTGCTGGCGGCGCCTGCGATGCTTAAGTACCTGCTGACCTTAGCCATCGCTGTCCCCATCATTTGGTTGACCTTTGCTGGGCTCGTGCTCGGGACACCGTTAAAGCGCGTGCTCGTTGCAGGGCCGCGGCGTGACTAACTACCAAGCGTAGTTGCACTCGAGGCCGACGACGGCTCGGCAACGGCCATTACCGCGGCAGAGTCAAGCGCCAGCAGCAGCGTTTCACTCGACTACACTTTTTTGAAGTATTGAATCAGCACGCACTAGCTGGTCTGGCTCGACGGGCAATAAAAACCGATACTCCTGAGACGGTCCGTCACCTTCCGTGTCACCGATTCGCAGCACGCCACGAATCGCTAAATGCCCAACTCGGTCCGTGGAGTGCAGTACAACTTCAAATAGACCCGTAGGTACAGACTCAAATCTTGCCTGTCCTTGTCGTCGCTGTTCCAGTATACCGATAGCCTTACCGAAGTCTCTGAACTCCGCGGCAAGTACGTGTCCATCAGAGTGTCCACGAAAACCATCAGCTTCCGCCTCAATGGCAATGTAATAGTCTCCGTCAAAAGACCAGCTAATCGATACGCGACCACTTTCGCTACCAAACTCGATCGTTGACACTGCTGTCTAACACCCGAGATTTATTGTATTAGAGGCTGACGACATCTTTGCAATAGCGAAAGCGACAGCAGGGTCGAGTGCCTGCTGCAGAGTTACTTTAGGTGGCGACCGCATCGACAATTGTTACGAGAATCAATAACAAAAAGGATGCCACAAAAAGGATGACAGATTTGTAATAACGCTCACCGAGTTTCCGAATAATCGGATCCGAATGTCTGAGGTACTCTTTACGAAATACGAACTTCTGAGCCGGGTGCTCGCCAGAATGAGCTCGCACGATACTAAGTCTATCCAGGGCAATCGAACTATATAGATCCGGGTCGACTCGCTTTACCGCTTCTTGCAGCTTCCCCAGATTTACTGCACAGACACCGACGCTGACGAGGATCAGCAGCAGAGAGATTGGCAGGAATACTGTAGCCACCGCAGCGAGCCGCTTAACACAGAAGCTTAGTTGCGATTGAGGCGACGGCCGGGTCAATGGCCAGCTGCCGTGTTGTGTTAGGCGACCACTCTCTAGGTTTCATAAACCGCAAGACTCCAATGCGGCAATCAACACACCCTCATGAAGCGAGTAGCCGGCAATGTGGGCGCATCCTCCGCCGATACCCACCCCACTACAGGTTGCTTCACAGTAGTCGTAAACGCGCTGTTGGTAGACCGCCATGAACTCATCGAGACAAACTGACTGTGCAGAATTGTACCTATCGAACAGCGCATCAAGCTCTTCCTCTGACATTTCAACCCTAGCAAAGCCGACGGGGCGAACCGGAGGGGGTTCTTGTTCTTGGCACGCAGAGTCCAATCGTCGATCCTCTAAGGATTGTGCAACCCTCGATGTCAACGAATCCAACGAAGTGCTGGAATTTTGAGTCGCTGTAGAACACGCACCAACAGCGAAAAGAACAAGAAGTAGAATCCGCATGGCGCGCCTAACACCCGAGCACAGTTGCGCGTGAGGCTGCCGACGGCTCGGCGATAGCCGACGTGGCATCAGGGTCAAGTGTTTGCTTAGGTGTCTTGCGAAGAAGCAATTTCGCGTGCCTCACTCTACAATGACTAGCTCATCAAAGTCGTGAAGTAGCCAACGACTGCCATCCCATACGAACAAGTAGGTTCCTGACCAGTTCCTATTGTCGCTTACTTTAACCTCGACCAGCCCATCAGAGCGTCCATACCAACAAAGCACATCGTCCGGGTGAAGCCCCGTCATTTGAGCACGCATTGCAGACTCAGTTTCCGGTGCGGGTCGAATGAGACCGGAGTAAGTGCTCTGATAAAGGAGTGGTACACTGCACGAAACATTGGTAGCTATCGGAGCGTTGGCACACGCTATCAATGACAGAATAGGAACCACTATTACAGCGCTGTTTCGACGCATTACCGCCACCTAACACCCAGGCTCAGTTGCGCGTGAGGCTGACGACATCTTCGCGGAAGCAAAGGTGGCGGCTGGGTTAAGTGCCAGCTGCAGTGATTTGTTAGATGGCGTTATTTCGGACATGCTCTCGCACCTCCATTAGAGCGAAACCTAGAAGATTCTCCCCAGGCCAGTCTTTTGGGTGAACGTGCATCGCGGCCCCTTTATCCAACCCAATACCCCAAATCGAATCCACTGGGCTCGCTTCGACTAGTACACGCTCACCGGTACCGACTAGGAAACTCAGAAGTGACGGATTCTGAGAGAAATTCGCTACGTTTCCCGTGACCACTATGTCCCACCGGAAATCGAGCCACGTTGCAGCATCAAAGTTTCTTACGCGACGTCCTAGCGCCTTTGCTTCCCCAGGGCTACTCGCTTCTAAAACTTCGTTAGCGATTTCGAAGTCGCCGAATACTTCCGCTTTTCGATACATCATAAAGTGCTCCGCCGTCGGAAATGATCGAGAGGAAATCACAAACGGCGACGGAAACCACTGACTCAAACAAGTTTCGTCTGTTTTCGAATTGCGACTCTGATGACTCCAGAAGTATAGATACTTTACGGAGTTGCCACCGTCGATGTGACGGATCAGCTCTTCGGTGTTGCTAAGCGCCACGCCGTCTAACCACCGATCAGTTCGTACGGGCCGCCTTTCTCAATAGCGCGTTGGTAGGTCGCCAACGCGTGGATTCGTTCGGCAAATCCGGCGAGGGCGGGGTAGCGCTCGTCCAGTCCAACCCGGATGGCGGCGGCCTCGACCGGTAAGCTCATCATGATGTCCGCTGCCGTCATCGCGTCACCGCAAAACCACTCCCGGCCGGCCAGGGACGCCTCCATGTGTTCTAGGTTGCGGCGGATGTTGTCATCTAAAAAGCCCGTCCGGACCGCCGCGACAATGCGGTTCGCAATCGGCTTGGCGAAAAACGGCATTTTCGTGCTTTCGATACGCCCCATGATTAGCGATAAAACCATGAACGGCATAAACGTGCCCTCGGCGTAATGCATCCAGTAGCGGTAATCGTGACGTTCTTTGGTGTCTGTTCCCGGCACCAAACGGCCATCGTCGTGACGCTCAAGTAGGTACTCAAAGATGGCCCCAGACTCGGCGATGATCGTGCCGTTATCGTCGAGCAATGGCGCTTTACCTAAGGGGTGAATCTTTCGTAGCGCCGGCGGTGCTAGCCGGGTATTAGGATCCCGGTCCCAGCGACGAACGTCGTAATCGACACCCAGTTCTTCGAGCAGCCACAACAGCCGCTGCGAGCGTGAATTCTCAAGATGATGGACAAGCAACACAGAATAGCCTCCGTTTTCGACGCAAGTCAGTATAGCGGGCCGCCACCGTTAACGAGACTGTGCGCAATTGCCACACCGTTGTAGCCCGAGACCGGTACACTGCGGCGCATCGCAAACCGGATACAAACGATGACTGAGTACGATTCTGCTGCTGCGGTGCTAACCCTGCAAAGCCATATTCTCGCCGAGGAAAACCGGCACCCGGATGCTACCGGGACCTTATCGTGGATCTTGTCGGCGTTGTCGTTGGCAGCGAAGACCATCGCCTCGCAATTGCGTCGAGCTCGCCTCGACGACGTACTCGGCGCGCTGGGAACAGAAAACGTCCAAGGCGAAACGCAGCAAAAACTGGATGTCATTTCCAACAACGTCCTGCTGCGATGCTTGGGCGATCGCGAGGGGGTCGCCATCGTGGCCTCGGAGGAAAATGAAGAGCCGGTCATCATCCGTGACGACCGACACGGGCCACGGCGCTATTGCGTCCTGTTCGATCCGCTGGACGGATCATCGAACCTCGATATCGCCGGCGGCGTTGGGACGATTTTCAGTATTGTCCGCCACGACCGACGGACCGACGATGCCAGTGACTCGCTGTTGCAGCCCGGCTCAAAACAAGTCGCCGCGGGTTATGTGCTGTACGGTTCGTCGACGGTTTTCGTCATGAGCGTTGGTAGCGGCGTACATATGTTCGTGCTCGATCCGGCCATCGGTGCATTTATCCGCGTCGCTGAGAATCTCACGATTCCGTCGGGTACGCGCCAATATTCGTTGAACGAGGGTAACCGGGCGCGCCTACCGGCGCCGTATCGTGCGTACTTAGACGCTGTTCAACACGATGGTTATTCGGCCCGTTACGTTGGCGCGATGGTTGCCGATGTGCACCGCGTGCTGCTCAAAGGCGGCGTATTCATGTATCCGCCGACAGATTCGGCACCGAGCGGCAAGCTGCGCCTCTTGTACGAAGCGAATCCGATGGGCTTTCTGATCGAGCAAGCTGGGGGGCTCGCACACACCGGCGAGGAGGCGCTGTTAGATATTCAGCCGAGTGAAATTCACCAACGTACCAGCGTTATCCTCGGCGCCCGCGATGAAGTCGAACGTGTCTTGTCGTTTACACGTGGTGAATGAATCGAGGCCCCGGGCTCTGGCCGTTGAACCCGAGGCCTCGAAACACCGGTCACGACAAGGGGATAGCGTCGCGAACCGGTAACGCGCTCGTTTAAATTACGCAGCGATCTGCGTCATCGCGTATCGCAACATGACCTCAAAACTCAACCGGTCCATGCGGACGCCGTCGGGCAACTGAATGCTGCCGAGTATGGCGCCATCTGAATTCCTTACTTGCTGCTGGCAGCAGTTGTCGATCCGGACAATCCGGTATTCGATGCCGGCCAACGTATCGCCATTGTTCGCCGGGGCAGTCCAGTCCTGAATGATTTGTTCTTGCATTGTTCTGATCCTGAGTTGCCTGCAGGATCTACTAAGCAAGCGCCGTGCCAGAACGCAGAATCGGCGCAAACGCTGGCGTTGCAGCGGCTACAGAGGGCTAAGCGGTAACGCGACCTGCCACGAGCAGGCAGTTTTGGTCACTTTCTGACACAGCAATCGATGAAACGGCGACAGGCGGTAAACATAATCCACCTGCCGCCGATTCGTGATTACCGCCGGCGTCGATTGCTAGAACGTGATGACGAGGAGCGCCGGCTTTGGCTCGACGAGCGACTTGGGCCGCTAGCGCGACTAGGACCACTGGCCCGGCTCCGGCCGCTTGAGCGGTTCGGACTGCTGGAACGATTTCGCGATCCGTTGCGGCTTGGTGCCGGCGCCTGAGCGCGCTGCTGAGCCGGTCGGCGGCTAGCCGCTGGCGCGGCCGAGCGTTGTTGGGCCGGTCGGCGCGCCGCGGTGCTCTGGCGAGCCCGTGGCGTGCTTGCTTGGGTGCGATTTTGGTACCGAGCGGTTACGGCCCGTTGCCGGCCTGCCGCCGACCTTGTTGCGCTTGGTGTCGTTGCGCGGGTTTGCGGACGTGTTGTCGCGCGCCGTTGCGTTGAGCGGGCCGCTGTCCGCGTGTTGTTACGGTTCGTCGTGTTCGCCGTGCGCCGCCGTTGTTGCGCGGTTGTTTGTGCGCCTGAGCGCCGATTATTACCGGCAGCGGCTGCTTCGCGGCCGCGATTTTGGTTCATGCGGTTCAGCAGTCGGGACCGCGCATCACCGCTGGAACGGCGATTATTGGCACCGTTTCGCGTCTGTGCCCGAGCGTTCGGTCGAGCGCTAGCGCCGCGTCGCTCGGCCGCAGCCCGTGAGGGCACCGATCGATTCCGTGGACTGCTGGCCCGGTTTGGGGCGGCCGATCCAGCGCGACGCCCGTTGGCGAGACGATTGGCGATCGCGTCGCGGCCGGCGTTCGTCGTTGCCCGGCGTGTGCCGTTGGCCCGTGCCTGACGTGGATAGTTGCCGCGCGACAATGCGGCGCGCCGCTGGCCGACGCGGTAGTCCGCGCGCGCTGCCCGTGAGATCGCGCGGCCACGAGCGCTTGGCACGACGTTGACGAGATGGCGTTGTCCTTGGTTGATACGAACGCGCGGTACATTGACGTAGCGAAAGCCACGGCGGTGTATCGGTGCGTGAATCCACGGTGACCAGGCCCGGGTGTTGAACGAGTAATGCAATCGTGAGCCGAAAAAGAACCGCGGGTTCCGATAGCCAAACGGTAACAAACGAACATGCCGGTAGCGCCAGTCGACAAAGTGGGTCAGCCAGCTCCCCACCGCGAAACCGGCACCAAAACTAATGACCGGATCGTAGTAAAACGATGAGTACGCAGAGAACGGCGCATAGACCCAGCGCGGGTGGTAGCTCGGCACGAACAACGTGTCGTAACGCGGTACGATCCGAATAATCGTGCGTTGTTCGACGACTGGCTCGACGTACTCGACGACCGTCGACTCGGTGGCAGCTGGCGCAACGGGCGCCGCCTCAACGATGACCCGTTGCTGTTCGTTATCGACGAGGTTACCAACCGCCTGGGCCTGGCCACGCAGGTCCTGAATCGTATCGAAAACAGCGTCCGGGTCCGCGAGAAAGGCATCGCCCAGGCGGATCGACCAATCGAGGTCGTTGCTCATCGTTGCCAATACGTCAGGATAGCGGGTTAGCGCGGCTACGCTCGGCGCCCAGTCTTGGCCAGCGGGGTCAGCGTCGCCACCGTTCGCCTGGACCCAACGGTGCGCTTGCACCAACTCTAATGGATACGTGGCCGCGGTCAGCATTTCGGCCAGCAGCGCATCGGGATACAACGCGATCGGTGCCAGTAAGTCACTCAATTGCTCGGGCGAGTCGACCGGAGCCGGCACGGCGCCTGGAATTGTCAACGATTGACCGGCTTGCACGTTATCGGCAGACAGACCGGCGTTAACGGCGACGATCGCCTCGATGCTGACGCCGCAGTAGTTTGCAACGTCGGTCAGGGTATCGCCGGCTTCGATGAGCACAGTGCCGCCGCACGGCAGGCCGTTCCCAGCTGCACCTGGGATCAAGGCAAGCGCCGGTGCGCTCAGCGACAGGCCAGCGAGCGCAGCCAGCGGTCGCAGGGTTGCGTTGCGAACAAAGCCCATACGTACTTACTCCTTCCGCCGAGGCGGGTTTTTGCTGACGGTAACTCTACGTAGCCCTGCCTGAACGCGAGCTTAATCCTCGGTTGCCGCCGCCGTGCTACAGTCGCGCGGCGAGGGAGATACCAGGCGAATGAGCGGAAATCGGGGTTTTTGGCATACGTTCGGCTTATATTTGCTGCCATTCGCCGCCGTTTGGCTAGGCGGTGGCTGGTTGGTGGCCGCCGGCTTAGTCATCGTTGCTCTTGTCGCCCGCTGGGCGATCGCTCAGAGCCAGTGGATTGCGCCGGAACCCTTGCCAGAGCTGCAGCTCGACTCAATTGCCGCCAGCCATTTTGTTGAGAAAGTCCGCTGGAGTCTCGATCGTCTCGGCGTTGACTATGTAGAAAAGCCAGCCGCTGGCGCGCTCGGCGCGTTTCTCAGCGCGCGGACCGTACCGGTGCTGCGGTTCCGCACCGGCATGGTGCGCTCCAGCATCGGCAACTCGGCGGAAATACTGCGGTATTTATACGCACGCTACCTGCCGGGGTCCGGCTCTGCCGCCGAGTTCCTGCGACCGACTCCCGAACGGGTGGCGCTAGAGGCCGATATCGATGCGATCGGTGTGTTATTGCAACGGTGGGTGTACTTCCACATCGGCGGCGATCGGGATCTGGTCTTGCAGGCTTGGGGCTTACGCGATCCGCAGACGCCGGCGTGGCAGCGCATCGCGATCCAGCTCACTTTCCCGCTGTTGCATGGCATGATCGCCCGGACCTTCCGGTTATCGGCCGCCAATCATTCGCGCGTCGTCGCACGTCTGCACGATGCGCTTCGACCGTTCGAGACGCGACTCAAGGCAACCGGCCGCTACTTACTCGGCGCAGAACAACCTGACTACTGCGATTTCGCGTTCGCTGCGATCAACGGTTTGTGGCGCTCGCCCGCGGGATACGGCGGTGGTCGTGCCGATCACGTTATGCTTGAGGGCCAGCAATTGCCGCCTGCCATGAGCGGCGAGATTGAAGCGCTGGCCGATGAATTTCCGGCCGTCGCTGCATTTATCGATCGACTCTATCAAGAGGAACGTAACACCCATGCTTAGTCGTTTAGGAACGGTGCCGGCGATTCTGATTCTCGTCGCACTCGCTGGATTCGTGATTTGGTCGTATCGCGATTTTTCGGTTCCGGAAACCGATAACACAGTCCCCGACCGCGCGGCAGAAACCGTTAGCAAGCCGGTGGATGCCAACTATGCTGAGGCCCATGCAGTGGACAACGCGTTTCGTTCGCCGGACGGTGTGTGGATCTACTACGATGATCAGGGCGACGGCGACCAGACGCTCGTCTTGGTCCACGGTTGGAACTGTGATCGTAGTTACTGGCAGTTGCAGCGCGATTTTCTCGCTGAGCGGTTTCGGGTCGTAACGCTCGATCTCGCTGGTCACGGCGAGTCGGGCGAGGATCGCACCGCATGGTCGATCGATGCCTTCGCTGAGGACGTTGCAAGCGTCGTCGTCGGTCTCGATCTCGACCGTGTCACGCTGGTTGGCCACTCGATGGGCGGCAACGTTGTCGTCGCCGCGGCCGCGAAACTCGGTGATCGCTTGGAACGAATCGTTGCCGTCGATACCTTGCGTCAACCGGATAAGACTCTGCCGCCGGCTGTGGTCAGTGCGACCCTAGATAATCTCGACGCCGATTACGCCGGTACCGTAACGTCGATCGTGGGTTCGATGTTCGTTGAGTCATCGGCGCCTGCGGTACGCGATTTTGTTATCCGTGACATGGCAGCATCGCCACCGGCAGTTGGTCGCGGCGCTTTGTTGGCACTAGGTGCACATAATCCAATGCCCCAACTAGCCGCTCTGAAGGTACCGATGATCGTCATCAACTCCGATTACCAACCGACGGATGTGGACCTTTTGAGTCGTACCGTCACCGATATGCGCTATGTAGAAATGGCCGGGGTAGGCCACTTTGTCATGCTCGAGGACCCGGTCGCGTTTACCAATCATCTTCTCGATGCCGTGAGCCGCTAATGGCGGCGGCGTTCAACTTGTTCTGGCGGCTGCCGATAACCTCGGCATGTCGCGACTATCGAAAATCGGCTGGCTGGTTGCCGCACTGAGCGCATTGACCGCGTGCGGTGGCGGTACGAGCGAGGTCGTACCGAGCGATGCCGTCATTACCGCGCTCGATCCGCTCGGCGCGGCGCGCGCGGCGTACGGTGTCACTGCGTCTCGACCCGCCGATTTTTTTAACGACATGGATCCGTATCCGGACCGGTTGACACTGACGGCTCACGTACGCTCTGCAGTCGTCGATCCGGCGAATGCTAGTGATGCCGATTTGTGCCGAGACGGCAGCGCCGAGGCGCTGGCGTTAACCGAACGCCACGCCGCGACCTTCGCTGCCGCGCCAGTTATGGTCGCGACCGATTCCACGCCGTGGTATTTCGAGACAAGTTTCGATTTACAGGCTATCGACCCAACGGTGCTTCGCTCACGTGTCTTTCGCTGTTCGGCGCTTGATCGTGACGCATTGGACGCCGCCGTTCTCGCTCGATTGAATAGAACACCGCTAGATCTGGCGGACGTGAAATTCGCCATTGAGTATCTGTGGACCTTCAGCCCCGACAACACGGCGTTGCAAGCGGTGTTGTCGAGCGTTACTCGACGTAGTAGCGATGGTTTCGAACACGAATTGGTTCGAGTGGTTGTTGAGAAATTCGCGGGATCTGATAGCTGCGATCGACTGACCGTCTGGCGCGACGTTTACGAAATCGATCTTGAGGATCGTTTGCTGGTGCGCACGCAGTCACCGGAAGAGACGTTCGATGCACGTTTCATTGGCGGTGACGCTGAACTCTGTGCGGACTGATTGGTCTCAAAAAAACCTGCGCAATTCTGCAGCTAATTGATGTTGTGGCAGCCGGCGCTGAACCGCAGGATTAAACTTCGGTACACTATAAGGGCCGACCGTCGGGGGCCGTTCGGCAGATCGCGCCCCAGCGCGCAATCACAGGGCTGATTGCTGAAGGATTTTCGGTACCCGAGATGAGCTACCACGCCATGACGGAGCAGCGCTCGCTGCCCGAACTTGCCATGTATTTCGGCCGGATTCTCGGCCCGGAAAAGAACTTCTACTTGTTGGCAGTGTTTTACGGGATCGCGATCAGCTTGCTATCGCTGGCCGTGCCGGTTTCCGTCCAGATGTTGGTCAACTCAATCGTCAACACCGGATTGACGACGCCATTGCTTATTTTGGCGCTAACGCTGTTCGGCTTGTTAATCATCAGTGGTGTGCTGGCCGCGCTGCGCATTCACCTCGTCGATATGTTCGGTCGCCGCTTCTATGCGCGTATGGTCTCGGAGATTGCGCTACGCGCTATTTACGCCCGTAACCCGTTTTTCGACGATGATAAGAAGGGCCCGCTGTTCAATCGGTACTTCGACATCATCATCGTGATGAAGCGTATTCCGTACCTGTTGGTCGGTGGATTCTCGATAATTTTGCAGACCTTAGTCGGCTGTGCATTGGTCTCGCTGTATCACCCTGTTTTTCTCGCTTTTAACCTCGTCTTGTTGATTTCGTTGTGGATGGTTTGGGCAATTTGGGGTAAGCGCGCGATTAAGAGCTCGCTGGAAGTCTCGCACAAGAAGCATTACGCAGCGGCCTGGTTGGAAGGTCTGGCCTCGTCGAACGGATTTTTCAAAACCGAGCGCCACATTGACGGCGCTCTGCAACGGACCGACGAAGTGACTGCGGCGTACATGAAGCAACACGAACGCCATTTCGGGCATTACTTCGCGCAGACCATCTCGTTTTTATTCATCTACGCGCTGGCCAGCGCGAGCCTTTTAGGGCTTGGTGGTTGGCTCGTTATCCAGGGTCAGCTAACGATCGGACAGTTGGTGGCCGCGGAACTCGTGCTGGCCGCGGTTTTTTTCGGTCTTTCGCAACTCGGCACGTATCTTACGTATTTTTACGACTTGTGCGCCGCTGTCGAAGAGCTATCGTTATTCGACGATATCGAGCAAGAAGAATTGACCGGTATCGATGATGTGATCGATGGCGATACGACGCTCGAGTTCGTCAGTGCCCGCGGCGAAACCCGCGGTAGTGCGATCAGCTTTGACTTTGTCTTACCGGCTGGCGCTCGCGTTGTCGCGCATGCAGCAACCCACACATCGCAGCGCTTGTTTACCAATTTCTTAAAAAAGCATGAATCACCGGATGCCGGTATCGTTGTGCTTGGTGGTAATGATCTTTCCGCCATTAAAGCCCACATACTCCGTCGCGAGGTGATTGTGCTCGATCGCCCCAACACGATTGAGCTCACCATTCGCGAGTATCTGCGTCTTTGCTCGCGTGATTCGAGTGCACGGCAGATATTAGAGGTCCTTACGGCCGTTGGACTCGACACGACAATCGCACGTTTAGAAGATGGCCTCGATACAGCTATTGCGCCCACGGGTTGGCCGTTGTCGATCGCCGAGACTATGCAGCTGAAACTGGCGGCAGCGATCATTGCGCGACCTCGGGTCTTGGTGCTCGGCGAACTCTATGACGTTATGCCGGATCGGTTGTTGCGGGCGGCTCTGGATATGTTGCAACGCGAGTCTGACGCGCTGGTCGTGGTTTTCAGCCAACATGACCGTGATGTTGGCGAAAATCGCTACTTGTATCTAGGTCATACACAACAAGCGGTGTTCGATTCACGGCGTGAATTTGACGACTTCGAAGCAGAGCGCCGCGCTGAAATGCCGCGACTCGGGAAGAGTGAGGCTGGCGCCCTTGAGGTGGTCAGTTGATGGATGCCTTCACGAATCACGCCGATTCGTTCAAGACGTTAAATCGGATTGGCATTCCACGGGTCGCGCGTGTTGTGGCAAGTATGTTGGTTTTTGCCATTGTCGCCTTCGCTTTGTTCCTGTACTTCGTGCCTTGGGTGCAAACCACATCGGGTCCTGGTTCGGTCACGGCGTTGAACCCGAACGATCGGCTGCAAGAGATAAACGCCTTAGTTTCCGGGCGTATTGAAGAGTGGTACGTACGCGATGGCGCACACGTTGCCGTTGGCGATCCGATCGTCAAGATTGTCGATAACGACCCGCTGCTGCTTGAGCGACTCGAGGTCGAAAGAGCGCAACTGACCGCTCGTCTCAACGCGGCTATGGCAGCGCGCGATACAGCCGAGATCGATCTGCGTCGTACGGAGCAGCTCTTCGAACAAGGTCTTGCTGCGCGCCGCGAGTTTGAACAAGCAACGATTCGCGTCGAGGAGCTGCGTGCGGGTGTCGCCGAAGCGGCAGCCGCAATCAGTCGTCTCGACGTCAATATCTCTCGCCAATCGGTGCAAACCGTGCGGGCGCCGCGCGATGGGGTCATTCTGCGCGTGAACGCTGGCGATGCCGCGACGTTCATAAACTCGGGGCAGGTCGTGGCGACGTTTGTTCCTGACAACATAGAGCGTGCGGTCGAGCTCTTCGTCGATGGACGCGATATCGCTTTGGTGCAACCGGGCGCCAAAGTTCGCTTGGAGTTTGAGGGTTGGCCGGTCGTTCAATTTAGTGGTTGGCCGTCGATCGCCGTGGGTACGTTTGGCGGTATCGTCACTGCGGTCGACGCCTCCGCCGGAACAAACGGCCAGTTTCGTGTGCTTGTTGTCGAAGACAAAGACGACCCAAACCCGTGGCCCGATGCGGGCTTCGTCCGATTTGGCGCGAACGTCAAGGGTTGGGTGCTACTTGGGCAGGTCACTGTGGGTTACGAAATATGGCGTCAGCTGAATAACTTCCCACCGGATTTTGCGAACCGCAATGGTAGCTAGCAAAACACCGCTTGTTTGGGGTGCGCTCGGGATCTTAGTTTTACTGGCTACTGCACGCGCCGATGAGCTGACGCTCACGGAGGTCCGCCGATCCACGCAACAACATGTTCCGACGATCTTGCGAGCCCTTGCCAATCTTCGCGTTGCTACCGGCGAGCGACAGGCGGCGCAAGGTGCATTCGATCTTGTTTTCAGCGGCGACAGCTACAACCGTTTGGGTGGATTCTGGGACGGTCGGGCGCAGACGTTTAAAGCGAACAAACCGATCAGCGATTTCGGTGCCAGTGTCTATGGCCAGTACCGCCTGTCAGACGGTTTCTTTCCTATTTACGAGGATGAGTATTTTACGAACACCGGCGGGCAGGCCAAGTTGGGCGTTTTGTTCTCGCTATTACGAGATCGCGATATCGATCCGCGACGGTTTGCGCTAGCGGACGCCGAATTTACGCTGCGTGCATCGGAACTGGAGTTGTTGCTCGTTCGTATCGGGCTGGCCCGCGAGGCAAGTGTTGCCTACTGGCGCTGGGTTGCCGCCGGCCAGAGACTCGACATTTACCGTAGACTGTTGGCAAACGCGGAGGACCGCAATGAAGGTCTTGAGCGTGAGATCCGTGAGGGCGCGCGAGCGGCCATTTTTCTGACGGAAAACCTGCAGAACATTACCCGGCGCCGTGCGTTGGTCGTTCGTGCAGAACGCGATCTCGCCCTCGCTGCCAATACGTTGGCATTTTTTGTTCGCGATCAAGCCGGCGAGATGCGTAGCCCCGAACTCCCGGAAATGCCAGCCGATCTCGGTCCCGAGCCAGAGCCGACCGCACTGCCGACGGACTACACAGCACAACTTGAGTCCGTGCTGGCACGTCACCCCGAGTTGGCCGCACTGCAAAACGCGATGGCGCGCAGCCGAGCGCGAATTGCGTTACGGGAGAATTCGATCCGGCCGCGTCTCGATGTCAACGTTGAATTGGCGCATGGTCTCGGCGCTGTCGCTGAAGGGGGTAATTCGCGCGACTCAACCGATACGATCGTTGGGCTAACGTTTTCGGTACCGCTCGCTCGGCGCGAAGCCAGAGCACGACTTGCGCAGGAGCGCGATCGGCTGGCCGCACTTGAGCTTGAGACGCAGCAGCTACGCGATACGGTTGAGCAATCGCTGGTCGCTATCGAAGTGCAACGCTTTTACGCCCTGCAGCTGTACGAGTTGGCGTCTCAGGAGGTCACCCAGTTGATGACGCTACGTGAGGCGGAGTCGCGCCGTTTTGCTGCCGGTGCTAGCGATTTCTTTCTCGTCAATATCCGCGAAGAAAACACGGCAAATTCTGAAATTCAATTGTTGAACGCGCGCCTTGATGCCGTCATAGCGGCCGTCAACTACGAAGCGGCAACGCTCGATCTGCCGGCGCTCGGTATCGAGCTGCAGTAAGGCCAGCTTGATTGGGTTAGTGCGGAGGCCGTCGCTCAGGTGACGGTAACGACCATCCGAACACAATCGCGCAGGCCCGAATTGCGAAACCGAGTGCGGTTCCGATAGCGATGACTAGCATCGGATCAATTCCGATCCCGTTGAGAGCGACAACGATTGCCGCAGCACCAAATGCTGCGCTGGCGTAAACCTCTTGTTTTAGGATCAGCGGTATTTCGTTACAGACGACGTCGCGAATAATGCCGCCGAACACGGCGCTGACAATGCCCATCATGACGGCGATCAGCGGTGTTGCGCCGAGGCCTATGGCTTTGGACGCACCGAGCGATGCGAATAAGGCGAGTCCGACCGCATCTAGCCACGTCAACAAACGCAGGCGCGAGCTAATCGCCGACTCCGCGAAGAAAACAACAACGGCTGACGACAGCGCGAGCAGCACATAGCTGTTGCGCTCGATCCAAAACACCGGCTCACCCAACACGAGATCGCGCAGCGTGCCACCACCAACGGCTGTTATCAGCGCGATCACGCAAAAGCCGAAGATATCCATTGAATTACGGGCCGCGGCGAGTGCGCCACTCGCTGCAAAAACTACAACGCCGGCGTAGTCCGCTGCCGTCAAAAAATCGATTGTCATCGCTGTTTTTTGTATCCGTTGCGTCGCTCAACGGCGCCAGTCGGCGTACACCGTTCGGAGGTCGTCTGGCACTTTGTCGATGCGCCCGAGTCGGCGCCACGGTTGACCGTCGCCGTGGTAGTCCGATCCGGACGAAACCGCTAAGTCGTGCGCCGATATACGCTGGTGCAGGCGCTTCGCCAACGCCGCCTGATCGAGCGTGTCGGACCATTCGACGGCGTGGCCACCGGCCGCGGCAAAGTCGTCGACCAACTGCATTAATCCGGTTGCGGTCAGCCGGTAGCCTAGTGGGTGGGCGAGCACCGCGACCCCACCGGCACTGCTGATGCAGTCAATCGCCTCCGTCAGTGGAGCCCAGTCGCCGCGAACATGGCACGGTTTCCCGTCACCTAAGTACTGCCGGAACGCGCGCCGCAACGTTGGTACCACGCCAGCATCGACCAAGCAGCGTGCGAAATGGACGCGCCCCGGTGCTTGGCCGTTGGCTGCTGCCGTCGCAGCGCGCAACATGTCCGGCATCCCGCGTTGCGCCAACCGTTTCGCTATCGCCCGCGCTCGCTCAAAACGGGCTTTGTGTTGTCGAGCCAACAGGGCCGTCAAATTCGCGTCGGCGGCATCAAACGCCAGTCCCACAATATGTATATCGCGCCGTGACCATTTCACCGTCAGTTCGACGCCAGATACGAGCCGAAGAGGCAGGGTGACGTCACAGATACCAAGATATCCATCGATCGTATCGTGGTCAGTAAGCGCCAAAATATCGACACCTGCGTTTGCGGCGGCGGCGACCAATTCTGCTGGACTGAGTGAGCCGTCAGACGCGGTTGAATGTGTATGTAAGTCAACCCTCATCAATCCATTGTACGATGGAATCCATACCGCTATTCGCTGTCCGACCGCATATGGGGTTTTTCGTCCGAGTCGTTTTGCTGTTGGTGTCGTCGATATCGCTCGCCAACGCGGCACTGCGTGCGACAGTCACGGTAGATCCATCGCTGGCAAGCGCGGTCGTCGAGTTATCGGCCAATGATGCGATACCAACGCTTACAGCGTCGTCGTCCGCAGCGACAGCATTGCTGTCGAAGCTCACGTCATGCGATAACGCGCCGGCCGTTGTCGCGACAACGACCGGGCGGCGTGCAACGTTGCTGGCCGATGTTCGTTGCGTTCGGTATTTCACGTCATTGCCTGAGCTGACCGGACGACGCGGTCTTAGTGATGCCGCCTCCAGCGTGGCACGCTTGACCGATCCGCGCCATTGGCTTCTGACCGGTGCCGAACGCTTCGCCGATATCGACATCGATTTTCGAATTCCTCCCGATACCGTCGTCTCGGCGCCCTGGCAAAGTCGTGGCGCGAGCGGCTTTCGCCGCGTTGGCGGTGGCGATCGCAGCGGCACGCCGGTTGTCGTCTTCGGGCGATTCGCGCAGTCACGCCTGACAACACCACTCGGCACCCTGCGGATTGCCTATCTCGGTACGCAAGATTCGGCGACTCACAACAAGCTGCAGCAATGGTTACGCGCCAGCGCCGCTAACGTTGCGACGCAGTTCGAGCGCCTTATCGTTAACGACGTGCAAGTGCTGTTATTCGACGCAGCAAGTGACCGCGTCAAGTCGCCGGTTCCGTTTGGTATGGTTACACGGACGGAAGCGCCGGCCGTGCGCTTTTACGTTGATCCGCAGCGCTCGCTCGCCGATCTCAACGACGATTGGACCGCAACACACGAACTTGCCCACTTGGTTATGCCACGGATACGCGAGCGCTGGATTGGCGAGGGGTTTGCGACCTACTTGCAAAATGTACTGATGGCTTCGGGCGGCGCCTGGTCGGAAGATCGCGTTTGGCGCGAGATGACGGCCGGCTTTGCGCGCGGCCGCGCCGCACGTCCGGAATTATCACCCGCTGAAACGGCAGGCCAGTCTGGTAGCCGAATGAAAGTCTATTGGGCCGGTGCCGCGCTGGCACTGGCAGCCGATGTCGAGCTGCGTGCGCGAACCGCAAACAAACGTTCACTGCCTGCTGTGCTGGCAAGCTACGCGCAGGCGAACGACAACCGAGCGTCAGCATCGGCGGGTACTTTCCTCGCTGCGCTCGACGCTGAACTCGACGCGCCGTTGTTTGTACCGTTGCTCGAAGCGATCGCGACAGAGCCTGGGTTTCCGGACACCGAATCGATCCTCGAGCGTCTCGGTGTCCGAGTTACTGGTGAGTCGGTGAGCTACGAGCGCGATGCGGAACTTGCGTCGATTCGTCCGGAGCTATGGCAACGCCGACTTACTGGTCGAAGCCCTCAGCCAGAAAGTTAGCGACCGCTTGCCATGAGCGGCGGTCCGCATGCGCGTCATAGACCGTTCCAAAGTTCGGATCGTTCGCGTCAGGATTCGTAAACGCATGCATCGCATTGCCATAGGCATGCAGTTGCCAGTCCGCGCTTTTGCGGCTCATCTCGTCAGCGAGTGCCAATACGGTGTCCGGTTTCGCCATTGGGTCGTCCCAACCGTGCAGCGCTAAGACACGTGCATTGATCGTTGTGTCCGCATGGTTATCGGGTGCGGCGAACAAACCGTGCAAACTGACGACCCCGCTGATGTCGGCACCGGTGCGAGCTAAGTCCAGAGCGCAGAGTCCGCCAAAGCAGTAGCCGATCATTGCCGCGCGTCGCGCATCGACGAACTCTAGTTCACGGGCTGTATTAAGGCTGGCATGCAGGCGCTTTTGCAGTAGTTCGCGATCGTCCAACAGCGGCTGCATCAATGCTGAGTTTTCCTCGACGCTGTTGCCGAGTTTGCCTTTGCCATAAACGTCAAGGGCGAATCCAACATAACCCAGCTCGGCGATGGCGACGGCACGCTGGTCTTCAAATGCCGAGCGGCCAGCCCATGCGTGACCGACGAGAACGACGGGCCGGGGTTCTTGCCAAGCCGGATCGCGGGCGACAGTACCCGCAAACTCAACGTCGTCGAGGTGATAGCTAACGTTGCTGGTTTCAATGGTCATTCATTTTTCCTTGTTGTTCGTTGCCGCGACATGCCGACGCTACCAATGCTGACACCAGTATTTTATAGTCCCGTGAGCGACTACGGGAACACTCATGACCGCCATCAGTTACGAGCGCAACGGCGAAACCTTCGAATACCGTGATGATAAACGGCATTGGTGGCTATTGTCGGTATTGTATCCACTGAGCCCAATCACCGGCATCGCGCTGCACCTGGCGACCGGCTGGACGTGGACGTTGGCGCTGCCGATCATTGCCAGTTATGGACTCGGCCCGTTGCTCGACGCTTGGCTCGGCGAGGACCGCAACAATCCGCCGCCGGAGGTCGTGAGTGTTCTTGAGGCCGATACGTTCTATCGGCGCTTAACGCTGATTGCCGTGCCGACGCATATCGTGTCGCTAATCGTTGCAGTCGGCTATGCGGCGACAACGGACCTGGGCATTGCTGGCTATCTTGCCTTGGCGTTGACTACCGGGCTGGCGAGTGGCCTTGCGATTAACACCGCCCACGAGCTCGGCCACAAGCCGTCCCACATTGAACAGTGGTTTGCGCGAGTCGCCTTGGCCGTACCCGCGTACGGGCATTTTTGCGTCGAGCATAATCGCGGCCATCACCGGGATGTTGCGACGCCAGCCGATCCGGCGAGTGCGAGGATGGGTGAGTCGATTTACCGGTTCGCGTTGCGCGAGGTACCAGGTGCGCTGCTCCGCGGTATTGAGTCTGAGAAAGACCGCCTTAGTCGTCTCGGCCTGTCATTCTTTAGTCTCGAGAATGTCATTTTGCAGTCGTACGCGATGACCATCGTTCTCCAAGGCGGCCTGCTAGTCGCGTTCGGTCTGAAGATGTTGCCGTTTCTATTGATCCATAACGTCTTCGCTTGGTGGCAACTAACGAGTGCCAATTACATCGAACATTACGGCTTGAAACGTGCGCAACGACCGGATGGGCGCTATGAGCGTTGTCAGCCGTGCCACTCGTGGAACAGTAACTTCCTGGCCTCAAACCTCGTGTTGTTTCATTTGCAGCGTCATTCCGAACACCATGCCAACCCAAAACGGCGCTACCAAGCCTTAGCAAGCGATCCTGATGCGCCGCGGCTACCAAGTGGCTACTTTGGTATGTATCTCGCGGCCTACTGCCCACCGCTGTGGTTCGCGGTGATGGACAAACGCCTACTGGCGTTGCCACATATTGATGGGCATCTTGATCGGGTGAATGTTGATCCGCGTTCGCGCGAGCGGTTATACGCGCAGTATGGCTAGCGCCTAAGCAGACAGTCGTGACGTTCGCTTATGGTCTTGCTCAGGTAGCTCGACCAACTCGCAAAACTGCAGCAGGGTAGCAATCGCGGTTGTGAAGCCGTCTTTGATGCCCCCCTTCAGAAAGTAGCCTGCGACGTTAAATTCGTAGGCGAGACGGCGGTCTTCGGCAGCGTCGGATGTGGACATGACGAAGACCATTGTTGAGCGCAGTGCCGGATCAGCGCGTAGCTCGCGCAAGAATTCACCGCCATGCATCCGCGGCAGCTTCCAATCCAATAGGACGATATACGGGGATTCGATTCGACCGTAGGTCTTGCTGCCACGCATCATTTGTAACGCGGTTAATCCGTCCTCGGCGACGCTGAGGACGACGTTGGCAGCCAGCTTGCGTAAGGCTCGCCGTATCGCAAGCGCGTCGACTTCGTCATCTTCGACAAGCAGTATGTGTAACGGCTGATCTTTCGTAGTCATCGCAGAGTCTAGGCGACGTCGGGTCGATTATCGAGAACCGAACGCGCGAGCGTCAGTGAGAACGTTGTATTACGTTGCCCAGGATTCGAGGTGACGTTGATCTCTCCGTGCAGCGCATGTGCGAGCCGCCGAGCTACAGCAAGTCCGATACCACTGCCTTCGATTCGATCGCGTGGCGCGAGTGTCTCAAGCAGCCGGAAAATTCGCTCTTGGTATTGCTGCTCGATTCCAGGCCCGTCGTCTGCCACATGCAGGGCAATCGAATCGTCGCTCTGCGTCGCGTATACACGGACGGCGCCCTTATTCCTGTCATGGTGTTTGAGACTATTGGTTATTAGGTGTTGCAATATATGCTGCAGCGCCGTACGCGACGTGACTATGGTCGGTAACGTCGAGTCAGCCGTAACCGTAAAGCCTTGCGGTACATCTAGCTCCGCTGCGATTTCGTTTACCAACGCTCGGCAGTCGATAAGTTGCATCTGTTCGATGTCGCGACCCGACCGAGCGTAGTTCAAGATGTCCGTCAGCAATTGGTCCATGCGATTGGTTCGGCGAATTAGCATCGACAAGGCTTTGCGCGAATCCTCGGTAAGTTGTTCTGCATTGTCTTCCTCGATCCAACTGGCCAATTGGGAAATCGCGCGAATCGGTGACCGCAAGTCGTGTGATGCAATATAGGCGAACTCATCGAGATTTCGGTTGGCTGCTTTCAGCTCGCGAGTTTGATGCTCCATTTCTTGTTGGGTTCGCATAACGTTGGTCGCATCTTGCGCGACAACGAGGAGGCCTGTCGCCCCGGATTCCGGGTCGACGCACGGCGTCTTATCCGTGCGCAGCCAACCGGGCTGGCCATCTGGTTTGACGTAGCGTTCAATAATGCCAAGTCGCGATCGACGTGACGTTAGCGCATCGAGGTCATCCTGGTCATAGTTGTGCTCGGCGAGCGGAATGCGCTGCGTTTCCTGACGCTTTTCGATTGCCTCGATTGAGTCGCCCATGAATCGAGCGGCCGCTGAGTTGACCTTTGTGATCTGGTTGTCGGTGTTCTTTCGCCATATCGGTACCGGAACGGTGTCAAAAATTTGTGCGAGCTCTTGTTCACGCTGCGCAAGTGCTTCTCGCGCCTCGGCAAGTTCGCGTCGTTGCCGCAAGACAACAATCTCATGTGCTACTTGGCGCAGTATCAGATCAACAAGCGTCGCCTGGGAATCGTTGAGCGCATACGGTTGCAGTCGCGTGTACAGCCGACCGTGCACGCGATGATCGAAGCCTTCACCGATAACCCGGTCGGCTACGGCAACGCAGCCTTCCGCATTGATATCGGCGCCGACTTTGAACGTGGGTTCGGTATCGTCATCGGTCGTCCATATTGCGCTGGCCTCGCAATCAGCAATCCAGCGGGTTATGTCTAGAAGACCCTCGATACGTTCGCTTGGCGTTAGGTTGACCCGGTCGTTCAGCGCGTTCAAACGTATTCGGACGCCGCTCGTCAGCGTTTCATACGTCGTTTCCAGAAACGTACCGATAATTTTTCCCGGTCCACTGAGTGCGTCGGGTCGCAGCACCGCCGCTGAGCGGACGAAGCGAGTTTCCCCGTTGGCGAGACGTAAACGGAGATTGAACGTCTCTCGCCGGCCGGTCTCAACGACACGCGCGAGCATCGCTCGGACAGCCGCTGTGTCGTCCGGGTGATAATAGCTGACGGCCGAATCGACATCGGGCGTATACTCGTCGGCGCTTAGTCCGTGGATGCGGTAGACCTCACTCGACCACCACAGAGCATTGGTAGCCAAATCCACCTGCCAATAACCGAGCTTTGCTGTGGGTGTCGCGAGTTCAAGAAACGCCAAAATCTCGGTTGAGTCTGTCGACGTTGGCGTACCGGCTGGTGTTGCCGGTCCCACGTCGAAACGACCGGTACCGGTCGCTGCGTCCGGCGCCGGCGAGGTGTCATCGTTGTCGTTCAATTCGCGGCGCCCCGTGCCTGGAACCGCTTTAACGGTGGGGGCAATCGAAAGCGGCCCGTCATGGTCAGACTTCGCTCGCGTTGCCGCTCGCTGTGTCGCTTGAGCCATTTAACGAGGTTGTCAGGGTTCATTGGTCGGGCGATGAAATAGCCTTGTGCTTGGTCGCAGCCAAGTTGCTGCAACGCTCGAAACTGGCGCGCTGTTTCAATACCCTCGCCGACCACGGGAATACCAATCTCATTAGCCATTTGCACCAATGCACGGGTAACTGGCACGGCCATGCGCTCACTAAAGACTGCGGTCGTCTGTTCTTTGTTCAGTTTTAACGCGTCTATGTTCGCCTGGGGTACCGGCAAGCGCGAGATTAAGTCGATATCAAGCTTCTCAACGCTGAAGCGGAAACCCGCTTTCGCGAGCTGCGATAAATTCGCAGCGATAACCGGGTTGTCATTGGCCAACAGTTGATTGCGCAGTTCCAGCCGTAGGTCACTGGGTTGCACGCCATTGCGGGATGTTTCGCTAAGCACCCGTTGCGCATAGTCGGGGACTAGCAGCTCTTGCTCGTCGACTTTTACCGATACTGGGCAACGGATACCGATCTTGGTCCGGCGCCACGCGGCGATTTGTACACAGATCTGGCTGAAAATCTTGTGGCCAAGTTCCTCGATCAGTTTCAGATCTTGAACGAGTGGAATGTACTCGGTTGGCATCGCGAAAATTTTGTCCGTCCGAAGCCATCGGCAAACGGCCTCGAGACCAACCAGACGGCCGTCGTTCAAACTGATCTGCGGCTGAAAGTGCGGAACAAAATGGCCGGCATCGAGCGCTGCGCGAATCTCTTCTTCGATGAGATCACGTTGCCGCAAAGAGTCTTCCATGCGTTCGTCGTACAGCAAAAAGCCGTTGCGACCTTGTTTCTTAACGCTGTACATCGATACGTCTGCGCAGCGCAGGATCCGCTCGATACTCGGACCGTGGGTTGGAAACACCGCGGCGCCGATCGACATCGACAGGGGCAACGAGACGTTGTCAAAGCCTACCGGCTGGCGCAGCTGTTCCTGTACGCGCAACACCCATTGCTTCACATCATGCAACGACTCAAGGTTCTCGAGCAGCACCGCGAATTCGTCACCACCCAGTCGTGCGCCGGTATCGCCGACTCGAAGGCTCATCCGTAAGCGTTCGCCGAATGCGTGTAGCACCGCATCACCAGCGGCATGACCGTGGGTATCGTTGATCGACTTAAAGTGATCGAGATCGATTAGGATAACGCCAGCCATCGTTCCGTTGCGGGTCGCATTCGACATCGCACGGTCGAGTTGGCACTCGAATTCAACGCGATTGCACAAACCGGTCAATATGTCGACGGTTGCCCGTTCGCGCAACGTGACTTCCGTGGCCTTACGATCGACGGCGTAGCGCATCGCGCGGTTCAGACCTGTCGTACCAACGCTGCCTTTTGTTAGGTAGTCCTGAGCGCCACCTTCGATGATCGATAACGCCAGTTTTTCGTCGTCGTTACCGCTTAGTACGACAATCGGTATGTTCTCATCGGCGGCAACCAATCGAGTGACCGCCTCATCGTTACACGCATCCGGCAGGCTAAGGTCGACGAGTGCGACATCGAACACCTGCGTTTCCAGCATGGCGACTCCTTCCGCCACAGTCTCTACCCACTCAATGTCATGCGATTGCGACTTATCGCGATCAAGCAGTAGTTCGACCAGCTGTGCGTCTGACTTATCGTCCTCGACGAGCAGAATTCGCACGTACGTTCTCCTGACCCTCTTGCCTGTACGCTGTGTCGGCGACCGCTGACGAAACCTTAGACGCTGCTAGGTGTAATAACGGTTAAATCGCGGCAGCAATAGTCGCGCTGGCAGGACCGTGCCGGGCATCACTGATCGACGCTAAAGCGCTGGGAGTGTCGGCCGATAGAGCGGTTGGGCCGAAATACGAGCTACCCGATGAAGATACTGCTCGTCGAGGACGACGCAGCGGACGCTGCGCTTTTGGAGAGACAATTGACCGAAACGGGGGCGTTTGAGGTCGATTTACGTCGCTGTACCGACATCTCTGAAGCGGAACAACTGACTAACGATGAAGACTTTGACGTGGTCTTGCTCGATATGGACCTGCCGGGCTCGGCAGGGCTGCGTGCTGTGCGCAATATTCAGAGCGTCTGCCCGAACACGCCCATCGTCGCATTATCCGCCGAAGACAGCGAAGACGATGTGCTTGCCGCATTGGGTCTTGGTGTCGAAGACTATGTCCTGAAAGGCTACTGCACCGTAGAGGCGCTCGCGGACTCGATCGCAGCGGCCGTTGAGCGCCATACGCGTTCAAGTTGGGATGGCAAGCTGCTGAACTTGCGTGTCCCCGAAAACCCAACCGAGCTTCGTCATTTCAGTGAGCGTTTACGACCGATTCTGGCGAGTGACGCGCAGCAAGATGTCCGCACCTTGGTCGTTGCCTCGCTGATAGAACGTACACTCGATCGCGCTAATCGCATCGTCGATCTCGATCATTGTGTTTTTGTCGTAAACGGCGTCGGCGCTGCAGAGGATATCGATGCCGTTACCGAGGAACTATCGCGGGCGTTATCGGTTCCGATTCTCGCCGGCAGCGACCGAGTCATTACCAGAACGCATCTTGGTATTGCTGTTGCACCCGATGACGCTCGCGAGCCAGCTGAACTGTTGGCGAAAGCACTAAACGCGTTAAGCGAACAACGCGAAGAAAACACAGGTCGCTGGAAGTATTACAGCCAGGAACTTAACCGGCGTAGTGCGCACCGGCAGCGGCTGCTGACCGATGTTAGTCGAGCGATCGATAGCGACCAGTTGCATGTGCAATACCAACCGATCGTCGATGCGAAGCATCGAGTCGCGGTGCGGCTCGAAGCGTTATTACGCTGGTCAAGGGCCGACGGGTTTGTCACATCCGCGTCCACATTTATGCCGTTCGTCGAAGAGAACGGCTTGGTGCAGCGTGTCGATGAGTTTGTCATCGACCAAGTGGGGCGACAATTGCGGCAGTGGCAGATGCACGGCACAGACGCTTTGCCAGTGGCCATCAATGTGTCGGCCCGCAGTCTACGCGATGACCGTCTGGTACGGGTTTTCGAAGGCATGTTGGAGCAATACGAGGTGTCGCCACGTCTCGTCGAGCTAGAGGTTACCGAGAGTTCGGCGATTGCGGACATGCGCACCGCTCGGCGGGCGATGAGTGCGCTGCGCAGCCTAGGGCTGGGGATAGCGCTGGACGACTTTGGCTGTGCGTACGCGAGTCTCGATTATCTGCGACGCTTACCGGTGACCCGATTAAAAATCGACAAAGATTTCGTGCGGGATATCGCTGATCGCCGTACCGCGACGATCACACAAGCATTGATCGACATGGCGCATGGATTGGACATGCAGGTTGTCGCCGAAGGCGTTGAGTCTGAGCAACAGGCAGCGACGTTGCGCGATCTCGGTTGTGACGAGTTGCAGGGCTTTTATTTTGCTCGACCAGCTCGAGTCGGTCGCGACGCTGTTCCTGCTGCGTTGAGGTTGCAGGTAATCCAGTAACGCCCACCGGTACCTAGTTGATACGGCGCACTCGCACGCTCCGATTCTTCCCTTGTTTCTTGAGAAAGTAAGCGCCTAATTGGCCACGTCTGATCTCGACCGCGTCCCCTTCGCGCAGACGAAATCTCGCCGACTCGGTTTGCGTCCAGGTTTGTTCGTTGTCGAGCGTAATCCGAAAACGGCCGGACGCGGTTGTGCTAACCGAGGCCACAGCGGCAGTCAGACGGTCGGGCGCGCTCTTGTCGTTTGACTGCTGTATCGCAGCGTCGCGAATTTCTTTATCGGAACGGCCAAACAGATCAACCGGATCGTCGAGCGACACGGTCGTTGTCGCCGCCGCCGTTGTCGCCGGCTCAGGTGACGCAACGGTCGCCGGCGCCGTCGGCTCCGTGCCATCGTTGGCAACCGGCGTCGTATCCATCGCAACCGGTGCTGTTTCAATTGCAACCGTCGGTTCGGCCACAGAGTCGCCAGCGCTGGCCACGTTGTCGTAGCACGCCAGTCTGTCGGCGTCAGTCGCAATAGCGCGACAGCGTTCGTAATCGGCGGCTGTTTGCCCATACACCGGGGTGGCGAACGCGAACGTCAGACCGACCATCGATCGAGTTAACAGTTTGACCATCAATGCTTGCGCCTATGCGCTCAGGTGATACTCTCAGGCCAAAGCGTAGTGTTGTTATTGCCACGACTCAAGTGTGTAGCCGTGGTCTGCAACGGTGGGCAGCAGATTATTCGGTCGCTGCCGGTCAACGGCCACCGCGGGGGGTGCGGTGAGCGTTGCTCAGTTCCGTTAGCATGCCTGGCTGTGCCATGGGTCACGTCGTTCGTTTAGTCTGAGGGGGCTAACCACGCTGTGATTGCCAAGCACTGGGGTGACCGTACGCCGCGTTCGCTAATAGCGAGCGCCTTTCTCATCTGCGCGCCATTGGCCGCCGCAAACCAGCCTGGCTGGCAGCGTTTAGACAACGCCAAGGAGCAGTTCGACGAGCAGTTCCAAGAAGGTGATTTCGAAACCTGCATCAATACCGCTAAATGGATGCTCAATGAGCTCGCGGACATTCCTGATGCGACCCCAGCTGATCGCGGTTTGATCCTCGCCCGGTTAGCCGAGGCGCAGCAACGGGCTGGTCGACTTGAGCCGGCAACCCAGAACTACGCCGCCGCCTTGGAACTCGTCGAGTCCGGCACGTCCATTCTCGACGACCAATTAGAAGCGCCGACTTGGCAGTACGCGCGCCTACTCGACACCGTCGGGAAGATCGATGAGGCAGCGGCACAATACGAACGCGCTCTGCATCTGCATACAGTGAACCACGGCCTCCAGGACCCGGATCTTGCCGATTACCTGCTGGAAGTCAGCGATTTTTACTACCGCCAAGGCGACGCGAAGCAAGCGCGGGCGCTCAATGCTTACCGCGTCGATTTGTTGCGCCGCCATTACGGTATCGATTCGTTGGAGATTTTACCGGCGCTTTACGATTATGCGGAAACGCTTGAGAAGACTGGCGATCTTCTCGGCGCGCAAGCTGAATACCGCGACATCATGCGACGCATCAAGAACACGGAAGGCCGCCGATCGCCGCTGATGATTCCGGTCGTTGGCAAGCTCGCCAATCTGTTTTTGTACAACGAAATGTATGACGGTTACGACGGCGTAAAACAGGCGCGGCGTTACTACCAAGTCATGATGGATTTGACCGAACGAAACCCTGGTGCCGCAACAACAGAGCAGAAGGTCGCCGCCTATTCGGGAATGGGTGACTACTACACGCTGAAAACCAATAACGCCGAAAAAGCAGCCATCTTCTACCGCCAGGCGTGGGAGCACATGGCGAGCGATCCAGAGACCGAGGCGACGAACGTCGAACAGCACTTCAGCGAGCCGGTCGTCTTGAACGACGTGCCTACCGTGCACGGTACCGGCTTTAAATACTGGCGAGACCGCGCGCAGCGACGCGGTATGAAACGTGGTGTTGTCGTACTTCGGTACGACGTCGGCCCAGATGGACGGATGACCAACGTTCGGATTGCCGAATCCAGTCCCGAGCGGTTTAAGGACTTTATGGTTCTAAAACAACTACGGCGCTTCGTGTATCGTCCAGCGTTACGTAATGGCGATCCAATCGTTGCGAAGGATATCGAGTACCGATTCGAATATGCTTATTGGGAGCAGGAATACCTCGATTTTCTCGAACGCGGTATATCGAACATCCGCGTCGCGCGATCGGTCACGTCAACGGATCAGCGCTAGCGCACCGAACAACCACCTGACGATTCTCGCAGCGGCCGAGGCCCGGCTATGACTGCGAAACGTTTGCGCACCGCACAGGCCGATTTTCAAGCCGGCCGCTACCAACAGGTTGTCCAGGCACTGGCCAGCGATCAGTCGGCACCGTCGCTGCATCTGCGCGGATTGGCGGAGCGGCGGCTCGGCAACACGTCCCAAGCTTTACGGACACTGCGCCGTGCGATGGCGGCAGCACCGAACGATCCTGCGGTTGTACGAAATTTCGGCCTGGCCGCTCGAGACGCCGGCGAGCTGCAGGAAGCGCTAGCAGCGTTTGCGCGGGCTACCGAAATGGCGCCGCGTTTCGCAGCCGCCTGGCAGTCTCTCGGTCGTGCCGCCCTCGACATGGAACGCTATGACGAAGCCGAGGCGGCTTATCGGCAAGCGCTAGCACTCGAGCCTAACAGTGCGGTTGCACAATACGGCCTTGCGTGTGTGTTTACCGATACCGGCAAAACGACGGCTGCCGTTGATTTATTACAGCGGTTACGAAGCGCCGGACGAAACGATGCTAGCGTGGTCTTCATGCTCGGTCGCTGCGCACTGGCGAGCGGCGATACGCAGGCGGCGATCGCGCATCTAGCCGAGGCGCATCGCCAAGCACCCGGTGAGTACAGTTTACGTGCGTTGGCCGAAACCTTGTGGATGAGCGGCGCCAACAGCGACTTCACGGCGCTGATTCGAAGTGCAACGGCGTTACCGGCGCTTATCCCATTAGCCGCCGATTTGGCGCGGCAAGCGGAGGACTTTGCACTGGCTACCAGTGTTCTTGCGGCTGCAGCGCCACCCAGTGTGGATGGATTGGCCGTGCATGCATGGGTAGCCATTGATACTGATAGGCCCGACAGCGCTCTGCGATTTGCGAGCCAAGCGCTGGCCGCTGATCCCGGCCACCGGGTGGCGAGCGCAGCGGCAGTCTCCGCGTTGCTGATGCTTGGGCGGCCCGACGATGCCTTGGTTGCCCTGCAGTCGGTGCGCCAGGCGGAGCCATTGAACCAACACTGGCTGGCGTTCGAGGCAACCGCGTTGCGCATGGTCGATCCCGATCGATACGCAGCGTTGCTTGGGTACGGAGCGTTGGTCAAGGCGATGCAATTGCCAGTGCCCACTGGGTACCGCGATTTAGAAACATTTAATGCGGCCTTGCTCAGCGAACTCGATGCGCAAAGACCCTTTGAGCGCCGCCCGCTCGGGCAATCGCTGCGCGGCGGCAATCAGACCAGTATCGATTTATTGCACATGCAAACGCCGGCAGTACAAGCGTATCTTGATGCACTGCGAACCCCCGTTGCTGACTACCTGAACACGATTGACGTACCCGCCGATCATCCGGTTGCGGTCCAGCGCAGCGATGATTTTCGTATTGCTGAGTGTTGGTCGGTCGAGCTGCAGCCGCACGGCTTCCACGTAAACCACGTGCATCCGCGGGGCTGGTTAAGCTCGGCCTACTACGTGGCTGTACCGCCGAGCGACGGGCGGGCTGCCGAGCAGCACGAAGGCTGGTTGAGTATTGGCGAACCGCCCGTGAAGACGCAGCCCGTGCTCGGCGCTGACCGTTTCATCGAGCCGCAGCCCGGCCGCCTAGTGTTGTTTCCGTCGTTTGTTTGGCACGGCACGGTACCGTTTGGTGGCCAACACCGCCGTGTGACTGCCCCGTTCGATATCGTGCCGGTATAGCCCTTAATTCGCCGCGTTGCCGGCAGCCATCTCGCGCCGGACTCTTCTCGCCATCAGGTGCCGCCAGTTCTCTATCGAGTAAAGTTGCAGATACATCGCCGATAAGAAACCGTTGCGATGCCAGTCCTTGATAAGCTCCGGATCAATATTCGTCAGCTTCTCCGAATCGATGGAGTTGTACTCCGCTAGCGGGACAGACTCGTCCGAGCCCGGATTTTTGTGCGTGGCTTGCTGCGTGACGAGCAGCCCATTGTCGGCAAGTACTTGCACGAACTCACGCGTTCTATTGCGCTCACCTTCGTAAGTCATGCAGAACTGCATGACTTGTTCGGTCTCTTGCGTCGGCTTGCCGTCGGTGAAAAACGGAAATTGAGGGTCGTCCGTCACCGTATCAGCGGCGCGGTCGATCACCGCCGCCATCCGCTCTTCTTCAACGCGCGCAAACGCGAATGGGTAGCAGCGAAGGTACGACGGTATATAGCTCATCGGATCCCATTCGCCATTAGCGTCAATGAATAGGCTCTCGCCTTCAGCGATGCCGAGCACGGCTAATGGGACAGCGTTGGCATCGGTGCCGGAGAAAATAATCGGAAAGTGGCGTTGGGCGCTGCCGAATTCGGTTAGTGTCAACGGGACAACGCGCTCGCCGCGGACAAAATCGAAGGGCCGTTTCGACGGCGTCAAACCGAGCGAGCCGTGGTCTTGTACCGTCAGTAGCTCCGGCTGCTTGTAAAGGAACATCGAGCCAGTAATGGGCGTGGCCGTGGTGTTTTCGTCGGACATGGTTTCTCCAGATAACGAGTGCTGCAAGCGCTAGCTTGGCGCTTTGTGGGCGCGAATCACCCAAGCGGCCGGTAGCTTAGGATCGCTTCCAAAAAATGGGGTTGGTTGTTGCCACTGCAATCCGCTGCGGATGATGTTGTCGCGCACCGTTGCAAGGCTGATTTCGTCAAGTGCGACAGAGCGTATCGCGTTTAGCCGCTCGATGCTCTTCGAAACGTCATCGCGCATGGCCGCTAACCATTGGGTAATGTCGCTGAGATCGTATTGACGGCGTTTCGCGTAGAGTTGGCGAAAACCGCCGTGCAGATGCACATGCACGCCATGCGGCTGTTCTTTGACCGTGGCTGCGACCGCCCGCTCACTGGGTATGAAATCCTCGGCCGCCCGATCGAAACGGCCACGGTCATCGGTAAACGCAGCGCTAACAAGTTCGGTGGCTTTATCGATAAAGCGGTGTTCGCTGAGGACATCTACTGCTTGCAACTGACGCTCATGCACGTTGTCGATCGAGCCACCGCGATAATGGCTAAGGGTCACGATATGCCCGCCGGGCGCGAGTACGCGAGCTGCTTCGCTAAAGGCGTCAAGGCCCGCGTATTCGATACCGTACTGGCTGACCACAATGTCGAATGCGCCGTCATCGTAGGGCAGGCCGGTGGCATCGCAAACGGCTGTTTTCACGGTTGGGAAACGTGCTGCGAGTCGCTGCATCGCCGGTTCCGACAAATCGCATGCATGAACGCTGGCGAATCGATCTAGGTCGAGGGCGGCGATGATTGAGCCGGCGCCGGCTGCAATATCGAGGAGTCGGTCGTTCGCAGAACGCGACCGCAGCTCGGTCTGCCAAAACTCATCGAGCGCCGGATGCTTCTCGCCGCTCGCATCAACGAAGACCTCGCCCTGAGGCGATTCTTCAGACCAGTATTGGGACCAGTTGTCTGCCATCGGCTGAGTTTACCTGAGGCAAAAAAAGAACGGCGGGCCGAGGCCCGCCGTTCGATTGACATACAGCTCGGTTAACTTAGAACTGAGCGGTAGCCCGCAGGAAGAACGTACGTCCGAAGACGTCGTACGTTGCAGGGAATGTGTTCGCCTGCTCCTGGTTGTCACCGATGATCGGCGGATCTGTATCGAAGACGTTGTCGATACCGAACGTGAACGAGTAGTTCTCGGTCAGCGAGTACGAAACCGCTGCGTCGAGGTAGCTCTCGGCATCGAGAGTCTCTACTGCGTACAGGTTGGCATCATCATCGTCATCCGTTTCGCCGACATAGCGCCAAACGAACTGAGCCGTGACATCGTCTTTGGTCCAGTTGAACGCCATCCGGTGCTTGTATTCCGGAATCGGCTCACCGCAGAGGTTACCGAACTTGCCGGCACACTCGATCGGGTCATCACCGGCGAACGCGACGAAGTCGTTTTCTTCGGTGAACGTACCGACGTAGTTGATGCGCAGATCGCCACCGAAGAGCTCGGTGTCGTAGCTACCCAACAGGTCGAAGCCGTTAAGCGTTTGTACAGCAACGTTCTGTGTCGTGATGTTCACGGCGCGAATCGTGCCGTCAGCGCGACGGTCGATAACGTTACAGAACGGTGAACCAACACCGCCGTTCGGATCGGCCGGGTCGTAGCATGTGTTCAGAACGTTAGCGGCACCGCCACCGAAGCTTGAGATGAAGTCTTCAATCTCGATGTCGAAGTAGTCGATCGAGAACGACAGACCTTCGAGCACTTCGGTGAAGACGACACCAGCCGTGAACGTCTCAGCGCTTTCCTCGATCAGATCTGGGTTACCACCCGAGACCTGACGAACCTGACTCGCCGGCAGATTGATCGCCGGGGAGAAGATAACGCCAGCCGGTACACCAGTTGCCTGACAGATCGCCGCAACTTCTGGCGTCTGCGTAGCACCGTTGCCGGAGCATGGATCCTGAGCGCTCGGGAAACCTTCCGACTGCGGCAAGAACAACTCACCGATAGACGGTGCGCGGTTAGCCGTATTGAAGCCCGCGCGGAAGCGAACTTTGTCGGTTGGTGCCCATGAACCTGCGATCTTGTAGGCGTCTACCGTGCCGGCGGTCGAGAAGTCCGTCGAGCGATAGGCGAGTTCCAAGTCGAGCAGATCGGCGAAGTCAGCACCGGCCAAGATCGGCAAGTAAGCCTCGACGTAGTAACCGGTCGAGTCAAAACCACCAGCAACGGCTGGTGCGCCGTTGAAGCCAGCGATCGTGCTAGCCGCCAAGTCTTGTGAAGGACGGAAGTTAAAATCGTTTTCGATTTGCTCAACACCGAACGCGAGGCCGATATTACCGCCAGGCAGTGCCAAGGCATCACCAAGATCACCAGCGACGTTAGCTGCAACGATCAACTGATCGAAATCAGCTGTCGACGCAACAGCGGTTTGTACGAACGAACCAGCCGCTGCCGAGATGTTGCCTTCGCCGAAGATATTCAGCGGCGAGCAACCAACCGTACCGCCATTGGCGTTCGGGTCGTTACACGCTGTCGATGAAGCGGCGATCGTGCCCGTCGGGTCACTCGTTGAACCATCTTCGCCGAACAGACGCAGTGCCTGGTCGAAACGGTCACGGTTGATGTTACCGAGCTGCGTTGCTGCGATGTTGACGTTACCGAACTGCAGGTAACCTTCGTAGCTCCAGCTCTCGTTAATATCACCGCGCAAGCCACCTTGGACCTGGAACGACGTGAACGTGTCGTCCGATACGCGAGGACCGATCTCTTCCATACGACGACGGACGAATGCGGTTGCCGTGTCGTCGATGCCGTCACCGTCGGTGTCCACGCCGTCGCCGAGCGCGTCAGACAAAACCTGCTGACCTGCAGCGTCGATGAACGGGCTGCCGTCAAGCGTGAAGGTTGTTGTCTGGAAGATCGGCGTCGGAGCGAGCTGCTGCGGTACTTTCGACGAGGTGAACATGGCCGAACCGAATACGGTGGCTTTTTCACTAATGTCGAAGTGACCAAGGGCCGATGCTTGGTAACGCGTTTGCGGCAACTGGATGTAGTTGACCGGGGCGTAGTTGTAGAAGTCGTTCGGGGCTGCGCCAGTCTCGAACGGACGAACTGCGCCATTCGGCTCAAAAATGATCCCGAAGCTATCTGGCGAGAATGTGCCGAGACCGCCCGCGAAGATCGACGTGCCCGGAACGCCCGACGAACCGCCATCGATCAGAATCGGGTTCCCGTTGGCATCGGTGTCGTCAAACTGTGCGAAGAACGAGAAGTCGCGATCGCCTTGGAACAGGTCTTCACGATCGGTGTACGACAGGTTGAACGTGACGTTACCGCGATCGTCAGCCAGGTTTGCACCGAGCGTGATGTCCGCTGAGTAAATGCCCGCATCACCTTCCTGAGTGATTTCGTAGCCGCCCGTTACTGCAACGCCTTCGAAGTCGTCTTTCAGGATGAAGTTGACAACACCCGCGACAGCATCAGAACCGTATACAGCTGATGCACCGCCCGTCAGAACTTCGATGTTCTCGATCAGAGCGTTCGGGATAGAGTTGATGTCAACAGAACCGCCCGACGTGGTCGGTACGACACGACGACCGTTAATCAGGACGAGCGTACGGTTCGAGCCGAGACCGCGAAGGTCAACGGTTGCCGTACCGTTACCTGGGTTGTTCGACGTACGGTCGAGTCCCGGTACTGCCTGCGGAAGCGTGTTCAGCAGTGATTCGGTGTTGATCGTGTTGGTGAGTTGGATTTGTTCGGAATCAACCGTGGCTACCGGCGCGTTCGACGTAAAGTCTTTCTTCGCGATACGTGAACCGGTAACAACGATCTCTTCGACCGCATCGGCGCCTTCGGACTGTGCATAGGCTACGGGCGTCAGGCTAGCTGCCGCCGTAACTGCAGCACCGGCGTAGATCGCCTTGCGAACCGCGAGTCGGATCGCGTTACTGCTTGTCATCAGATTCTCCTCCTAAGGGAATACGCTAAGCGCTAATCTAGATTTGCTTGCTTACCATTTGGTCAACGACGACGACCTCGCTGTCGCGCCAACCCAACGTTAGATCGCAGGCACGGGTCATTTGTATTTGTGACATTTTCCCCTCGCCCTCGAACTGTAGCGGCGATACTACAGCAACGTTTGAGCGAAAAAAACCCTGTTTTTGGCCTAATTTCGCGGCGATGCGCCAAGGGCGATGGCGTAAGCGCAACACCCTGTGTTGTGGTAACGCAACATCATTGAGTGCGGCAAAACAACCACAAATCGGTGGATAGGGACCTGAAATAGCGTTTTTAAGGGGTTTGCGACGGCGCGCTAGCCTAGGCGCCGCCTCGGCGACGGCTTAGAGCGGTGCCAAGTCTGGACGAAACAGCGTAGTTCCGGTCTTGAGGTCCAATTCGGCGGCTCGGCCGGCGTTAACTTCCAAGACGAAACTGCCTGGGCCCGCGGCTCGCACCGAGGCGAGCGAATATGGCTCTGTTCGTTCTGCAATATTGATGATTTGGCCAGAGCTATCGAGAAATACGATATCTAGTGAAATGACGGTGTTTTTCATCCACATCGACATTCGCGACTCGGGCGGATAGACGAACAGCATCCCTTGTTCAGCCCGCATCGATTGCACGAACATAAGCCCGCGATTTTTCTGTGCGCGCTCCACCGCAAGGAAGATCTCGAACGCTTCGCACGTCGTCACGCCGGTTTCGAGCAACATCGTCGTCGACCGAAACGTCTGTCGGAATTCGTCATCGCCAACGCGCGTTTGCGCATAGGCGCTGGAACTTGCCAGCAACGCTGCCGTCAGCGCCGCGGTCCAAGGGCTATAGCGCAAGGTTCGAATCCTCGACAGTCCAGACAATTTGGCCCCGAAAGCGCAAGTCTCGCAAGCGAATCGATCCCTCAGACTGCTGGGCCGCCAATGCGCCACTGCAATAGACAATACCGTCTACCCGCGTCCGGTCGTCGTCGAGTTCGACCTGCCGGTAGATGTCGCTCCAGCAATTCGGCACGCCGCCGTTCGAGAAAAACCGGCTTGTTGATTCATCGATGATCGTGACGTTGGCGGCAAAGCCATTGCCGGTAGTACCGCGTGCCAGTCGATCGACGCCAACAATAACGACCAAATCCCGATCGGCCGCTTTGCCGGCGAAGCGCAGCCGCGCGCCGCTGTCGTCGGGTTTCGGCATGCCAGTGCAATCGGCGTCGGCATCGGCCCAGGCCACGCTGGTTTCGACGCTGCCGAAGAGATCAGCTTCGACGAAGCCGCTGCCATCGTCGACACAGCGCGCATCGATTGCCGGGGAATCGGGTGGCTCGGGCGCTGTGCATGCGCTCAGCGAGGCGGCGAGGGCCAAGCAAACGGTGGAATTAATGCGGTAACGAACAGTCATAAAGGAATATCAGGGCCTGGCGACGCAGGGTAATCGATGCCTGAGCCCGATGCGAACTCGCCCATCGGGGCAAATCTCGTGGTATCGGTTGGAGCAGCTGCGTGCTGCTCTTAGAATGTGCGGTCGCGTTTCAGGGAGTCTCGTGTGTCCGCACTAACTGCATTTCAACGGCTGCACAGCCATGTGACCAGTCTGATCATTGGTCAGCAACACCTCGTTAACCGTATGTTGCTCGCGCTTTTGTGCGATGGTCACATGCTGGTCGAGGGTGCGCCGGGGCTCGCGAAAACGCGGGCGATTAAGGTGCTGGCTGGCAGCATCGAGGGCGATTTTCAGCGGTTACAGTTCACCCCGGACTTACTGCCGGCTGACCTTACCGGCACCGAAATATTCAGGCCGCAACAAGGGACGTTCGAATTTCGCCGCGGCCCGCTGTTTCACAACTTGATTCTGGCCGACGAAATCAATCGCGCCCCAGCGAAAGTGCAGTCCGCGTTACTCGAGGCTATGGAGGAGCGTCAGGTTACCGTGTCGGGTAAGACCTACCCGCTGCCGTCTTTGTATCTCGTCATGGCGACCCAGAATCCGATCGAGCAAGAGGGGACATATCCGTTGCCCGAAGCGCAGTTGGATCGATTTCTGCTCCACGTCTTGGTCGACTACCCGAGCGCTGAAGCTGAGCTCGATATTTTGCGGCTCAATCGGGCCGAGGCGCTCGGCAGTCGCGGGCCGCGGTTGTCACTCGCGGAGCCGGTCGCCGAAGCGACGGTTCAAGCGGCGCGCAAAGAAGTCCTGTCACTGCACGTCGTCGATGCGCTGGAGCAGTACATCATCGACCTGGTGCAGGCGACTCGCAGTCCCGGGCGTATCTCCAGTGAGTTGGACGGCAAAATCGACTTCGGGGCGAGCCCCCGAGCGGCGCTGGCAATCGATCGCGCCGCTCGCGCCCGAGCGTGGCTGGCCGGCCGCGACTTCGTTGCGCCTGAGGACATTCAAGACGTTGCCCCCGACGTTCTGCGGCATCGGGTGATCTTGAGTTACGAAGCCGAAGCGGACGGACTAACGCGTGATGACGTCGTCGCGGCGTTGCTCGCTGAAGTTGGTGTGCCGTAAGCGCCGTGGGTATTCGCCTGACCGAGCAAACGGCAGCACCATCGCCGATCGCGGTCGATGTTCGCGAGCTCATTGAGCTCGCCCGCTCCGCACACGGACTCGATTTGCGCCGATTACGGCACGGCAGCAACGCTGGCGATCACACGTCGCGCCTGCAAGGGCGGGGCATGGAGTTCGATGAGAGCCGGCCATACCAGCCGGGCGACGACCCGCGCAGCATCGACTGGCGCGTGATGGCGCGGACCGGTCGACCGTTCACGAAGGTGTTTCGCGAGGAGCGCGAGCGCCCCGTTTTATTCGTCATGGACCTGCGCCGGTCAATGCACTTCGCGACCCGCGGTGTTTTTAAAGCGGTGCTTGCGGCTCGGCTCGCGGCGATTTTAGCCTGGGCCGCCGAGCGCGGCGGCGACCGCGTCGGTGGTTTCGTATTTTCGGAGGCCTCACATCGCGAGTGCGAGCCGCGTCTGGGGCGCCGCGGGGTGCTCGCGCTCATCCACGACATCTGTCATGCGCCGGTATGGGGTGACCCGGCGACGCTGACCGGGTCCGCCGATACGGCGGCGCTCAATGCACTGCGTGGGTTACGTAAGGTCGGCCGAAGTGGTTCGCTCGTGTTCGTGTTCAGCGATGCGCGTGATTTAAGCGCCCGCACCTTAGCGGAGTTAACCGACTTAGGCCGACGTAACGACATCGTCTTTTTCCACATCGTTGATCCGATCGATCGCGACCTACCGCGCGCCGGCCGCTACCGCTGGACGGCAGGTCAGCATGGAGCCGGCAGTTTTGTTAGCAGCCCAACGGCTGCAGAGCGCCACAACGAGCGCTTTGTCGCGCGCGTCGAAACCTTGCAACAAGCCCTGGCTGGCTTGCGCTCGCATTACCATGCGGTCGAAACCGACGCCGACCATGTCGCGACGCTGGTCGACCTTTATGGACGGAGCCGTTAGCCCATGGATCCGCAAGCATTGCCATTGCGCGATATTCACTTGCCGCCGCCGGCGAGTTGGTGGCCGCTGGCGCCGCTGACGTGGTTGCTCATCGCTTTACTGCTGTTGATCGTTTGTTCTGTCATCTGGCAGTTAACAGGGCATGGACGACGGACGCGTTATCGTTGGATCCGAGCTTGGTACTCTCGGCAACAGCAATTCGGTTGGCGGCGGGTCGTGCGTCAGCGCCTCAAGGAACTTCGTGTTCAGTATCGCCAGAGCGGAGACGGACAGGCGTTAGTCAGCGGTCTTTCAACGTTGCTGCGGCGCGCGCTGATCAGCCAAATCGGTCGGCACCGTGCCGCTGCATCGGTCGGCGACGATTGGTTGCGGTTACTCGACGCCGACGATCCGGACCGCCCCTTCAGCACTGGCGTTGGGCGCGTCTTCGAGCATGGGCCATACCAACCTGCAACGGCGACGTCCGGTGATTCGGCCGAGCCTCTGCTCCGTTTGGTCGAGCAACGCCTACTCGGGAAAAAGACGTCGTGATCGGGTTACTGACAGAGATTCAATGGGCGTGGCCGTGGATGGTATTGCTGCTGCCATTGCCGTTGTTGGTGCACCGATTGACCCCGGCGGCACGGCGCGACAGCGGCGCGCTGCGTCTGCCGGATGGCGCCTATTTACCGACCGATGCCGGGCGCGGTGACTTTGCGATTTCTCCTTGGCTACTGGTCACGGCCGCGACCGTTTGGTTGTGTTTGATCGGTGCTGCTGCTCGTCCGCAATTGCTGGACGATGAGATTTCCGCACCGGCGACGGGTCGCAATCTGATGCTCGCGGTCGATTTATCCGGCAGCATGAGCGCTAATGACTTTATGCTTGGTCAGCAACGCGTTAATCGGCTGGTGGCGACGAAAGCAGTTGCTGGCGATTTCATCGAGCGGCGTGTCGGTGATCGGCTCGGCCTCATCTTATTTGGTGCGCGGGCCTATCTGCAGGTTCCGCTTACATTCGACCGGCGATCTGTGCGCATCCTCCTAAATGAGGCGTCGCGCGGGCTCGCGGGTGAGAAAACGGCGATTGGTGATGCGATTGGTCTGGCCGTCAAGCGCTTACGCGAGGCGGATGAGCCAGACAGTCAGCAGGTCCTGATTTTATTGACGGACGGCGCCAACACGGCTGGGAACATAGAGCCCCTGAAGGCGGCTGAACTGGCCGCCGCAAATGATCTGCGCATTTACACGATCGGTATCGGTGCGGATCGTTCGGAAGTCTCCTCGACGATGGGCCGCGTGCAGCGTGGACGCATTCGCTCTGACCTCGACGAGCAAACGCTGACACGCATCGCTGAAATGACGGGTGGCGCCTATTTTCGCGCCACCGATACCCGCACGCTCGAGCGGATTTACGCACGGCTTGACGAACTCGAGCCCGCCGCGACAGACGAGCAAGGGTTCCGACCGGTCATTGATTTGTATTTCTGGCCGCTGCTGGCTGCGCTGGGCATCGTTCTGGCGGCCACTGGCGCGGCGTTAGTGGCGAGCGTGCTGCGCTTACGTCCGAGCATCGCGTAATGGACCTTGGCAGCGTCCATTTCCTGCGTCCAGTTTGGTTACTCGGCCTGTTACTAATGCCGGTCCTGGTTTGGGCATTACTGCGGTATCCGCACAAAAGCGGGGGCTGGCGCAGTATCGTTAGCGCCGACTTGCAGCCGTATGTGCTTGAGCGCAGCCAGAGCGGTAGCTCGCGCCGAATCGGTTTCTCGATCTTGCTGGCAGCCGTGCTGACGCTCGCGACGATCGCACTCGCTGGGCCAAGCTGGGACTACCAGACGCAGTCGCTTCGCCGCGGCGGCGATCCGGTGGTTTTGGCACTCGATTTGTCGCGGTCAATGAATGTTGCTGATCTCACGCCATCGCGCTTGGCCCGCGCGAAAATTAAGATTCTGGAGCTACTCGAGCAGCGCAGTGGTCGCGAAACGGCGCTGGTCGTTTATTCCGGCAATGCCTTCATGGTGTCGCCGCTCAGCGATGACAGCGCGACGATCGCGGCGCTGGTCAATTCGCTCAGTACCGACATCATGCCGAGCCGCGGAAGCTATCCCGCGGCAGCTATTGAGAAATCCGTCGATCTGTTGCGCCAGGCCGGTCACGATCGCGGTTCGATTCTGCTGATTGCCGATGGTGGCCAATCGGACGTGGCCGTCGATGCCGCAACGGCGGCGGCAGAGCAGGGTTTCGCTGTGTCTGTGTTAGGTGTCGGTACGCCCGACGGCGGTCCCGTACCCGCTGCCAACGGTGGTTTCGAAACGAGCGCGGATGGCCGGGTAGCCATTGTCGGTCTCGACGAGCGCGAACTTGGTCGCTTAGCGAGTGCCGGCAATGGCCGTTATGCGCGGCTCAGTGTTGGCGATAGCGATTTGGCGAAACTGTTAGCGACGGCTGGCGACACGAACAGCGCGCAGTCGACGGAGCAATCGGTTGAGGTTCGTGCGGATGGCGGTATTTGGCTCGTGCTCGTGTTGTTGCCGCTAACGGCGCTAGTGTTTCGGCGCGGTTGGTTACTCATCGCCGTGGTCGCGCTTGCGCCATTGCCGCGTCCTGCTGCGGCCGACGTACTCGCTGATTGGTTCGGCAATGCCGAACAACGGGCCGAGCAGGCGTTCGCGGACGGTGACTTCGCGAGAGCCGCGCGTCTTAGCGAGGACCCGGAGCGGCGTGCAGCAGCGTTGTACCGGGACGGTGAGTTTGGTGATAGCGCGGCCGTGCTTGACGCGGCGGCCACCGTACGCGCGCACTACAACCGCGGCAATGCGCTGGCGCGTAGCGGCGACTACCGTGGTGCCATCGCCGCTTACGATGCGGCGCTGGAATTAGAGCCGACGCATGCCGATGCGCTGTTTAATCGCGATATCGTTGCGCAAGCGATGCAGGCCGATGACAGTGGCGGCGATGAAGGCGAGTCGAATGACGGCGCTGGCGAGAACAGTGACAGCGGGGACGGAGGTGATAGCGCCGATAACGGCGAATCCGGTCAGTCTGGCGCTACATCGTCAGCGACGGATAGTGCTGAGCAGAGTGGGGCGAGCGATACGACCGAACCCGGCGAGCTTAGCGGGGAGCCATCTTCTGCAGATGAAGCTGAGGCCGTCGAGCAATTGCGCGACGCCATGCAAGCGGCTCGGGAAGCGATGGCCGGCGAGGAAGGTCTTGAGACGGTCGCCGACGAGCAGTATCAATTGAGCGACGAGGAGCGCGCTCAACAAGAAGCGATGCAATCCGAGGAACAATGGCTGCGTCGGATTGAGGACGATCCGGGTGGTTTGCTGCGGCGCAAGTTTTTGCAACAGTATCGGCTGCAAGGCTTCGATCAAGATGGCCGTAGTCTGTGGCCAGATAATGAGGAAGAACCGTGGTAGGGCGGCTAGCAGTCTTTTTTGTCGGTCTGTGGGCGCTGCCGGCGTTCGCGACCGTCGTTGCGACGATCGACCGTGCGACGATTGATGCGAACGAATCGTTCAATCTCAGCATCGCGATGGATAACATGAGCAGTGTTGAACCGGATATCGACGCTTTGTCCGACGATTTCGATGTGCTCGGTGCCCGCGAAAGTAACAACACCCGCATATTCAATGGCCAAATCAGCCAACAGCGTCTGTTTACGTACCAATTGATGGCCAAACGCGAGGGCACACTGCAGATCCCGCCTATTCGCGTTGGCAATGAGTCCTCGAAACCGATGGTGATTACGGTGCGCGCGCCGGACACGACCGATGCCAGTGGCCGCGATATCTTTATCGAGGTGGCGGCCGATCGATCGACAACCTGGGTGCAGGCGGAGGTTGTGCTAACGCTACGCGTCTATCGCGCCGTGGTCGTCCGTCAGGCAACACTGCGCGAGCCAACATTCGACGGTGTCGATGTTCTTATTCAGCCGCTCGGCCAAGACCGATTGTTCTCGAAGCAAATCGATGGTCGCGCTTACGAAGTCTCGGAGCGCCGTTATGCCTTATACCCGCAAGAGAGCGGCACACTCGATATTGGTGAGTTCGTTTACCAAGGCCGGTTGTGGCAAGGCAGCCGATTATCCAGCCACCGCTTGTTTCGGTCCGAACCGCTCAGCATTACCGTGGAGCCGATTCCACCGCCGCCGGCGCAGTTTCCAGATGCCGATTGGTTGCCCGCATCGAGTGTCGAACTCAGTGAACGTTGGAACCCAGACTCGCGCACGATCGTTGCCGGCGAACCGGTGACTCGCGAGCTGCGCCTCACAGCGGCCGGCTTGATGGGGGCGCAACTTCCACCGCTCGGCGCCGACACGAGCGATGGTGTGCGGGTCTACCCCGACCAACCGGAACTCGCAACGACCGATGCCGACGATGGGCTCGTCGCGGCGCGCGTCGAACGCTATGCCGTTATTGCAAAAGAGGCCGGTAGTTACACATTGCCGGCGGTGCGCGTGCCGTGGTTCGATGTCGATACGGGTCGGTGGCAGGTTGCCGAACTCGCCGCGCAAAGTCTTAACGTCGAGCCGGCGCCGAACGCCGCACCGAACGTCGCGGCCGCCGTGCCTCCTGCCAGTGATGCGCTCGACAGTCGGCCACCGCAAACGGTCCTGCGGCTCTGGCAAGCGGCTGTCGCCGCGCTTACGCTGGTTTGGTTGGCGACGCTGCTGCTGTGGTGGCTGAGTCGTCGGCGTACGGCAACCGTGCAGCCGCGGCGCAAAGCGTTGGCTGATAGCGCCGGCCAGCGCCGCCGGCTAATCCACGCCGCCCAACGCGCTGCTGGCGAGCAAGACTTCGCAAACACGGCCGCGAGACTGCGCGAGTGGGCAAAACTCGAGTTTGGTGACGGTCCTTGGTCGTTGTCGGCCTTGGCCGAACGGCTCGATGGACAGCCACGCCAAGCGATCGATGCACTCAACCGCGTCTTATACGGCCCGGGCGGTGACATCGATACCGCTGCGTTGGCGGCTGCGATCGGTCAGTTGTCGCGTCTCGGACTGACTCGCCCCGTACGGCCGGCCGCCGATTCGGCGTTAGCACCGCTTTCGCCACTTGGTAATCCGAGAGCGCAGTAATCGGGTGGCGACCGCCGCTGATTGCAGCGTAACGTCGCCAGCATGACGACTACACTATCCCACGCACGCTTCTCGAGCGCCGACTACGAGCGTATCGCAACGGCGATTCGCTGGATCGATGCACACATTGAACAACAGCCGGAAACGGGGCAAATTGCCGCGGCGGCCGGTCTGAGTGTCGCCCATTTTTCGCGCTTGTTCCGCCGTTGGGCCGGGATCTCGCCAGGGCGCTATCTGAAACATCGGACGCTTCTGCAGGCATCGCACGCGCTCGATGGTGGCGCAAGCGTTCTCGAGGCAGCCTTGTCGAGCGGGTTGTCCGGTCCAAGTCGCTTGCACGACTTGTTCGTCTCGATGGAGGCGATGACGCCCGGTGAGTACAAAGCGGATGCTGCTGGACTCGATCTCGCCTATGACTTTGCGCAAAGCCCGTTCGGCGACATCCTTGTTGTCCGCAGCGACCGCGGTATCGTCGAGTTGCAGTTTGTCGACTCCACTGGGCAGCAAGGTGCGCTCGATGCCCTGCGGGCACGCTGGCCTGCTGCACGGTTCACAAGCAATGCGCGTGCTGCCGACGACGTTGTTGCTGCGCTGGCGGGCGATCGAAGCACGCTCCAGCTGTGCCCGCGGGGAACCAACTTTCAGTTAAAGGTTTGGCGTGCGTTGCTCGCGATACCCGAGGGTGCGACCGCCCGTTATGCAGACGTCGCCGCTAGCGTCGGGCAGCCAAACGCAGCCCGCGCCGTTGGCAATGCGGTCGGGGCAAATCCCATCGCATGGTTGATCCCATGTCATCGTGTTTTACGCGCTAACGGTGCGCTCGGCGGGTACCGCTGGGGGCCAGAACGCAAAGCGGTTGTGTTGGCGTGGGAGCAATGCCAGGCCGTAGCTAACAGCGACCGTGGTCCTTGCAATCCGGCTGCCACGCCGCGATAGTCCGCCAACGCCCGCGCTTACGCGCAAAGACTGACCGCTGAATCGCAATTCTCGGTCGGAGTCACCAACCTCGGACGTTCGCCGTGCCGCTGTCTCACATCGCTGTCATCGCGCTCGTCAATCTGGTCTGGGGCACCAACATCGTATTGTCGAAAATGGCGTTGGACGAGTTTCCGCCGCTGTTGTTCGCAGCTATGCGGTTCTTATTATTGGCGCTGTTACTCGCGCCTGTTCTAAAGCCAGTCAAAGGTGAAATGCGGACTATTGTTCTGGCTGGGTTATCGATGGGCGCTTTGCATTTCACGTTTATTTACATCGGCTTAATGCGTGCTGAAGACATTGCCGGCATCGCCGTTGCCACGCAATTGTTCGTGCCGTTCGCGACCTTGTTGTCCGTCATCTTTCTCGGCGAACGAATCCGCTGGCGCCGCACGCTTGGGATAGCGCTCGCGTTCGGCGGCGTCATGTGGATGAGTTTTGACCCAGCTGTTCTGCGCGACCTCGATGCGCTGCTGCTGGTCAGCACCGGTGCGCTCATGGCGGCCGCCGGGACGATATTCATGAAGCGTATTCGTGAGGCCGGTGTCTTTCAGCTGCAAGCATGGATCGCCGTTGTCTCTTTTCCACTACTGGTTATCGCATCACTCGCCGTCGAAACGGATCACTTCGCGGCGATCGAGGCGGCGTCTCAGCAAGCCTGGCTGATTCTTGTGTTCACCGTACTGGGTGCGAGCCTCCTCGGCCATGGTGGGATGTATTGGTTGCTGCAACGGCACGATGTCAGTGTGATTTCGCCGACGACGATCCTTTCGGTATTGGTTGCAATAGCGCTCGGCATAATCGTGTTTGACGAAACTCTCAGTCGCGACGTCATTATCGGTGCCAGCATCGCTCTCAGTGGTATCCTTATCGTGGCATTGCGTCAGCCGCGTCGCGGTCCTACGCCACCCGGATCGGTGCCGCCCGTCATCCCAAACGCTCGGTCAAAGTAGCTCTCGTTATACTGTTGCCATGCTCGATCGCGCCGTCGCTATTTCGCTCGACCTTGACGATACGCTGTGGGATATCGAGGCGGTAATACACAGAGCCGAGGATAAAATTGGCCAGTGGCTAGATCGACATCACCCACGTATCGCAGCGTTTCTGCAAACGACATCGATCGGTAGTCTGCGTGCGCGCATCGCGGCTGAGTATGCCGATCGTGCCCACGATTTCGGTTTCGTTCGGCGAGAAATTTATCGCCGGGCCGCCGTTGCAGTCGGCGAACCTGAGCGCTGTGCCGACGCCGCGTTCGAGGAATTTCAGCGTTGGCGTAATACCGTCGATTTGTTTCCCGACGTTGAGCCTGCGCTGGCCACGTTAGCGGCGGACCGCACCTTAATCGCCTTAACGAACGGCACCGCCGATCTCACTGTTATGTCGATCGGATGCTTTTTTGCGGCGTCCGTTACCGCGGCCGATGCTGGTGTGCCGAAGCCGGAGCCGGCGATTTTTGAACTTGCCGCGAGGCGCATCGGGGTGAACCCGAACGAGATTATTCACGTCGGTGACGATCCGCATCTCGACGTCGACGGCGCGCGGCGCGTTGGCATGGCGACCGTTTGGGTCAACCGCAATAATGCCGCGTGGCCCGACGACCTGCCGCGACCGACGCTCGCGGTTACTTCGTTGTTGCAACTGGTAGACGCGCTTCGTGGCAGCTAGCGCAGCAGAGGGTAGCGACAAGCCGGCCATCATATTCGTGCCGGGGATGAAGCCGAAGCCGCCACCTAGCGATCACGGCCGGGAGATTTGGCGCTGCCTGGTCGCTGGGATTGAGCGAATCGATGGCGACGTTGGCGCCTTATTGCGAGGCCGTGATGACCTGTTCGATGTCGCGGCCTGGACACATCTTTTCTACGATGAGTTTCGCGATATTGGCATCGACAAACCGTCGATCGATGCGGCGATCGAGCAATTGGAACCCAGCGAAGACGATCGCCGGGAGGCACAGTCGCTGCGCTTACGACTTTTACGTACCGCCTATATTGTTGGCGATGCCGTACCGTTTCTCGTCCCGCGCCTAGCTGGCCGCGACATGCAAATTACGCTCGCGGATGTCCGGCGATACGCGCGCAATGAAAACAATATCGGCCGCAGCATCCGCCGTAACCTGCGCTTGCGTTTGCGCCAGGCATGGCAGGAGCGGCGTCCAGTGCTGTTGATCGGGCACAGCCTCGGTTCGGTGATCGCCTGGGACACGCTATGGGAGTTGTCGCGTGTTGATGGTGTCGGGGGCCATGTTGCGTTGTTTTTGACCATCGGCAGTCCGCTCGGTCAGAACGTTATCCAGCGTAACCTGAAAGGTTCGCGCGAGAAGGGGCGGCGCCGTTACCCCGGCAACATTGAGCATTGGGTGAACATCAGTGCGGTCGGCGAACTGACCGCACTCGATCATCGATTTGCGGACGATTACGACGAGATGATGCGTTTCGGGCTAGTCAAATCATTGACCGATGCGCGCGTCTACTCGCACTACCGCCAAGACGGCAAGCTACTTGTGCACAGCGAATATGGCTATCTGCTCGCCACCGAAACGGCGCGCGCGATTCGCGACTTTTTAGTCGCGCATTGGAGCCTCGTCGGCTGCAGCGCTAAAACTTCGGCCTGATGACAATATCGATTCGGCGGTTTTTGGCCCGGCCGTCCGCGGTCTCGTTATTCGCGACCGGCTGAGTCTCTCCGTAGCCAATCGCCGTTAGGCGCGAGGTAGGCACTCGCATTGAAGAGACCATGTACGCCATTACCGCTTCGGCGCGACTTTGCGACAGCGCCAAATTCGTCTCGTCACTACCGTACGAATCGGTGTGCCCCTCAATGATCAAATCGCTGCGGGGAAACACGCTGATTGCTCGTTGAACCTTGTCGAGCAGCGGGTAATTGCTGCTGGCAACGTCTGCACTGCCGCTGGCGAAATTTAGACCGACCAGCCGCAGCGTGACGTCGTTACCGTTGCGGAAAACAAGTGCTTCGTCGCGCGTAAACATTTGTTCAACCTGGGCAAATTGTTCGCGTACTCGCTCTTCCTGCTGCAAGCGCTGCATCAGCGCTTGACGTTCCTGACTGGCACCGCCCAGTTGTTCGTCGAGCAGGCGGATCTCTTCCTGCATCTCAGCCACTCGAGTCGTCGCGTTACCGAGGTCTTGCTCAAGACTGCGATTGCTCGCGATTAGGTCCTCAACCAGCGTCGTTAATTCGGCGGACAAATCCGCCGGACCGGCCGCGAGATCGGGAACGATATCGGCTGCGCCAGCAATAGCGATCAGCGGTTTCTCCCACGCCAGAATCAAATCTTCCGTTGTCATTCGCTTATCGCCAACATTGCGAACTAGCTCGGCCAGATAAATCGCGTGGCGCGCCTCATAGTTGGCTTGCTGCGCAAGACTGCGCGGTAAGTCGGTGTCGTAGCGGTTCTCGTTTAGTTCGCGTTCGGCGTCTTGCAGCAGGCCGCGCGCTTTCGCGAGTGTCGCCGGCGCATAGCGGCTGACCTTTGCGCGGTCGGCGTCAGCAAGCAGTCGCCGTGTGTCGCTCAAGTAACGGGTCTTGATCGCGCCCAACTCCGCATCTCGGTAGAGACTCTCCGCTTCGCGTTTGGCGCGTTCCGCGCCTTTAAGGTCGCCTTTCTCCATCTCACGGACAGCTGTCGCAAAGCGCACTTCTGCGTCGTCCCAAATGGGTTTTGACAAAGACGGTGCATCCGCTTTGCGCGCATCTTGCCGAGTTTTTATGACACCCGCCAACGAGGCGCGGGCGAGTTCAGCCGATTCGGTGGCGTCGCGAAACAGGCCTTCGGCCCGAGCAATACGTTCGCGGACCGTGCTGATGTTGCGACCCCGCTCAAGCGCCTCCTCAGCATCGTCGAACGACTTTTCCGCACGCTCGAACGTACGAGGTGCCAGAGCCTCGGCTTCGGCGCTAATCGCCGCCGCACGAGCCGCGTCCGCCGCCCTAAACAACGTGTCGCGCAGCTCCTGCGCTCCAGCGACAGCACTGCATAGCAGCAGAACAATCCAAATGGCTCGTTGTAGACAAAGATGCATGATTTCTCGTTTCCTTCAGTGAGCTTGGTCACGCGGGTTCTGCGAGTCGGGGCCGACGTTATGCCAAATCGCTACCCGTCGCGGTCAACGAATAGCCCGGCAGGTCCGTGCAATCGCGCGAAATTATGCCTGATCGATGCGGATCGGCGCTAATAGGCTGGGTCGGTTTCGTGTTTAGACCCGTAGAAGTTGATCTAGGTCACAGTCTCGGGTGTCGACTAGCCGCGCTACGGGCAACGGCCTGCGATCTGTGCGGCCTTTCACAGACCATTCATGATTGGCTGCGTATCGTTCGATCCATGGCTGCAAAGTACTACACACAGTTCCTGCTCAACGACGCCGCCTACGCGGACGGCAACGAATTTAGCGGGATCGTCGAGTTAAGCCGGGCGCCGTCCCGCGAACTTGAGCCGCACTATATTGAAGGTCTTCTGGCACGACAATTTGAGCTTGACGCGGACGCTGTTCAGCTCATCAGTTGGTCACGCCTGCACTAGGCGCGACGACACCGTTCTCCCCCGACCTCGCCCGGCTTTGCCGGGCTTTTTTTTGGCCAAGATCACGCCAGTGCGGAACGGAATGCAATCCGCAAGTACCGTTCCGCGCGACAGCACGCGATAAAGGACTGTCTGGTCTAGCGCTGGTGCGCAGATCGCCTGAGCGTGAGACAATATCGGGGTAGTCAGTGTTGCCAACCCAATCCGAATGAAAGCCACCGCTGGACAGTTTCGCGGGATTCCCATCGTCAAGAGCGGCAGTAAATACCGCACCGATAACGGTTTCTCGGCGATCAAAAACGGTATCAAGTCGCCGCGCGAGATCGTTGAGTCTGCGGCCGGTCCGAAGCCCAAATGGTTACGCGCCAAATTCCCAGGGGGTCAGAAGTTCACGGCGGTCCGCAAAACGGTGGACGAGCACCGGCTGGCGACTGTCTGTTCCGAGTCGATGTGTCCGAACATTGGCGAATGTTGGAATGCCGGCACCGCAACGATCATGGTGTTGGGTGCGGTTTGCACGCGCGCTTGCCGGTTTTGCGCTGTGGATACCGGCAATCCACAGGGTTGGATAGACCCTGAAGAGCCAGCCAATACGGCCCGGGCGGTCGAGTTGATGGATCTTAAATACGTCGTTCTGACATCGGTCGACCGCGATGACCTTGCCGACGGCGGAGCGAGTCACTATGCCGCCTGTATCCGAGCTATAAAAACCAGTCGCCCGCAAACCGCGGTCGAGGCACTGACACCCGATTTTTCCGGCGATCACCGGGCCGTTCGCGAACTGCTCGACGCTGGACTGGAAGTCTTCGCGCAAAATGTCGAAACGGTGCGCCGTCTCACGCACCCGGTCCGCGACCCACGGGCGTCATATGAGCAAACTTTAGATGTATTGGCGAACGCTAAAGCCTATCGACCGGACGTACTTACAAAGACGTCGTTAATGCTCGGTCTCGGCGAAACGGCAGCCGAGATCGACGAAACGCTAGACGATTTGGCGGCAGCCAATGTCGATATTGTGACGTTCGGGCAGTACTTGCGGCCAACCCCGGCGCACCTTCCGGTCGATCGCTACGTGACGCCGGAGGAGTTTCTCGATTGGCGCGAACGCGGGCTCGCGCGGGGGTTCGTTGAAGTTGTCTCGGGTCCGTTGGTCCGTTCGAGCTACCGAGCCGAACGCGTGCTTGAGCGCAATAACGTCGGTGTGGATTAAACGAGCATGGCGTTCTTGTACGACTATGGCTTGTTTCTCGCCAAGACGGTCACCTTCGTCGTCGCTGTCGCGGCCATCGTCGGTCTCATGGCGGCTGCGTCCCGACGGGGTCAACCGGACGAAACCCTCGAGGTTGAAAACCTCAACCGGCGATTCCTAAAACTCGGTGACGCGCTTAATCGCGCGATCAGCAATAAAAAAGCCGCCAAGGAGCTGCACAAGCAGCGTAAGCAAGAATCCAAGGACGCCGACAGGCGACCGAGTCAACGTCCGCGGACCTTCGTCATTGATTTCAAGGGCGATCTGCGTGCCAGTGCGGCGGAGGCGCTGCGCCAAGAAGTATCCGCCGTGATAGCGACCGCGAGCGATGCCGACGATGTCGTCATACGCCTTGAGAACCCTGGCGGCGCCGTCCATGAGCACGGTTTTGCCGCATCGCAGCTACAACGCTTACGCCGCGCCAACATCGAGTTAACCGTGGTCGTCGACAAAGTGGCGGCCAGCGGGGGCTACCTGATGGCCTGCGTGGCGAATCAAATTGTCGCCGCGCCATTTGCGATTATCGGCTCCATCGGCGTACTGGCTCAGCTGCCCAACTTCAACCGTTTGTTAGACAAGTACGGTGTCGACTTCGAAGAGATCACCGCGGGCAAGCACAAAAGAACGGTGACGATGTTTGGCCGCAATACCGACGAAGATCGCGCCAAGCTTCGCGAGGAACTCGAGGATATTCACACCTTGTTCAAGGCTATGGTCGCCGAATACCGGCCTAACCTCGATATCGACACCGTCGCCACTGGCGAATACTGGTACGGCACGCGGGCCATTAATTTACAGCTTGTCGACGCATTGTCGACGAGCGATGAGCTGCTGCGCGCAAAGGCCAAGGACAACGATCTGTACCGCGTGACCTGGAAGATTAAGCAGCCGTTAGGACGCAAATTGTTGCAGGCCGCTGATGGCGTCCTCGGGCGTTGGTTCTAGTCCAGCGAGCCGAATTTCAGCAGCACGCCTACCAGGGCGCCGCCTAGCAAGACGACATTGACGAAAAACCCCAACATAAAACCGACGCCGCGATTGAGCCCGCGGGAATATTGACGTTGGTAGATGATTCGTCCGACGAGGTAGGCCAGGCCGAGGCCGGCCGCCGTTTCTGCCTGCACGTAGTGCGCGAATAGGTATAGGCCAGGCAAGAACATGATCAACTGCTCGACCGAGTTCTGCTGGATTCTGAGGGCACGCTCAAACTCTGGCGGGCCACTGACTGGGGGGGCTTGAACCTGCCAGGTCTGGCGAGCTCGCCCGACACCGATCATCACCAAAACGTAGTTTGCTAGGTTTATGATCGCGACAATTGCAACAAATTTCATAGTGACCCCGGGCCCGCGTAACTCGTGGAGTCTAGCCTAACGCCGCGTATGGGCGGAACTTCGCGCATTGCGGTGGGGTCTCAACTTTGGTTACCGTCTGATACTGATACACACTAGCCACCGCCACCGGATTTTTGCCGCTATGCGCAGACAAACCCTATTCCTAGCCGTTGTCGTTATGGCCGCCGTCTTTGTGACGGCAGCGTGTTCAACTTCACCGACGGGCCGTCCACAGCTGTTGATCGGCTCGAAACGCGAGCTTGAGGAAGCCGGACGGCGCGATTTTATCGAGTTTAAGAAGAATGCACCGCTGAGCGGCCATGGCCCGACGATCGAGTACGTTACCTGCGTTACCAACCACGTCTTGGATCAGCTCCCCGACGAGGACTTCAATTCCCGTGATTGGGAACTGGTGATCGCAGACATCCCGGAAACCAATGCGTTTGTCGTGCCGGGTGGGCGCATCGTCGTCTTCACGGGTATTTTGTCGGCGGCACGCAATCAGCACCAGCTGGCGGCTGTACTCGGCCATGAGGTTGCCCACGAGATTGCGCTGCACGGTTTGGAGCGTAAGTCCAACCAAACTGTCGCCAACTACGGTGTCCAAGTGCTTGGTTCGGCCGTCGGTGGCGGCACCAGTTACAACGCGAAACGGGCCTCGTTTGAAGCGTTTGGGTTGTTGTCACAATACGGGTTTCAATTGCCGTTCAGCCGCAAGCACGAATCGGAAGCCGATATTGTCGGGCTTCGCTATATGTCGATGGCGGGCTTCGATCCTCGCGAGTCAGTACCATTATGGAAAAACATGGCTTCCGGTAATCCCGACTTGCCGCCCGAAATCTTGATGACCCACCCGGCGCCCGAGACGCGAATTGCACAGCTTGTGGAGGGCCTGGAGTTTGCCCTGCCGCTTTACAATGAGGCTCGGGCCAACGGTGCTGATCCACAATGTGAGCCGCCGGAGTACGCCGCCGATACGGAACAGCAAGCGAGCGACGACGGGTCCGGCGCTGGTGAGGACGTCGACAACGCGACGAACGTTACCTAAATGACCACCCGCCGATCGGGGACCGCCGATTGGTGATCGTTTGCGCGAGGATTTATGCTCCTCGCAAACGGTGCGGAACGATGCACCGGGTAACTCTGGGGAGCATGTCTGGCGATGAACCGCCTATCAATCGCAGTGGCCGTCTTAGTCTCATGCGCCACGCCAGCCTGTACGGTCGTGTCGCCAGCCGACAATACCGACGCCAACAGTGGCCTCATCACCGGGCTTGATCCGAATGGCTACGATCAGTCTGTTCGTCCGCAGGACAATTTATTTCAGTTCGTCAACGGACGTTGGCTAACCACGACTGATATACCGGACGACAAGTCGAATTACGGCTCGTTCTCAATGCTGGCTGACCAGTCGGACGAGCGACTTCGGTCGATCATCGTAGCCGCCGCCGAGAGCGAGGCACCGGCCGGCTCTGAGCAACGCAAGATCGGGGACTTCTATCGGGCGTTCATGGATATTGAGCGCATCGAGGCGTTGGGCGTCGATCCGGTTCGGCAAGAGCTCGCGCGGATCGACAATATCCGTACTCGTCGTGATTTGGCCGAGTACTTGGGTAGCGCAGCACGATTGCCAACGACTACGCCGATACGATTTTGGGTAGGGCAAGACTATCGCAACCCATCCGAATACCTCGTCAACCTGACCCAGTCAGGTCTCGGTTTGCCGGACCGGGACTACTACCTAACCAACGATGCCGAGTCGAAGTCACTTCGCGACGCATATCTTGCGTACCTTGAGCAATTGTTGAGTTTGGCAGGACGCTCCGCCGCCGATCGTCGATTGCGCGAGGTCCTGTATTTCGAGACCGAACTTGCGAGGGCGCAGTGGTCGAGGACCGATTCGCGCGATCGCGACAAAACCTACAACAAAGTGTCAGCAACTGAGCTCGCGGCTTTGTTAGTCGGCATCGACGTAACCGCGTTGACCGATGCTGCCGGGCTAGGCGAACAAACCTCATTCAATATTCGTCAGCCCAGTTATTTCGAGCGGTTTTCGAACATTGCAATGGCAACGCCGTTGGACGTTTGGAAAACCTACCTTAGTCTGCGCTTGCTAAACGCAGCGGCGCCGTACTTATCGACACCGTTTGCCGATGCGCACTTCGATTTTAATCGCCGCCGACTCAAAGGTGTTCAGACTGCCCAGCCACGCTGGAAGCGCGCGGTACAAGCGGTTGATACGTTAATGGGGCAGATGGTCGGCCGTTTGTACGTTGAACAGCACTTTCTGCCCGAAGCCAAAGCCCGAATGGATGAGCTGGTCGCCAATTTGTTGGCAGCGTTTGAGCAAGGCATTAACGAGCTCGATTGGATGAGTCCGGTGACGAAGCAAGAAGCGCGCGCGAAACTGGCGCGTTTTAACGTCAAAATCGGTTATCCCGATGTTTGGCCGGACTACAGCGAGTTATATGTCGATGCCAACGCGCTTTACGACAACGTCGTTCGAGCTGTTCGGCTCGATGCCGATCGCCAGTTCGGCAAGCTGGGTGGGCCGGTAGATCGGGATGAATGGTTCATGTCGCCGCAGACGGTCAATGCCTACTACAACCCGTCAATGAACGAGATCGTTTTTCCAGCCGCCATATTGCAGCCGCCGTTTTTTGATGTCAGGGCTGATGACGCCGTCAATTACGGCGCGATCGGCGCGGTTATCGGTCATGAGATCAGTCACGGATTTGACGACCAAGGCCGCAAAACCGACGGCAATGGTGTGTTGCGTAACTGGTGGACGGCGAGTGACAACGCGGAATTCACGAAGCGTGCCGACGGACTTGTCGAGCAATACAACCGCTTCGAACCATTGCCGGGTAAGTTCGTCAACGGCCGCTTTACGCTCGGCGAAAACATCGGCGATCTATCTGGCGTTGCTGTCGCCTACAAGGCTTACCAGCAAAGCTTAAACGGTGCTCCTGGGCCGGTCATCGACGGCTACACGGCTGCACAGCGCTTTTTCATGGGCTACGCACAAGTTTGGCGCCGAAAGTATCGCGATAGCGAGCTTGAACGCCGGTTGTTGGTCGATCCCCACTCGCCGGCGGAGTATCGCGTTAACGGGATCGTTCGGAATATCGACGCATTCTACGACGCGTACGGCGTCGACGCGGACGATGCGCTGTACTTGCCGCCAGAAGAGCGCGTGCGTATCTGGTAACGTTCCGTCGTGATATCGATTCGTTATTGTCTTCTAGCGACGCTCGGATTAACGCTCACCAATGCCTGCGTAGCGCACCGTCCGCTCGCACTCGATGAGCCTGAGCCAACAGTGGTTGCCTCTGAACAAGTCGTGGCGGCCCCAGCGCCGCTTGCCCTGGTATCGTCCGCGCCGCGCGAGCCGGTTGTCTCGGCATGGCAGCGCTATCTCGCCGAGACCGACCCTGTGGTCCGCGAACGGGTCCACGAGTTTTTGTTGGCGTCGCCGGAGCAGACTGTCGTCGGTGAGTTGAGCGTGTTGCGTGCCAATCCCGACAACACATTTTCCGATATTGCTCGGCACTATGGGCTCGGCTATGACGAGTTGGTAACCGCAAACCCTGGCGTCGACCCATGGTTGCCTGGTGCTGACACGCCCGTTCTATTACCGACTCGTTTCGTTTTGCCCGACGTCGCTCGCGAAGGCATCGTTCTCAATATTGCCGCTAAACGCTTGTTCTATTTCTTGCCGCCTGCGGAGTCGGGCGAGCAACGCGTTATTACCTACCCGATCGGTATCGGTCGGGTCGGTTGGGCAACACCGCTTGGCGAGGCGACGGTTATCGCAAAAGCGGAGAACCCAACCTGGTACGTCCCGCAGTCCGTTCGTGCTGAGCACCGTGCGATGGGCGATCCTTTGCCGGCCGTCGTTCCGCCCGGTCCCGACAACCCCTTAGGTCATCGCGTTCTCAAGCTCAATATGGACGGGTACCTGATCCACGGCACGAATCAGCCCTACGGGGTCGGTATGCGTGTTAGCCATGGCTGTGTTCGCTTGTACCCTGAGGACATCGAGGCGCTGTACACCATGGCCGATCTCGGTACGGCCGTCCAAATTGTCAATCAGCCGGTGTTGGCTGGCTGGCACAACGATACGTTTGTCGTGCAAGCGTACCCGAGACTTGAGGATGACGAACGAGACTCTGACGTGATCGCCGCTTCGATCCGCGCGGCATTAGCGCGCGTTGCTTCACCGGCGTTGCGAAGTGGACTCAGCAGTAAGGCGCAGGCGATCGTCGCAGAAGCCAGCGGTCTTGCCACCAGCGTGTCCGACGATGTAACGGACCGTACACAATGGCCGATTGTGGTCCGCAATGATGTCGTCGTTGACAATCCACTCAGTGACGCGGAATTGGCTGACTTGATGGCGCTTGCCGACGAAGCAAGCGCCGAAACTAAAAACGCAGGGGAGTAGCAGCAATGCGTGTGCAGCGATATTGGCAAGCACTGATTGTTTGCCTGATCATTGGAGCAGGGAGTGCGTCAGCCGACGTCCATTCGTTCGCAGACCCCGACGCGTACCGCCAACAACACCTGCACCTTGATGTGGACGTTGATTTCGACGCATCGATGCTAAGCGGCTATGTCGATATCGAATTCGAACGCCAAGGGCGATCTCGTCCGCCGCTGGTGCTAGATACGCGCGATCTCATTATCCGATCGGTCGCGTATTACACCAAAAAAGGGGCCTGGCAACGTCTGCCGTACCAACTCAGTAAGGCCGATGCGAATCTCGGTCGTGCGCTGTCCATCGACTTGCCAGGCCGCGCACCGCGCCGATTCAAGGTTCGTATCGATTATGAAACCCAACCGGAGGCCAGCGGCTTACAGTGGCTAACGCCGCCGCAGACGGCGGGTGGCAAGCACCCATTCTTATTTTCGCAATCGCAAGCGATTCATGCGCGCAGTTGGGTGCCGCTGCAGGACACGCCGGCCGTGCGCTTCACGTTTACCGCAACGGTTCGTACGCCGCCGGCTCTGCGGGCCGTGATGGGTGCGAGTACGACAGCAGCCGACAGGGAAGCTGGTCGCTATGCGTTTGAAATGCCGCAGCCTATACCATCGTATTTGATGGCGATCGCAGCCGGTGAGCTCGACTTCCAAGCAATCGGTGAGCGCACCGGCGTCTATGCTGAGCCGAGCGTACTCGAAGCGGCGGCCTTCGAATTCGCCGATACCGAGCGGATGCTTGAAGTTAGTGAGTCGCTGTTCGGCGCGTACCGTTGGGGCCGGTATGATCTTCTGATCCTGCCGCCTTCGTTCCCGTTCGGTGGAATGGAGAACCCACGGCTTTCGTTCATTACACCGACCGTTCTCGCTGGCGACCGCAGTCTGGTCGCATTGATTGCGCACGAGCTCGCACACAGCTGGTCCGGCAATTTGGTCACCAATTCCAGTTGGCGCGACCTTTGGCTGAATGAGGGCTTTACCGTTTTTCTCGAGGCGCGAATCATGGAGGCCTTGTACGGCGAGGACCGCCGCCGTATGGAGGAGCGTCTCGGCTATGAGGGTTTGCTGGGTGACTTCGCGTCGCTTGCACCGGCGATGCAGCGTCTGGCGGTGGACCTTACTGGCAAGAACCCGGATTTGGTCTTCTCGCAAGTCCCGTACGAAAAAGGCCGCCTCATGCTGGTTTGGCTCGATAATGCGTTCGGGCGCGAAACGCTGAACGACTTTCTCCAAGAATACTTCGATCACTTTGCGTTTAAGAGCATCGCCACAGAGGACTTTCTGGCGTACGCCGATGCGAATTTGCTCGCCGACAATACCGCCGGCGTTAGTCGGGCAGATCTAGAGCGGTGGATATTCGAACCGGGTTTGCCGGACGTGGCGGTACTGCCGTCTGCCGACATTTTCGCGCGTATCGATTCGGCTCGTGAGCGATTTCTTGCCGATTCCCTGGCGCCGAGTGCGATCGATACAGAGGCATGGTCCACACAGGATTGGTTGTATTTTCTCAATAACCTACCCGATGCGCTTTCGAGCGAGCAGCTCGCAGCTTTAGATGACGCTTTCGATTTAACGAGCGCGGGTAATAACGAAATCGCGCACAGCTGGCTGTTAATTGCCATTCGTAATGACTACCAGCCGGCATGGCCACGCCTGGAAGACTATTTGCTGTCGATTGGTCGAAACAAACTGGTCAAGCCGCTGTATCAGGCACTGATGGCGACCGAGCGGGGCGGCGAGTTCGCGCGTGATGTCTTCGAACGTGCACGACCCGGTTATCATCCGCTGACGATCACAGTAAACGAACAGATCGTCTACCCAGAGGGTCGCTAAGGACTGCCGTGCGCGATTGGTTAAAGGTGATGCTCGATGAGATTGAGCGCAAGCAGCGAGAGGCCGATGAGCAAACGGTGCCCGAGACCCCGAAGCCCGCTGTAGACGAACCGGACGATACCAGCACTCAAGATTCCAAGTAAGCGAGTTCATTTGGCACGGTTGTCGTAGCTTGCCCGTATGACGGCAGTGCTGGAGTGCGAGGGTCGAACGTATTCCAAAACAGTGTTCGGTCGTCGGCCATCGTGTCATGCGCCAACCATCCAGCGAAAGCTTTGGCGCTGTAGGTGTTTTCCAGCTCAAGGCTGGCGTCCTCGGCGGCGATTCGCCGCGCATCCTCACTCGCGTCGGTCGCTCGTGCATAGCCTTGCCCGAACTGCGCATGGTCGACCGTCACTCGCCGTTGCCAACCCGCCAGTTTAATGTCTGGATCGATGATCTCGATATGCTCGCGCCAACGTTCGCCGACAGCGACTAAACGGTCGTCGTTGGCGATGCTCTCGTTAACGACGCGCACGGCGTGAACGCGTGTCGGCAATTCGCTGAGATGCAATCCCATGGCTAGGCCGATGACCGATCCCATCGTACCCAACGGTATTACGATACGGCTTGGCGTCGGCAAAATATTCGCCTCGATTTGTTCGCGTAACTCGGCTGCGGCCGCAATAAAGCCGAGCGCTCCAAGCCACGACGATCCTCCCATGGGCACGACGGCGACACGTTTTCCCAACGACAGGAGCGTTTCTCGAACGGCCGCATGACCGCTGTCGTCGGGCGCGGCGTAGATCAACGTCGTGCCGATACGCCGATGGCAAGCCAGCGTAGTCGCGACCCGCGAGGTCGCCGCTTGGCGGGACAAAAAAGCGATGGGTTGCAAGCCAAGGGCTCGCGCATGCAGCGCCGTGGCCAGCGCGTGATTCGAGCCGGCAGCGCCGAATGTTGCGACGTAACGGCATTGCCTCGCGACAGCATCGGCCAACAAAAACTCAAGTTTGCGCAGCTTATTGCCAGCGTAGCGAGCATGCGCCCGATCGTCGTGCTTTACAAAGAGTTGGCCGTGGCGCGTGCGGACGGCCGATATTGGCGTTGGGTATGTTCCGATGCCCAGTCGTGATACGCGCCGCGCAAGTTGCCGACTCTGTCGATATAAGTAGCCGTATCCGTGCATCCGAGTGCCTCACACGGTAAAGCGCACAAACTTAGCATGGTATTTGTTGATTATTTTTAATAAGGCACGCTAGACTAGTCGCACATCTAATTGTTTTAGTTAGGTATTAAGTTGGCAGCGACATCACACGCTGGCATCACCGTCACAGAGCTCGGTGGTAGCGAAACGCCGATCGCTTTTCGCAGGCAGCCCGTCGTCGCCATGCTTGGCAGGACTCAGACCGGGCCGGTGAATGAACCGGTGGCGATTACCTCACTGCAGCAATTCGCCCGTGTGTTTGGTGGCGATTGGACCGACTCCTGGCTGCCTGATGCTGTGCGGCAGTTCTTTGCCGCGGGTGGCGGACAACTTGTTATCGTGCGCATTACGAACGGTGCTCGAGCAGCGAAGCTGACCCTACCGCCGGCTTACGGTGGATTGAGCTTGCGCTCGCGCTACCCAGGCAGCGACGAGACGCTGCGCGCCGATATCGACGCGCCGCACGGTTCGCTGTCGTTTCACTTGACGTTGCAACGAGCCGTCGGTGGCCGGATCGTCGATCAGGAGTTTTATCGCGACTTATCGCTCGATGAGACGGACGAGAATTACATCGGCGCGGAGCTCGCATCGTCGTCACTGGCCGAGGTTTGCAGTGCAGTACGGGCCGATCATCTAGCGACGGTTCAGCCCACCACCGGTCGTATCGTTGTCGTGAGCCAGCCAGGCAGTGACGGTCTGGCGCTAACCGATTACGACTTGATCGGCACGCCGACCGAAGGAACAGGCTTGTTCGCGCTCGATGGTTTGACACAGGTCGATTTCGTCTACGCGCCGCCGAGTCGTCATATCGACGATAACCGCGCCGTGTTTCGAGCAGCGGCTGCGCAGTACACCGAAAAGCGACGCGCCCTGTTACTGATCGATCCATCACCGCGGACCCGGTTGCCGCAAATCGACCAGCAAAACCGCCGCCTGCCGTCGATTCAGTACTGGCCGCCCATCGTTGAGCGCCGCGACCGTGCGCAGCGCGTTCCAATCGGTGGCGCGATACTCGGAGCACTCGTTCGGTACCAGCGGGAAGGTTACGGCGACTTCGGGTTCCATGCCGACCAGACCCGCATTGGGCGACGTTATGTGCCGGACCCGCGCGCATCAATGCGTTCCTTGCCGATATTAGCGGACGCTGGCGTCTTCGTACTGGCACCACGCCGAGATCAAACGTTAGGCGTCCATCCGGCGAGCCTGTATGTACCCGAGTTGGAGCGGCGTTGCTCAATGCATTCGCTACGCTTGGTTTTACTGATCGAGCGCGCAATCGCAGAGTCGACTCGCTGGATAGTCTTGCGCCACGATGACCCGACGGCGTGGCTCGAACTGGCAACCCAAGTCGGTGCGTTTCTTGCGCGTTTAGAACGGGCTGACTTGATCGTCGAACCGTACCGAGTGCGTTGCGATACCCACACCAATGCAACGTCGCATTGGGAAGATGGGTCGGCGAGTTTTCTTGTTCGCGTTCAGCCACGCGAATTTGACGACCCAATCACGTTGGCGGTTACGCAAACCCCTGATGGAACGCGCATAACGCGCGCGGCATTTTCCGATGCCTAACGACGAACACAACGACGTGAGATTAATACGGCCGTCGCCGCACCCATTGAGTGAACCACGTGATGTAAACAGTGAACGAGGGGAGACAATGAAGCCAGCCCGTCAATCGCGGCCCGAAATAGACCGCACTATGCTGGTCATCGGTGCCATTTATGCATCCGTCCTTTTAGCATTCGTCGTCCGCGCTGCCGCGACACTGCCCTAGTCTGATGAGCACTGTACAAGCCACCTGGCAGGGCGAAGTCATCGCCAGTAGCGACGCGACGATCGTCGTAGAAGGCAATCACTATTTTCCGGCCGACTCCGTTGATAAGGCCTACCTTGAACCGAGCACCCATACCAGCGTTTGTGGCTGGAAGGGCACTGCAAGCTATTACGATGTCGTCGTTGCCGGTCAGCGAAATGCGAATGCCGCCTGGTACTACGCTGAGCCAAAGTCCGCGGCGGAGAATATTCGCGATTACGTCGCCTTCTGGAAAGGCGTCGCAGTCGGTTAAAGCATCTTCTCCATTTGGATGTCGCAGCGGGTGTAATCGGAGTCGCCGGCTGCGATCTCCACAAAGCCGAGCGAGCGATACAAAGCCAGCGCTGCATCGAGCCGGCGATTGCTTTCCAGGACGATGCGGGTCGCGCGCATTTGCTGGGCAGTCGTTATTGCCGCAAGCCCCAAAGCGCGTCCAATACCAAGCCCTTGTCGATTCTCAGCGACCGCCATTTTGGCGAGTTCCAGCGTCGCGGTGTCCTTGCGCAGCAGTGCACAGGTGCCTACCGCTAGCGCATTGATTTCGGCAATAAGGATGCGGCCGCCGGGTGCGAGTATCGTGGCTTCCGGATCGTCAAGCGCCGCACGATCGGCTGCTTCGACAACGAAGTACTTAGTAATCCACTGGTAATTCAGTGCGCCGAACGCCTCGCGATGCGATTCGTTGTAGTCAACGATAACGACAGGCACGTTTTCGCTAGGCATACATTTCGTCTCGGTTGTTTCGACTACGGCGCGCAGCTACATTGCCGTAAAGGATAAGTAGCTGAGCTCGACGAGTCGTGCAAATCATATCGGAAGAACAGTGTTTTGGTGGCACACAGGGTGTCTATGAGCACGCCTCGGAGGCTTGTCGGTGTCCGATGCGATTCGGTCTTTACCGACCACCAGTCATGTCGCCGACGACACCGGTCGTGTTTTGGTTGTCCGGGCTAACGTGTACCGAGCAGAATTTTGTTACCAAGGCCGGCGCGCAACGCGCCGCCGCCGAGCTCGGCATCGCGCTGGTCGCGCCAGACACGAGCCCTCGCGGTGACAGCGTTCCGAGCGACCCCGATGGTGCTTGGGACTTTGGCCATGGCGCAGGGTTCTACGTCGACGCCACGCAAGCGCCATGGTCCACTCATTACCAAATGGGGACATACGTCTGCGATGAGCTGCCGGCACTGGTTGCCAACGAGTTCGGTCTGGATACGAGCCGGCTTGGGATCAGTGGGCACTCGATGGGTGGTCACGGTGCCTTGATTACCCATTTTCGCCATGCAAGACGATTCGTCAGCGTATCCGCCTTTGCGCCGATCGTCGCCCCGAGCGCGGTTCCTTGGGGGCAAAAGGCGTTCGCTTATTTGTTGGGCGAAAACCGTCGGACCTGGGCAGCGTACGACGCGACTGCATCGGTTAGCGCAGCCGCCACCGGTGCACACATCTTGATCGATCAAGGATCGGCCGATCCGTTTCTCGACGAGCAATTACAGCCACAGCGCTTCATCGAAGCTTGTCGGGCGGCGAATCAACCACTGACTCTGCGCATGCGCGCGGGTTACACCCACAGCTACTTCTTTGTCGCCAGTTTTATTGACGAACACTTACGGCACCACGCGGCGGCGCTAACTCAAACAGACGACGGAGTCTGAATCATGCAGCGACTGTTTCCATTACTGGCCATATTCGCGATTGGCGCGTGTCATGCAGACGGGGCACTCGATTCAGCGGCAGAACGAGCGATCGAGGCGGCGTGTCTGCAATTGGTCGATGACTATGTCATCGCTCGCGACCAATACGATCCCGAAGGCTATGCCGCCGTTTTTGCCCCTGACGGAGAAATGGTCTTACCGACAGCACGGTTCAAGGGCCGCGATGCGATCGCCGCCAGGCTTCGCGAGGCTAAAGGCACACGTCGTTCGCAGCACTTCGTTGCGACTCGGCAAGTAACGGTGCTCGATGCGACGAGCGCGACCGGAATTGTCTACGCGATGGTCTTCGAGGAACCGACCGGCGATGCAAGCGACGACCGGCCGTTGCCGACCGATGGACCGATCGCCATTGGTGTTTACATCGATGAGTATCGGTTGACCGAGCGAGGCTGGAAGATTCAAACGCGGGAGTTTCGTCCCCGCTTTTCGTGGAACAAGCCATGAGTGCGCCGATTCTGTATTGCTTTCCTATTGTCACGTTCAACGCGTCGAAAGCGTTATTGGCCGCGGAGGAGTCCGGCATCGACTACGAGCTCGTCTTGCTCGACCCGGCGAGCGGTGAGCACAAATCCGATCTGCATCGGCAACGCCATCCGCTCGGCAAGATACCGGCGTTGGTGCACGATGGTGCCGCTGTTTTCGAGAGCTTGGCGATCGCACGGTATGTCGATGCGCTGGCTGGTAATCCACTGATGGCCGGTTCGGCACTCGGCGATGCGCGTATAAACCAGTGGGCCGACTTCGCTGTAAACCACGTCGGTCGCGCTGTCGGGACCTTATATCTTGAGCAGTACTTAAAACCCGTATTTCGCCGTCAAAGTGGCGACGACGAGGCGATTGCCGGCGCGATCGCGCAGCTCGGCCGGGAACTTCCAGTGCTGAATACAGCGCTAAACGACCACGCATATTTCGGTGGAGATACCTATTCGTTGGCCGACATTGTTGTTTTGGCCTACCTATTACACGAAGACAATCTCAGCATCGACTTGTCGCCGTATGAGGCGTTAGCGCAATGGTTTGCAGCAGCATCCGAGCGACCGGCGACGACCAACGCACTGGGTCGACTTGCCAATCAGGCTTCGGCGTGAACGGCGTTAGCGTCGCTCAGATCAGTCAGGCGACGCCACGCGACCAGCTGTGAATCTGCCGGTACGTATCGTTGTTCTGGACCGGCTCACGTTGGGTCCCGCCGTACGTTTTCGCCGTCCGCAGTTTGCTCACGAGTGGGTTGAGTGGCCGGCGACGCAATCCATCGATATGGCTCCCCGCGTAGCGAACGCCAATGTCGTGATTACCAACAAAGTACCGATCGATCGCGCCACGATAGATAACAACACGTCGTTACAGCTGATCGCCGTTGCTGCCACCGGATTTGATGTCGTTGATACGGCGGCAGCGCGACGACGTAGCGTCGACGTTGTCAATGTTCGAAATTATGCGAATGACTCCGTACCGGAGCACACGCTGGCAATGCTGCTCGCCTTGGTCCGCCAGTTACCGGCGTATCGGCAGTCGATTCAGCGCGATACGTGGCAATCGAGCGAGCAATTCTGTGTCTTCGATGCGCCGATTCGCACGTTGGCCGGCAAGACCATGGGCTTGGTTGGGTTCGGATCGCTAGCTCGCGGCGTCGCTGCGCTGGCCAAGGCGTTCGGTATGCGGGTTATCGTTGCGACGCCGCGACCGGACCGCAGCGCCGCCGACATTGAGTTTGTGGCGCTACCGACACTGCTTGCTAGCGCCGATTTTGTTAGTTTGCACTGCCCTCTAACGGCAGCAACCGAACGTTTGATCGATGCCAAAGCCTTAGCCCGCATGAAGCGGGGTGCGATCTTGTTAAACACAGCCCGCGGCGCTTTACTCGATGAGCAAGCGGTTGCGACGGCGCTTTGCGACGGGCGTCTCGGTGGTTTAGGTATCGATGTCCTGTCGAGCGAACCGCCTAGTGGCCGGAACCCGCTGTTGGCGCTGGCTAACCGACCAAACGTTGTCGTAACACCGCATATCGCGTGGGCGGCGGATGAAGCGATGCAACGCCTGGCCGACCAATTAACCGACCTACTGGAGGCGTGGCACGCCGGTCATCCGCGCCACGTCGTCAACTAACGACGTTATCGATAGAAAATATGTGCGCCGACGGCTGCCGTTCGTTGCCGCGGCCGGCGCCACGGAACCGGTTGCCGGCTTGCGTGAAAGAACAGCGCACCTCTGGAATTGTCGCGCGGTCTCTTGCGTACCCAGCGTCGCGCGCGCTCTGTGATGACCGCGAAACTGTCCGTATCGCGGGGTCGGTCGCTTTGTCCATCGCACCACCACGAGAACTGGCACGGCGGTACCTCGCCGCCGTCTTTAACGACAGCGCAGACGGTCGCTGGAAAGCGCTCATCGGCGACGCGGTTGAAGATTACGGAGGCGATGGCTTGCTGGCCTTGCAGTGACTCACCGCGCGCCTCGAAGTACAAGGCAGTAGCTAGGCATTGTTCGTCGCTCGTCATTGCAGCGGCATTGACCACGGAGCCGAGCAAAAGCAGTGCAACCAGCCCGCGCCGCATACTTAGTCGCGCTCGTCGTCGTCTTCGTCGCTATCCGGTACTGCAGCGCCAACGACTTTACCGGTCGTTTTCACCGTGGCGCCTGCGACACCGACCGCTCCTTTGGCGACACCCGTCGTGACACCGATTGCCGTTGATACGCAACCAGTCGACAGTACGGCAAAGACGATGGCTGTTAAGAGTCTAGAAATTTGCATGGCTAAGCCTCGCGAATGCATGACCTCAATACGCTAGCGTCGTTGCACAAATGTCTCTGTGAGCCAGTCGGCAGTTTGCCACTAGCCACGCGGGTCTCTGCCGTGCAACGGATTGTCGTTAAACTGCAGCTCAGCCAACCGTGCGTAGAGTGGTGATTGCACCAGCAGCTCATCATGCGAGCCGCTCGCAACGATTTTTCCTTTATCGATCAGTACGATTTTGTCGGCGGTCATAATCGTTGCGAGCCGATGCGCAATGATCAACGTGGTGCGACCGCGCTTCAGTTGTTGCATCGCTTGTTGAACCAATCGTTCGCTGGCCGCGTCTAGCGAACTGGTTGCCTCATCGAGCAGAAGGATCGGTGGGTTCTTTAAAAACGCGCGTGCGATCGCAATGCGCTGCCGTTGGCCGCCCGAGAGTCGTTGGCCGCGCTCACCCAAAAAGGTGGCATACCGGTCCGGTAATCGATCGATGAACTCATCGGCAGCAGCATCACGCGCCGCCGCTTCGACCGCATCGTCGTCCGCACCCGGTCGACCAAAGCGAATATTTTCGCGGACGTTTTCTGCGAATAAGGCGGTCTCTTGAGGCACGAACCCAATTGCGCGGCGAAGCGCCAGCGGGTCGAGCGACGCGATATTGATTCCATCGATCGAAATACTGCCCTGCTGTGGATCGAAAAATCGCAACAGCAATTGGAAAGCCGTGCTCTTTCCGGCGCCAGATGGACCGACGAAGGCTACGGTTTGACCCGCATCAATCGACAATGAAAACGCATCGAGCGCTGCCGCTTCCGGTCGCGATGGGTAAAAAAACAGCACATTTTCATAGTCGATCCGGCCACGGATCGGTTGTGGTAGCGGCTCGGCATTGGCCGGCGCTGCGATCGCTGGCTCGACCGAAAGCAGCTGGGCGATTCGGTCCATAGCGCCAGCAGCGCGCATGATCTCCCCCCAAAGCTCGGACAGCGAGGCGGCCGAGCCGCCGACGAACATACCGTAAAGCACGAATCGACTAAGTTCACCGGCCGTTAGCGAACCCTGCATAACAGCACGCGAACCCATCCAAAGGACAAACGTCATCGCACCAAAAATCAGCACAATAGCCAGTGCGGTCAATAACGCACGTACCTGAATCCGACGTACGGCTGCGACAAAGCTTGCATCGATTCGATCACGAAACCGGGCTGTCTGGGTCGCCTCGAGCGTGAATGCTTGTACGGTCTGAATAGCATTCAAGGTCTCGTCGGCCAACGCACTAGAGTCGGCGATTTTTTCTTGCGCGCTACTCGAGAGGTGCCGAATACGTCGGCCCACAACGATCAGAGGCACGATGATGATCGGCATAAAAACGAGCATGTAGGCCGTCAGCTTCGGATTCGTGTAGAGCATCATCCCGAGTGCGCCAACGAGCGTCAGTGTGGAGCGTAATGCTATCGACAGGCCGGCGCCTGAAATACTCTGGACTAGCGTCGTGTCGGTTGTAAGACGCGATAAGACTTCACCCGTACGCGTAATCTCGAAAAAACTTGTATCCATGCCGATGATGCGTGCATAGACTGCGTTGCGTATGTCCGCCACGACCCGCTCGCCAAGCCATATGACCAGGTAGAAGCGCAAAGCTGCGAACAGGCCAAATACGAGGGTGACAAGAAAAAATCCAACAAAGTACCGGTTGACGAGTTCTGCGTTATCGGAACCGAACCCTTCATCAATAACGAACTGCACAGCGACCGGTAGCGTCAACATGGCGGCCGCGGCAACGATTAACACGATAACGGCCAGCGCTAACCTCGTTCGATACGGGGCGAGGAACGGCCACAGGGCCCTCAGCGGCTGCAGTGACTTGCCGCTCGGACGATCGTCGGGGTTGTTAGCCACCGTCGAGTCGTTCGAGAAAATCGATCACCGCTTTCGCGATACCCGCTGTCGATCCTGGTGACAGAATATCGCCAGCGATCACATGTCCCCAAGGATCGGATGCATCGGTGACAATGTGGGTTCGCTTGATCGGACTCTCAAAGCGTGCCAGCGTCGAATCAGCACTGGCCATATCGATCACGGTATCGCTGTCGGAGCGAACCAGCAATGTCGGTACAGCAACCGTTTCCAACGGCGCTGCGTTCACGGCATCGACCAACGCCATCATCTGTGCTGCCACGCGAAGTCCGTAGGTCACCGTCCAGTAGCGCCCATGCCCGTCGTTCACCGTTTCGAAGGAGCGCGTTTCGCCGAGTAGAACTTTAGCGAGCGGTAGTCCCCAGGGTAAGGTCAGAATGTTTGCGGAACGATTGGCCAGTCCAAAGTTAGGCGAGACTAGGATCAGCGCTGCCAGCTCATCGATATCCTCTTGCAAGGCTAGCCAGGTCGCGAGAGTTGCTCCGGTAGACACACCGATGACGATGACACGCTCGCCGATCTGCCGGCCGATATCGAATGCTGCACGCGCATCGTGGAGCCAATCGCTGGCATTCGCATCCGTCAACGCTTGCCCACCGCGTCCGTGGCCGGTCAGTCGCGCGTAGTAAGCATTGGCGCCGAGCGACATGGCAATTTGTTCGGTCAGCGGATGGGTCTCCTGCCGAGTGGCGGAAAAACCATGCAAGTAGATGACCGACCACTCGGTTCGGCGTGGTTCGGCGGCGTTCGCCCACACCACAGTCTTCTCGGTATCCGGTGTGATGTCATCGAATTCAGCTTCGGACGCTGCTACCCAAGCGGCAAGCGCCGGCAGCTCGTCCGCTGACGCTACCGGAACTGACGATTGCGCCGCCGTATCGAGATTTACCGTAACCCGTGGCCCAAGGCTGATGACTAAAACAGATACGGCCAAGATGCCGAGCAATATCGCGATACGCACTAATGAGTTCCTGCAGACGGCGTTTCGATTACCGTGGTACGCCTAGCGTGCGCGAGCAATCGCGGAAATTCAACGGCAACACACTAAATGCGTTCGGCGATACGTTCCACGCTGCTTTTGTACTTGCGGCTTAACTTGAATTCGCGGCCGCAGTCTAAGCTGACGAAGCACTCGCCATTGCGGTGCGGTTTCAGAGCAACAACGCGATCACGATTGACGATCGTAGATCGATGGATACGGATAAATCTGTTTGGATCGAGTTTTTCTTCGAGGTTTTTCATCGTGCCGCGCAAGACATGCGTCTTGCCATTCGCGTGAATACACATGTAGTCACGTGCGGCGTCGATCCACTCGATGTCTTGAACGTCGACACAAGTCGTCTGTCCGCCGTCGCGAATCGCTAAGCGACTCGTGTAGCGCGGCCCGGACGCCTCATCCTGCAGTGCTTCATCGAGCGATAGGGGGTGGCCGCGCAGGCCGGACACCACTTCCAGTAGGCGGTCACGCTGATCGGTCACCTGCTGGGCGGACTGTGCCATCCTGACTTTTTCCAACGCACCGTGCAGGCGGTCTTCGCTGATTGGTTTTAATAGATAGTCGATCGCGTTCGCTTCGAACGCTTGCACCGCAAAATGATCGAAAGCAGTCACAAAAACGACATGCGGAACGTCAGGTCCAACCAGCTGCGCCAAAACGTCGAAACCGTCCATTCCTGGCATTTGGATATCAAGGAAAACGACATCCGGATTTTCTTTGTCTATGGCAAATAGGGCTTCTCTGCCATTGCGGCAACTGGCGACAACATCGACATCGCTGTGCTCCGCCAAACGAATTTCCAAGCCGCGTCGTGCCAGTAACTCATCATCAACAATGACTGCGCGTAGTGTCATCAGCGTACCTCGAATGGCATATTGATCGTTGCGATCAGACCTCGTGGGTGGTTTGCACCCAGCGTCAGCGCCTGGTTATCGCCATACAGTTGCAACAGGCGTTCGCGAATGTTGCGCAACCCGACGCCTGACGAGCCTTGCCGACGATCGCCTGTTAGCGCCATTCCTGGTCCGGTATCCGCCACCGAAATAGCCAACGCGCCCGCATGTACCCTTGCTGTTATTCTGATCGCGCCACCATCTTCCGCTGGCGCGATGGCGTATTTGATCGCGTTTTCGACCAAAGGTTGCAAAATCAAGCTCGGCACTAACGCATCCTGTGCCCCGGCTTCCACTTCTCGTTCCAACACCAACCGATCCTGGAAGCGAACTTTCTCTATGTCGAGGTACAGGTCGATCGACTCAAGCTCCTGACGTAGCGTCACTCGGCTGTTTGGATCGTTGTCGAGGGTGTAGCGTAGAAAATCGCTGAGACGTGTGACCGTTGTATTGGCGGTTGCGTTCGACCGCTCAAGGATCAGTGTGGAAATCGCATTCAGTGTGTTGAACAAGAAATGGGGATTCAGCTGGTAGCGCAACATCTTCAGTTGCGCTTGGTGGGCCGCGGCCGTGGCAGCTAAGGTTTGCCGCATTTGGTCCTGGTAGTGCTGGTAGTACTTAATGCCGTAGTACAGCGCCGACCAACACGCCAGCAACCAAAACGACGACAACACGCCGTAGGTATACTCGAGCCACTCGCCGGGCTGCCAGTCTGTGTAGCCCCAGTGGATGAAAAGGATGTTGATCCCGATTCGCCACAACAGCGCAACGACGAAGCAGACCGTCAGGCTACCGACGAGACGTAGCGCCGGTGGTTTGTCCCACAAGGCACGGTAGACATAGCGCAAGACGAGCGACAGGACGAAGCCGATCAGGCCCGCGATGAGTATTAGGTCGAACCAATTGCGCTTTTCGCCAACGAACATACTGACGGAGTTGGCGGCAATGTAGCCGCCCCATCCGCATAGCTGCAGGAACCAGAATAGCCGTCGGCTATCGGCCAATAAAGACGCGACGGTCATCCGCGGTGCGCTCACAGTACATCCGCGAACAGTGTAGCAATCGGGTTGGCGATATCGCCGGGCGTTCGTAGCAGTGACGCAACGGCTGGTCGCAATCAGTCGCTACGTACAACGCTTACGCTGTCGACTGCCTGACATACCGGCATCAGTTCGATCCGATTGATGTTGACGTGCGCGGGCTGGTCGATAACCCAGACGACGGTGGCCGCGATGTCGTCCGGCAACAACGGCTCGGTGCCGACGTAGACGCTGGCTGCGCGCGCATCGTCACCGTGAAATCGTACGTTCGAAAACTCGCTCGCACCGACCATTCCGGGTTCGATAAGCGTGGAGCGAACAGACGTGCCCAATAAGTCCGCGCGCAAGTTATCGGCGAACTGCGCAACGAAAGCTTTGCTGGCGCCATAGACGTTTGAACCACGGTAGGGGTAACGGCCCGCAATCGAGCCCATGTTGATGACATGACCTGTGCCACGCGCCACCATGCCGGGCAAAATTTGCCGCGTCAGCCAAACCAGAGCCCGACAATTCACGTCGATCATCGTGTCCCAGTCGTCGATGGCCGCCTCGGCGCTGCGCTCAAGGCCGAGGGCAAGCCCCGCGTTATTGACGAGTATGTCTATCGCAGCAAAGTCGGCGGGTAATTCGTCGAGTCGCATGGCCATCGCGGTCCGGTCCGAAACGTCAGCGACGATCGTGTGTAAACGTTCGGTCCCGATCGATGCGCTGAGCGCCGCGAGCTGTTTTTCGCGGCGTGCCAGTGCGATTACTCGATGACCCCGGGCGTGTAACTGCCTGGCGATCGCTAGGCCGATGCCGCTCGATGCACCCGTTACGAGCGCGGTTAGGCCGGTATTCATCGAGTTGCTCAAGGTTTACTCCAGGATGTCGTCACAGTGATTAGAGGTCTCGTTTACCATAACCAAATCGCAGGACTCGCGCATGCGTGCAGCGACAGCCGATCAGCGAAAAGTCAATCCGGCGGGTAGAGTCGTGCTACTTGCTGATGCTGCCGCGCACGCGCGTTTTCTGCTCGACGCCCTCAGCTTCGACGTTGAATGGGCACCGCGAATAGAAGTGGTCAGCAATATCGCTTCGGCCGATGCCGTAGTCTTTGCGCCGACCCATGTCGACGCGACATGCGCCAGCGCGGCGCAGCGGTTGCGCCAAGCCAACCCCCGGTGCTTGCGAATTTTGGTTTACCCCGACCCGCTCAGTCTAAGCGCACGTGCTTGCGACTTTATGCACCAAGTTTTGTCGCGGCAACGCGCTAGCGATGAGCTTGATGATCGTCTCCAGCGGTGTTTTCGCCTTAACGACGTCTTGGCAAAGCTTGGTGGCACCAGCGGACTAACCGGGCTTGAATCGCTGCCCTCACTGCCAAGTGTTTACCACGAGTTTGTGCGTGTGACTGCTAGTGATGTCGTCGATTTCGCGGAGATTGGCAATATCGTTCGGCACGATCTCGCGATGACGGCTCGTATTGTTGGTCTAGCCAACTCGGCGGCGTTCGCCGTCGGTACGCCTATTACGACGATCGAACGTGCTGTTGGTCAGCTCGGCCTACAGATGGTGTCGGCACTCGTGACGGCGACCTGCTTATTCGCAACGCTGACCGATGCTCACGAGGCCAGGCAACTCGAAGCGGTGTGGGTGCATTCGAGCCGTGTTGCCAAGCTCGCGACTGCATTTGCTAAGGCAGAAGGGTTCGACGCAGAAGCCGATCGCGCCGAGCTTTTGCAAGCCGGTCTGTTGCACGATATCGGTGAAGTCGTCGTTATGACGCAGCTGCCAGACGTATACCGGGCCTTACAGAGAGACCGGCCGGATTCCTTGGGCGAGCAGCTCGATCGAGAACGTCATGAGTTCGGTGCAACGCACGCCGATATTGGGGCGTGTTTGCTGGCGTATTGGGGGATAAGTGCTCGCACGATCGATGCGGTCGCATGGCATAACGAGCCCGAGCTCGCCGCTGCAGGCGCTGACCCAGTTGCCACATTGGTGCTGGCTGCAAACGTGTTTCTCGCGGCGCATGCTGCTGACCCGCTATCCTGGCAGGCCAGTAGCGTAGTCGATGATTTGGAACGTCTGTTCGGTCTCGATCGCACCGCTCTGTGGCGTCAGACGTTTAGCGCATTTCTCGCGGTCTAGTCGGCGCCGTCAAACCAGGTACGACACGCGCTAGCGAAGTTTCGGGCCGCTGCGTTAGCCGTGCGTAGATACAGTGATGGCTCAACCAACTCGACCTCCATAACGGCAAACTCGCCAGCGATCTCAACCAAGTCTATCCGCGCAAACAACAAGTTCGTTGCTAGAGCGCGATAAACATCAAAGGCCGTCTCCGTTAGACCCGGCGGCGGTTCTATGGCCCGGATATTGCCGCCGAACTCCTCTTGCACGCGAAAGTCACCGCTTGTCGGTGTCTTGAGGATGCAATGGGATAGCTCGCCGGCAAAAACAAAGACCGAGTACTCGCCAGTCGTCACCACTGAGTCGACAAACGGCTGTAGCATCCATGGGCTGCGCGAGTGTGCCTCTGCAATCGGTGCCAAGTCGGCGGCGGCCATCGAATCGACAACGATAAACGTATTGTACGAGCCGGCACTAATAACCGGCTTGATTACGTGTTTGCGGCCCGGTCGTTGGCTGAGGAGCGCTTGCAGTGTCGCCGTATCGAGCGTATCGCCAAAGCGTGTAGGAACGATTGGTACGCCTTTATCGGCCAGTCGCGCCAAGTAGCGCTTGTCGATATTGTCGCGAATCACCGGCAATGGGTTCGCCAGCCGCGCCGTCGATGCATCGATACGCTTGAGCGTTTCTATAAACCCGCGGACGTCTGCTTGGTAGTCCCATGTCGAGCGGACGATAACCCAATCGAAACGATCCCAGTCAACGGCAGCGCGCCAGCTGACGGTCTCGACGTTGATGCCGAGTGCGGCTAGCGGCGCGATTGCGAGCTCATCGTCGCAGTGGCTGTCGAGTTGGTCCATGCTGAGGAAAGCGCAGTAGCGTTGGTAATTTTTGCCCAATTCTGTCGGTCTCTTCACGCTGAACCTCGGCATAATACGCCTGATCGATGGATGAGCAATGACAACAACCATGACCAACAAACGCGGCTATGCGGTGCTCACCGACCGCCATCTCAACAAGTCGACGGCATTCACAGAGACTGAGCGCGACCAGCTGGGATTACGAGGTTTGCTACCGCCAGCTGTTGGTAGTCAGACGACGCAGCTTTCGCGCGTTCTCGAGAATCTGCGGCGCAAGCGCGACGATATCGAGCGCTATGTTTTTCTGATGGCCTTGCAATCGCGCAATGAGCGCCTGTTTTTGAAAACGATCATCGAGAACATAGAGGAGACGCTGCCGCTGATTTACACACCAACGGTCGGGCAGGCTTGTCTTGAATTCGCACACATTTATCGCCAAGAGCGCGGCCTGTATGTTACCGCGGCAGATCGTGGTCGCATCGGCGAGTTGCTGGCGAATTGGCCGGAAACGGAGATCGACGTCGTCGTCGTAACCGACGGCGAACGCATTCTCGGTCTTGGCGATCTCGGTGCGAACGGCATGGGCATACCGGTCGGTAAGCTCGCATTGTACGCGGCTTGTGCCGGTATCGACCCAGCCCGGTGCTTACCGGTCATGCTCGACGTTGGGACAAATAACGAAGCTCTTCGCAACGACCCGTTGTACCTGGGCCTGAATCAGGGCCGTTTACAAGGCGATGACTATCTATCGCTCGTCGACGAATTTGTTGCGGCCGTTCGCGCACGCTGGGGCACGGCCTTGATTCAGTTCGAAGACTTCGCCACGCCGAACGCATATCGACTTTTGCAGCGCTATCGCGACACAACGCTCTGCTTCAACGATGACATACAAGGGACAGCGGCTGTTGCGACAGGTGGCATTTTGGCGGCGTCGCGCCTCGCCGGAACAGCGCTCGCCGACATGCGAATCGTCTTTTTGGGCGCTGGGTCGGCTGCGACCGGCATTGCCGACCTATTGGTTAAGGCGCTCGAGGCAACCGGCCTCGATAATAAAGCCGCACGCGAGCGGCTGTGGTTCGTCGATTTGCATGGCTTGATTCACTCGGGACGTGATGATTTGGCGCCGCACAACGTGCCCTACGCGCACGCGCATGAGCCGGCCGACCTGATGGCGGCCTTACGCTCAATAAAGCCACACGCGTTGATCGGTGCGACCGGTGCTCCCGGCGTCTTTACCCGCGAGGTGCTCGAGATGATGGCGGCGCTTAATGAACAACCGATCATCTTTGCGCTGTCGAACCCGACGTCACGGGCCGAGTGCACCGCGGAAGAGGCCTACAACGCGACCCAAGGCCGGGCGATTTTCGCGAGCGGCTCGCCGTTCGGGCCGGTCGACTACCACGGTCGCCAGCGGATTCCGGGACAAGGTAACAATGTGTACATTTTCCCGGGAATTGGCTTGGGCGCCCTGGCTGTGCGTGCTCGCGGCATCGACGACGCGATGTTTCTCGCCGCCGCGCATGCACTCGCCGAGCATGTCTCGGACAAAGCACTCGAAAATGGCACGGTGTATCCGCCGCTACCGACGATCCGCGCGGTTTCACGGTCAGTGGCTATTGCTGTAGCCAAAGCGGCCGTTACGTCGGGACTGGCGACAACGCAGCCCGATGATCTTGAACGTCAGATCGATTCGCTGATGTTGGATCCGACGTATTGACGGGCATTTTTGGATCGCCGTCGGCGGTGCTACTATCAGCGGCGGTTTTGTCCTACCGGAGATAATAAGATGGCGGCCAAGTTCGAAATTTATAAAGACAAAGCGGGTGAGTACCGCTTCCGACTGAAAGCGGGTAACGGCGAGAACATACTTGCGAGCGAAGGCTACAAGGCCAAGTCGAGTTGCAAGAACGGCATTGAGTCCGTTCGCAAAAACTCAGCTGATCCGAAACGCTTCGAGGTAGCGAAGACGCGGGCCGGTAAATTCAAGTTCAACTTGAAAGCCAGCAACGGTCAGGTCGTCGGTACGAGTCAGTCGTATGCGACGGAAGCCTCATGCGAAAACGGTGTTGCTTGCGTCAAGAAAGACGCGCCGAAAGCGGCAGTCGAAGATAACAGCTAAAGGCTGCGGGAGCCGGGGCGATCAGATCGATCGCCCCAGTTCCGTGACCTGGGTTACAGCAATCTCTCGCGCTGCATGCGTATCCTCAGTCTATGGACGATCGATCAGACGAATCTTTGAGTTTGCGCGAACGCGTCGAGCGCCACTTGCCGCGTTGGCAAAGCTGGTATCCGAGCGTATTCGATGCCGCGCGCGATCTAGGCCTGATTCGCGCCGAGGTTTGTCCGCCGTCGCAATTGCTGCTGTCCAATCGTCACAGCCGCGTCCGGCACGACGCGGAGGCGGCGCACCGCGAGCAGTGGGGCGTTGGCAACGAAGATGTCAGCACACGCTCGCCTGAGCCGCGCAACAACAAACGCCGCCGCAAAAAGAAAGGCCGCGTACAGCGCTAGCTGCCGCGGCCTCCCGTGAGTTCGATCAACGCAGATCTAGTCGTTGATCAGCTGCTTCGGCGTCACTCCGATACAACCTCTCTCCGACACGGTTGAAACGTGTGTCTGTCGTTAATGCGATTAGTCTCACTAGACACTGGATCACCTCCTTATATTGCAGCGGGAACAGTTCCAGTATGGCTGGCCGCTAACTAAATGCCAAGCCCCTTGGTCATCCTGTCTTAGTTTCGTACGGCCGCGTTTACGGTGCGGTCTTCGCCGCTAATCCAGTCGGCGTGCGCGTTGAGCTTCTCGACCAAGTAGTCGCGAAATACCCGCACCCGAGCGGTCGAACGCAAGTCAACATGGGTCAATACCCAAAGACCCGGTTGGGGCGTGTCTTCGTAAGTGAGCAAGCACTCCAGTCCTGCCGTCATTTCGCCAATCACGATAGGCATCGCGGAGGCGCCGAGCCCTTGCAGTGCGGCTTCGATTTTGCCCGGCAGCGTGTTGCAACTGTGCTTGGCGGTGCAGTCCGGCATGAAGTCGCTCACCCAGTCGCGCCGGAGAAAACCACCGGTATTGACAATGACCGGCAGTGAACGGTCTCCCATGCGGTAGCGTTCGGCCAGGGGCGGACTGGCGTAGATACCCATACCCAGGTCACAGATCCGCTTGCCGACAACATTCGGTGGCGGCTGTACCGTCACCCGAATCGCGACATCCGCTTCACGCGTCGCGAGATCCAGTGTTTCGTTGCTAACGAGAATCGACAGCTCGATCCCGGGATAGACTTGCGCAAACCCAGCGATCGTTTGTACCAACATCGATTGCATGCCCGCGTCGCCGCAGGTCACCTTGATCGTCCCGGTCAGTTCGCTCGCATTCTTCATCGCATCGAGCGTTAGTTGCCGTGCGTTGTCCTGCATCTGCTCAGCCGCTTCGAGGATTTGCTCGCCGGCCATCGACAATACCCAGCTTGAATTCGGCGCTCGGTCGAACAGTGGCGTTCCGAGTGCTTTTTCCAAGGCGGCGATCCGGCGGCTGACTGTGCTTTGGTTGACATCGAGTGCGGCGGATGCCGCCGCCAGCGTGCGCGCGTCGACAACGGCCAGGAAATAGCGAATATCGTCCCAATTAAATGCCTGCATATTTGCAATAACTTTTCTCAGAAAGACTGTCGATAATGCGTTTTTGCAAAAATATAGTGTACCCGTTCGTAACGCAAGCCCACGTAATCGGGCCCCTTTTTAGCTTGGAGAATGACGATGAGCTTTACTAAAACCGCTGCTTGGCTCGCTATTCCCGTCTGCGCCGTAATTTGTGCCTCACCCGCGGACGCTGCAACGCTGCGCACATCTCTTGAATCGTGCGAGCAAGCCATTGCCGCTGAATTGGGCGACGGCCGACTGCGGCACAATGTCCTGAAATCGCACCAACGCGACGGCTCTGGCCGGCACTGGATCAATATCCGCTACCGGGCTGCTGGAGAGACGGAAACAAGCCGTTATCGCGCCGTTTGCGACACCAGCCCTGAGGGCAAGGTAGCAACGTTGGCACTCGATCCCGGCCGTTGGAAAGCCACCCGGGCCAACCGCGCACCGAAAGCGGCCGACTAACTGGGCGACGGGTTGTCGCCACCAGTCTCGTTGACCGGACCCGCACTGGGTAACCCCTGATTGCGTAACACGCAATCTTGCACCGGCCGGACCTTGCTGTGGTCCGGCCGGTTTTTGTTAGCGCTTCGGCAAGCGGATGCGATGCTGCTGAGCCAACGAAAAGCGCCGCTCATCGGTGCCGCTAACGCTGTAATACGTCGCCGTCGTGGTTGCCGGCGTCAGCGTTAACTCAACATAGCCGCGGTAGCCAAACCCGATGTAATCGAGATGCGGGTTCGCAGCGGCAAACAGCGTTTGAAGCCGCGCGGCCGGCAGTGCCAAGGTTGTTTCGATACCGGGCGAAGAAACGCTCGGTGTCGCTACTTCATAAGCGATCTGCGTACCGCGCCGATCTTTGAGTGGGCCCGCCCACGCGTTGTGCGTATCGCCGGCGAGAACAATGTTATTCGACCGATTGGCCAATCGGTCGAATACCCGTTCCCGATCGGCCGGGTAGCCGTCCCAAGCGTCGAGATTCATCGGGATGCTGTATCGCGTCAGCGGCAGCAGCGGTTGCAAAAACCCAGGGATGCGGTTGCGTTCGGTCGCGCTAAGCGAACGCATCATATTCGGTGACTGCACGGCGCTCATCAGCGTTTGGTTGCCGAGTACGAGCCAATGACCCGCGGGAGACTCCGTACAGATACCATCGAGCCAGGCCATTTGTTCGGCACCGACCAATTCGCGCTGAGGGTCGGCCAGCGTCGTTGCAAGAAAGCGGTCGATATCGGGTTCGTACTGGTAGTCGACGCCGGCTTGGCCCGCGGCGAGCAGTGACTCGATGCGCGCTGGGTCATCGATCCGCGTATTACTGGCTGGATCGACGAGCGACGGCAACTCACGAGGCCCCGACGCTGTCTGCACGACCCGGCGTAGGGGGTCGAGATCGACGCTGTAGCTCAGTGGTTCGGAACGGGCGGCAAGGCGCGTCTCAAGCATCGCCAGCGTTGCGGTTTTGCCGAAATCGAAGCGCCGATAGGCTGGGCCGTCGTCACGGATCGGCATCCACTCGCGGTAGACTTGAATGGCGGCTCGGCGTCGTGCGCCGTAATCGCCCTCGGCCGGCTGGTGATTTTGGGCGCCATCGGTCCATGCATCGTTGGTGATTTCGTGATCGTCCCAGATCGCGATGAACGGCAATTGCGCGTGCGCGTACTGTAAATCCGGATCGCGTTTGTATTGGGCGTGGCGCTGCCGATAGTCAGCCAATGCAACGACTTCCTGGAGCGGTGCGCTAAGGCGGCCGAACTGCGCGGCGCGGCTACTCGCATAGCCATCCGCCGGATACTCGTACAGGTAGTCGCCGAGGTGGACAATCGCATCGAGGCTGTTGTCGTTGCCAATCGTCCTATAAACATTGAAAAACCCGGCCGGATAGTTCGCGCACGAGACAACCGCTAGTTTTACCGTCGGCGCATCGTCAATGGACAGTGTTTTTGTGCGCCCTGTCGCTGAACGCGCGTCGGCGGTTGCAAAACCGTAGTAGTAGCGCTGCCCGGGTTCGAGGCCGATTGCGTCGATTTTCACCGTATAGTCGCGGCTCGCGTCGGTCGTTGTCTCGTAGCGACGAACGACATCGCGAAGGCTGGCATCGCGCGCGACGGTGACGGTCACCGCAACCGGTGCCGAGTAGCCGCTGACCCGGCTCCACAACACAACGCGATCAGCGAGCGGATCGCCGCTGGCCACCCCGTGCGCGAAGCTCGGCGCACCTGGTGCGCTCAGTACCGACGAACTCGCGCCCAATCCCGCCAGCGCAGCGAGATGGCGTCTTGTTACGCGACGCATCGCGATCTCAGTTGGTCATGATCGGTTCGGGCAACGGCGTGTAGTTGAATTTCTGCCCGCCGAGCGATGCTTCAAGCATCAGCCCTTTAATCGGCATGACGAACACCGTGACGCCCTCGGCGTAGTCGGCCGATGCAGCCGCACCATCGGCGGCCGCGGCGGCCGTCGCCTCGGCACTGAACGCAAAGCTGCCGGCCTTAAAGCGCGTCAATGTCGCCGGATCTTCAAAGAAGATGATCTCCCGGAATATTTGGCCACCGGCTTGTAGGCCCAACGAAAGCTTCGTTATCGACGCTTCACCGACCAAGCGGCCGCCTTGAAAGACCTGGCCGTAGCCATAGCTGCCACCGATAACGAGGCCACCTTTGCTGACCCGCGGAAACACCGCATAGCCATGCGCGGAGTCGAACAGCGCTTGCATGCTGGGGTCAGCACGCTTGAATTCGCGCAACGACAAGTCGATGTCGTCCCGCAACGCCTGATTTCGCTCGTCGATCTCGCTTTGTGTGGCTGGTTGACGATTGGCACATCCGGTCGCCAGACCCAGTGTCAATACGAGTAATGCCAGCGTTCTTGCCATGATTTTTTCTCCGTTTGAGATCGGTCGAATGGACTTCGCGTGCTGTTTGGCGCTGTTTCCAGCCTAAAAGCTTTTGCCACTGTGGCGCCAGCTTCGGTACATTAACTGACCACCCAGATGGTGTAAAAATCCGCGTCCCACGCATCGAGGAGCTATACCGTGCAACAACTGTCAGGATTGGATACGTCGTTCCTGTATTTGGAGAGCACATCGACGCCGATGCACATCGGGTCGTTGGCGATTTACGACCAAGCCAGTGCGCCCGGTGGCCGGGTCACGTTCAAAGGCATTCTCGAGTTTTTCGAGTCGCGAATGCACCTCGTTAAGCTCTTTCGGCAGCGCCTAGCGAACGTCCCTTTGAGCGTCGATAAACCGTTCTGGGTCGACGATGAAAACTTCGATCTTGAGTACCACATTCGCCACATTGCGCTGCCGCATCCCGGCGATTGGCGGCAACTGTGTATCCAGGCTGCCCGCTTGCATGCACGGCCTCTCGATCTCAACAAACCGCTATGGGAAATAACGGTCATCGAAGGGCTCGATAACGTTGCCAACGTGCCGAAGGGCGCGTTCGCACTGGTGTCAAAGTTCCACCACGCCGCTATCGACGGCGTCGCCGGGTCCGAGATTGCGGCGGCAATTCACGACCTATCGCCCGAGCCGTCGCACCCACCAGAGCCGCAATCCTGGGAACCTGGGCGCCAGCCCACCGGGTTGGAGCTCATCGGTCGCTCGGCGTTGTCGAGCGTCCAGGTGCCAGGACGGGTAGGCCGCCTAGCAGCAAGCGTCGCACCGTCTGTGCGCAAGATTTTCAGCGGCGTTCGCGGTCGCCAGATGACGGCGCCCGCCCGCGCGCCGCGGACTCGGTTTAATTCCAACGTTGGCCCGCACCGAGTCTTCGACGGGCGCACGTTCAAACTCGATGACGTCCGCACGATTCGTAAAGCGAGCGATGGTGCAACCGTTAACGATGTCGTTGTTACGACCTGTGGCGGAGCACTACGCAAGTATCTATTGGCCAAAGACGAGCTGCCCGAGACGTCGCTAGTTGCGATGGCGCCGCGGTCGATTCGTTCGTCCGATCAGTCTGGTGCCGGTGGCAACCGGGTAACAGCCATGAGTTTGCCGATACGGACCGACATTGCCGATCCGCTAGAGCGGTTGGCAGCCGTTAGCGACGAAAGTCGCGCTGCGAAACAGTTCAACGATGCCGCCGGTCGCAACCTTGCGCCGGACTTGGCGGAGCTGATTCCGGTTCCAGCCGGCCAAATGGCGGCGCGGCTGTATTCCAGCGCGAAACTCGCCGAGCGCTTGCCGCCGATGTTCAACACGGTTATCACCAACGTGCCCGGACCCGCAATTCCGATTTTTTCGATGGGCTCGCAAATGGTTCGCCACTATGGCCTCGGGCCGTGCGTTCACGGCATCGGTTTGTTCCAGCCGGTGCTAAGTTACAACGGCGAGATCACGATTAGCGCCGTTGCGTGCCGCGAGATGATGCCCGACCCAGCGTTCTACAGCGATTGTTTGAAAGAAGCCTTCGAGGAGTTGCTTGAGGCGTCAAAACGCCTTAAGCCAGAGGAGTCGCCACCGAAAGCTAAGTCGCGTCGTCGCAAGACTAACGGTAGCGCGAACGCCGAGGCCTAACCCTACTCGGGTCGTGCCCGCGTTGAAGCGGGCATGAGTCTGTCCTTACCGAAAGACCCACGCTGGTTCCAAGTCGGAGCGCTATCGCTGCTGCTGGCGGGCGGTACACTGTGGCTCGGTTTCGAATTTCGCTGGTCGCAGAGCCTCGCGGTTGTTACGACGGCGTTGCTGGTTCAAGCGATTGGCAATCGCGCGGTGGGGCAGCCATTCGATCCTCGTAGCGCGCTGATTACGTCGTTGTCACTGACATTGTTACTGCGAACCGCGGCGCCGATTTGGGCCGTGTTAGCGGCTGTGCTTGCTATCGGGTCGAAATTCACGATTCGCGCGCGCGGCAAGCACCTCTTCAATCCCGCCAATTTCGCACTGGTCGCGCTGATGCTCGTGACCGATTCGGTGTGGGTGTCGAGCGGGCAGTGGGGCTCAGCGATGATCGGCGCGACGCTGATGGTGGCGCTCGGATTACTGGTGCTAAATCGCGCCCGCTACGCCGAGACGGCGCTTAGCTTCCTAGCGATGTTCGCCGTCTTAACGCTGCTGCGCGCCGGCTGGCTCGGCGATCCGCTTGGCATCGCCTTCCACCAGCTCAGCAACGGGGCGTTGTTGGTGTTTACGTTCTTCATGATTTCAGACCCGAAAACGGCGCCGAACCGCCCGCTTGGACGGTGCTGTTACGGCGCGCTTGTCGCTGGGATGGCGTTCGCCCTTGAGGTCGTCTGGTTTGTGACCGCGGCGCCGGTCTGGGCGCTCGCATTGCTTGCTCCCGCGGTGCCAGCAATCGATGCGCTGTGGCAGGGATCACGCTATCGCTGGGTCCGACCGGTTAAAGCCGGCAACCAGCCAGTCAAAGGAGGCACCTATGCCTAAACGAATTATTGCCGTATCGGCCCTACTAACGCTGTTGGTCGGTTCAGCGGCACACGCTTTTTGTGGTTTCTACGTCGCCCGTGCCGATACCGGTTTGTTTAATCAAGCCTCACAGGTCGTGTTGGTGCGAGACGGCGACCGGACCGTGCTGACCATGGCGAATGACTACCGTGGAGATGCCAAAGATTTCGCTGTGGTAATTCCAGTTCCAAGTGTCTTGGCGCGCGAGCAAATCAATGTTGCTGAGCCGGCGCTTATCGAGCACCTCGATGCGTACACAGCGCCGCGATTGGTTGAGTACCACGACGCCGATCCCTGTCAGTCCGATTTTGAGGTCCTGTTGGAACGCGGTGCGGCTAACGATGCGGCTGCCATGCCGACAGCCATGCGGGCGCGGCGGCAAGCGGCGGAGCTAGGCGTAACGATCGATGCCGCGTATACCGTTGGTGAATACGACATTCTGATTCTGTCAGCCGCTGACAGCCAAGGATTGACGACGTGGCTCACCGACAACGGTTATCGACTGCCCGACGGCGCGGGTCCCGTCGTTAGCAGTTATCTGAAACAGGGTCTGAAGTTTTTCGTCGCGAAGGTCAATCTTGAGCAGCAGGCGGCATCCGGTTACCGCTATCTGCGGCCACTGCAAGTTGCATTCGAGAGCCCACGTTTCGGCTTGCCGATCCGCCTCGGTACCGTCAATGCCGATGGTCCGCAAGACTTGTACGTCTATGCATTGACGCGCACTGGTCGGGTCGAGACTACCAATTACCGCACAGTCCGGGTGCCGAGCAATATGACGGTGCCGGAGTTTGTCGCTGACGAGTTCGGTGAGTTTTATCAAGCGATGTTTGCCAAGTCACTGGAGCGCGAGCGTGGCCGTGCCGTTTTTTTGGAGTACGCCTGGGACATGGCCTGGTGCGATCCATGCGCGGCGGACCCATTGAGCAAGAACGAACTGCGCCAACTGGGCGTGTTTTGGCTTGACCCGCGGCGCTCGCGTGGAGGTGCTGCCGATGTTTTCGTTACCCGTCTGCATCTTCGTTACGACGGCGAGACGTTCCCCGCCGATCTTAAGTTCCAAGAGACCGGCGATCGCAGCAACTTCCAGGGTCGTTACGTGATCCAGCGGGCATGGCAGGGCGACACCAGCTGCGCCGCGGGACAACGCTACCTCAGCGAACTGCGAGAGCGGCGTACCGATGAGGCAGAGCGCCTAGCATCGCTGACGGGTTGGCGCTTAGCCGATGTGCTCGAGCGGGTCCCGGGAAGCCACGCTGAATCGGCGAAAGAGCCGTGGTGGCGGCGGCTCTGGGGCGGCTAACTCGACGCACCGCTTCGCGCTTATCCGTTGCAGCCGGTAAACTGTCGGCTGCAACGGCAGTTGGCGCGACGATGAACCTGAACGCAATACCGATTGGTGTAGAGCCGCCTGACGATATCAACGTCATCATCGAAGTGCCGATAGGCACCGACCCGATTAAGTACGAGCTCGACAAAGACTCAGGTGCGCTGTTCGTCGACCGGTTTCTCTACACGGCGATGCATTATCCGTGTAACTACGGCTTTCTCCCACACACCTTGGCCGATGACGGCGATCCTGTCGACGTTATGTGTGTTGGCAGTCGACCGCTGACGCCGGGTGCGGTGCTCGGTTCCCGTCCGGTTGGGGTGCTGGTCATGGAAGATGAGGCGGGCCTTGACGAGAAGGTGCTAGCAGTACCGTCGCGGCGACTCACGCGCTACTACGACGACATCGACAACTACACCGATCTGCCGGAGATCCTCGTTAAACGGATTACCCACTTTTTCGAGCAGTACAAGGCGCTTGAGCCGGAAAAATGGGTGCGGGTTGTCGGTTGGGAAAACGCTGACAAGGCGAAAGAGACGATTCGCGCCGGCATTGCCGCCGCCAAATAAACTACGGCTGCGGTAACGCGACGAACCAGCCGTTCGTCTCGATCAGGTGGATCGGAGCGTCGTACAACGCTGACAAGCGCTCGCTGGTCAGCACGTCGGCTTTCGGTCCATCAAAGGCGATCCGGCCGCGACCTAAGCCGACGACACGGTCTATTTCCGGCGGAACATCGCTCAGCCGGTGCGTTATCAGCATGACAGCGCAGCGCCCAATGACATGCTCACGCAGCAGCGCCGAGAAACGCCGGCACGCTGCGAGATCCAACTGGCTAAACGGTTCGTCGAGGACAACGATCGCCGGCTTGCCAGCCAAGGCCCGCGCTAGCATGACCCGACGCATCTCGCCGCTCGATAGCGATCGGAGCGGCCGGTCCGCAAGCTGGGAGAGATCGAGCCGCTGCAACAAGGCATCGCTTTCGGGCCCAGCATCGCACGCGGCGTGGACGCTAGTGTTCCGGCTCAACCACCGCAACGCGTCATCGGCGACGATACCAACGTCGCGCCGGTAATCGGCAACAACGAATCGGGATTGGCCGCGAATACGCACGCTCGGTGGATCTCGGTGAACCGGGTAGAGTTCGCGCGTCAGCAGTTTCGCGAGCGTGCTCTTGCCGGCCCCGTTTGGACCAACAATGGCAACTGCTTCGCGTTCCGCAAGCCTCAGGCTGAGGTTCTCAAAGACGGCGACATCACCGCGGTATACCGTCGCGGCGTCAATTTCCAACAGTGCTCGTTCGGACACGCCTGCTCCTCTCGCATTGGTAGCGCCGCTACGCTTGTGACCATAGCCGTTTGCGGCGAGTCTATTCGGTATACTCGTGGCACAACAATGACGGAGCCTGACAATGGCCGACACTGACCTGATTTCACCGCAGAAATACCTTGACCGTGCGATGGGTAAGCTACGCGAGCTGGGACTCGTTCCGGAAACGATCGATGAGGCGCCCGTCGTTAGTCTGATCGAGCAGATCTCTCACTTGGCGCCGGAGAAAACGTTGGCGATCGCGCGCACGTTGAGCCAGGCATCGCTTTTTAACGAAGTCGTTCGTGAGCAAATCGAAGCGATGCGAATCGGTGAGCGCTACGAGAAAATTACGTCGAGCTTCGACAGTATCCGCGACGACGCGCGCTCGATGGTCGAGCAGTTGGACGATGGCAAACTCGACATCTGGGAACGCGCGCAAAACGTATGGATGAAGGTGTCGCGCGGCGACATTCCCGCGCGGTTCCAAGACATCAAAGAAACCTATCTTGAAGTCGCTGCCGATTCCCGTGATCAGATTGATCGCGAGCAGACGATTCTTAATGCCTACCGCGACTTCCGCGGTGCGTTAAAAGAGTCGGAGGTCTTAGCGATTCAGGTCCTGAAAGAAGCCGAGGCGCAGTTAGATACGCAGAAAGCCGCACTAGCGAGCGCCAGCGACGCGATTGCGGCCAATACCAACGACGATCGTGAAGTGATGGCGCGTCTCGAACTCAGCCGCGATGCGGAGCTGCGCAAATTGCAACAAACCGACAAGCGCTACCAGATCGCGAAAGACCTCGCCGACAATCTCACCATTTCTTACAACACGAGCGAGACGGTCATGGCGCGCTTGCTGCAAACAACGACGGCGAAAGAGCGCGTGTACTCGCAAGCAGTCTCGTTCTTCGGCACCAATGAGACCGTGTTCACGGCATTGGCCGCAACGTTTACCGGTCTGACCGGATTGCACGAGAGCTCAAAAACGCTAGAAGCGATGAAGGAAGGGGTGAGTAAAAGTCTCGAGGTCTTGGCCGAAGTGGGTGGCAAGGTCCAGGAGGAGGCGATCCGCCAAGGTTACGGCGCGACCATTCGTGCCGATGCCGTCAAAGCGCTGGTTGACTCGGTCGTTAATTTCCAAGAGCGCTCGATTCAGCTCATCGCTGAGATGCGCGAGTCGGCAACCCGTAACGCCGATGACGTCCGACGCGCGGTTGAAGACGGCAAGCAGCGGCTGGCGGCCCTAGCGCGCGAAGGCCATGGGCTCGTTCTCGACAGCACCGAGCCCACCAACGACGCGTAGCTGCCAGTGAGCGCGGCGCGCGAGACAGCGACGGCGGACAGCGATGTTCGTCTGACTGACGTTATGCTGGCCATGGACGTCGTCGATTCGTTGCGACACGAAGAGGCGCTAGTCGCGCGTGCGCTTAACGCCGACGAACGCGAACGTGTGCTGCTCGAGCGGGTCCGAGGCGCCTATGAAGCGCAGGGCATTGAGGTGTCCGATGCGACTTTAGCGGCTGGCGTTAAAGCGCTTAAAGAACGGGAGTTTCAATACGATCCACCACCGCCGGGGCTGCGCACACGGCTGTTTACGGCCTGGGTGCGCCGTGGCCGTATAGGGCGTGGACTCGGGATTTTTGCGGCGGTAGGCGCATTGGTCGGCGGCGGCTACTACGGCTTCGTTGAGGTGCCGCAACAACGTGCCGAATTGGCCGTTATTGAGTCGCTTAATACCGGCATCGCGACGGCGTCGGTCGATATTCGAACGCTCGACCAGCGTCGCGTAACGCTACGGGACCGGCTTGACAATGAGCGCAACGATCGACCGGGTGCCAACGTTGCAGCGGCATTCGATATGGCCATTGCGAGCACGGAAAGCCGCTTGGCCGATGCTGCACAGTCGTTGACCGAGGCATCGGCCGTCGCACTAGGCGAACGCCTGCGCGCGCCCGGCGACCCTCGCCGTGCCGTTGTGGCAGCGGCGCTGCAGCAGCGTGAGAACCTACTCGCACGCGCCAAACAGCATCTCGTCCGTGCGGAAGCGGGCATCGCGACGCTCGCCTCGTTACGCCAATTACCGGTCACGTTGGCATCGCTGCGTGATGATGCGAAGCAATTGGCGGTACCCGATAGTGTCGACGCGGATATCGATGCCATCTACAGGAACGGCATAACGGCACTTCGCGATGGCGACCCGAGCGGCGCAGAGGCGGCGACGGCGGAGCTTCGCGCCATGGCCGATGAGCTGCGGGCAAACTACGAAATTTCCGTTGTATCCCGGCCTGGCGAGCGTTCGGGGGTCATTCGCGCGCCTGAGTCGAATTTTAGTGCCGATAACTACTACTTGATCGTTGAGGCGCTCGACCGCGATGGCCGTGCACAAGCGGTTGCTATCCGCTCCGAGGAAGATGGTGCCGTACGCACCGTCACGAGCTGGGGTGTGCGGGTAAGCGCCCCGGTTTTCGAGCGCATCCGCGCCGACAAAGCCGATGACGGCATCATCCAAGGCCGAGTCATTGGCGACAAACGCCGCGGTTATTTGGAACCAAATTACCGGATCCCTGTTGAGGGCGGGATGATCCACGCATGGTAACGGGGTGTCGTCATGGCTAGTGGTCGGCGCTTTCTTGATTCGCTCGACCGCAGCATTGACCGGTTGCGACGCGATTACCGCGAGCTTGACTCGGAGCTGCAGAGCATTACGCGCTCTATGGCCTCGCTGCGGCAACGTGAATCGGAAGCCTACCAAGGACTTGCGCGATTGCGCTTGGCCGAGCTCGGCGATGCGGCAACCATCGACGATCTCAATACGGCCGAGCGCCAAGCACAGCATCTTTTGGAACAACGCGACAGCGCACTGGCGGTTCTCGATCAGTCGCTCGACCAAGAGCAAGCGGGTTTGAGCACTCTGGACGCCGACCGAGCGACAGCGGCCGATGCCGTCATTGCCGCAGAAGATGCACTGGCGAGTAAGCTCGACGAGGTTAGCCAGTCGCTTGAGCGCGAGCAGACATTTGTGGCACTGCGCGAGCGCAGCCAGGCATTGATCGACCAGGCTGCGCATGCCGAGGAGAAAACCGCCCGTGCCGAAAAAGACCGGCGCGAGAAAGGCAAGCCGTACGAGGCCGATTCCTTGTTCGTTTACCTATGGGAGCGAGGTTACGGTACGTCGGCGTATCGAGCTTGGCCGATAACGCGCCTCGTCGATCGGTTGATGGCACGGCATATCGGTTTCGAAAAAGCGCGGCGTAACTACCACTCGCTGACTGAGATCCCGTTGCGTTTACGCCGGCACACCGACCGGCTGGAAGAGCAAACCGCGGAATCGCTCGCCGAGTTGGCTGAATTCGAACGCCAAGCGGAGGTTGCCGCCGGCGCTGATACACTCGAGCATGCAGTAGCCACTGCAACCGCCGCGGCAGTCGACATCGATGACCGTATCGAGACGGCTGAAAAACGTTACGCCGAGCTATTGGCCCAGCGCGAGCAGTTTGCCAATGGTAAAGATCGTTATTTTGTCGATGCGATGCAGGCATTGATTACCAGCTTTAAAGCGGACCCCATTCCAGCGCTTCGTCATGAGGCGGCGGCGACCCCGACCGACAGCGATGACCGTATGGTTAGAGAGCTAAGTACCGTCCGCGACGATATTGGTAACCTCGAGCAGCACCTTGTCGACAAGCAAGAAATTCACGGCCGGCGGATGAGCCGCTTGAACGAGTTGTCGGCGGTACGCAGCCAATACAAACGCAAGCGTTACGACTCCGCCGATAGCATCATCGATGATCGCGGCAAGGCTGAGCTCATGCTCACGGAATTCATGAGTGGCTTGATCAGCGGCGATCGCCTTTGGCGAGTTATCCGCCATTCGCAACGTTTTCGGCCACGCTTCCGCTCGTCGTCGGGCGGTAATATCGGCGGTGTCCGCTTGCCACGAATGCCGCGCTCGGTTCGGGTCCCACGTGGAATGGGCGGTGGTGGCGGATTTAAGTTTCCGCGGATGCCAAGCGGTGGCGGCTTTCGCACCAAAGGCGGCTTTTAAGGAGAGGCGATATGGTACCGATGCCCGATGCTGTTTGGTTACTGATCGCGTTTATCGCGGCCGTCGTTATCTACACTGGCATGCGCCTGCGGCGTCTGCAGAAGCAAAGCGAGGAGCAGTGGAAACGGGTCGACCACTCGAAGCTCCGTGAGTGGCAAGACGACGACTAAGTAAACCTGTCCGGCTGCCACAATTCGCCTTTATTCGTCCCGCCTAATTCCATATCGACGCTTGAAACTCGAACGCCTCTGCCAGGGGAGTTAGTTTCGTGTCAATCAATCCGTTGTTGTCGAAAGGCTTAGCCACCGGGCTCGTCTTCATTTTATTGCTCATTCCGTTGTCATCGATTCGGTCGATTATCGATGAGCGTGCTTACTACCGAAGCGAGGTCGCCGGGAAAATCGCTGCCCAATGGAGTGGCAGTCAGGTCATCAGCGGACCGGTCGTCGTCCTGAGCTACCTGCGCAACGTCGAGCGCAAGGTCTGGTTAGAAGATGAGCGTCGCCACGTCATGGAAACGCAGACCGAGCCGGCCCATACCCATTTACCGGCGACGAGTGTCGACTGGCATATCGATGTACCGACGGAGCTGCGGGCATACGGTATCCATGCCGTGCCGGTGTACACGTCAAGGCATGTTATTACGGCGCAAATCGCCGCTGGGAGCCTGGAAAAACTCGCTGCATCGATCGACGACTTCAATCGTTGGCAGGCGGCTGAGCTCGCGATTGCCGTTACCGATTCACGCGGCCTTGTCTCTGTGCCGGCATTGAAGGTCAACGGCATAGATCTTGACGCAAAACCTGGCAGCTTGGCGAGCGGACTGAGTCAAATCGTCAGTGGCACGTTTGATATCGAGGCGCTCGCGACTGAACTCGTCATCGATGTCGATCTGGATCTACGTGGATCGAGCGATATCGGTGTCGTCCCGCTCGCTGCGGACGGTCGCTATACGATTGCGTCCGAATGGCCACACCCCAGCTTTTTCGGCCGCTTCCTCCCCGATCAACGTGACATCGACGCAGATGGATTTACCGCGACATGGCAGATTTCGCGATTTGCGACTTCCGCTGCTGCGATTTTGCAAGGCTGTGACTCGTTGGTTTGTGCGTCCCTAAACGACGAAACGCTTCGCGTACGGCTGACGGATCCCGTCGATATCTACTTGCAAGCGAGTCGAGCGACCAAGTACGCGCTGCTACTGATCTTGGCGACGTTTGTCGCGTTCTTCTTGATGGAGACGCTCGCGAATAAGCGACTGCACACGATTAGCTATACGCTGGTCGGTGCGACACTGCTGGTTTTTTACTTGTTATTGTTGTCATTGGCCGAACACATTGGGTTTACGGCCGCATATGGCATTGGTGCCATCGCCTGCGCGTTGCTGGCTGCGTATTACTTGGTCCCGAGCGTTGGTCGCGCGATCGCGAGTGTTTTTGGTGCCGTTCATTTACTGCTGAACGCCACACTGTTTGGCATTTTGCGCAGCGAAGATCATGCGCTACTGGCCGGATCACTGCTTGTGTTCGGTCTACTGGCGCTCGTTATGGTGGCAACCCGGCGCGTTGATTGGCGCCGATTTGATACCCGCTCATGATTCGGACTTATCGTGCTTACGGTCGGCGTTTAGCAAGGTTTCAAGTTCGGCGGCCGCTTCTTGGACGCTTTGCATGTACTGATGTTCGTCCTGGCGAAATGCATGTTGGCGATGTAGCAAGCGTTCGTCGTAATCGGCAAAGGTATTAACGACGCTTTTCGATGTTGCGGCGTCGGTGCCCAGCAACGTCAGCAATGATTGGGTCATTGCCAAGCTTGAGTGAAACGTATCGCGGTAGATATGCTCGATGCCGAGGTCCATTAAGGAGTGGGCATGCAATCGATTACGAGCACGCGCGAGTATCGGCAGTTGTGGGCAGTAATGACGAACGGTTCGCGCGGTTCGCAGTGATTGTTCGATATCTTCGATAGCGAGTACGAAGAAGCGGGCCTCATCGATGCCAGCGGCGCGTAACAGTTCGATGCGGGCCGCGTCGCCGTAATAGACCTTGTTACCGAAGCGGCGTACGACCTCAACCTGCGAGGCGCTCGCTTCCAGCGCGGTGAACGGAATGCCGCGCGAGCGCAGAATGCGGCCGACGATCTGGCCGAAACGCCCGAAGCTTGCGATGACGACCGGCTGGGCCTCACGTTCGATCTGATCGTATGGCGCTTCGGGCTGGCGCGCGTCGCGCCAAGACTTAAGCCGCTCGTTTGCGAGGAACAACAGCGGGGTTGTCGCCATCGACAATGTGACCACAACGATCAGTAGGTCGATCGTGTCGTTATCAATGACTCCAACGTCGCGCGCCAACGTGAATAGAACGAACGCAAATTCGCCGCCTTGCGATAGAACAATGGCCAAGGCCGTCGAGACGGTACCCGCCAATGAAAAAGTCTTGGCGAGCACGAAGATACATATCGCTTTCGTCAAGATAAGTAAGACGGTAAAGCCGAACACATCGATCGGCCTTGAGGCGATCAATGATAGATCGACGGACATGCCGACAGCGATGAAGAACAGACCGAGCAACAAGCCTTTGAATGGCTCGATATTCGACTCAAGCTCGTGGCGGTACTCGGACTCAGCAAGCAACATACCGGCAATAAACGCACCGAGGCCCATCGATAAATGCGCCTTCTCCATTAGGACGGCGGCGCCGATCACGATTAGCAGTGCCGTTGCTGTAAACAGCTCTGCTATCCCGGAATTGGCGACCAGCCGCAGGATCGGTCGCAACAAATAACGTGCGCCGGCGACCAGCGCGACGATGCAGGCGACGGTAATGGCGAGTTGGCCGGGGTCGATGCCGCCGCTGTCAGACGTTGCCAGTAACGGTACCAAGGCGATTAGTGGGATAACCGCCAAATCCTGGAACAGCAAAATCGCGAACGCGTTGCGGCCGTGGTCGGTATTGAGTTGTTTTTGCTCGCCGAGCAATTGCAAAACGAACGCCGTCGATGACAACGCCAAACCGAACCCAACGACTAACGCGGCATTCGTGTCGAGTCCGTTCAGCCACGCGATAAAGCCGAGAACGATGCCGCAGGTCATGACCTGCGCCGTACCGAGGCCGAAGACCGGCCGGCGCAAAACCCACAGGCGCGCTGGTTTTAACTCCAGCCCGATAATAAACAGCAGGAAGACGACGCCCAGCTCGGCAAAATGCAGCACGTAGTCGACGTCACTGATCAGCCCGAGTGCTGCCGGTCCGATGATAATACCGGCGCTCAGGTAGCCGAGTACCGAGCCGAGCCCCAAACGTTTGGCAATCGGCACCGCGATGACCGCCGCACCGATATAGATAACGACTTGTTCGAGTTGATCCATGAAAGCTCCGACGGCGTAGCATCGGAGTCTAGCAGCTTGCGGTTTGCTCGCTAGCCGTCGCTGCTAGCAATCAAGACAGGTATGCGCAGGCGTCCGCTGCTATTAACCGGTTCGGCGACAAACTCAAAGTTGCCGACGGCCAGCAGACCCGGCGGTAGCGAGAACGTAACCGAGCCGTACTGATCGGCGATTAGTGGCGTCGCCTGCCAGACGATATCGCCATCGCTGTTTTTCAGTTGCAGCGCGAAGTGCTCATTGAGCTCGCCGCCCAAATCGAGTGAAAACACCATCTGTACCGGTGTGGCCGGTAACTCGACCAATTGCGCTGCCGCAACGCTGCGGGTAATGCCGAGACTAACGATCGGCACATTGATGCTGGCGACTTGCGTTGGGGTCGATGGTCCTTTTGATTGCCAACCGATGAACGCAACCGACAAGCTCACCGCTGCGACGACCGACGCTGCTAGAGCTGGCAAATTCCAACGCTGCACTGACGCGGCGGTCGTGTTAGGTCCGGTATCGACCTCAACCTTGTGTTTCTTAGCCAGTGCTGCAATAGCGTTGCCGCCGAAGCCGTCGATCAGCTTCTGGGTCGTTTCAATGTCTTCCTGCGTTTCCGCGCAAGTAAAGAAGAACTGCTCGAATTCGCTCTGTTCGTCATCGCTCAGCTGCCCGAGCAGGTAACGCTCGACCCAGTTGTCGTGAACAACATCGTGTCGGTTCATCGCCGTAACGTCCTTGATTAAAGATCGAGTTCCGCGCGCTTCTCCAATAGCGCCCGGAATCGCGCCTTCGCGCGATATAGCACCCGATTGAAGTGCAGGTCAGATAGTTCAAGAGCGGCGCAAATGCTCGCTTTGCTCTCCTGGTACAAATAAAACCGCGTGAGCAAGGCCCGGTCGCGATCGTTGGGTAATTCTTTTAATAGATCGCGAACGGCGATACGCATTTGGTCACTGTAAACCGAGTCCATTTGCTCATCGTCCTCGGCAATCGTTTCTTCGATTAATTCTGAGTCGGCGTGCGTGTTACGCCGTTTTTGCCGGCGCTTACGGCCGATAATTTGGAACTTGCCGGTGCTCTGAATATAGCCGCCGAGTCGAGTCGGATCGTCGATGCCTTCGCCGCGAAGCCGCTCGATGACGATCCGAAAGACGTCTTGATGGATATCTTCGGCCAATGCCAAATCGCCGTTGGTCCGTGCTCGTAGCATGATCATCAGCGGCCGCGAGTAACGCGCGACCAGCTCGTTCTCGGCGCGGCGATCACCCGCACGGATTCGCTCGGCGAGCGCGGCGGCGCGCCGTCCCTCTTCGGCAAGGTCCGTTTTGGGCTTGGATTCGTCCATCCGCCAGAATTTTGACAGATTGGACGCATCCGGTCGCGGGTTGATCGCCTGTTCAGTCATAGGGTTTTTCCGTAGCTCGACTAGCCGCCGGTCCGGCCGCCGCCGGTCCAGTCGCCATCGCCCGGGTTGTGGCGATGCGATCCGACAATGGTCTGATTGCCTCGGTCGTCTTGAGAAGCTTTAATCAAAAACTCGGTCTTTGACAGGTTGTCATCGATGATTTGGCCGACAATTTCGCCTGTCTTTGGGCTATAGACACCAGTAACCTCGGCCCAGCACGGGTCCACGGCATCATTTCGATCCGCTATGTTGCGGCTGAATGATACGGTGACGTCGCTTGTGAAACGGATCGTTATCCGGTCACCGGTGCGCATAGGTAGGCGCGAGAACGTACCGTCTTCACCCGGGCAGGTTGATTCGATCTTCCACTCCCCCTCAAACGACTTGGCCGTAGTTTGTTTTACCATCTTGCCATCTCCTTGATTTTTCGTGCTTGTTGTTGGCTAGGAGCCCCATCCACTTCCTATCTGTGACGCGACAGGGCGATTTGTCTCATCGGTTAGCGCAATCCGTACAAAACGAACCCTGACCAGAAGTAGGGGTCACGCCAGCGTGGGATACGGCGGAGCGTCTGCTTAGCATTGGCGAGTGCTGCCGCGGCGTCTCCAGTCGCTATATATTCCTCGTAGAAATGAGTCATCAGCGCTGCCGTTGCACCATCGGACACCTGCCAGAGACTCGCGACGACTTGCTCGGCGCCAGCGTAAAGAAATGCTCGGCTGAGACCCGCGAGTCCCTCGCCGCGAATCTCCCGCCCGAGTGCCGTATCGCAGGCCGACAGCACAACCAGCTGGGCGTCTGTATCGAGGCTGTAGATATCGCGGACGCCAACGAATCCATTCATCGGTCGCCCGTCAGCGTCGAAACGACTCAACATGATGCCAGTCAGCTCGGGTCGTTCCGAATTAACAACGCCATGCGCAGCGATATGAACGATGTCGGTGCGCTCGTTACCAAGTGCCAAAACGACATCCCGGTTTGCCTTGTCGGCGCGAAATTGCGTAACTCTGGCGGATGGCCACGCATCGACGATCGCGTCGGCCTCGCGAGCGGCATACGGCAGTCGATTCCAGTAAGTATCGTTAAACGAGGTTGTGGTTGCCGCGGCTGACTCTACTGGAACACTCTCAGATGCAGAAGTTCTTACCCGCGGGTCATCAGCCGCAAAAATCGGATCTGCAATGACGGTCATGCGGATATTTTTTTGCGCCGTCTTTGCAGTATGGCTCCGCTGCAACATCCCGGGTGCTGTTTGATAAACGACGTTAAAACGTTCCCCGAGGCGATCGTTGCTACCGGTATTGCTGAGTAGTTCAAGCGGTAAATAGCTCAAAACACCATCGACACTGACATACAGCGTTTTGACGCTTGGTTCTGGGGTCCCAGGGATCAGCATAGCTGATAGTTCGCTGATCGCTGTGGTTACCGATCGGCGAGTTTTTAAGCCATTGGCAATCTTCACGGACAGCTGCTCCACCGCATCGAGGTCACTGATCGCCGTGCTAGTAATGCCTGTTCGATCCAGCAGCCACGCGAAGCCGATCGACTCACCGAGATGGATTGTTAGCAACGCAGCATCGTCGCCCAGTTCCGCAGCAATGGCATCGATGTCAATCGATGCTGTACCAGAAATACCGGCACGGCGCGGATTTGCGGCAGCAAGTCTGTTATCGATTTGATCAAGCTCGAGTAACAGGTCGGTCAAGCGCCGCGCATCAGCATCGACCCGTTCGAGGTCGGCGTGACGTGAAACTTGTAGCAGTAACGCGCTGCGCCGTTGCAGGAGCTCCGTGTTGTTCGATGACTCTGCGTATTCGCTGTCGGCGAGAGTGTCTGACAGGACTTGCGCCCGTGCAGCAATAGCGCGAGCAAGAGCCTCCTTATCGTGACCGTCGTCCGGCTCTCTCGCGTGGCGTCGCATCGCCGTTGCCACAAGGACGTCGTTGTAATCGATGGCTTCGCCGCCCCACCGAGCTCGAAGGTCAGGGTTGGCGATACGGCTCCGAACGGGTTGAAAGTAGCGATCAGCGGTTTGCGCTGCATCGTCGGCCGCGTCCAAGTCACCGCGTTCTAACGCGCGTTTTGCAACAACACCGAAAACCCAAGCTAACGCTATCGGGTCCCGTTGTGCCTCAAACGCCGCAACCGCGTCTGTAAGAGCCTCGTCAGCGGCATTCGCGTTTCCGAGTATCTCGGCAAAGCGGACTTTTGCGACGAGCAGATCAGCTTGGCTGAGAATTCGCGAATCGAGGTCGCGTCCGATTTCGTCGGCGGCGCTTATACCGCGAGCCGTCATCGACCGATCGCCGGTAGCTATACCGAGACGGGCACGGGCGATTTCGGTTCTAAACGCAATATCCGGAGAGTCGACATTAATGGCATCTAGTTCGCCAAGCACAGCGGCGGCAGAGTCCAGGTTTCCGTCGATTCTCTCCACGGCTAGGAGCGACAGAAGTGCATCGGCTAGTAACCGTAATTCACCGATTTGTTGAGCAAGTCTGATTGACTCGCCGAAGAATTTACGAGCTCTGTCGTTGTCGCCAAGAATGGCGTACTGTGAACCCAGATTACGTAAATTCAGCGCCTCTCGATTTTTTTGATTATTGCGTCTGTTCGACTCAACAGCCGCGGAGTAAAAAGTTAGTGCCTTAGCGCTTTCACCTAAGCGAGCATACTGCAATGCAATATTGTTCTGAACCGTACCAAGCCGATTCCAACTGAGCTCATCCTTGCGTTCGAGTACTTCGAGCAATGGCGGTAAAGCTTTGTGTGATTCGCCGCGGGATGAATATACGCCGGCCTGAAAGTACCGTACGTTCATTATCAAGGCCGCGTCTTGTGCTGCCCGGGCGAGTACTAGAGCTTCGTTAAGGCAATTTTCAGCTCGGCTGAGCTGACGGAAGTCGATCGCCACTAAGCATCGATTACTCTGGATCCTTGCCTGAAGCGGCGCGGACCGAACTGCCGCGGCGGCCCGGTCGAAGGCCGCATAGGCGGCGTCGCGTTGCAGATGTTCTTGATACCAGAGGCCCAGTGAGTTAAGCGCAGTAGCCTGGTCGTCAAACAAACTAAGTGATTCGTACAGCTCGGCCGCAGCCTCGAGTTTGCTGGTAGTTGTTATCGCGTCTTCGAGGAAAAACGCAATTTCCCCCTGGGCGTGAATGGCGTCAGCGCGCATTCGTACAACGGTCGGGTTTGTGCTTCCAAATAGCACACGTTCAATGCGTCGGTATGCCTCGAGCGCACTAACGCGTGCGGCTTCGGTCCGTTGGGCAAACGCCATCGCACCTTTTTGGCCCCAATCTGCGACTGATACGACGACCGCTGGTAGTTCTGTTATTGGAGTGACTTCAAGTTCGACGGCGGCTGTTGTGTTGTCTCGCTTTTCTAGTTGCAGGGCTATCGAAGTTCGAGATGTCGCGGTAGACGGCAAATATAGATAATCGCTCGAGTTGCCGATTACTGGGTGCGCGAACGATGATCCGTCTGCAAGCTCCGTAGCTACATCGATATCACGCCCAGAAATTCGCAAAAGGTAAGAACGGTCTGTAGGCAGTTCGAACCTGACTCGAATACGCTCGCCAGCGCTGACCGGCGTCGAAACGACGCCTGGCTCGCTTAGAGTGAGTGTTTCCGCTGCCCCCACGTCGGTGGCCACTACGAACGCAACGGCCACGACCAATGCTGGGCGCGCGCGCAGCGCCGCCAACATGATCCACTACCTTGTCACCATCCCCAAATTCATGTTGTCATGCGCGCCTGGTTGGGGCAACCGTAGCTGCTTGAATTCTCTGTGTTTCGTATGCGCAAACCCATCTCGTTTACCGCTGTGGCGATAATCCTCGGTCTCGTGGCCGCGTGCGGTTCTGAAGACACCCCGCCGCCGGCGGATATGAGTGCGTCAGCGGCGCCGGCACCGGTTGCGGCGCAACCGACCGAGACGCCCGCGTCTTCCGCTCGGCCCAGTACCGGCGAAATGCTGGCCTACGCCGAGGTCGAGGGAACTCTGGCTCGTGGGTATCTGGCGTATCCAAGCGACATGATCGAACCGCTGCCAGCGATCATGTTGCTGCACGATTGGTTCGGGCTCGACGAGAACGTCAAAACGCTGGCCAAGAATCTGGCTAGCCAAGGGTATGTTGTGCTCGCCGTTGATTTATTTGACGGCAGAACGGGTACGTTGCCACGCGACACGCGCGACGCGCTGGTCCGCATGCTAGAAAAGCCGGAACTGACCCGCACCAATCTCGAGCAAGCGATCATGTTCGTTCGCGAGACGGTTGGTTCGCCGCGTCTGGCGATGCTCGGGTTTGGCTCGGGTGGTCTGTGGTCGCTAAATACGGCGCTGGCAACACCGGACGAGTTTCGGGCGCTGATACTCGTTCAGGGACAAACGCTGCCGGACGCCGATCGTCTTGAGACGCTATCGAACGTACCGATGCTGGGCATCTACGGCGCCGCCGATCGCAGTATTCCGCAAGATGCTGTCCGCGAATTCGGCGACGCGCTGACCGATGCCGAAGTCACCCACACCATTCGTTTGTACCCAACAGCGGGCAATGCCTTCATGTTGCGGACGAGCCGCAACTACAGTCCGAAACAGGCAGAGTCCGCCTGGGAAGTCATTCATGAGTTTCTCAGCGAACATTTGGCCGGCGAGACACCGGTTCGCTGAACTATCGCCGTTGCGCCCGGTCCTAACTCGGACTGTTAATCGATCAGCGCCCCTTGATGACCGCATCACTCAGAAAACTCGGCGTCTTTGCCGTCGGCTCGCTACTGCTTCTGATCGGTGTCGCGATGCTGGTTCTTCCAGGACCCGGTGTCGTGGTTATCGCCGGCGCGTTGGCACTTCTCAGTACCGAGTTCGCGTTCGCCCGCGGGCCGTTAGAGCGACTGCGTCGTTATCTGTCGTCGTTTAGCGCTTGGCGGCGTCGTAAGGCCAGCGAGCGCCGGCTTAGTAAATAAGCGTCATCATCCGCCGACGTATTTGACCGACTCGCGGGTCCGCGGGCGTCAACAGATCCACAAGCTTCAGCAACGCAACACGGGCTGCGTCGTCGCCGAACTTGCGATCGCTCGCCAAGAGCTCCAACCAGTGCTCCGCCGCGCCGTCGTGGTCACCGGCGATCGCCGCTGCGATGCCCGCTTGATACAACTGAGCTGAGCGGCTTTGTGATGAGTCTTCACCGGCGGAGTCGGATGCTGCTGAGGCGAGCCAGTGGGCTGCGCCGACCTGTAAGGCCGCGTCACTTTTCGCATCGTCCTCAGATAGCGTCGCGAGCATCTCGGCGGCTGTATCCAAACGACCCTCAACGACATGAATTTTGGCGAGTGCGAGCTTTGCCTCAAGATTGTCTGGGTCGTCCGCGAGCACCGCTTCGAGGCGGGCGATCGACGCGTCGCCGCCACCGCCTTGCAGAGCGTCTGAGACGGCCTCGTTGGCAGGCGGTGCGGATTCATTGGCCGCACCAACATGCTGTTCGATAACGGCGCGAATGTTGGCCTCCGGTTGGGCGCCAACGATCTGCTCAACGGGCTGACCGTTCACGAACAACAACATCGTCGGCAAGCTGCGAATACCGGCCATACCGGCAAGCTGTTGTTGTTCGTCGACGTTAACTTTCACGATCGAGAGCTGCTCGGCGTAGTCGGCGGCAAGCTTATCGAGAACGGGTGCCAACGCATGGCAGGGTCCGCACCAATCCGCCCAGAAATCGACGAGCACCGGAATGCTTGCGTCCAACACCTCGGCTTGGAAGTTGGCTTCGGTTACTGCGGTTAACTGGCTCATCGTAGGTCAATTCTCAGCGACGGACTGCGGACCTTGCCAAACCGACGCAAAAAAATGAAGGGCAAAAGAGTTGAGCCGGCGGGCAAATCCCGCCGGCTCCAAGAGACTGCGACGGGTGGTCGCAGTTGGCCGCTTGCCGAGGGGGAGTGTGCAAGCGGTCCTGGCAGCCGAGTCGAGGGGGGGTCTTCTCGGCGCCGTGCCAGCGTTGTTGTCTCTGTGGGCAGCGCTGGCGACTGCCCGGCACCGTCTTGGTTGGCTGTCCTCGAGGGGGGAGTTCAGACAGTCAACGGCGACGGTGCGGTGCTTCTAGCTTTCGTCGGCGTCCGCCTGCGCGAGGTCGACGTTCGCAGCCAACTCGGCCAGTACGGCCGCGTTGTCAGCATCGATCGCGCGGCGTGCGTTCTCGAGCGCGGTTTCGTTCAGTTCGGCAGCGAGGTCCTTTGGCGCCGTTTGTGTGTCCAGAGCCACGGCAACGACCGTGATTTCCGACAGCAGCAGTTTGTCGGCGCTGGCGACCGCTGGTGAACCCAAAACGACACCGGCGGCGATCAAGGCGGCGAAACGGCGCGCAAGACGGCGGATGTTACGTGTGGTGTTCATGGTTCATTTCTCGTCAGGTTGTGCGCAGGGAGCCCATCTCCGTACGCGGCAATCTTTACTAAGCAGTAAGCGTGCCAACTTGCTATGGTAGTAAAATCAGTCGGTTACGAATCAGGCAAGCTCACGGAATTTCGTAAATAACGAAAAATCGTAATGAATTGACGGTTTTTCGTATAATCGCGGCATGGCCGATAACGACATATTCGCGTGGATGTTCCAGCGCTCGCCCGTGTTAGCGGCGCTGTTCGATCCGATGGGTCGTTTTCGGAACGTCAGCGATGCGCTGGCGGCTCGACTCGGTTACGTCGAGGACGAACTGATCGGCCGCGACCCCGGCGAGTTAATGACGCCCGAATCGCGCAGCCGTCTCGACGATGAGTTGCTGCCGAAGCTGCGCCGGCTTGGCCACGTTCGTAACCAGGCGATCGACTTTGTGACGGCGACTGGCGAAACCGTGCCCGTGTTGGCGAGCGCGCTTACCGAATATAACCAGCGCGGTGCGATGTTACGTACAGCCGCCGTCTATTTGGAAATCGGCGACGTCGAGCAGATCGAGCGTAAGTATCGGCGTTTGTACCGCGAAACGCCGGCGATGCTGCACACCGTCGACGAGCACAACAATATTACAGCGGTTAGCGATTATTGGCTGCGAAAACTCGGCTATGCGCATCGGAACGATGTGCTCGGACGGCCCATCAGCGAATTTATTGCCGAAGATGATCGTGCTGACGTCTCGCCGAGCCGAGTGCGCCGTCTGCTTGCGAGTGACGGTGAGATTAACGTGTCACGGCAGATGCTGCGCAAAGACGGCTCGAAGCTCGATGTTGTCGTTTCCTCGATTCGAGAAAGCGGTGACGGTGACAATAAAACGCGGGTTCTTGTCGCGTCGAAAGACATGACGGAACGCAATCGTAGTGAGCGTGCTTTACGAGAGGCGCTAGAAGAAAACGCACGACTGCGCGAGGCCCTAGAGCGCGAGCGCGACTACCTTCGCGAAGAAGTAAAAGTGGCGATGAACTTCGGCCGCATTGTCGGTACGAGTCCAGCATTACACGCGATGCTGCAGCAGATGGAGGCGGTTGCCGAGACGCCGGCCAGTGTCTTGATACTCGGCGAGTCGGGCGTTGGTAAAGAGCTCATCGCCCATGCCCTACATACGCGTGGGCCGCGTGCTGATCAGCCGTTCGTCAAAGTGAATTGTGCATCGGTCCCATCGGAGTTGTTCGAAAGTGAGTTTTTCGGCCACGTAAAAGGGGCTTTTACCGGCGCCGTACGTGACCGAGTCGGCCGCTTTCAACTCGCCAACGACGGCACGATTTTTCTCGATGAGATCGGCGAAATTCCAATCGAGTTGCAGGGAAAATTGTTGCGCGTGCTGCAAGAGCAAGAATTCGAACGTGTCGGGGAGGACGTCACTCGACGTGTTGATGTGCGCGTCATCGCGGCCACTAACCGGAACCTCGAAGCAGAGGTAGCCGCGGGCCGATTCCGGGAGGACTTGTACTATCGGCTGAGCGTATTCCCCATACATGCGCCGCCGTTGCGCGAGCGCGGTGACGATGTTGTGCAATTGGCGCAGCACTTTCTAGATCGTACCTGCCGTGATTTCGGGCGCGAACCGTTGGCGCTCAGCCAGCGCGACGTTCACGCCATACGGCAATACGACTGGCCGGGCAATGTCCGCGAGCTTAAGAACGTGATCGAGCGGGCCGTTATCCTGTCGAAAGGCGACATACTTCGACTGGACTTATCGGCGCCGCAGTTTGCAATCGGTACGCCGGCGAGGGCGCAGACCGATACCGGCGCCGCAACCACCACGGCCGACGAGTCAGCCGCGAGCTATCGCACCGAGGATCAGATGAAGACGTTGGTGAGGACCAATCTGATTGCTGCGCTTACGGCGGCGGATTGGCGCGTATCGGGCAAGGGTGGGGCAGCCGCCCTACTCGGTATCCGCCCAACGACACTCAGTGATCGCATGCGATCGATGAATATTCGCCGCCCGGGCCGACAGACCGATATCTAAGGCAACGCACGCCCGAGACTGAGCCGGAACACGACGTCAGGTTGCGAATCGACGTTGAGGTCTTCGCTAACCCCAATGCGGATTTGCTGCTCCCCCCACGCGCGCCAGCCAATCCAGGCATCGAGGCCCACGGCTGGATCGCCGACCTCGCGCAATTCGGATCGGACCAATCGCTGTCGCGCTCGCACTCGAGCGCCGAATTCGGTCGTGTTGCTCGCGCGCCAGCGCAGCGTTGCCGTCGCGCTCACGACTTGGGCAGCGCTAGGGAGGCCGTCGATGTCACTGTCGCCGAGATTGGTGAGCGCCGCACTCGCACTGAGTCGCCAGCGCTCAGAACCGAACAGTTGCGACGTTTCAGCGCGCAGTCCCAGTGTCACGTCGGTTCCGCCACTGCCCGTCAAACGGTCGGGATCGCCGGTCGGCAGTTTTGCGGCCGCTGCCAGTGATAGTTGCCAAAGCGATCGATCAATTAGGCGGCGGCTTGCGTACAAGCGGACATCGCCGATGCCGCTGGTCGATGCGTCGCGGGCGAGCAACGTCTCATTGTTACGGTCCCACTCAAACAACAATGCGTTGGTCGGACGCCGATCACGATTGCCGTTCGGTAAGCCGAACAGTGTGTGCCAGCTATCGATCGGAGTGTCTAAGAATCCACTGCCGTGGCGAACAAACGGGGCGCTTACGCCGACGGTCCATTGCTCGATCGACTGGAACCAGCCAAGTTCCAGGCGTAGCGTCTCACCGTCGAAAACGAGTCGCTCGTTGCCGCTAAAGTTGTCGGTCGAGTGATTCGCCAGCGACAGGCAGGCAGACAACCCCGGTGTGGATGAGTTGTCGACGCCAACGGCGAACAATCCTGCCACCGGACCGAGCTCGGTGCTGCAAATCGCGACGGCCGGTCGCGCGATACAAAACACAATTACAAACACGGTTGTTCGAGCAACGCTCTTCAATGCACACTCCAACCAAACAACACTCGAGCGAAACGAAGAAGACCATGGTGCCATCGACATTGAAAGCCTGCATTACCGCGATCGCTCTGTTCAGTACCGTATCGGCCGCGGCCAGCGACGTATTACCGGCACAAGTTGTCGAGACGCTGCAACGATTTCAATTACCGGCCGCGACACTCAGCGTCACGGTCAAGGATCTGAACACCGGCGAGGTCGTCCTCAATGTCCGCGGCGATCGGCCCAGAAACCCAGCTTCGACGATGAAACTCGTGACGGGATTGGCGGCGTTGGAGCGACTCGGGCCGAGCTATCGGTGGAAAACCCGCTTGTTTACCGATGGGGCGGAGGAGGACGGTCGGGTTGATGGCAATTTGGTCCTGGTTGGCGGTGGCGATCCCTATCTTGTGGAGGAACGTCTCTATCGCTGGATTCGTGACTTGCGGCTAAGCGGACTCGTTTCGGTCAGCGGCGACCTGATCATCGATGACACCTTATTCGAGACGCCAAGCGAGGACCGTGCCGCGTTCGACAACGAACCGTTTCGGGTCTACAACGCCTTGCCCTCGGCCGTACTCGCGAACTTCAACGCCGTGCGGTTTTTGTTTTCTCCGGCCGAAGACGCGCTGGTAACCGTGTTGGCCGATCCCGATCTCGCCGAGTTGCGAGTACGCAATAACCTTCGCAGTATCGATGGGCGCTGCCGAGGATACCGCCGCGGTATCGCGGCGCACGAACATCCCGACGTCGACATCGTGTTCGATGGCCGTTTTCCAAATCGGTGCCGGCGCTACGGCATGACCCGTTCGGTGATGGCGCCGTGGCGTTACACGGGCAGCCTGTTCCGCTGGGTCTTCGAGTCCGCAGGCGGCACGATCGCCGGCCGCGTGGCGCGTGGCAGCATTTCTGACACGGCTGAGTTGATCGGCGAGTTCGAATCGCTGTCGCTCGCCGAGATCGTACGATTGATGAACAAACACTCCAGCAACCTAATCGCCCGGCAGTTGTTGCTGACGATGGCGGCTGAAGCGGACGCCGCCCCGGCCGATGAGCCTGCCGGCGTCGCCGAGGTCAAGCGCTGGCTCGCCGCGGCCGGTTTCGACTGGCCCGAGTTCGTCATGGAAAATGGCGCCGGACGCTCACGAATTGCACGTATCAGTACCGAGCATCTTGTTGAGTTGATCGACTATGGCTGGCGCAGTCGCGTCATGCCCGAATTTGTGGCGTCGATGGCGCTTTATGGGGCCGACGGTACGCTGTCAGAGCGCGAGGATTTCCCAGCGCTGCGCGGTCGTGCCCATCTAAAAACGGGCAGTTTGGACCACGTAACGGCCCTCGCCGGTGTGTTTCACGCGGCGAATGGCCGTCGATTCGCGCTCGCTATTGCCCAAAATGCGCAAAACGCCCACCGTGGCGGCGGTCAAGCGGTTCAGGATCAGCTGTTGGAGTGGCTTAGTTCACAGAATCCGCCGCCGACGGCCAGGTAAACTCCGGGCTTATGTTGACTCGAGGCTTCCATTTGAGCGCGGCCGCCGCACTGACGCTGCTCGCCGCCACGCTTGCCGACGCGCAAGATGCGACGTTTTACGTCACCGACCGCCTGCGGTTGGGTCTGCATGCCGCCGAAGATACAAGCGATCGTCCCTTCCGTGTTTTGGACAGTGGTCAGGCGCTGACGGTACTGCAGCGCAACGGTAACTATGCATCGGTTCGACTGCCCGATGGGACCGAGGGCTACGTCAAGGCCGCTTATTTAGTCGATGAAAAGCCCGCTGTTCTGGTGGTCGCTGAGCGTGCTGCCGCGTACACCGACATGGAGACGGAGTTGGCCGATGCGAAGGCGAACTTTGCCGGGTCCGCCGGCCGAATCGCCGAGCTCGAGCGGCAAGTGGACGAACTTGGCGGCGAGCTGGCCGCACGCAAGGGCAAGGTGCAGTCATTGGCGCAGGAGAACGAGAAGTTTCGCGACCGAATGTCGCTGTATCGATTCAGCCTGCCCTGGCCGATGGTGTTGGGTTCGGTGCTGGTTGCCGTTGTACTGGGCGTCATCGGTGGCATGTGGTGGATTGATCATCGCAGTCGCAAACGCCACGGCGGCTTTCGAATCTACTAAACGCAGCGCGTTCCATCGGTCCTTATCCGCTCTCGGAATAAGCCGATAACAACAAATACGTTCTGCCGCCTGGCCAGCGCCGGTAACGTGCGCCACTCACGAAGCCGCAAGAGGGTCGGTTGTGAGTACAGTCGCGAACGCCGCTGCGGCAACGCTGCCGCTTGAGCAGTCCCAGCTCGATGCACTGACAACGCTCGGTCGCGCCTTACCGACCGACGCCTTGCTGTGGTCGAGCGGTTATCTCGCGGGCATGGCGGCCGCACGTTCGGACGTTGCAGAGTCGCCGCCATTGCCAGAAGGCGAACAGGCACCGCGGCTCACAATCCTGTTCGGTTCGCAGACCGGCAATGGCCAACGGCTAGCCGAGGACCTTGCCGTACAAGCCGCGCAGCAATCGGTGAACGCGCGCATCGTTAACCTCGCCGATTACCGGCCCGCCGACATCCGCCGCGAAACAGCCGTTGCTTTGATCGTCAGCACGCACGGCGACGGCGAGCCACCGGACGATGCTGAAAGTCTCTACGAGTATCTCATGGGCGAACGAGCACCGCGCTTGGACGCGTTAATGTTCAGTGTGCTGGGGCTTGGCGACTCCAGCTATGCGAAGTTTTGCCAAACCGGTATTGATTTCGATGCACGCTTGGCCGAACTCGGTGGTACGCGCTTGCAAGATCGCGTCGACTGCGACACCGACTACGAGCAAGCGGCCGCCGAGTGGGCCGGTGCGACACTGCAAGCGGCGGCCGAATACGCGACAGCGGTTGATGCGATGCCGACGCTGCACGCGCTTTCCACAGCTCGCTACGATGCAGCGCGGCCGTTTACGGCAGAGCTCGTCGCTAACCAAAAAATAACCGGCCGTGCGTCCAGCAAAGATGTACGCCACATCGAATTCGACATTGCAGGCAGTGGTCTTACTTATGAGCCTGGTGACGCGCTTGGCGTTACGGCTGCGAACCCACCCGCGCTCGTCGACGAATTTTGCACGGTTCTAGCGCTGGATCCGTCCGCCGCGGTGGGTGATACAACCGTTGCCGATGCGCTCCGTGAGTCTGTCGAAATCACCGTGGCGAGTAGAGCGTTTGTTGAGCGCTACACCGAATTGACCGGTGCGGCCGAGTTAGCGCAACTGTTGCTCGATGACCAGCGGACCGCACTGGCCGCCTATCTTAGTGGCCGGCAAATAATCGACATCGTTCGCGATTACCCAGCGCAACCTGATGCCGCCGAATTTATAGCGTGTCTGCGCCCGCTAAAGCCTCGCCTGTACTCGATTGCATCGAGCCCGCTCGCGAGTGACTCCGAGGTCGCAGTCACAATAGCCGCGGTTCGCTATGAGGCGCATGGCCACGCGCATTGGGGCGCGGCGTCAACCTACCTCGCCGATCGTCGCGAGCCTGGTGATACCGTCTCGATCTACGTCGAGCCGAATCCACGATTCCGACTGCCGGATGACCCGACCACGCCGATCATCATGATCGGCCCGGGAACAGGTGTCGCACCGTTTCGGGCGTTTCTCGAGCACCGCGATGCGAGCGGAGCGAGCGGAGATAACTGGTTGTTCTTCGGCGACCGTGAGTCACGCGAGGATTTTCTCTATCAAATCGACTGGGCCCGTTATCGCAAGCAAGGCTTGCTGACACGAATGGACGTCGCTTTCTCTCGCGACCAAGCCGAGAAGGTCTACGTCCAACATCGGCTGCGCGAGCACGCGGGCGATGTTTACGATTGGTTGCAGCGCGGTGCACATATTTATGTCTGCGGTGATGCGCAACACATGGCTGGCGATGTGCACGACGCCTTGCTCGATATTGTTGCCGCCGGACTCGGTGCCGATCAGGCGGCCGCCGACGCGTACCTCAAAGCACTAAAACGCGACGGTCGTTACCTACGCGATGTCTATTGAGGCAAAGGAATGAGCGATACAGTTACCAAGTCATTGTCTGACGTCGAGCGGATCAAGACCGCCAGTCGGAACCTTCGCGGTACTCTGGCGGAGAGTCTTCTCGACCCCCTGACCGGTGCGATCGCCGCTGACGATACACAGCTATCCAAGTTTCACGGCATTTATCAGCAAGATGACCGCGACATCCGCGCTGAACGACGCAAGCAGCGCTTGGAGCCGGCCTACAGTTTTATGATCCGCGCGCGTATTCCGGGCGGGCGCATGACGCCGGCACAGTGGCTCGCCTTCGATGCGATCGGCCAGCGCTACGCCAACAACTCGGTGCGCATTACGACACGCCAAGCGGTCCAGTTTCACGGTGTCATTAAGCGTGAACTGAAAACGACCATGCAGGGCATCAACGCGTCCTTGCTCGATACACTGGCGGCCTGTGGTGACGTCAATCGAAACGTCATGGCGCCCGCCAGTCCTGCGTCGTCGCCGGTTTTCGCCGAGGTCCAGGCAGCGGCGCAATCGATGAGCGACCACCTATGCCCGCGCACCGGCGCCTACCACGAGGTGTGGCTGGATAAGCAAAAAGTCATCGATACGGCCGACGAGATTGAGCCGATCTATGGCAAAACCTACCTGCCGCGTAAGTTCAAAGCGGCATTTGTGATTCCGCCGGACAACGATGTTGACGTCTACTCCCAAGACCTTGGGTTCGTCGCGATCGTCACTGCTGGGCAGCTGATCGGTTTTAACGTCATGGTTGGTGGCGGCATGGGTATGTCGCACGGCGAGGTGGCCACCTACCCGCGGCTGGCCAGTACGATCGGCTTTTGCCCACCGCACGCAGTCAACGCGGTCGCCGAGGCCGTCGTCACGACGCAACGCGATTTTGGCGACCGAACCAACCGGAAACATGCGCTGCTTAAGTACACGATCGACACGCACGGACTTGAGTGGTTTCGCGATGAGGTCAACCGACGGTTATCACAGCCGCTCGAGCCGGCACGCGAGGTTGGCTTTACCCATACCGGCGACCGTTACGGTTGGCAGAGCGCCAGCGATGGGCTTTGGCAGCACACATTTTTCGTCGAGAACGGGCGGGTGGCCGACAGCGAATCGCGGCCGCTGCTAAGTGCGCTGCGCGCAATCGCGCGCCTCAATCTTGGCTACTTTGTGCTGACACCGAACCAGAACGTGATAATTGCCGGGCTCAGCGATGCGGATCGGACGAAGGTGGCGTACCTTATCGAGACGTTTGCGATCGGTGTCAACAGTGTGACGCCGCTACGGGGCCAATCGCTCGCTTGTGTCGGTTTTCCAACCTGCGGTTTGGCGATGGCTGAGAGTGAGCGGTACATGCCCGATCTCGTCTCCGAGCTCGACGCATTACTGGCCAAGCACGGTATCGCCGATGTTCCGATTGTCGCCCGGATGACCGGTTGCCCGAACGGCTGTGCACGGCCGTATCTCGCTGAAATCGGTCTGGTCGGTAAGGCACCGGGGCGCTACAACCTGTTACTCGGCGCATCGTTTAACGGCGACCGACTCAATCGTCTCTACCAAGAGAATATCGACGAGGCGAGCATCGTCGCCACACTGGACGTCTTGCTTGGAGAGTTCGCCGCAACACGGCGCGACGACGAAGCATTTGGTGACTTCTTGCATCGCAGCGGTCATGTCTCGGCGACGGGAACGGCCGATGATTTCCATGTCGCCGCCGTCGCGACGAGATAGCGCGATGACGCGTATTGCCCGCGACAGAGCCGCTACGACCGACGCCGATAGGCTAGCCGCGGCCAATCGTACGCTGGCAGCGCTCGATGCGGCAGGGCGGATCCGCTGGGCGTTGGGCGAAGCGACGGCAACACCACTACTCACCTCGAGCTTCGGCGCGCAAGCCGCCGTCATGTTGCATTTAGTGACCCGCGAGCGGCCGGATATACCGGTGCTGTTTATCGATACCGGGTACCTATTTGCCGAGACCTATGCGTTTGTCGAAACGCTAACGGCGCAGCTCGGACTGAACCTGATCGTCTACCAACCGCGCCGGTCGGCCGCGTGGCAGGAAGCGCGCGAGGGCCAGCGCTGGGAGCAGGGGTTAAAGGGACTCGAGGCATACAACCGCGAGAACAAGATCGAACCGATGGAACGCGCACTCGATGATCTTGACGCTGGTCTTTGGTTCTCTGGCGTTCGCCGCTCGCAATCAACGAGCCGACAGAACCTGCCGTACGTTGCGGCCAGCGGACAGCGCTTAAAAGTACATCCGATTCTCGATTGGACGGATCGCGATGTGCACCGCTACTTAACGGCAAACCAATTGCCGTACCACCCGCTCTGGCACCGAGGCTATGTATCGATTGGCGACGTGCATTCCACGAAGTCGTTGCACGAGGTCGACTCGGTTGAAGCCACTCGTTTCAACGGCGTAAAACGTGAGTGTGGATTGCACGAGATGGACTTTGGGAACGAGGCTAACCGCTTCTAGACACGTCGTCCGTAGCGAATCGCTCGAATTCTGCGGATGATCGCGTGTCTGCCGACGATAAGGACCGCGCCGATCAATACCTCGAAGACCGATGCGTACCGATCGTATAGTTGTTGGCGATAATACGGATCACTGGACGCGGCGATCAGTGGATCCAATGTGTGCCGATACGCTGCCAGTGCAGCTTCCGTGAACGCCGCATCAACAAAGCCATTCACGGCGACGTAAACACCAATCAGAATGATGCCTGTCATCAACGAATCAGCGTCATCTGCTGACAGAGATTCACTTGGCACCATCGTCTTTGATAACGGCGGTGCAGACCACCACAACACGCCCGCTACGATTAGCGAGATCACGACGGGATAGACGTAAATACTCAGCACCGCACGCAACGCGAACGGCGCTGGGTCGGGGTCTAGGGGGTCCATGGTGCTACCGTCGAGCAAGCTGGCGATGCTGACACCTGAGCTCGCAAGCGTCTCTAACCCCGAAAGCGCGACGAATAAAGCAATCAGTCGAACGCCAAGAATCCCGGCTGCGCGCGTTGTCAATGTCGATTCGCTCAGGCCGCGGCCTCGATGTCGCCGCTGCAGCCAGTGCGCAATGGCAAATCGGTCTCGGCGAAGAGAGCATCAACATCCGCTTGGGTCGCTAGCGCGCACGCTTCGCGGATCAGTTTCGCCGATAAGTGCGGCGCAAACATCTCAATGAAATCGACCATAAATCCGCGCAGTACGGCATCGCGACGGAAACCGATCCACGTGGTCGAACGCGGAAACAGACCTTCGGCATCGATAGCCACCAAGTTGTCACGCTCATCGCACTCATGCGCCATGCTCGCGACGATGCCGACACCGAGACCCATTTTGACGTAGGTCTTGATAACGTCGGCGTCACGCGCCGTAAAAACGACGTTGGGTTCGAGCGATTTCTCCGCGAATGCGCGTTGTAGCGACGACTCGCCGGAGAAACTGTAGACGTAGGTGACCAACGGCTGCTCGGCCAAGTCTTCAAGCGTTAACTTACGCTCAAGTTTTGCCAGCTCGTGATTTGCCGGTACCAGAATCGTGCGATCCCAGCGATAGCATGGCAGCAGGATCAAATCCTGAAACAAGTTGCTCGAGCCACTGGCGATCGCGAAGTCCACGGCTTTGTCGTTGACCATGTCGGCGATTTGTTCCGACGTACCCTGATGCAGGTTCAGTGCAACGTTTGGGTAGCGTTCACGCAGTTGCTGGACGACTTCTGGCAAGACGTAGCGGGCTTGCGTATGCGTTGTGCCAATCGATAGCTCGCCTTCTTGTTCGCCCGACAAATCCGACGCTAAAGCGCGGATGTTATCGACCTCTTGCATGATCGTACGGGCTCGTTTGATGACCTCACGGCCAGCCGGTGTGATGTCGGCAAGGCTCTTGCCTTTGCGCGTGAACAGCTGCACACCCAGTTCTTCCTCGAACAGCTTTAGTTGCTTACTGACACCGGGCTGCGAGGTGTACAACCGCTCAGCGGCGGTTGTGATGTTGAGGCCGTTGTCGGCGATCGCTAATAGGTATTTAAGTTGTTGAAGTTTCATCAATTCAGCGCCTGTGCTGATGAGTATACCGAACCGTGGCCTACGGGGCGGTGCTCCGGGTTCGGTGCCGTGGCTTTATAACTTGGGGCTATGTCCGCAGCGCCAAACGTTAGTATCAGACGCCTCGTAGCCACATATAGTTCGCGACGTATTGCCAAGGGGCATATCTCGTGGAGTATTTTCCGTTATTCACGCGGCTGAACGGCCGCCGAGTGGTCGTCATCGGTGGTGGCGACGTCGCTTCGCGCAAGATTCGGCTGCTGCGCCAGGCGGGTGCGTCTATCACCGTCGTAGCACCGGGTTTATCCGCCGAGCTGGCCGATTTAGCGGCTGACGGGGCGATCGACCACGTCGTTGCTCGCTTCCGCGCCAAGCACCTTCGCGGGGCCTACTTCGTCGTCGCCGCGACCGACGATCCCGCCGTCAATAGCGCCGTTTTCACAGCGGCCGAAAAGGCGACTGTTCTTTGCAACAGCGTTGATGACCTGGCGCACTCGTCAGCGATCGTTCCAGCGATCGTCGACCGCGCACCGGTTCAGGTTGCCATCTCAACGAGCGGCGCCGCGCCCGTTTTGGCGCGTCGGTTGCGTGAGCAGATCGATGCGCTTATTCCGGCCAAGTTCGGCCACCTCGCTCGCGCCGCGCGTCGACTGCGTTCTCGTGTTACCGCACGCGTGGCGGACCCAGAGGCGCGTCGCACCGTCTGGGAGCACGCCTTGGACTCTAATGCTGCGCAGGCGCTTGCCGCCGGTGACGGGACCGAGGCCGAGTTTCGATCCGCAGTCGACCGCTCGATCGATGCCGGCCAACAGACCGAGGGCATGGCCTGGATCGTTGGTGCTGGCCCGGGCGATCCAGAGCTACTGACACTGGCGGCTTTGCGCGCCTTACAGGATGCTGACGTTGTTTTGCACGATCGATTGGTCAGCCGGGAAATACTCATGCGTGTCCGACGCGACGCGACCCTAATCTCGGTCGGGAAGCAAAGTGGCTGTCGTTCTGTAACGCAAGCTGAGATCAATGCCCAATTAGTCGCGCTGGTGGCCAGCGGCAAGCGGGTATGCCGATTAAAAGGTGGCGATCCCTTCGTGTTTGGCCGTGGCGGGGAGGAAGTCGAGGCTCTGCGTGCGGCTCAGCTTGCCTACCGAATCGTCCCTGGAATAACCGCGGCCATTGGCTGTGCCGCCTACGCCGGTATTCCGCTTACCCACCGCGATCATGTTCAAGCGGTGCAGATGGTGACGGCACATGGGCGCGGTGCGTTCGACAACATCGATTGGCAGGGGCTTGCCGAATCGCGAGCGACCCTGGTTTTCTATATGGGGGTTGGCCGCCTAGCGGCCATCCGTGATCGGCTGATTGCCCATGGTCGTGCGGCGTCGACACCGTTTGCCATCGTCGAAGCAGGATCGACTCAGCAACAACGCGTGGTTACCGGGGAACTTACTACGATGCCCGATGTGGCCGCACGACAAGCCATAAAGTCGCCCGCCATCGTTTACGTGGGTGCGGTGGCCGCTTATGCCGCAACCCTAGGTTGGTTTGAACCGACCAGCGAGACCGACCAAGCGCCGGTCTATGCGACACTGGGTGCAACCGCTTAGTGCTGCCGCGTATTAGACAAACCGAATATTGAAGAGAGTTGAGATGATTTACGACACCATTTTAGACACGATCGGCAATACGCCGGTGGTTCGCTTGCATCGCACCGCGCCGGATCACGTCACGATGTACGTGAAGGTAGAAGCCTTCAATCCGATGGCCTCCGTCAAAGACCGCTTGGCGTACGCGATCATTGTCGATGCGGAAAAGCGCGGCGTGCTACAGCCTGGTCAAACCGTCGTTGAGGCAACCTCTGGCAACACCGGGATTGCGCTGGCCATGGTCTGCGCTGCACGCGGCTACCCGTTTGTTGCGACGATGGCCGAGTCATTTTCCATCGAGCGCCGAAAAATCATGCGTGGCCTCGGCGCCAAAGTAATTCTTACGCCGGCAGCCGAGCGGGGTACAGGGATGGTTCGTAAGGCGAAAGAGCTGGCCGAGGCGCATGGTTGGTTCTGGGCCAGTCAGTTCGAGAATCCAGCCAATCCCGCCTATCACCGCAGCACAACGGGGCCGGAGATCCTCGCTGACTTTGCCGGTAAGCGACTCGATTACTGGGTAAGTGGCTACGGTACCGGTGGCACGATGACCGGCGCCGGCGAGGTGATTAAGCTCGCGCGTCCGGATGTCAAAATCATCGCAACGGAACCGGCGGCCGCGCAGTTACTGGCGGGTCAAGAATGGAGCCCGCACAAGATCCAGGGGTGGACGCCGGACTTTATTCCGGACGTTTTGAATCGCGACATTTACGATGATTTGATTCCGATCGACGATGATACGGCGATTGCGACGTCCCAAGCGCTTGCGCACAACGAAGGCATCTTCACCGGGATTTCCGGTGGCGCCACCTTGGCGGCTGCATTAAAAACAGCCGAGCATGCAGAGCGCGGCGCCGTGATCCTGGCGATGTTGCCCGATACGGGCGAGCGCTATCTCAGTACGCCGCTGTTTGCCGACGTCAACGAAGGGTCCGACGACGACTGGCTAGCCGGTTTACCATAACGCCGATTCGCGTCGGTAGCCCACGTGTTTCGGGCGATTCGCCGCCGGGCTGCGACGCTGATCACAGACTCACCGCGACCAAGCCAGCACACTCCGCGATTGATTAAGTAAGCACGCCGGGGTGTGTGCGGGGTTCTTGGGTGACCGCTAGCAGCGCAGATGGACCGGCTTGGCCGGACACGGACGTTCTCGCGCACTACGCTGAGCTGCTTGCTCAGGCAGTGCCGCGGGCCCGTGGTTTCGCGTTTCTAAAGCACACCGGCGAATTGGCATGGAACCCGGAGCTGCCCGAATCGGAAGTCTCCGTTATCGGTCGGCGCATAACCGCTGGGCACTTCAAGCCGACCAGCCTTTGCGAGCACGAAGGCGCCGACGGTTCGAAGAACATCTTATTACCCTTAGTCGCCGCGGCGCAGTCGGTGGGCTGGGTAATCGCATCGTTTGACGATCCCGACCATGTACCCGGCAGTCTTGCCCTCATCGAGAAGTTGCTGGCACCGACCCTAAACGTTCTGTCGAGCGCTCTGGTCCAGAGCGTGCGTGCTGCGACGACCGACGCCGACAGCGTAGCCAACCAACGTCGTCTGCGTACGATTTACGCGCTGGACGATGCGATTATCAATACCCCGCATGGTCAATCGGGTCTTGGTGGCCTGGTTGCCGCCATCGCCAAAGACCTAAGGATTGGCTACAGCGTTTTGCTGATGCCTGATAAACGTATTCGCTTTAGCGTTACCCATCCAAGCTGGGCCGACGTTGACCGCAAGACACTCGATGGTGTCGCCGCTCGGCGATTGTTACCCGCTGTGAGTACGCGAACATCGTCGTTGCTGCTCGATGTTACCCGTGCGCCTGCGGAATTACCGCAGCACCAGGATGGCTATCAGATTATCGCCAGCCCCATCCGTGAAGGCGGCAAACGCGTCGTCGGCGTGCTCGCGATGTTCGGTCAGGTCGATCGCCAGACGTTTCGTGCCCACGATATCGCGTTTGCCGACCATATCGCTCGGCGTACTGAACGAGTGATTGAACTCAATTACGACCGGACCACCGGCTTGATGAACCGCTCGGGTTTCGAATCGCAAATCGAAGATGCCTACGCCGAGCTTGACCATGTGGTTACCGAGCACGCCTTGATCTTTTTCGATATCGATAACATGGCGTTGTTTAACGACACCTTCGATCATCGCGCTGGTGATGAGGTGTTGGTGCGTTTTGCCTCAGAGTTGCAGCGCTCGTTACCCGACCGTGGCGTGGCATCGCGTCTCGCTGGCGATAATTTCGCGGTCTTGTTGCCCGATACTGGCGTCGCTGAGGCCGTAACGTTTGCCGAGCAGATTCGCTTGGCCGCGCACAAGATGAGTTATCTGAAGGGCGATAAGTCACACCAAATTACCGTCAGCGCCGGAGTCGCACCGTTGACTGTGTCGGACGAAGGCTGCGCCGGGGCAATGATTTCGCCCAAAGTGGCCTGTACCGCCGCGAAAGATCATGGCCGCGACCGTGTAGAGGTGTACGACCAAGACAACCACAGCATTATTCGCCGCGTCGACGATATGCAAATCGTCGGGCAAATTCACAACGCGCTGAACGAAGGTGCGTTTCAGCTCGTCGCACAACCGATTGTTCCACTCGGACCAACGGCCAACGCGCACTTTCCGTACTACGAAATATTGGTGCGGATGGTCGACGGACAAGGCCGCGAGTTGTTGCCTGGCGATTTTTTCTCAGCGGCCGAACGCTATCAATTGATGCCGCAGCTCGATCGGTTCGTTATCGAGCGTTCACTGTCGCTGCTGGCCGAACACCGCGATGCCCTGGCCGACGGCGATGCTCGCTTCGCGATCAATTTATCAGGGCAGTCGCTGCAAGACGACTCTCTGCTCGATTACGTCGTAGGCAGCATCAACCGCCTTCAAGTGCCGGCTCGGCATCTGTGCTTCGAAATCACTGAGACGGCCGCTGTCGCTAACCTCAACAGCGCGCGCCGATTTATTCAGTCTTTAAAGTCACTCGGTGCCGTCTTCTCCTTAGACGATTTCGGGGCCGGCTTGAGCTCGTTTGCTTACCTGAAATCGCTCAACGTAGATAGCTTGAAGATCGATGGTGGTTTCGTTAAGGACGTTACGACCAACACCGTAAGCGAGGCGATGGTCGTTGCGATTACGCATGTCGCCAAAGTGATGAAGCTCAATACGATCGCCGAGTATGTCGACAACGAAGCCGCCCGTCGTTTGCTGAACGACATTGGTGTCGATTACGCGCAGGGTTTCTTAGTTGGTGAGCCGCTGCTGCTCGAAGACGTTCTTAGTCGTGCGTTCAGTCCTGACGCCGATACGGCGTCCAGCGCAATAAATCAGGTCTGACCGGCTCAAAACACCCCCGCATCGAGTCCCGCCGCCAACGTTGTGCCGAGCAGTCGCGCCTCCTCCAGCGCACTGTCGGTTACGCCGCCTACCGAGAGTAACGGTGGTTGTACGGGTACCAGCGCAAGTCCGGTGACGATTCGTTGCACGCTGTTAATCGCCCCAGTGCCGTCATTGCCGGCGCTGACAATCAGTCCGTAGGCGCGACCGGCGAGTACGTTCTCGCAGGGGTAGTAGATGCGGTCAAAAAAATATTTTAATGCGCCGCTCATATAGCCGAAATTCTCCGGTGTCGCGAACAGATAACCGCTAGCCGCTTGGACCGTTTCGACAGCAACGGACAACGGATCGGCAACAATAATGTCGGTGGCGCCGCCGTCTTCGCTGCGCGCACCGTTGATCGCTGCGTTGGCGAGCTGAGCGGTGCGACCCGACTGACTATGGGTGACGATGAGTAGGCTTGGTGATGGCATCGGCCAAGTATCGCTGGCCGTCAGCGCACGCGCAAAAAACTCGCGCCGCGCTGGGATATCTGTAACGCCCGTGGCACAACGCTGACATATTGCTGCGGGGCTGAGCCATGACGAACGATCACTCCAAAAACGACGAAGCACTCTGGATGCAGGTATTCGGCGTGCTGGGATTTATTTACGGCGTTTTCCTCGTCGGTGTAATCGGCGTCTTGCTGTTCGCCTAGAGGCGCATTAAACATCGGCGGCGCCGGTGGCGCCCAGGATCCCCATCTACCACGCCTTCCTGGTTCGTTACCGGCACCGCCGGTCCTCTCGCGTTCGCGTCGCTGCGTTACACTGTTGTCCAGCAACTGGGACCGTTCTGGACGCCGATGAGCGAGGACACGCAAGAGGACATCGCAGCACGGCGCGCGGCTGGTATCGCTCATCATCAATCAAGGCTCCCCGATCTGCCGGCGGTACTCGATCGCGATAAAGCTGCCGAGTTAGCGTGGCTTAGCGAGTACGTTGGTCGTACGCTGACGACAGCGGCCGTCAACCAACTGCTCGTCACGGCGCTACAGTATCGCGATGCCGGTCATGTCGGTGCGACAGAAGTTTTCGCAGCGGCGCAAGCGTCTTTGCAAGACCCGATGCGTGCACTACGTAGCGCAAGGCACGCACTGCATATTGCTGCTCTGTGGTGCGAGTGGCTCGAACACGCGCCGGTCACGGCAAGCTTGCAGCGTCTGTCGGCAGCGGCAGATGCGGCGATTCAATTCGCTTTGCGCCATGCGACGGCATCGCTTCACGACCGTTTCGGTACGCTTCGTGACGGCCACGGCGAGCGCATCGATGTCGCGGTACTCGCGATGGGAAAGCTCGGCGGCGAGGAGCTAAATTTCTCGTCCGACATCGACCTTGTGCTGCTCTATCGCTGCGACGGCGTGAGTGACGGCGCGGCCTCGCTAACCGCGAGTCAGTACTGTACGCGACTCGGGCGCGAATTGATTCGGTTGCTGGACCAACGTACGGCAGATGGTTTCGTCTACCGCGTCGATATGCGTCTGCGCCCGTTTGGTGCAAGCGGCCCATTGGTGTCGAGCTTTGACAGTTTCGAACGCTACTTGGAAACGCAAGGACGCGATTGGGAGCGCTATGCCTATTTAAAGGCCCGGTTGGTCAATCCAGATGCCGACCCCGACGACGAACTCAGTGGTTTACTCGATCGCTTTGTGTATCGACGCTATCTCGACTTTGGCATGTTCGGCTCATTGCGCGAACTCAAGCAGAAAATCGCAGCGGGCGTAGAGCGGCGCGATGCACAAGATGACCTCAAGCTCGGGCCCGGTGGGATCCGAGAAATTGAGTTTATTGTGCAGTCTTTGCAGCTGATTCGCGGCGGGCGAGAGCCCGAGCTTAAGCAGCGCGGGCTGAACAATGCCCTGAACGCCTTGGTTGCTCGCCAACATGTCGAAACAGTGGCGGCACGCGAGCTCGCCGATGCATACGAGTTGCTTCGCCGTGTCGAAAATGCCGTGCAAGGTCGCAATGATACGCAAACCCACCGTCTTCCCGAGTCGGCAGCCGCTCGCGGTAAAATCGCTGTGGCGCTCGGATTCGCAGCGGAGGAGCCGTTGCTCAGCGCCCTGTCGGCGCACCGTCAAAACGTGCAACGGCACTTTAATGCATCGGAGTTGGCGCCGACGCATCGTGCGCCTCGTTCAGCGACCGACTGGCCCACCGATGAGGTCGCGCTGGCCGCCACCTTACAAGCATTGGGCGTCGATCCAGCACTCGAGATCGCTGCCGGTGTTACCAAGCTGCGTCGCACAGCCGCTGGCAAGCGACTCGATGCGATGGCCTTAGAGCGCCTAGATTCGCTCGTACCGTTGCTTCTTGACGAATTGGTAGCGCTGCCCGAACCGGCAGTTGTTTGGGAGCGGCTCAGCCGTGTGCTAGAGGCAACGCTGCGTCGGAGTACCTATTTGTCGCTGTTGCTTGAAAGTCCAACCACCCGCCAGAACCTTGTGAATTGGGTGAGTCGTTCGACCTATTTGGCCGGCGAGCTGGCAGCGGCGCCGGTGCTTCTCGACGAATTAGCAGGCCGGGGCGCCGATGCCATCGCGACGCGCGGCGACATGCAGGCCAGCCTTAGCGCACAACTCGGCCACCTAGGTGG
>JBCDBO010000002.1:0-129258 GCA_039183535.1 Pseudomonadota bacterium | reverse complement strand
GACCAGTTGTTCATCCGCGGTAGCGCCATGTCCGGTGCACCAACCATCATCGGGATCATCCAGTTCGCCAACCCGACGAACGCGGGCATGACCGCGCCGAAGATCATGATCAACGCGTGCATCGTGACCATTTGGTTGTAAAAGTCCGGGTGCACAAACTGCATACCGGGCATGCCGAGTTCGGCGCGAATCACCAATGCCATCGCGCCGCCGACGAAGAACATCAGCAAGCTCCACAACATGTACATCGTGCCGATGTCTTTGTGGTTGGTCGTGAAGAGCCAACGCGATATGCCCTTGGCTGGGCCGTGATCGTCGTGCTCGTCGTGGTGATCGGCTGCGTGTGTAGCGCTACTCATCGGTGTTGCTCCTGCTGCGCGGTATCGGCCGCCAGCGTGAATCGAATGCTTAAGTCTTAGTTGATGGCGTTAGCCAGTTGCGGTTGGTCGTCAGCATCGGCGCGGTTCGCCGCAACCCAAGTCGCGAACTCCTCGGCCGGCCGGACTTCAACGACAATCGGCATAAAGCCATGATCGCGCCCGCAAAGCTCGGCGCAGACACCGCGGTACGTACCGACCTCTTCTGCGCGGAACCAAATCTCATTGATGAAGCCGGGGATTGCGTCTTTCTTGACGGCGAATTCCGGGATCCACCAGGCGTGCAAAACGTCGTTCGATGTCAGCAGGACGCGCACTTTTGCACCGACCGGCACAACGACCGACTTATCGACGTTGAGCAGGTAATTCGGGACCGACTCCGGGTCGATGCCGGAGTCGAGCTGGCGCGCCTCATTGCTGGCCGCGTCGAGGTTCGACCAGAACGACACGTCCTGATCGAGATACTCGTAATGCCACTTCCACTGATAGCCCGTTGCTTTGATCGTGATATCGGGATCGCGCGTGTCTTCCATTTTCACCAGCGTCTCGGCGGCGGGTACGGCCATACCGACCAGGATGACCACCGGTATTACGGTCCAGATAATCTCCGCTTTGGTTGAGTGCACCATGCTTTTGTCAGGGACCGCGCCAACCGACTTACGGTGGTTGATCAACGCAAAAATCATTGCGCCAAAGACGAACACGGCGATAACCACACAGACCCAAAAAATGGTCATGTGTAAGCCGTAAACGTCTTTCGAGATCTCGGTCACGCCTTGCGGCATGTTTAGATCCCAGTCGGCATATGCTGTGCTGGACAGTCCAGCGAGCAGCAGTGTTGTCAGTCGTTTCATGGTGAACCCAATTTCCGTTGGCCTCGCGGCCTGCAGTATTCCGTCAGTCGTTCAATTGTATGGCTGGCGCACTGAGCACCTGCCGCAGGCGATTTCCTAACCCTTTTCGTTCCGCATCGGTTAAAAACTCGCCGACCGTGCACCACTGATTGCTGGCGCCGATGGCGAGGCGTAACCGACCCAATCCGGGTTCCAAACGAACGTTCGTCCAAGCCCGGTTAAATTGCCGTACTCGTTCCGTGCCGGCGCGCTCGCGACGTACCGTAACGGTGTTGTCGTCTATCTCGATCCAGTCACGATCGCGCGCGCGTTGGTTAACTTTGTGCACGCAGAACAGCAGCGCACCGAGTTCCAATCCGGCGAACGGCAGCACTGGCCAAAAACCTTGCAGGGCGAAGAGCATGGCGATCGCTCCGCCAACGACAACCAACGACCCGTAGAACAACGTCGATGACGTCGAATCGAGCGAATGGTTCGGTCGTATTTCGAAGCAAGTCATGGTGCGCTCGGCCCCGTCCGCCGCGCTGAAAAACACGTCAACAATCGACCGCAAAGTGTACGTTGGTGCACCGCGACACGCAACCATGACGGCCGTCACAGCGTAGCAATTTCGTCTTTTCCAACAAGGTGTTACGAGTCATTCTCGGTAACTCATACAACAGCTGGTCAGGACCGGCGACGGCCGATCGATTGGGCCGCAACACGAACCTCGCTAGCGGCGGATCGACGGCTATCGCGAGGTGCGAATGCGTGCGCGCAGGTGAGCTCGATCGTGATGCCAAAACCGTCGCCACCGCCGGCCAACCGGTCCTGTAGCGCCTGCAATCGCCGCGGTGTCAGCAAGCCACGGCGGCGTGCTCGTAATACGTTGCCAGCACCACTCATGGTGAGGTCTTGCCAAAGGGTATCGGCCGATGCGAAGCGAACCGTTAGCCGATCAACATCGACAACCGGTTCGACAAAACCAGCACGTACTAGCGCATCGCCAAGATCGTGCATGTCCAGGAACGTTGCGATCGGCGGCTCGCCCGGTACGACATCGGCCCAGGCGTCACGCAGCTCTTTGAACGTGTCGGGTCCGGGCGTTATGACGATAAGCGGTGCATCGGCGCTAAGTACCCGAGCCAGCTCAGAAAAAAGCCCATCCGGCGCATTCAGCCACGGTAGGGTTAGGTTGCAGATCGCGAGTCCCATCGCGGCATCGGCCGCGTCGAGTGATTCGAGGTTGCCGCCGAGCAAGGTGGGCTGTCTGCGTTGCCACCAACGCCGGCGCTCAGGTGCCGCGCCAGGGCCTGCAGCAAACTGCGCGATCTTTGGGTAGCGCTCGCGCACGGCTGTGCTGGCAAGTCCGCCATCGGCGCTAACGTCGATGGCGCTTGCCGGAGCGCCGGCTAGCAAGGCCAGTCGATCAGCGACGGCATCGGCCGCGCGCCGCTGCACGTAGGCGTGCTCCGCCGGGCAGCTGCGTCGGCGCCGTGCTTGACGGCACACAGCGACCGGGTCGATGTCGTTCAGCTCATTGGTCACCGCGCCAGAGTGGCGGCGATATCTGCTCCTGGCAAGCGCCGCGTTTTCTGAGTTGATTGGCCACTTTTCGAGCGTGTCGATGCCGTGTTTCACGCACATCATCAGTGCGTGCCACATAAGCTCTATTGGCAGCCGATTCTCGATAAGCTGCTGCCAGCCATCTGCCTGCTCTGCCGTCAGAGCGGCGTCGCCGCGTCGCTTTGCGATGGCTGCATCGCCGATTTGCCGCGGTTAGGCGCCGCGTGTCCCATCTGCGCAAGCGCCGTGGCCGATGCGACGGTGCCCTGTGGGCGTTGCCAACGTCGCCGACCGCCGTACGAGCAACTGATTGCCCCGCTCGACTATGCATTCCCCGTCGATCGACTGCTGCGGCGCATCAAGTTTCAGCGCGAGCTTGCGTTGGTTGAGCCGTTGGCCACCGTTTTGCTAGCCGCCGTGGCCCGCGCCGAGATCAACTGCGACATCGTGGTCCCCGTGCCTTTGCATTGGCGCCGCCTACTTTGGCGCGGATTCAATCAGGCGCAGTGTCTGGCCGAACCTCTCGCGGCGGCGCTCATGTTGCCGTTGCATGCGCGTGCACTACTAAGAACCCGAGCGACCCACGCCCAATCAGCGCTGCCGAGAACCGTCCGGCGGCGCAACGTTGTCGGCGCGTTTGCCGCGCGGGCGGATCGCGTGGCCGGTCAACGTTGTCTGCTGGTTGACGATGTCGTAACGAGCGGCACGACGATCGCGGCGGCCGCCGATGCGCTGTTGCAAGCCGGTGCGGAATCGGTGACGGCAGCCTGTGTCGCCCGTGCGTAACGGCGGCTACGGGCCGGGGTCAAACGAGTCGTGCAACGCGCAGACGTTGTCGGCGCAGTGCGGGACCCAACCCCGATCGGGTGCTCGGCAGAGCTCATCGAGTGTCGGCAGCACCAACGCACTCGGACAACGACCGGCGGCCGTCAAGATGTCGTCTTCGATAGCACCAGCAATGCCAACTCGTAGCGCGACGATACAACGGTGGCGCGGTGCGCTGATCACGCAGTCTAGATCGGTGGCACACGCGCGTGCTGACAAAAACCGCTGGTTGATTCGCGCGCTTTCTGCACGACAATCAACCGGTGCTGGGCTGCGTCGTTCGACGACCGGCACCTCTTGGCGCTCCGGCATCGTCGGCAGTGGCGAGGTACTGTCCGCTTCAGCCGCCGCCTCCATCCGGCTGGCGACCCGATCTAGTTGCCGGGCGACCGGCGGTTGTTCGACGACCCAGACGGAGAAGCTCATCAGCACAACCATGATGGCAAGCGCAACGATGGCGGGAACAACAAAGCGTCGCAGGAGGCCGTTCATCGTTCGTGCCTAGCCCGCGGCAAACTGGTAGTCGAGCGCGATTCCAACGAAGACGGCGAGACCGACGTACTGATTGTTGCGAAACGCAGCAAACGATGCGTCCTTATCGCGGTCGCGAATCAACCATTGCTGGTACAGCATAAACGCGATCACCGCGAGCAGCGAGGTGTAGTACCACCCGCCCAAGCCGGTACGCGATCCAAGCATCAGCAGGCCCAGTACCATACTGGCCTGCAGACCGGCGATAACGAAGCGGTCGGCATCGCCGAACAAAATGGCGGTTGAGCGGATTCCAGCATCGATGTCGTCGTCGCGATCGACCATCGCGTACATCGTGTCGTAGATAACGGCCCACACCAATGTAATGGCAAACATTAGCCAAGCGACCGGCGGCAGTTCACCGGTCGTTGCGGCGAATGCCATCGGCACAGCCATGCCGAACGCAGCGCCGAGAACGAGTTGCGGTACCGACAGAAATCGTTTCGTAAACGGGTAGACAATCAACAAGACGGTGGCCGCGGCAGCGAGCAACTGCGCGAGTGCGTTCAGCATCAACGCCAAACCGATTGCGATAAACCCGAGACCGATGAACAAGACACTTGCTTCGGCAACGCTGACGCGACCGGTCGCTAGCGGTCGTTGTTGCGTTCGCTTGACCTCGCGGTCGATGCGCCGATCAGCAAGGTCGTTCATGACGCAGCCGGCGGAGCGCGTCACGATAACGCCAACAACGAAGATCGCAAACAAGCGTCCGGTCGGCTCTCCGTCCGCCGCAATCCACAGCGCCCATAGCGTTGGCCACAACAACAGCCAGATACCGATCGGCTTGTCGATCCGCATCAGCGCAAGGTACTGCCAGGCTGTCTCCAGCCACGGTTGCCCGCTGCGGTGCGCCGGTGTTGTCACGGGGGAGCGTGCACTCATCGTTGCTGTCCAGTGGTTTGCGCGATGATACCGCGCCTCGGCGTTGCCGTCAGACGGTCGCAAAGCGCTCGGCACTGCCAAGCCAGCGTTCGATCAGCCGATCGGCGTTGCCAGGCGCCGTCTGTTCGATCAGAGTCGCCGCTCGGCGTACCACTGGCAATAAGCTGCGGTCGCGGCTGAGATCGGCAATCCGAAACTGGATGGCGCCGGTCTGGCGGGTACCGAGCACCTCGCCGGGGCCACGCAGTTCGAGGTCTTTCTCGGCCACAATGAAGCCGTCGTTGGTCTCGCGCATCACCTTTAAGCGTTCTTTAGCCAAGCGGCTGAGCGGCGTGCGGTAGAGCAAGAGGCAGCTCGACTGGGCTGCGCCGCGCCCGACCCGACCGCGCAACTGGTGAAGTTGCGCGAGCCCGAGCCGCTCAGCGTTTTCGATGATCATCAAGCTCGCATTCGGTACATCGACGCCGACTTCAATGACCGTCGTTGCGACCAGCAACGCGATCTCACCGGCTTTGAACGCCGCCATAACCGCGTGCTTGTCGGTGGCGGCGAGGCGGCCGTGGACAAGGCCGACGCGAACCTCGGGCAATTGCGCGCGCAATTCCTCGTAGCGGCTCGTCGCTGCCTCGGCGTTCAACGTCTCGGACTCCTCGATCAACGGGCAGACCCAGTAGACCTGTCGGCCCTCAAGACACGCCTCGCGTACACGACTCGTTAATTCGTCGCGGCGGGTATCGGGAATGACAGCGGTTGTAACCGGCGTGCGCCCAGGCGGCAGCTCGTCGACGACCGACGTGTCGAGATCGGCGTACGCGGTCATCGCCAAGGTGCGTGGAATCGGCGTCGCTGTCATTACCAGCTGATGGGCACGTTCACCATCGGTTGCACTCTTTTGCGTTAGGGCCAGCCGCTGGGCAACACCGAAGCGGTGTTGCTCATCGATAATCGCCAGTCCGAGTTTGTGAAAAGCAACACCTTCCTGAAACAACGCGTGCGTGCCAACCACGAGGTCGGCGCTGCCATCGGCGACGGCGGCCACCGCAGCGCGTCGTTCGGCGCTTTTTTGCCGGCTTTTTAGCTGCACGACACGCCGTCCAAGCGGTGCCAGCCAGCCATCGAACGTTGCTCGGTGTTGATCGGACAGAATCTCGGTCGGCGCCATCAATGCCGTTTGCAGCCCGGCATCAATGGCTTGCAACGCGGCCATCGCGGCCACAATCGTTTTGCCGGAGCCGACATCGCCTTGCACCAGTCGTTGCATCGGTGTTGGTTTGGTGAGGTCTGCTGCGATCTCGCCGGCGACGCGCCGCTGCGCACCGGTCAACGCGAACGGTAACGCATCGACAAACGTATCGGCCAAGGTACCGGCTGGGATCGGCGGCGCTGCAAATCGCTCGCTACGCAGCCGTAGGCGGCGAAGCGATAAATGCTGGGCGAGAATTTCCTCCAACGCTAAGCGGCGAATCGACGGATCGTCGACGCCAGCATCCGGGTCGACCGCAAACCCCGGTTGTGGGTGATGCAGCTCGCGCAACGCGTCGGCGAGCGGCGGCAGACCCAACTCTGTGACGATTTCGTCTGGCAACAGCTCCGCGGGGGCGTCGCGCGACAACGCTGCCAATGCTTGCGCCGTCAACGATCGCAACCGTTTTTGCCCGATGCCATCGGCAGCGGGATACACCGGCGTTAATGCGCGCTCAAGTGTTGGCGCGGCATCACCGGCCAAGTGGCGGTATTCCGGGTGCACCATCTCAAGCCCGGCGGGCCCCATGCGGGTATCACCAAACATCGACAGTCGCGTGCCGCGCGTGAGCTGGCGTACTTGCGTGTTGCTGAAGTGGAACAAGCGCATCGTTAGCGAGCCGGTGCCATCGCTGATCCGCGCCAAGAAGCTGCGCCGAGGTCGGAACACCGTCTCCGCGAGCGCAATTTCGCCCGCAACGAGTGCGGCGCGCCCCGGCCGCAGCGCGCCGATCGGCGTCACCTGGGTGCGGTCTTCGAAGCGCAGCGGCAGGTGAAAGAGCAGATCCTCCACGCTGTGAAGGTCCGCGTCTGCCAGTTTGTCGGCCAGCGCCGGCCCAACGCCGCTCAACTCGGTGAGCGGCGCTTTTAAATCCGGTGCGGCCGTTTGGCCGCGTTCGCTCACAACACCAGGACGGCGTCCGCCTCGACGTCTACGCCTTTCGGCAGCGCGGCGACGCCGACGGCGGCGCGTGCTGGGTACGGTGCGCTAAAGCGCGCTTCCATAACGTCGTTGACGATGGCGAAGTGACTCAAGTCAGTGAGAAATACCGTTATTTTGACGGCGTTATCGAGCGTGCCGCCTGCGGCCTCTGCCACGGCAGCCAAGTTATCGAAAACGCGTTCCGCGCGGGCCCGAAAATCGCCATCGATGACTTCCATCGTGGCGGGATCGAGCGGAATTTGGCCCGATAAATACACCGTGTCGCCGCAACGGATTGCTTGGCTATAGGTGCCGATGGCGGCCGGTGCGGCAGCGGTCTCGACCCGGGTTTTAGTCGTCATCGTCATCCTCCAGTGCGAACAAGTAGCGGTAGACACGTTTGACGCGCGGCATTTTACGCACAGCCGCCGTCACGACGGCGAGATGATCGTGATCGCGAACATGCAAGTAGAACGTTATCGATGACAGCCCGAGGTCACGGTCGTTGACATCGACTTGTTCGATGTTGGTCTCGGTCGCCGATATCGATGCGGCCACTTCCGCCAGGATACCCATACGGTTCTCGGCCTCAACGACAATACGGCAAAGAAACTCCTCGTCGGTGTCCGCACGCCAATCGACCGTGATCCACTTTTGCGGGTGTTTGCGAAACGTTTCCAGGTTACGACAGTCTTCGCGGTGGATAACGATGCCACGGCCGCTCGACAGATAGCCCATGATTGCGTCGCCCGGAATTGGGTAACAACAGCGACCAAAACTAACCACCATGCCCTCGGTGCCGCTGATTGTCAGCGGCGCTTCGTTGCCCGCTGTCGCCGTTTGTTGCGGTGCCGGTTCATTGCTGATCAGCCGCGCGACGATCGGTGCCAAGCGCTCGCCGAGTCCAACTTGCTCGTACAATTCCTCGCGCACGTTCAAGCCGAGATCGTCCAGCAAGCGTTTGAGCCGATTGCGGCTGATGCGGCGGAGCGAACTGCCGAGATCGCGCAATGCTTGGTCGAGCAAACGCCGACCGAGGTCGATCGCTTCGCTCGTCTGCAGTTGTCGCAGGTATTGCCGAACGGCTGAACGGGCTTTGGCCGTGACGACGAAATTGACCCAATTTGGGTTTGGCCGCGCACCGCGTGCGGTAATGACTTGCACGGTTTGTCCGTTGGCGAGCGGCGTTCTTAGCGGCACCAAGCGCCGGTCGATTTTCGCGGCGACGCAGCGATTACCGATGTCGGTATGAATTGCGTAGGCAAAGTCGACGACCGTGGCGCCGCGCGGCAAGCGAAAAATATCGCCCTTCGGTGTGAACACGTAGACCTTGTCGGGGTACAGATCGACCTTGACGTGTTCCAAGAATTCTTCCGAGCTGCCACGCTCTTCGATTTCGATGAGCTGCGCCAACCATTCGCGGGCGCGCACCTGCGGTGCTGGACTCGATTTGTCGTGCGCCTTATAGCGCCAATGCGATGCGATGCCTTGTTCGGCCATCATGTCCATTTCGCGCGTGCGAATCTGCACTTCCAGCGGCAGCCCGCGCGGACCGAAGCAAATGGTGTGCAGGCTTTGATAGCCATTGACTCGCGGAATGGCGATGTAGTCCTTAAAGCGGCGCGGCATCGGTTTGTACAGTTTGTGGACGAGGCCAAGGGCGCGATAACAGGCCTCGACATCCGGTACGACAACGCGAAAACCATAGACATCGACAACCTCGGCCAGCGACTTCTTTTTCCGGCGCATTTTTGTGTAAATGCTATAAAGGTTTTTCTGCCGGCCATCGACGTCGCCGTCAATGCCGACATCGCGCAGCCCGTTCTCAAGGGCCAGCGAGATTTTCTTTAGCATTTGCCGCTGATTACCGAACGCGCGCCGCACCGCTTTTTCAAGCACGCGGTAACGGTGCGGGTACAGATAGCGAAAACCGAGTTCTTCGAGCTCGGTCTTCATCGTATGGATACCGAGTCGATTCGCGATGGGGGCGTAGATTTCCAGCGTCTCACGAGCAATCCGGCGCTGTTTTTCGGCCGGCATCGATTCGAGGGTGCGCATGTTGTGCAGCCGGTCGGCTAACTTGACGAGGATGACGCGAATGTCCTCGACCATGGCGAGCAACATTTTGCGAAAGCTCTCAGCCTGCGCTTCGGCGCGGCTGCGAAACTGCACCTGGTCGAGTTTGGTAACGCCGTCGACCAGCGCCGCTACGTCGTCGCCAAACTTTTCGGCCAACTCGCCCTTCTTCGCAGGCGTATCTTCGATGACATCGTGCAGGATCGCAGCCGAAATGCCCTCACCGTCAATATGCAGATCGGCAAGAATGTCGGCGACCGCAACCGGGTGACTGATGTAGGGCTCGCCGCTGCGCCGGCGCTGTCCCTCGTGTGCCGCGGCGCCAAATTCATAGGCGCGCACGACCAACTCGACTTCGTTGGGGGGTAGATACTCGCTGAGCTTATCGACTAAACGGCGCTGACCGGTGAACCACGGTGTGTCCGGCAGCCGGGCGCGAAAACTGGCGGCGTAGTCGACCACCGGTGCGCTAACGCGAACGGGCGCCGCTTGGCGGGCGCATAGCCGGATTAGCGACCAACGTGGCGGCCGTGTGGCGGAATGGGATCGCGACGGGCACCGCTGTCGGGCGGGCGAAAGCCCGCCTTAGTCGCCGAGCTTGAAGCCCCGGTGCGGCAGCAATTCGTCCTGCTGAGCGGCGGCGGTTTCCGCCATCAACAGTTCGTCTGTCGTGAATTCCGGTTCTTCGAGAATGGTCGACGTGATGTGCCCTTCGGCAATCTCTCGCAGCGCGACCACGGTGGGTTTGTCGTTTTCGAGTGGCACGAATGGCTCCGCGCCGTTGGCGACGCGGCGCGCGCGTTTCGCGGCGACCAACACCAGTTCGAAAATGTTGTCGATGTTCTCGAGGCAGTCCTCGACGGTAATGCGAGCCATGGCGCGCGTCCTTGTTAACAACTTGCTAGCAGTCTAGCGCGGTCCTGGCGGGCCAGGCCACCACTTATGCCATGATCGAATAAGGTCTAAGTTTAGCCGGCTGCCAAGATGGCAGCGACCCGATCGGCGGTTGTTTGCGTGCCGACGCGATTGCGCCGGAGACGGCCGAGCGCAATACCCTCCAGCTCGTCGGTCGCGCGCTCGACGGCGTCATTGACGACGACATAATCGAACTCATCCCAGTGCGCCAGGTCGGTCAGCGAATCGCGTAGCCGTCGCTCGATATCGTCTTTCGCACCGGTCGAGTTTTTTCGCCCGACCAGCCGCTCGCGAAGGCTGCCGACCGATGGCGGCAAAATAAAGATGCTGCGACAGTCGGGAACGGCAGCACGCACTTGGCGTGCCCCTTGCCAATCGATTTCGAGCACGACGTGGCGTCCACGGCGACGCTCGGCGTCGACGTCAGCACGTGAGGTGCCGTAAAAATTATCGAAGACTTCCGCCCATTCGAGCAGCTCGTCGGCGGCGACCAACGCTTTAAATTCGCGTTTCGTGACGAACCGGTAGTCGACACCGTCGCGCTCACCGGGGCGCATTGCACGGGTTGTGTACGAGATCGAAAACACAAAGTTGGGGTTGCGCGTCAGCAACGACTTAACCAACGTTGTTTTACCAGCGCCCGACGGCGCCGAAATCACAATAAGTCTGCCGCGAGCCATAGTGCTACTCGATGTTCTGGATTTGCTCGCGCATTTGTTCGATCAAGACTTTCAACTCGACCGCTAACTGGGTTGTGATCCCGTCGCCGCTCTTCGACGCCAACGTATTGGCCTCGCGATTGAGCTCTTGCATGAGAAAGTCGAGTCGCCGGCCGATCGGTTCGTCGCGCGTTAATACCGCGCCGATCTCTGTCACGTGGCTACCGAGTCGATCGAGCTCTTCATCGACGTCGAGTTTTTGTGCCAGCAACGCGACTTCGGTTGCCAGTCGCGCCGGGTCGGCATCGGTCGTAAGTTTCGCGATCCGTTCTTCGATTTTCGTCGTCGCCGCAGCAACAATGCCGGGCCGGCGCTCGCGCACATCAGCTGCGATTGCCTCGATCGCCGTTAAGCGTTCGCGGATCATCGCGGCGAGCCGCTCACCTTCGCGCCCGCGCATGGCCTGCAACTCGTCGATCGCGTTATCGACGAGAGCCATCAGCGCAGCGCCGAGGCTATCCGCATCGACTTTTGTCTCGGCAACGACGCCTGGCCAGCGCAACACATCGAGCGTCGTCGGCGCCGACAGGCCCGGTATCGCATGGCGAACCGCGTCGCAGGTCTCAGCCAACGTCGCCAAGGCCTCGTGATCGAGCGCGCCGGCCGGTGTCGCACCCGCCTGACGCCGCATCAATACGTTGCAGTCCACCTTGCCACGGCTAAGCCGCTCGCCAATGCGCGTTTTCAGCGCTGTTTCGAGCCCACGCAAGTCTTCCGGCAGACGAAATTGCACGTCGAGGTAACGATGGTTGACCGTTCGCAGCTCACAGACGAGCTCGAATGTGTCATGGCTCGCACTGGCGCGAGCAAAACCGGTCATGCTACGGATCAAAGCCTACCTCCAGTGTGGGCTTATTGGACTGTCTCGACCGGAACGGCGAGAACGCGAGATGGTACCGCCAAAATCATGACGCGGCTGCGTTTTCGCATACGACGAGAAATATTGGCTAAAACGCCGATTTTATTGCTCAATTGTGACGTCGGCGACAGACCCGGACGATGATTCCAATAATACTTCGGGCAGTTTGGAAAAAAGCGCGTGGCCGGGACAACCGCGCTGGGTAAACGAAAGAACGTGCGTATCGAATACGGCAAGATCTCCGTGCGCGGTGATCGTAAAGAAAATCAGGACAAAGCCAAGATCGTTGTGGCCGACAACGCTGCGCTACTGCTGACGTTCGACGGCATGGGCGGCCATCTCGATGGGGCCCGCGCTGCCGATGTGGCATTGCAGACGTTGGAAGCGCTGTTTAACGAGGCCCGTAAGCCCATCTTCGATCCGCAGGGTTTTCTCTATTTGGCGTTAGGGCGTGCCCACGACGCCATCGTTAACGATACCGCCGAGGTGCCGGTCGACGATCGTCCTCGCGCCACCGGCGCGGTTTGTTTGGTGCAAGACCGCGCCGCTTACTTTGCCCACGTGGGAGACTCACGGGTTTACCTATTGCGCGATGGGCGGGTGAGCGACCGCACCCGTGATCACAGTCATGTTGAGGTGTTGTTGCAAGAAGGTGTGATCAAAGAGCACCAACTTAAAACCCACCCTATGCGAAATTTCGTCGAGTCGTGTCTCGGCGGCGACGACGCATTACCGAGCATCACCGTGTCGAGTAAAAAGAAACTCCGCGCGGGCGATACGCTTATCGCCTGCACCGATGGGTTGTGGTCGGGCCTTGCCGAGAAAGACTTGGCGCGCATGGCCGGCCGTGATGATCAGCCGTTGATCGATTCATTGCGCGAGATGGTGGATTTAGCGGTTGGTGCGAATGCACCGTATTCGGATAACACGACCGCCACCTCGTTGCGTTGGCTCGGTTAGCTAGATTGTTTGAATCGGGCCGGGACGGCCCTCCTACACCCTTGTTTGCCGCAACGCTGAACACCGCCGTCGGTTCACCGCTACGGTAACCCCCGCTGTAGGAGCGGCGTTCCGCCGCGATCAGCAGCGCCGACCAACAACGCCGTCGCCATCGGGCCGCGACGGCCCTACCACACCTTCGTTCGCCGCAACGCCAAACCCCGATCCAATTTCATTACTTCGTGTATTCTCCGGCGGCGTTTTTTGATTCTCGATGGTGTATTGCATGTCCCGACCCAGCGGCCGCGCGGCCGATGAACTGCGCTTTTGTCAGCTAGAGGCCGATGTCACTTGCCATGCCGAGGGGTCGGTATTGATTCGTGCCGGCGATACGCACGTGCTCTGTACAGCCAGCGTTGAGACGCGAGTGCCACCGTGGCTGCGCGGCCAGGGCCAGGGTTGGGTCACTGCCGAATACGGTATGTTGCCGCGCGCGACCCATACACGTGGCCAACGCGAAGCGGCGCGTGGCAAGCAGAGCGGGCGGACGCAGGAGATCCAGCGCCTGATCGGTCGTTCATTGCGCGCGGCGGTTGATCTTCGTGCGCTCGGCGAGATTAGCGTGACCGTCGATTGCGACGTTATTCAAGCCGATGGCGGCACGCGCACCGCGTCAATTACCGGCGGTTACGCTGCGCTCGCGTTAGCGCTAAACCGCGAGCGCGCCGCTGGCCGCCTAAAACGCAACCCGCTGCACGGCCAAGTAGCGGCCGTGTCGGTCGGTGTTTTCGACGGTGTGCCGGTACTCGATCTCGATTACGCTGAGGATTCGAAAGCCGAGACGGACATGAATATCGTGATGAACGACGGCGGCGGGTTTATCGAAGTTCAGGGCACCGCCGAGGGCCACGCGTTTCGGCGCAACGAGCTCGACGCGATGCTCGAATTGGCAGACAAGGGTATTAAGGAGCTGATGGCGCTGCAGTCTGATCTGCTAGCTCGCCACCAGGCTTAGCGTGGCACGACTCGTTCTGGCGTCAGGTAACGCCGGCAAGTTGGTCGAGATGAAAACACTGCTAGAGCCGCTCGGCTATTCGCTCGAGCCGCAAAGCGAACATGGCATCGGCGCGGTTGCCGAAACCGGCCTTACCTTCGTCGAGAATGCGCTGATCAAAGCGCGTTACGCGTCGCGTATTACTGGCTTACCCGTGTTAGCCGACGATTCAGGCCTGGCTGTCGACGCACTCGGTGGGCGGCCCGGCATCTATTCGGCCCGCTATGCTGGACCCGAGGCAGCAGCATCGGCCAACAACGCCAAGTTGCTCACTGCCCTCAGCACCTTACAAACGCCGGCCGAGCGGTCCGCGCATTTTCACTGTGTGCTTGTTTATCTCGCTAGCGCCGATGATCCGGTGCCGATTATTTGCGAGGGGATTTGGTCGGGTTACATCGCCGCTGAGCCGCGCGGTGACAACGGCTTTGGTTACGATCCCATCTTTGTCGATCCGGCCGCCGAGCGCACAGGCGGCGAGTTAGACCCGGCCGCTAAAAATCGAATCAGTCATCGCGGTAAAGCGCTGGCGGAGCTCGTTGAGCGCCTCAGCGAACGGCGTCACTGAGTCGATACGGTGGCCGCGAGCGACCTTGGTCTGTATCTGCACTTGCCGTGGTGTGAGTCAAAGTGCCCGTACTGCGATTTCAATTCCTATGCCATCGATGGCGATATGCCGATCGATGCTTACGTTGCTGCGCTGTGCGAGGACATCGCGGTTCAGCACCGCTCGGTGCACGGTCGAACCCTTTGCAGCATCTTTATCGGTGGCGGCACGCCGAGCCTCTTCCCGGGTCACGCCATCGAGACGGTTCTAAGCGCGTTGCGCCAGACCTTCGATTGTCCGACCGACATCGAGGTTACGCTTGAAGCCAATCCGGGTTCGGTCGAATTAGCGCGCCTTGATCAATACCGAGCTGCCGGCGTCAACCGTCTGTCGATCGGCATTCAGACATTCGACGCCGACGCCCTGGCGATTTTGGGCCGCCAGCACAGTGCAACCGAGGCCAAGGCAGCCCTAGCAACGGCGCGAGCAGCTGGGTTCGATAACGTCAATCTCGACATCATGTACGCACTGCCTGGCCAACGGGTTGCAGCGGCGCTGGCGGATCTCGAGGTCGTTCTCGACGATCCGCCCGAGCACGTCTCGTGGTATCAGCTGACGCTCGAGCCGGGCACGCGCTTTCACCACAAGCCGCCGCCGCTTCCGGACGACGATACCGTGGCCGCCATGCAAGATGCCGGGCTCGCCTTATTGAGTGCGGCTGGGTTTGAACGTTACGAAGTCTCGGCCTACGCACGACCGGGCCGGCGCTGTCGTCATAATCTGAACTACTGGCGCTTCGGCGATTACTTGGCGCTCGGTGCTGGCGCGCACGGCAAGTTGACCGACTCTGCTGGCTGGCCGGCCCGGTACGAGCGGCCGCGCAATCCGCGTCGCTATCAGCGGGCGCGGCCCGCGCTCGATGACGCGTTAACGCCGATTTCGTCGTCGCAGGTGGCCTTTGAGTTTTTCTTGAACACCTTGCGTTTGACCGATGGACATCGTTTCGATGCCTTGCCGACCCTCGATGCCGCGGCCGCCAATGCGCTGCAGGATTGTTTGGCGACGGCCGAGGGACGCGGTTTGCTCGAACGACCAGCGCCCGGGAAATTCCGGGCATCACCTCTTGGGTATCGGTTTTTGAATGACTTACAGACGCTTTTTCTCCCGTAGGAAAAAAGCTGCCTGTAAACGGGATCTGACAGCTCGACCGGCCGATTTATGCACAATCTCGGCAAAAGCCCTAGTTTTTGGCTCCAACGGTGTGCTTAGTTGATTTAACCTCTGTTTTAATTCCTGTAAACAACTGTTTTTAATAGAAATAATATTTTGAACAGATTTTGACCATTGTAACCGCAATGTAATGAAACCGCGGCTTTCAGTGGGTTAATCAGTGTTCATCCACAGACTTATCCACAGGTTCTGTGAATAAGCAGTGCCCGGTGATCTGCTGCACTGCAACACTTGCCGGCGAACGGCCGAATCGTTATTCTACGCGGCCTTTTTTGTGGGCCGCGCGAGCATGGCGCGACCCGGACTTTGCAGCCATGAGAGTCGAGATTCATCCCAGTTACGACGACTTGGTCGTGTCTTGCAGCTGCGGGAACACGTTCACGACGCGGTCGACGTACCAGGGTCCGCTGCAGGTCGAGATTTGTTCGAGTTGCCACCCGTTTTACACCGGACAGCAAAAAATCGTCGATGCCGGTGGCCGGGTCGACAAGTTTCGGCGAAAATACACGCGGTCCTGACCGCCCGACCTGCCCTCGATGGGCGCGTCAACCTGACAACCCGCTGCCGACCAGGCCGGCTCATTGGCGCCGCCGCCGACGTTCGGGCGGACAAAACAATCTCGGCATCTCGCTCTTACGGTGAGTGCCATCCATGCCATGAAGGACGTGCCCGATGAGTAATGACAGCTACAAACTGACCAGCCCCAGCGGTGATGAACTGGACTTGCCGGTTCTTACAGGGTCGCTCGGTCCTGATGTGATCGACATCGGCGCGCTGTACAAAAAACAGGGCGTGTTCACGTACGACCCAGGTTTTGTGTCCACCGGTAGCTGCTCTAGCGCGATTACCTACATTGATGGGACGGCCGGCAAACTAATGTACCGCGGCTATCCCGTCGAACAGCTCGCACAACAGTCGAGTTTTATCGAGGTCGCCTACCTCTTGATACACGGCGATCTACCGACCGATGATCAACTCGCCGAATTCAACCAAACGATCACGCTGCACACGATGGTCAACGAGACCATCCTGCGTTTCTTCAGCGGTTTCCGTTACGACGCGCACCCGATGGCAATGGTCTCGGGCGTTGTCGGATCGATGTCGGCTGTCTATCACGACACGATGGATATCTCCGATCCGCAGCACCGCGATATATTTGCGCATCGGATTATCGCTAAGCTGCCGACGATTGCGGCGGCGGCGTATAAGCACTCGATCGGCCAGCCGTTCATCTACCCGCGCAACGATCTCGATTACTGCTCGAACATATTGAATATGTTCTTCGCTGTACCGGCCGAGCCGTATCACATTGATCCGGTGGCGGCCGAGGCACTCGATCTTTTGTTCATCTTGCACGCCGACCACGAGCAGAACTGCTCGACATCGACGGTTCGGATGGCGGGCAGCTCCGGCGCCAACCCATATTCGGCGATTGCGGCTGGTGTGTCAGCGCTTTGGGGTCCCGCGCACGGCGGCGCCAACGAAGCGGTACTGAAAATGCTCGAGGAGATCGGCGATACGAGCAACATTCCGAAGTTCGTCGAGAAAGCCAAAGATAAAGATGACCCGTTCCGGCTCATGGGCTTTGGCCATCGGGTCTACAAGAACTTCGATCCGCGTGCGACGATCATCCGTGAGATGTGCCATCGCGTCCTGGCGAAAATGGGTCGCAAGGATACGCCGCTGTTTGATCTGGCGCTCGAGCTTGAGCAGGTCGCGCTGAAAGATCCGTACTTCATCGAAAAGAACCTGTACCCGAACGTCGATTTCTACTCGGGCATTATTTACAAGGCCCTGGGTATTCCAACATCGATGTTCACCGTCATGTTTGCCATCGGCCGGTGTGTCGGGTGGGTCGCGCATTGGCGCGAGATGACCGAGGAGAAAGGTCGGATCTCTCGGCCGCGCCAGTTGTACACAGGCCCCGAGGCGCGCGATTACACGAAGATCTCGGATCGGTAGCAGCCGTTGGCGTCACGCCGAACCGAGCTGTAGGAGGGCCGTCTCGGCCTGATGGTGGTGGCCTTGTGGTTAGCCGCGGTTTGATCGCGGCGGGGACGCCGCTCCTACATACGTTGGTTGTGATGCGGATGTGGGTGGGCCGTCTCGGCCCGATGGTGGTGGCGTTGTGGTTGTTCGCGGCTTGATCGCGGCGAGACGCCGCTCCTACATATGTTGGTTGTGATTCGGATGAAGGAGGGCCGTCTCGGCCCGATGATGGCGGCGTTGTGGTTGGCCGCGGCTTGATCGCGGCGGGACGCCGCTCCTACATTGGGGATTGTCCTAATTTGGTACTTAGGCGCTGACGGCCGTTAGCAACGCCGATTCGGCTAGCAGTTGTTCGATTTGCTCCGCGCGCAACCGTTTCATCGGTCGGCCATCGACCGGGCTGCACGGTGCTTGGCGCAAACCGTCGACGGGAAACACGGTTGCTTCAACATCGGCGTCATCGATACGAAATGCGTAGCCGGGGAACGTGCTGGTCGCATCGCGCCGGTTCTTGAGGCGACGTTGATACGAGTCGACGGCAAAGCCAGCATTCTCGAGCGTAAACAGAACGTCTTCCGGCGTATCGGTAAACACATGCAGGTTGATCGCCGCGCCTTCACCCGCCGTGCCGGCGGCGACCGGGCCAACCAGACGCGGTGTGAATGCTTGCAGGCGCTCCATGGCTTGCAACGCCGCACGGCGCAACTGTTCGATATGGTTTGTGTGGGCTTCGCGTCCGAACAAGGCCTGATGTTCGACTAGCGCGCGTTCAATCTCAGCGTTGGTTGGCAGTGCGGCGCGGCCGCGAATGTTGAGCCTGGCGCCAGCTTTGCGTTTCGCCTGACCGAAGTTGTCGATACCTTGCTCAGCGATAATTCGCGCGGCTTCCTGGGCGACTTGTGCCCGCAGTCGTTCGTGATCGTCGTGCTTGCCCATGGCTGTCTTCTCGTCGCCGCTAGAACAAAGGATCCTCGGCCGAATCCGCAAGTTCGTCGGTGTTGAACGGGTCACCACCGAGCGGCGCCGTTGGATCGGCAAAGTCAGGGCGTGGCGCGTACTCGTCGCGGAACGTTTCAAAGACAATATTCACATCGCCGGGTCGCGGCAATTCACCGGTCTCGCGCGATATTCGTACGGTCGTCATGCCTGACGGTTGCGGGGCCATATGGTTCGGCACGCCGTTCATTACCAACTCGATAAACCGCATCCAAATGGGTAAGGCGGTGCGCGAGCCTTCTTCGCGACCGCCCAAAGGACGATCCGCATCGAAGCCGACCCATACCGTTGCCACGAGGTCGCGATTGAAGCCTGCAAACCAGGCATCGCGACGGTCATTTGACGTGCCGGTCTTGCCGGACAAATCGGTACGGCCTAACGCGTTGGCGCGCACGCCTGTACCGCGGCGAATGACATCGCGCATGATGTCGCTGATAAGCCAGGCGTTGCGAATTTCGAGAACGCGTTCGGCGAGGTTCGTGCCGGCAAACAACTCTGGCGCTTCATTGGCGTCGGGTCGGTAGGACTCGATCGATGTCGCGGTCGCCATTGCCGGCGTTAGTACGGGTGCGGCGTCTTCCGGAGCCTCCTCGTCGACTTGGCAAATTTCACAGACCACCAACGGTTTCGCTCGCTCGAGCACGGCGCCAGTGGTGTCGACGATACGATCGATGAAGTACGGCTCGACCTTATAGCCAGTATTGGCAAACACGGCATAACCGGTGGCGAGCTTGAGCGGTGACATCGCGCCACTGCCAAGCGCCAACGATGTATCGCGAGGTGTTTCGTCCCCGTCGAAACCGAACTGCCGCAAATGGCGTATCGCGTTGCCGAGGCCGATCCGCAACAAAATTCGCACCGACACTAAATTGAATGATCGGTACAACGCCTCGCGTAACGGCGTCGGGCCGTGGAAGCGCCCGCCGTAGTTGATGGGGCGGTAGTCTTTTTCGAGTTCGTCCGACTCCAACACGACCGGCGAGTCATTAATAATAGTCGCCGCCGTCATGCCTTGTTCGAGTGCCGCGGAGTAGATAAACGGTTTAAAGGTCGAACCGGGTTGGCGTTTGATTTGGACGGCACGGTTGAATTTACTGGCGCGATAATCGAAACCGCCTTCAAGCGCTGCCACCGCGCCGTCGTTCGGGTCCAGTGCGACGACCGCACCTTGAACAATGGGCAGTTGCGCCAGCGCGATGTCGCCCGTGACGGTCGGAATCACATAGACAATGTCGCCCGCCGCCAGGATGTCCGTGGCCGCTTCGATCTCGGGTCCGCGGGTGTCATCGTCGATATACTCGCGAGCCCACGACAGGCCCGCAAATTCGAGTGTTCGGGTTGACTCGTCGCGCAGCGTGACTGTGGCGGTTTTTTCGCCGACGGCGCGAACTAAGGCTACCTGCAGCGGCCCGTACTCCGGGTGATCGCGAAGCGCTTGTTGTTCGGCGCTCGTCAGCGCGTCGCTCGGGGCGCTGACATCGGCAAGCGTTGCCAACGGACCGCGAAAACCGTGGCGCCGGTCGTATTCCAACAACCCGTTTTCGAGTGCGTAGTTCGCCGCTGTTTGTAGCTTCGAATCGACCGTCGTGTAGACCCGGTAACCGGCCGAGTAAATGGTGTCGCCGAAGCGCTCCAGCATTTTGAGGCGAACCATTTCGGCCAGGTAAGGTGCGTACACCTCGACGTCGGGTCCGTGCAATTCAGACTCGAGCGGGTAGTCCATGGCCTCGTCATACTCCGCATCGGTCAGGTAGTTCAGCTCACGCATGCGCCGCAGCACGTAACCACGGCGACTGCGGGCGTTATCTGGTCCGCTAACAGGGTTGTACCGCGACGGTGCAGCCAGCGTGCCGACGATCGTCGCCGCTTCCGCCGCGTTCAGCTCATCCAGCGTTTTGTCGAAATACACTTGCGCCGCTGCGGCCACGCCATAGGCGCGCTGCCCGAAGAACATCTTGTTCAGAAACATCGCCAAGATGTCTTCTTTCGAGAACTCCTGTTCGATTCGCCAGGCGAGGAAGATCTCGCGGATTTTTCGAACGAAGCGGCGGTCGCGGTTGAGATAGTAGTCGCGGGCCAGCTGCATCGTGATCGTGCTGCCGCCCTGGGCACGGCGGCCCGACAGCGCAAACTTGTAGGCAGCCCGCAGCAGGCCTTGGTAGTCGACCCCTGGGTGGGCGAAAAAGCGGTCATCTTCCGCCGCTAGCAGGGCGTGCACGACCAAGTCGGGCAGCTCGTCGAAATCGACCGGCGTGCGCCGCTCCTCACCGATCTCCGCGATCAGCTTGCCGTCGCGGGTATAAACGCGCAGCGGCACTTTCAGCGGTATGTCGCGAATGGTCTCGGCCGGCGGCAAATTCGGCGACTCGTAAAAGTAGCCGCCGAGAACGCCGCCCGTTACGGCAATACCGGCCGCACCAGCGAGGCCGATAACAAACAGCGCAAAGCGTAAAAAACGGATCATGGGGTCAGGGCAGTCGTAGCAACGTGGGGCCATACCGGCCCAGGTAATTCTGAATGATACGGCGACGAAGCCGTGTAGCCCGCAGGCTCTGCACGGCAGAGTCTACCCAGACTCTGACGGCGCTGCCCAGATGCGGTCGCTGCTGTCTCAGTGCGCAGACAGGACAGGCGAGTTCCGTTACCATCTAACACCTTAATATCTGACATAACATTGAGGCCCGGATTTGTGTCGTCCGTGTCACAATGGCACAAAAATAATGCCGCAAGCGCGCGGTGACTGGGGAAAGCTGCAGCGGGGGGGCCACCACAAAACGGGATGCCGGCCAGCTTTATTTAACATTAGTGTCTATCGGTACGTGGTTCACAGAAAGCACTGTGTACGGTGCCGTAGTATCCCGCCTGACGCTGCGGGGCGCCCGAGTGCAATTTAACACTCTGTTGCTTTATAGTTAAACAGCTTTGTTGATGTCAAAGGCTACTTTCTTATCAGAACTATCTGATTTACAAGGGGATTTTTGTGCTTTTCGGGAATAAGAACAAGCCAGTGCTTGGCCTCGACATCACGACGTCGTCTATCAAGCTCATCGAGCTTTCCCAGAACGGTAAGCATTGGCGGGTGGAATCGTACGCCGCCGAGCCGACACCGGCGAATGCCATCAACGAAAAAAACATTGTCGACTCCCAAGCGGTGGGCGATGCGATTCGGCGTGCCGTCAAGCGCTCCGGGTCGAAAACCCGTGATGTCGCGATTGCGATTTCCGGCGACGCAGCCATTACCAAAGTGATCCAGATGCCGGCTAGCCTCAATGAACGCGATCTGGAGGGCCAGGTCGAGATCCAGGCCGATCAGTACATCCCGTTCCCGATGGAAGAGGTGAGCTTCGATTACGAGATTCAGGGCGCCAACGACGCCGACCCCGATATGCTCGACGTGTTGCTGGTCGCGACCCGCACCGACAACGTCGACCAGCGCCAAGCTGCCGTCGAAGCGGCCGGTTTGATCGCCAAAGTTGTCGATGTCGAGGCGTTTGCCCTCGAGAACGCTTGTCAGTTATTGACTCACCAAGTGCCGAACAGCGGGATCGGCCAAGCACTGGCGGTCGTCGATATTGGCGCCAGTTCGACCACGTTCAGCGTGCTCGAAGACATGCGCGTCATTTACACACGTGATTTTGCCTTCGGCGGCCAACAGCTGACCGAAGAGATCATGCGTACCTACGGTTTGTCGATGGAAGATGCCGGTCGCGCCAAGAAAGAGGGCGGTTTGCCGAGCAACTACCAACCGGAAGTGCTCGACCCGTTCATCGATGACATGACTCAGCAGGTGTCGCGCTCGTTGCAGTTTTATCTCGCTTCGGGTGGCGGGCGTGAGCAGCCGGACTTGATCCTCGTTTGCGGCGGTTGCGCGAACATCCCGGGTATCGCCGACGTTATTTCGAGCCGCGTCGGTATCCCGACGGAAATCGGCGATCCGATGGGTCAGATGAAAATCGCTTCAAAAGCCAAGTCGCAAGGTGTGCGCAAGGATTCGACTGCACTCTTAACTGCGTGCGGACTCGCGCTTCGGAGTTTCGACTAACATGCCAAGAATTAACCTACTCCCATGGCGCGAAGAACAGCGCAAACTTCGCCAGCAGCAATTTGGCATCGCCGCTGCTGCCGCCGTCGGTTTGGCGGCTTTGTTCGTCTTCGGCGTGAACCTGATTTTTGCGGGCCGCATCGCTTATCAGAACCAGCGCAACGCGATGCTTGAAGAAGAGATCCGCATCATCAAGCGCAGCATTACCGAGATCGAAGATCTCGAGCAGCAAAAAGACCGTTTGCTGGCGCGCATGGAAATCATCGAAGAGCTGCAAACCAGCCGACCGGAAGTCGTACATTTATTCCAAGAGCTGGTTGGTGCGGTTCCGGATGGCGTTTATCTCACCGGTATTACGCAGCAAGTACGCAATCTTGAGATTACCGGGCTGGCGCAATCATCGACACGCGTGTCGGCGCTGATGCGCAATATCGATGCATCGCCATGGCTCACTGATCCGGAGCTCGACAAGATCGAAACGGTTTCGAATAACGGTTCTGAAGAATTTCGTTTTGAGCTCAAGGCCAAGCAGGCCAATCCGAATTCCGAGGACGAAGAATAATGGACGTCTTAGAAGAGCTAAAAAACCTCGATACGAACGACCCCGGGCGCTGGCCGCTGCCGTTCCGAATTGCGGCGATCGTTATTATTTTTGTACTGGTGTTTGGCGGCGGTACTTATTACCTCGTCTACAAGAAAAAACAGCCAGAACTTGAGATCGCGCAGAACCGCGAGAATGAGTTGAAGAGCCAGTTTGAGTCAGACCAGCGCAAAGCGGCCAACTTAGGCGCTTACAAAGAGCAGCTCGAACAGATTCGGTCCTCGTTCGGTACGATGCTTCGCCAGCTCCCAGGCGAGACCGAGATCCCGAGCTTGATCGTCGATATCTCGCAGACCGGACTCGGCGCTGGCCTCGAGGAGCGCTTGTTCGAGACGCAGCCGGAGAATCCCAAAGGGTTCTACGCCGAAAAACCGATCAACATTCGTCTGTCTGGCAGCTACCACGAGATCGCGCGCTTCGCGAGCCAAATCGCAGCATTGCCGCGGATCGTGACGCTACACGACATCAAATTACGGCCCACCACCAACCAAGATATCGGCCGACCTGGCGCCAACCGACTGCCAAACGACGATCTTGTCTTTGATGTCATCGCCAAGACGTACCGCTACCTCGACGAGGAGTCTAGCCAATGAGCGGCCAATTCCTCATCCGTTGCCTTGTGGTTGTTGTGGCGATGTCGCTCGCTGCGTGCGGTCGCAACATGGACGATCTGAATGCGTACATCGACCAGGTGAAGTCGCGCCCAGGTCAACGCCCAGAGCAACTGCCGGAGATCAAACCGTACGACACGGTTCGTTACACGGCCGACCAAGGTGATGCTCGTTCGCCGTTCGAGCCGGATCGGCCGCGGGTCGTTCAAGACGGAACCGGCGGCCCACGTCCCGATGACGACCGCCCACAAGAGTTTCTTGAGAAGTTTCCGCTCGATGCGCTAGCAATGGCCGGAACGCTCGTGTTGGGCGAAACCTCGTATGGACTGCTGGTGGACCCAGAAGGACTCATCCACCGGGTGCTGCGCGGTAACTACGTCGGTCAAAACGACGGCCGCATCACCAACATTACCGAATCAGAAATTGAAGTCGTCGAAATCGTTGCAGACGGAATCGGCGGCTACATCGAACGTGAAGCCACGATCAGTCTGACTGATTGAAGCCGTCACGGAATAGGGAGTTAGGAAGAATGACGCGCGAACATGTTTCACAATCAGCCATGATGGCGGTTGGTCGACGGCTGGGCAGGATGCTAACCCTGTTCTGGACGCTGGTGGTTTTGACTGCCACGGCCGCTATGGCCCAAGAGGCCAGCAAGCAGCTGACCGATATACAGGTCCAACGTCTGCCTAACCAACAGGTAGAGTTGCGGCTTATTTTGACCGGTCCGGCTGAAGACCCGCTGAGTTTCACGATCGATAACCCCGCCCGTATCGCACTCGATTTGGCCGATACTGCGCTCGGTATTCAGCAGCGTCGCCGCGACGTCAACGTCGGCGGGCTGGCCACGGTTCTGACCGCTGAGGCCAACGGTCGTACCCGCGTCGTATTAAACCTCGATACGCTGACCGCCTACGAGACACGCGCCGACGGTAACTCGGTGATTGTCACGCTCGGCGAACCGGAAACCGGCGTCGCTACGCCGACGTTCGCCAGCGCGCCAGCGCAGACGTTCTCGTCACCCGCTAGTGCCGGCTCACGCAGTATCAGTAACGTCGATTTCCGCCGGACTCGCGATGGCGGCGGCCGCATTGTTGTTGATCTGACCGATCCGTCGACCGCTGTCGATATCCGCCAAGAAGGTGGTCGAGTGGTTGCCGAATTCCGTGGCACCGATTTACCCAGTAATTTGATTCGTCGTCTCGACGTCCAAGACTTCGCTACGCCGGTAACGACGATCGATGCGATCCGTGTTAACAACGACGCGCGCGTCATCATTACGGCCGACGGCGCTTACGACCAACTCGCCTATCAGTCGGATAACGTTTTCACGATCGAGATCAACCCGCAGGTTGAGGATGAAGCCGGCACGCAAGGGCTATTTTCCGAGGACAAAGCGTACGACGGTGAGCGTGTAACGCTTAACTTCCAAGACATCGAAACCCGCGCCGTGCTGCAGCTGCTCGCTGAGATTAGCGGCCAGAACATCGTTGTTGCCGATACCGTACAAGGCAATGTCACGTTGCGACTCAACAACGTTCCATGGGATCAGGCCCTCGATATCGTGTTGACGACCAAGGGCCTTGATATGCGGGCTAACGGTAATGTCATTATCGTGGCGCCTGCCGAGGAAATTGCGGCGCGTGAAAAAGCAGAACTTGAAGCCTTGGCGCAGATTCGCGAGCTCGAGCCGCTGTTTAGTGAGTTCTTGCAGGTTAACTATGCGAAAGCATCGGATTTGGCCGCGCTGATTCAAAGCGCTAACGCGGCGACCGGGTCGCTGTTGTCCGATCGCGGTAGTGTCGCCATCGACGAGCGCACCAACACCTTGCTGGTTCGCGATACCGGTGAAAACCTCCGCGCAATCCGCCGGCTGGTCTCGACACTTGATATTCCGGTTCGCCAGGTCATGGTCGAGTCACGCATTGTTATCGTTAACGACGACTTCAGCCGTGAGTTCGGTACTCGCCTCGGCCTGACTGCCATTCAAGAGAACTCCAGCGACGGCTTGTTCTCGACGACCGGTACCAGTGCTGGGTCGCAGACGATTACCAACTCGGCATTGACGAACTTGCAGGGTACGGGTCAACCGTTCCCGGTAGAGGCGCCGGTTATCGATAACCGTTACAACGTCAATCTGCCGATCGTTAGTCCGGCCGGCCAGATCGCGTTGGCGGTACTCGACTCCGATTACATTCTCGATCTCGAGTTGTCGGCCCTACAGGCCGAGAACAAAGGCGAGGTCGTTTCGACGCCACGTGTCATCACGGCCAACCAACGCGAGGCGATAATCCGCCAAGGTGTTGAGATTCCATTCCAGGAAGCAGCGGCGAGTGGCGCGACGACAACCCAGTTTAAAGACGCCGTCCTAGAGCTTCGTGTAACGCCGCAGATTACGCCTGATAACAACATCATTATGGATCTGCGCGTCGCGCAGGATAGTGTCGGTGAGCTGGTTGCAAGCGCGACCGGTGGTTTTGTACCGAGTATCGATACCCGCGAAGTGATTACGCAGGTCCTGGTACGCGATGGTCAAACGGTTGTCTTAGGTGGTGTTTACCAAACCGAACGCACCGACGTGCAAACGAAAGTACCGATTATTGGTGACCTACCCGGAGTCGGCGCACTGTTCCGCACGACGCGTAAGGTATCCAATAAATCGGAACTGCTGATCTTTATTACACCGAAAATTCTCGATGAGGATGTCTCCGTCTACTAGCCCTGGCCGTGAGCGAAGACGGGCAATCTTTAAGAATTTAAGGAATTGAAACGATGAAACTTTCGAAACTTCTGTTGCTAAGCATGACGGGCATCGCGCTCGCGGCCTGCAGTAGCGGCGGTACCGACGATACCTTAGTCGGCAACGGCAACAACGCCGCTGCTGGCGGCGGTGGCGGCGCCGTTGGCGGTGGCGGCGGTACCGGTGGCGGTACTGGCACCGTTCGAATCGGTAACGGTTCGGGCGCCGGATTCACCGATGGCGCGATTGCCTTGTCGCAGACGATGTTACCCGCCGGCGGCAGCGTCAGCCTCACCGTTAACTTCGTTGATGACACGGGCACGCTCGTGAGCGACAGCATCGATGTCACCTTTGCCTCGACCTGTGCCGCGGGCGGCTTGGCCAGCATTGTCGAACCTACTGTGACGACAACGACCGGTTCGGCGACGGCGACGTATTCGGCTACCGGCTGTTCCGGCGACGATGAGATTACGGCTACCGCGAATTCCGCCGGCGCTATTCTGCGCGCGACGGGCACCGTAAACGTTCAGCCTGCTGCTGTCGGCTCGATTAACTTTATCAGTGCTGATCCGACCAATATTGGATTACAGGGTACCGGCGGTGCTGGCCGGCAAGAAACGGCGACGGTTCGCTTTCGTGTCACCGATTCGACCGGCGGTCCGCGCCCTGGCGCTGACGTTACTTTCGAGCTTAATTCGTCTGTTGGTGGGGTCGCGTTGCAGCCTGCAACCGCGGTGTCCGATGCGCAAGGTTTCGTACAGACTGTCGTGTCAGCCGGTTCGGTGTCGACGTCGGTTCGCGTTCGCGCTGAGGTCGTCGGAACGACTCCACTGATTGCGACGCAGTCTGACCAACTGACGATCACAACAGGCATCCCAGATCAAAACAGCGTTTCGCTATCGACCGAATGCGTCAATATCGAGGGTTGGGATTTCGACGGAGAAACTACGGAAACGACGATTCGCCTGTCCGATCGGTTTAATAATCCGGTCCCCGATGGTACTGCCGCCACGTTTAGCGCAGAAGGCGCCCAGATTGGCGGTTCCTGTGTGACGGCGACGACGCAGGCTACCGGCGGTGGTGCTTGCTCGGTCTCTTTTGTCAGTCAATCGCCACGTCCGGCAGACGGTCGAGTGACAGTTTTAGCATCAACTATTGGCGAAGAGTCATTTATTGATGCAAACAGCAACGGTCAATTCGATGCTGGCGAAAGCGTCGATGAAATCGATGAGCCATTCCAAGACGACAACGAGAGCGGCGGTTACGACGCCGGCGAGCCATTCCGGGATTTCAACAGCGACGGTATTCGCGATAGCGCTGTTCCTCTGACCACGAACTACAACCGCGATTACGCCGGTTTTAATGGGTTGCTCTGCACAGCTGGTGCGCCAGCCTGCGCCGGTCTGGACACATTGTTTGTCTCTGACTCGCTCGTGATTGTCTTATCGGCGAGCACGGCGTTCATTACCGATAACGTCGGCGGCACGCTGACCGGTGGTGGCGGTAATGTCACGTTCACGATCGGCGACTTTAAAGGCAACGGCACGCTCTCGCAGCCTCTTGCTGGAGGCACGCGGGTCAGCTTTAGTTCTACTTCGGGATCGGTAACGCCGTCCGCGCTCACCATTCCCTGCACGAACTTCAACGGTCCGTTGCAATACACGGTCGGCGTCCAAAATGTGACTCAGGCTGGAACGCTAACGGTGACCACCGAGACCCCGAACGGTATCCAGACTCGATATACGATCGGTCTGCAGCCGTAAGAGATTGTCACGCGATACCGAGCCCCGCTATGTATCATAGCGGGGCTTTTTTTATGCCGGATGGATTAGCAGCCCTTGAACGTCTACCTGATCGGCCCGATGGGCGCCGGAAAATCGGCCGTTGGCAAGCAGCTGGCCCGTCAGCTGAAGCTCGATTTTGTCGATTCCGACACGGAGATCGAGAACCGGACCGGCGTCGATATTCCGTTCATCTTCGAAAAAGAGGGTGAAGCCGGGTTTCGGAAGCGCGAGACGGCTGTAATCGCGGATTTAACCGATCGTAATAATTTGGTCTTGGCGACCGGTGGCGGCGTTATCGGCGAGCCCGACAACCGTCGCCGACTCGGCGCGCGCGGGCAAGTCGTCTACCTAACGGCGAGCATCGAGCAGCAATTGACCCGAACCCGCCGCGGTCGGGAACGACCGCTGCTGAAGGACGGTGAACCGCGAGCGATATTGACGGCGTTAATGGACGTCCGTGAGCCACTCTACCAAGAGCTCGCTGATATGGTCGTTGCGACCGACCAGCGACGCGTCAATGACGTCGTCGATGAGATTCTGCAACGCCTGGATGCGCTGTAGCGCGTCTTTTGTCGGTTTCTTAGCGCCTCGCAGCCAGTTATCCTTCGCGCGTGACCGACCAAACCGTATCTGTCGAGCTCGGCGAGCGGAGCTACACGATTCGCATCGCTGCTAACGCGCTTGGTGAGCCAGCGGGGCTTGCGAAATTTGTGAGTGGTCCCGATGCGTTGATCGTCAGTAACGACGTTGTGGCGCCGCTTTATGCAGACCGCGTACGCGCATCGCTCAACGGCGTACGCCATGAACTGGTCGTGTTGCCGGACGGTGAACAGTCGAAGTCACTGCAAACCATCGCGACCGTGCTCGATCACCTCGTTGCCATGAACGCTAATCGCGACACGACGGTTATTGCCCTCGGTGGGGGTGTGGTCGGCGATATCTCTGGCTTCGCAGCATCGGTTTATCAACGCGGGGTGAATTTCATTCAAGTGCCGACGACGCTGCTCGCTCAGGTCGATTCGTCCGTCGGTGGCAAGACAGGTGTCAATCATCCGGCCGGCAAAAATCTAATCGGTGCCTTCCATCAGCCGGTCCACGTGTTGATCGATACCACAACACTCGCGACATTGGCGCCGCGCGAGTACGCCTCCGGTTTAGCGGAGGTTATTAAGTACGCCGTGCTTGGCGATATTGATTTTCTAACCTGGCTCGAAACGCACATGGCTGCGCTTCGCGAACAAGAGCCGACCTACGTGGCCGATGCCATCCGGCATTGCTGCAAGATGAAAGCGAGCATCGTCGCGAACGATGAGCGTGAGCAAGGTTCACGAGCGCTGTTAAATCTCGGTCATACGTTTGGGCACGCCATCGAGACGGTCGCCGGTTACGGCGAGTGGTTGCATGGCGAAGCGGTCGCTGCCGGCATGGTTATGGCGGCTGTCGCTAGCGGTTTGCCGAATGACGCTGTCGGCCGGTTACAACGCTTGCTGGACAGCGCCGGTTTACCGGTTGCACCGCCGTCGCTTGGTAGCGAGGCCTTATGGGCAGCGATGCAACTCGATAAGAAGGTGCAGGACGGCAAGCTTCGTTTGATCTTGCTACGTGCCTTGGGCGACGCCTTTGTTACCGCCGATGTTGATGAGTCTGCGCTGCACGCTGCGCTGGCGCTTGCCGATGCATAAGTCGCTGGTGCCGTACGCGGCTCAGAGCGAGCAAAGCCAAGGCCGTCGCTACGACGAAGCGCCATCGCGGTACCGCGATGCGTTCGCTCGCGACCGTGACCGCGTGGTTCATTCCAACGCGTTTCGTCGTTTGGTCTACAAAACGCAGGTTTTTGTTAATCACGAGGGCGATCTGTATCGCACTCGCTTGACCCATTCCCTCGAGGTCGCGCAAGCGGCGCGCACGGTAGCCAATGCTTTGGGGCTTAACGAATCGCTGACCGAGGCGATTTGTCTTGCCCACGATCTTGGCCACACCCCGTTCGGTCATGCTGGGCAAGATGCATTGAACGCCTGCATGCGCGATCACGATGGGTTTGAGCACAATCTACAGTCTCTGCGAATCGTCGATGTGCTGGAGCGAAAATACCCAGCGTTCGACGGTTTGAACCTGACCTTCGAGACCCGCGAGGGCATTTTGAAGCACTGCTCGGCACGCGATGCGCGACAACTCGGTGACGTTGGGCGCCGTTTCCTTGAGCGCCAGCAACCGTCGCTTGAGGCTCAGCTCGCGAATGTCGCTGATGAGATTGCCTATAACCACCATGACATTGACGACGGGCTACGCGCCGGCCTACTCGATATCGATGAGCTCGCCGAGATTGCGCTCTTTGGTGAGCCGCTATCGGCGGTAACCGCAGAGTACCCGCGGCTCGATCAGCGCCGTGTGATTCACGAAACAATCCGCCGTATGTTCGGTGCGGCTGTCCAAGATCTTATCGACACGACGGGTGCGCGTTTAGCGGCTGTCGAGCCGACGACGGTCGATGCCGTTCGGGCTCAAGACAAGCCCATCGTTGGGTTCAGTGCGGCGGTGCGCGCGAGTCATCTCGCAGTCAAACGATTTTTACGCGATAAGCTCTATCGCCATCAACGCGTTAAGCAAATGACAGATCGCGCCCATGTCATTATCAATGAGTTATTCGCGGCGTACATGAACGACCCAAGCCAACTGCCCGATGATTATGCGTGCCGGATCGACGCTCCTGACCCGCTAGCTCGTGTGGTCGCCGATTACGTCGCCGGTATGACCGACCGGTTCGCACAAAGTGAATACGAACGTCTACGCCATTAGGCCTCGTGCGGCGTAAACTACCGGGCAGTATCTGAGTAATGAAGGAAATTCTGTGACGCCAAAACCGATCCCGTCTAACGACCGGCTAATTTTTGCGCTCGATGTGCCGAGTGCTGAGGATGGCCGGCGCCTGGCCGATGAGCTTGGCGATGCCGTTAGCTTCTACAAAATCGGCCTTGAGCTTGCGATGACCGCCGATTACTTCGATTTGCTCGATTGGTTATTGGCCCGCGATAAGAAAGTGTTTGTCGACGTCAAACTGTTTGACGTACCGGCGACCGTGGCTGCGGCCGTACGCAATCTTGCCCAGCGCGGTGCAAGCTTTTGTACGGTCCACGGCAATCAATCGATCATGGAAGCGGCAGCGGCTGAGAAAGGTTCATTGAAGGTGCTCGCCGTCACTGCGCTGACCAGCCTGGATCGCGGCGATCTCGATGATCTTGGTTTCGCTTGCGATATTGCCGAGTTGGTATTGTCGCGCGCGCGCCGAGCTCTTGAGGCGGGCTGCGACGGCGTCATTTCATCGGGACTCGAAGTTAGCCGCCTGCGCGAGCATGTGGATAACCGCTTGCTGGTTGTGACGCCCGGTATTCGCCCCGTTGAAAATCGACCGGCAGACGATCAGAAACGCGTTGTTAGCGTCGAGCAGGCGTTTGCGAACGGCGCTGATCATATCGTTGTCGGCCGGCCGATCCGTGACGCCGCCTCACCGCGGCAGGCGGCCGAGGCGATACAGGCGACGATAGCCTCGTGTTTTGGAGATCCCTCATGAACGCGCCGTTACAAAACGATACGTTTTTACGAGCCTTGCGCCGCCAGCCGACCGAGCGCACCCCATTGTGGATCATGCGTCAGGCGGGCCGGTATTTGCCCGAGTACCGAGAGGTGCGTGCGCAAGCCGGCGACTTCATGTCGCTGTGCAAAAACCCCGAACTGGCCTGCGAAGTGACGTTGCAACCACTGCGGCGCTTCGCGCTCGACGCTGCCATCTTGTTTAGCGACATATTGACGGTTCCCGATGCGCTCGGCTTAGGCCTGTATTTCGAAACGGGCGAAGGGCCACGGTTCGAGCGCCCGGTCCGCACCGCTGCCGAGATTCGGGCCTTACCGACGATCGATATTGGCGCCGAACTTGGCTACGTGACCGACGCGGTCGCTTTGATCCGCCGCGAGCTCGATGGTCGCGTGCCGTTGATTGGGTTTGCCGGCAGTCCATGGACGGTCGCAACGTATATGGTCGAGGGCGGTAGCAGCAAGAATTTCGCACGTATCAAAGCGTTGATTTACGACGACCCCTCGAGCGCCGACCAATTGCTGGGGCATCTGGCCGATACAACCGCACAGTACTTGAACGCGCAGATCGCCGCCGGTGCGCAGGCGGCGATGATTTTCGATACCTGGGGGGGTTCGTTGGAGCCGTCGGCGTACCAGCGCTTCTCGCTCGACCCGATGCAGCGCATCGTTGAGCAACTCGATGTTGGCAGCGGCGACGAGCGCTTGCCGGTCATTTTGTTTACCAAAGGCGCAGGTCAGCGCTTGGCAACGATGGTCGGTACCGGTTGCGATGCGCTCGGTGTCGATTGGACCTTAGATCTAGCATCTGCGCGCGAATTAACCGCCGATCGAGTCGCTTTGCAGGGCAATCTCGATCCGTCGATTTTGTACGCCAACCCGACCGTTATTCGCGAGCGCGTTGCCGAGACGCTGGCCAGCTACGGACACGGTCATGGCCATGTGTTCAACCTCGGCCACGGTATTCACCCCGATATCAATCCCGACCATGTTGCTGCGTTGGTCGATGCGGTTCACGAGTTTAGCCCGCAGTATCACCGCGACTGACGATCGCAATGCAACCGCCAAGCTATAACGTTGCCGAACGCGAAGCGCGTCTCGCAGGCATGAAGAGATTGGCGTTGGCATTGCTATTGCTGATGCTCGCGACCTATATCGTGACGGGCATTTACGAAATCACGTATCCGTGGTTGAGCTACGTCCGGGCGTTTGCCGAGGCTGCCACAGTCGGCGCGCTGGCCGATTGGTTCGCAGTTACCGCTTTGTTTCGTCATCCGTTGGGACTGCCGATTCCGCATACAGCTATTGTGCAACGGCGAAAGGACGATCTGGGTCAGACTTTGGCGCGGTTCGTATCGGACAATTTCTTGGTCGTCGATGCGCTACGGCCCCGGCTCGCCACTATTCGCTTTGCCGATGCGTTCGCCGCGTGGCTCGCGAAGCCGGCCAACGCGACGCGCCTAAGCGACGACGTCGCCGGTATTCTTGCGCAGGTCGTAACGCTGTCGGATAACCGCTCGTTGCGCAATGGTGTGAAAGCCGGCCTGGCAGACTTTGTTGCTGGTATTAAGTTGTCGCCGCTGATCGCGCAAGTTCTTGAGTTCTTGCTGTTGAAAGATCCAGAGCAGACGCTCGTCAATCAGCTCATTCTGGTCGTTCGTGAACAACTCAACGACAACCAAGACAAACTTCGAGAGTCGTTATCAGAGCGCACGCCCTGGTGGATACCGGGCTTTGTTGACCGGCGTATCGTCGAGCGGATCGTATCGGAGCTCGATGATTTTCTGACCGAGACGGACGGCGAGGAAGAAGCGGCGACCAAAGCGCGCCTCGTGGAAATGCTCGAGCGGCTCATCGTGTCGCTCAAGGAGGATGAGCACCTAATCGAGCGTGGCGAGAGCCTAAAGGCCCGATTGATGGAGCGCCCTGAGCTCGCGCGCTACATTTCGCAGGCCGTCAACGATCTTGGCAGCTACCTCGATACGGCATTAAACGATCCTGAGTCGGCGTTGCGGCAACGGTTGAATACGGCGATGCAAGGGATGGGTGAGCGCTTACTTGGCGATGCCGAGCTCTGTAGCGATATCGACAACAGTTGCCGCGAGGCGTTGCTATACATCGTCGATGGCCATCGCAGCTCGATCGCAGGGATAATCAGCGAGACGATCTCGCATTGGGATGCCGAGGCTACCGCGCAGCGGATTGAGCTGGCGGTTGGCCGGGATCTGCAGTTCATCCGCATCAACGGCACACTTGTCGGCGGTCTGGTCGGTCTGTCCCTGCACACGGTTTGGAACCTAATCCACGGCCCAACGTAAGCGATCGCAAACGCCAGAGGGTCGCCAGCGGCGAGCGAATTGCGTCACACTTTTGGCGCTAGGGCTCAAGAAACTGGGACAGCTGCCGCTATACCGACGTAACCATCGCTCGTAGGGAGAGTCGGTAGTGAAATCGAACTCACGTGGCTTCACGCTCATGGAAATGATTGGCGTTGTGGCCGTAATTGCAATTTTGGCGGCCATGGCGACGCCGATGATTTTTGACGCAATCCGGAACGCACGGGTCTCCGCCTTTGCGCAAGATATTCGTACCGTCAAAGCGGCCGTCGCACGGTTCTATGCGGACACCGGACGGTTCCCGATGCATCGTCCAAACAACGGTAATACCAACAACCACCAGCTGCTCCGCAACACAACCGGCGGTATCCCAGGCTGGGAAGGGCCGTACATCGAGAATGAACTGGAAGGCCCGATTCCCCAAACGTCCGGTAACTTTGGTGTTTGGCCTAGCCGCACCCAGGCGGTTAACCAATTTGACCTGGATGGCGATGGCACCGTCGACACAACCAGCACGACCGTAATGTTCGTGACCATTACCAGCGAAGCCGACGCGCGCAAACTCAGCGATATTTTCGATGGTGATGGCGATGTCGAGACCGGTGCCAGTGCCTGGTTTACTGGCGGGATCGTCAAACGGCAAAACGGTAACAACAACTACGTTATCTACCTCGCTGGCGAGTAAGCCTATCGCATGCAGCGCTGCCATGGGCTTCCGTGGCAGCGCTCACCTGTAGCTGTAACGGCGGTGATATAATCGGGTCTTAGCACTGCCCATGGGGCATTGGATTGACCGACCCGATCTCTGCCGACGATCGAATCCCGGCGCGACGTGTATTAGTACGCCAGTTGCTGCGGCTCGTTCTTTACTACATCGGCGTTGCAGCGGCTCTCGCTGTGCTCAACGCCATCATCCCGAATTTCTTCGAACATCTCCCGGTCGGCGGAGTGAGTGCTATTGGTGGCAGCGATCCGGCCACGCTGGCGCTTGAGGATGCGCTGCTCAGCGGTGACGAGGATGTCGTCGACGAATGGGTCGCCAATGGCGTTGTCGTCGAGTCGCGCTTTGCCGATGCTAAAGCATTGGCGCTCGCCATGCTCGGTACCATTGTTGTCATGCTGCCTGTCTCATGGGTTTACAAAGGTATTCATGTCGATGGCGTTTACGATCATTCGCTCGATGAGACTGCGCTCATCCTGCCAGCCGTCGTTGCTGGCATCGTTCTGATTGTTCAGCATTCGCTCGCGCTGGCATTTTCCTTGGCCGGTATCGTCGCCGGGGTCCGGTTTCGACGGGCACTCAGTGACACCTTCGATACCTTGTTCATTTTTGTGGCGATCGGCGTCGGCATCGCTGCCGGCGTGAAGGCGCTTGAGATCGCACTGGTTATGACGATGTTTTTCACCTTTGCAACGCTACTCGTGTGTCTATTCGGGGATGGTCTGGAGTCACATCATGCCGCCAACGAAAAGCGTGCAAAACTTGCCAAGAAAGCAGAAAAAAGAGCGTCCGAGGGTGCTGCCGATGCCAACTAGACTTTCGCAGGCGTGGATCGTGGCACTTCTGATGTTCGTGTCGGTGGCTGTCACCGCTGACGAATCGGACCGCATTGTCGTCGTCGGCGATATCCATGGCGATTGGGACAACTTTATCCAGGTTTTGAAAGACACCGATGTCGTCGATGAGAAAGAGCGCTGGAAGGCCGGTCGAACCCAGCTCGTACAGATTGGCGATATCGCGGATCGAGGCCCCGATACGCGGCGCATTATCGAGTTCTTCGTAAAACTGCAAAAGCAAGCGAAACGAAAGCGTGGTGCCGTTCATGTCCTCATTGGTAATCACGAGGCGATGAATATCCAGGGCGACCTGCGCTATGTTCATCCGGGGGAGTACGAGGCGTTCGTCGATCGCAATTCGAAAAAGCGCCAAGACGCGTACTACGAACAGTACATCGCATACACAAAACAGACGACGCCGGAGGCGGATTGGCCTGCGTTCGATGCCACAAATCGCGATGCGTTCAACAAAGATTACCCACTCGGTTATGTCGAGCACCGGCAGGCCTGGGCACCGACCGGCAAAATCGGCAAGTGGGTGCTGAAAAACCACACAGTTTTTTTGCTAGACGGGAATCTCTTCGTCCACGCTGGGCTGACGCCGGCTTTCGCGAGTGGGTCAATTAGTGACTTGAATACGCGTGTCCGAACAGAACTGGCCGACCCTGCCTCTCTGACGGCGGATAGCATCGTTAACGCGCCGGATGGTCCATTGTGGAGCCGCGCCGCCGCAACCGGTGAGGAAGACGCCGCCAACGAGGCCGTCATCGATCAGGTGCTGGCGAAATATGATGCCAAGCGAATGATCATCGGCCACACGCCGCGCGTCGGCACCGTGTTACCACGCTTCAACAGTAAGGTCATCAACGTCGACGTTGGTATGTCAAAGCACTATGGCGGTGCGGTAGCGGCATTGGAGATCGTTGGTGATCAACTGACGCTGGTACAAAACGGCCAGCGCTTCGCTATCCCGACCGATGGCGATGGCGTCGAAGCCTATCTGGAGGCCGTTGCACCGTTAGTGCCGGAGCCTCGTCGGGTCCAACGTTACATAGAGCAGCGTCGTGAAGCCGCGTCTATTCGGGCGACGATCAATACGGCGACCAATTAATCGCGACAGCGTTTGACCAGTTTCTTCGTGACCTGTTTCGGCTCGCTCGCGATTGCAAAAAACGCATTGAGATATCTGTGTGCGCGCTTGGTGTTGCGCTCAGATAGGCCGGTCGTTGCGTCGATAGCGGCTAGCATCGCGTCGCGCTTATCGAGGTGACGTTTCACAGCGTTCTCTATATGCACCGCATCCCGACAAACACCCATGTAAAAGCGACGTGTTACATCGCGAATCGGCAGTTTGTCAGACGGTAACGCATACGGTGCATCGATTAAGCCGGCGTGGTCGAAGTCGTACGGTACCGGCATCCATCGGCGGGCGTCGTCGGCAAAAACAATCAACTTGACGTTGTGACAGCAGCCGTCGTCATACGGCGGTGAGGCGACCAACGAAAAGTCGGTGTTACCGATCATGTATTGAAAAACTTCGACCAAGGCAGCCTGTTCTTGATCGAGCAAGCTGTGCCTAGCTTTACTATCGTTGAACGCTTTCCCGCCAAGACGTTCGGCAAGGTTTTCTGTCGCTTCGATGATGAAGGTTTTCTCCTGGCGTGGCATCGCTTGCTTGTCGGTATCGATGTAGGCCAAGTCGATACGCCGCGTGGCGAACGCGTAGTCGCCAGCGACGATTTGAAACAAGCGGTACGCCAATTCCTCCAACAGGATTCGTTGTTCGCTCTGCCCCTGGTTCGTGCACGGGTTGACCAGTTTGAGTTTGTCTTGGCCGCTGAATACGGTGCTGTCCAGCGTCGACTTTTTGAAGTTCAATTGCAGCGGCGGCTGGCGGCAATTGATGCGGCGGAAATTGCCGCGGGTTCTGATTTGGATCGGTAAGCGAACCTTGTCGCCGTCGGCATTTGTGTACGACCAATGCCCTGCGACATAGGCGCGCTGCTTCTGCTTCTTTTGCCGGTACGCTTGCGTCAGTGGAACACTGAGTACCGCTGCTAGCGGTTCGTCCGCAGCGAACAGCGGTTGCGGATTTGCTCGGGCCGTCGCGGTCAAGACCACAACGCTCATCAGCACGCTTAGGCTGATGAGCGCAGCGGGGTACCGATCAGACATCGCGCAGTTCGCGCCGTAAGATTTTCCCGACATTTGTTTTGGGAAGGTCGTCGCGAAACTCGACTTGCTTCGGTACTTTATAACCGGTCAAGTTTGCTCGGCAGTAAGCAATAACGGCTTTCGCATCGAGTGCCGAGTCGTTGCTAACAACGAACAGCTTGACAAGCTCACCAGATTTTTCGTCCGGAATACCGATCGCCGCCGCTTCGACGATCGCAGGATGCTGAGTTGCGATGTCTTCGATTTCGTTCGGGTAAACGTTGAAGCCGGAGACGAGAATCATGTCTTTTTTACGATCTTCGATGAATATGAAGCCGTCTTCATCCATGCGGGCCATATCGCCGGTGCGCAACCAGCCATCACCAAACATGACTTTCTCGGTCTCTTCCGGTCGGTTCCAGTAGCCCTCCATAACCTGGGGACCACGAATACACAGCTCACCGACTTCGTTAAAGCCAAGCTCGTTCCCGTCATCATCGCGAATACTGGCTTCGGTTGATGAGATCGGTAAACCAATCGAGCCGGTATATTCGGCGTCGTCGACCAGAGGGTTGATGACGGCCGCTGGCGATGTCTCGGTCAAGCCGTACGCTTGGGTCAAGACGTTACCGGTTACTTGCTGCCAACGGCGTGCCACGTTTTCCTGCACGGCCATGCCACCACCGATCGTAATTTTTAGTTGTGAAAAATCAATATCGGCGAAACCGGGTGTATTGAGTAGCGCATTGAATAACGTGTTCACACCGGTGAAGTAGGTAAACCGGTATTTACTGATCTCTTTGACGAACCCATCGAAATCGCGTGGATTGGTAATGAGTACGTTCATGCCGCCAAGCGACATGATGCCGAGGCAATTCCCCTCAAGCGAAAAGATGTGATACAGCGGAAGCGCCGTGATCGCGATGATGTCATTTTGATCGGCGACCTTGGCGCCCAGCCATGACGTTGACTGCATCACGTTGTGGACCATATTACGGTGGCTGAGCATCGCGCCTTTCGAGACGCCGGTCGTACCACCGGTGTATTGCAGAAACGCGAGGTCGATCAAACCAAGTAATGGTGGCTCAAAGGTTTGCTCGCGACCGGCCGCCAGCACGTTGCGCCAACGGTGTCGTTTCGGGAGCGAGAACGGCGGTACCATTTTCTTGACGCGCTTAACGACGAAGTTCGTAATCTGGCGCTTCGGAGTCGCCAGCATGTCGCCAATTTCCGTCGTAATGACCGTGTCGACATCGGTGTCTTCGATCACCTCGGCCAGCGTTGCGGCAAAGTTTTCCAAGATGACGATCGCGCGCGCGCCCGAATCGCGTAACTGGTGTTTCAGCTCGCGGGCCGTGTACAACGGGTTTACGTTTACGACGACCATGCCTGCACGCAGGATGGCGCATAGGGCCACCGGGTATTGCAAGATGTTTGGCATCATCAGCGCGACGCGCTCGCCTTTGCGCAGCCCAGCTGTTTTCTGCAACCACGCAGCGAGCGCGGTTGATTCGCGCTCTAGGTCCGCATACGTCAACGTGACGCCCAAGTTCGTGTAGCTAGGGCGATCGGCGTACCGACTCATGGCGTTTTCAATCAAATCACGCAGTGACTTGATTTCGCCGGGGTCAACCGTCTCCGGTACCTTGTCGGCGTAGTGTTTTAACCAGACTTTTTCCACGCGTCCCCCGAGTCGGCGCTAGCTCATTATTCGTTGTTATTCCGCGCTGCGATGGTAGCGCGGCCCCGCTTCATTTTAGCGCTGTTGGGGCCGTTGGTGCGCGATTCAGTGCCTCGGCGATGGCGGGCCAGGCATTATCGAGGAGTCGCGGCTGGGCGGCTGCATTCGGATGAATGCCGTCGCTTTGCATCAACGAGCTATCGAGCGCCACACCGTCCATGAAGAACTCCACCAGCGGCAGCTCGAATTCGGCCGCCAATTTGCCATACGTGGCGAAAAACTCGGCTGTGTAGCGAGCCCCATAATTTTCAGGAATTCGGATCCCAAGCAGTACGACGGCCGCGCCGCTCGTCTGAGCCGCTTGGATCATCGTTGCTAAATTCGCGCGTATTACCCGCACCGGGATGCCGCGCAGTCCATCGTTACCGCCTAGTTCGATCACAACGATCGACGGCTTATGTCGCTCCAGCGCGGCCGGTAGACGGGCGCGGCCCCCGGCGGTTGTATCGCCGGAGATGCTCGCGTTGACGACGGTATAATCGTGCCCCTCGGCGATCAGTTTCTGCTCAAGCAGATTCACCCAGCCTTCACCGATTTCGAGGTTATATGCGGCGCTGAGGCTGTCGCCCACGACGAGAAGAGTGTCCGAACCATTGGCATAGCCGACGTTCGTCCCCATGATGAGCAGTAACAACCCGAATTGTAGGACGGTTTTTCGCATGCCCGATGCACCCTCGATTATGCTGTCGGCTCGCCAACTGACTAAAAAGGTTAGCAGCCCTGAAGGGTCTCTGACCATTCTCGATGGCGTCAGTTTCGATATCGCCGCTGGCTCAACCGCTGCGATCATCGGGCCATCGGGGGCCGGTAAGTCGACGTTACTCGCGTTGCTCGCTGGACTCGACACGCCAACGAGTGGCGGTGTTACGCTCGATGGTGTGGCGCTCAACGAGCTTGACGAGGACGGTCGCGCCGCACTGCGGGCGCGCAAGGTCGGCTTTATGTTTCAGTCGTTCCACCTCGTGCCGTCTTTGACGGCGGTAGAGAACATTATGTTGCCGATGGAGCTTGCCGGTGACGCTGATGCGCCACAGCGCAGTCGCAAGATCCTGTCAGAAGTCGGCTTGGCGGAACGAGCCGGTCACTATCCGAACCAACTATCCGGCGGCGAGAAGCAACGTATCGCGCTCGCCCGAGCCTATGCCAGCCAGCCAAGCCTGTTGTTTGCGGACGAGCCGACCGGCAATCTCGACAAAGCGACTGGCGAGCGGGTCATCGATCTTATGTTCAGTATGAACGCGGATGCCGGCACGACGCTGGTCTTGGTCACGCACGATGAGTCGCTGGCCGCGCGCTGTGACGAGCGATTGGTGATCGATGCGGGCCGCTTGCAGGCGGCCGCATGAAAACACTGCTGTTCGCCTGGCGATCGCTGCTGCGCGAGATCCGCGGCGGCGAGGTCTTGGTCTTACTCGCCGCACTCAGTATTGCCGTCGCGTCGGTTACGGCGATCGGATTTTTGACCGACCGGGTCGCGCAAGCCGTGCGCTTGCAGGCGAGTGAAGTGCTCGCCGGTGATATTCGTGTCCGCGCAGCGGAGCCGCTTGATCCGGCCTGGCTCGAACGTGCTGAGGCGACCGGACTGGCCACCGCTGAGTCGGTCTCGTTCGTAACGGTTGTCTACGCTGGTGATGAGTCGACCCTGGTTCGTTTGCAGGCGGTGACACCGGGTTATCCGCTGCGAGGTCAGCTCGAGACAGCCGACAGTCTGTTCGGCGATGGCGTGAAGATCCGCGACATTCCACCCCCCGGCGAGGTTTGGGCTGAGCGTGCGGCGCTAGCGCGCCTGGGCGCTGACGTTGGAGCGGTCCTCGATGTCGGTGAACGGCAGCTGCGCGTCACGCGGTTGCTCGCGTATCGACCCGATCAATCGACCGGTTTTACGAGTTTCGCACCGACCGTCCTAATGAATCTCGATGGCCTCGAAGCGACCGGACTCGTCCGCGAAGGCAGCCGCGTCAGTTACGCACAGCTGTTCGCCGGCGAGCGAGCGGCTGTCGATAGCTTCGCCGAGCGCTTGGACGGCGAACTCGCTGCGTCGATTCGTGTGCAAACGCGCGGCGAGGCCAGTGGCAGTCTGACGGACGCGATCGATCGGGCCAGCCGTTTTCTGGCCTTGGCGTCGCTCGTGAGCCTGGTACTGGCTGCCGTTGCGGTCGCAATGGCGGCGCGTCGCTACGCTGAACGCCGACTCGATACGGCGGCCCTAATGAAAAGCCTTGGCGCCTCACAGAGCTTCGTTCTAAACGTCAGCATCATCCAGCTTCTGCTGATTGCGGCGATCGCCAGTGTGATTGGCAGCGCACTGGGATTCGTTAGCGAGCGTGTTCTGGTCAATCTGCTGGGTGACTTGTTGCGGGCCGACCTACCATCGCCGTCGCTGTTTCCGATCGTCCTTGGCGTCGGTACAGCGACCGTTCTCCTTATCGGCTTCGCACTGCCTTGCTTGCTGACCCTGAAGAGCACACCGCCACTCCGAGTGCTTCGGCATGACCTCGTCCCTGCGCCGCCCACAGCGCTCGCCACGTATGGCTCAGCGCTCGCCGCATTGGGCGCTTTGGTCTACTGGTCGGTTCGCGATCTGGCCCTGGTGGCCATTATTCTCGGCGGCAGCGCACTCGCTGGGATCGTCCTTTACGTCGGCGGTCGCTTGTTAACCGGTGCGTTAGGGTCGTTGCGTTCAACGGTCGGTGTTTCGTGGCGATACGGACTCGCTAACGTTGCACGGCGTGGTTCACTCAGCGCTGTTCAAGTCGTGGCGTTTGGTCTTGGCTTGATGGTGCTTCTGTTTCTGACCTTTGTTCGCACCGATCTTCTGTCGAGCTGGCGCGCGACGCTAGGTGAAGATGTCCCAAACCGGTTCGTCATCAATATTCAGCCGGAGGAAGTCGATAGCGTTCGTACGATCCTGACCGATGCCGGTATCGATGCGCGTGGCCTGACTCCGCTCGTTCGGGCCCGGATGATTCGGATCAACGGCGAGGACGTGCGCGAGCGCTCATTTCGTGATGCCGAGGCGCGTGGCTTCGCCAGCCGAGAGGCCAATCTCACCTACACGAATACCTTATCGGCCACGAATGCGATTACCGCTGGCGAGTGGTGGGGTGAGGACTACGCTGGCGATGCGGTGCTCGTGTCCGTCGATGAGGACATCGCGGTACAGTTGGGCCTCAGCCTCGGCGATACGCTGACGTTCATGATCGCTGGGGTTGAGATCGACGCGACGATTAGCAACTACCGGCGCATTCAATGGGATTCGTTCGAGCCGAACTTTTTCATGGTTCTGTCAGGCGGTGCCCTCGATCCGTTTCCGCGGACCTATATCACGGCTCTTCGCGTTGACGACGCTAAACGCAACGCGATGCTGGATTTGGCACGCCAACACCCGAGTGTGTCGGTAATTGATACGGGGGCGATCATCGAGCAGGTCCGCGGCATCATCGATCGGGCCTCGTTGGCGGTACAAGCCGTATTCTTGTTCACGCTTGGTGCCGGCTTGGTCGTCTTATTTGCAGCTGTGCAAACAACCTTAAACGAACGACGGTACGAAAGTGCCTTGCTGCGAACATTCGGAGCCCGATCAGGAACGGTATTCGCAGGCGTGGCTGCTGAGTTTCTCGCGATCGGTCTCGCTGCTGGCTTGTTGGCGGCGCTCGGTGCTAGCGCATTGGGTTGGGTTGCCGCTCGTGAGTTGTTCCAGTTGAGCTATGGTTTCGACCCAGGCCTCTGGCTCGCTGGCTTCTTGGGTGGTGCTGCGGTTGTTGGCCTATCGGGTATCGTCGCGGCTCGTAGCGCCGTCACAACACCGCCGGTTAGGGTCTTACGGGCAGGCTAGCGCTGATCGCCGTATCGATCCGCTCTGCTAGTTGCATAAGGCCTTTACTGACGCCAGTCATGTAGGCGCTGTAAATGCGAGTAGCCGAGGCCGATTGACGAATCGAGAAACGAACGATTTCGATGCCCCGGCTACCCGCTATATCTAGTACCGCACGACCTCGCATCAGTGCAGCGCCGTCGGCGGACCGAACGAATTCGTCGAATTGTACGGTGACGGTGAGCTGCGGCTGAAACGTGCGCGGGTAAGGTCGCACAAGTACGTCGGCATCAAGTTGACGCTCAAGATGGGCGGCCAGTGTTCGTGTTATGGCCTCGGCGGGCGGTGATGCCCAGCGGTGGTTATCGTCAAGATCAATTCGATAATCGGCATCGATGCTAGCGATGAGATTCGATCGTGCGTAGGCCGGCAATTCAACGTCAGCAATTGCAATCGTCAATGCGCGATCATCGCTGCTGTCGACAGGACTTGGTAGCGGTAACTTGTAAAGCGTGGGTGGCGGCGCTGTTGCACAGGCGGCGATGCCGAGCGTTAGTAGCAACCCAAGCCCTCTTGCAATCGTGTTCATTAGCGCCCCAAAAGTAATGCGTTCGGTTTTTCTTCGAGTCGTGCGGCCAACGCGGCCAATGAACGTGTCGCGTCACGAAGTTCACGCACCGCGTTCGAAAGATCAATGTACAGTGCCGAGTCCGGTGATAAACCGGCCAACGTTGCCTCACCGGCTGTCGCGATCTCATTTAGCGCGACGATGAGTTGCGGCAGATCGCGAGTCGCTGCATTAACGTTATCGGCCGCCCCACCAATGGCGGTCAGTGCAGCATTCAGTGCAGCCGGCAGATTTCTCGAATCTGGGTTGGCAAGTAATACATCGGCATCGTTTAGGAGCCGAATAACGGCATTCACTAATTGGTCTAAGGGCAACTCAGCGACATTTGCGACAATCTGCTCAACGTTTTGGGTTACTGCGCCTAAGTTCGATGCCGATGTAGGTAACTCTGGAAACGGTAACGCATCGAAATTCACCGCCATAGCGTTGTTGAGCGGCGCAACGCCATCGACGAAACGGATCAGCTTCTTACCCGTTAGGATGTTTCCCGATGCAAGCTGGACGCGCATACCCGAGCGCACCCATCGCGTCATGCTGACACGCAGATCCGCTTCCGAGACATCCTCCAAACCAATGCGACCGGGTTGAAGCTCCAATACCGCATACACCAGCCGTTCGTCTTTCGTGACGTCGCCCAGATCCAGCACAATATCGCGCACGTTACCTATGCGTATTCCTTGCCATTCAATCGGAGCACCGATCTCAAGTCCACGGATCGAGTCGTCAAAGACGGCCATGAAATAAAAACCACTTCCTTCAGGGGCAAAATACTGACTTTCGACGGCGGCATCGCGGTTGTCGTAGATGATGAACTGAACGTCTTCTGCCAATGCAGCGGTGCCTACGGTTTTACCAATGTCGCCGAATTCAACGCCACCTGCCAGCAATGATTCAATCGAATGAAACGACACACCGATACCGTCCGTGCCGGCTAAAACATCGACGCCAGACACATCCCAGAAATGCGTGGCTGGTCCTAGCAATTGATCGTAAGGGGCTTCGACGAACGCGTCATAAATGACGTAGCCATAGTTTTCTGAGAGTTGCTGCCCTTCGATTTGACCGACCCGGATACGGCGATAGAAGACCGGTGACCCAATACCGATGGATCCCGCCTGCTCGCTGCGCAACTGAAAATGGCGACCGGCAACCCCGGGTGGTGTCATGGGTGGATCTTCGAAACCGTCAAACGAACGAAGGCGTCGCTCCGGAGGGCGCTCCCAATCGACCTCGATGTAAGCACCGGATAACAGCGTGCTAAGCCCCGTAAAACTTGTTCCCGAGATATTGGCGCTAACCACCCAGAACTCCGTGGTATCGCCAAGGTATGGACGCATGAAGGGTTCCATTCTTGCGCGTACGATAACGCTCTCGAGATCGTCGGCCAGCGCCAGTTCCTCGACCATGCCGACAACAACATCGTTATGCCGGACTTCGGTCTTACCCGCGCTAATCCCCTGGCCTTTTTGGAATCGTATTTCGACCAGCGGACCGCGCTCGAGAATTGACTGGACAATCACACCGGCGCCGATCACTAACGCAATAATCGGAACAATCCAAACACGCGACAATCGTCGCACCGGTGGTGTCTCGACCGTTAATTGGTCAGCGCTGTCACGGGTCATTACTGGTCCTGGTGTGGTCGTCGGTAGGCATCCAAATCAGTCGCGCATCCAAACTCATGGCCGAGAACATCGTTAACACGACCGACATCGCAAACGCGTTGACCCCGACCCCTGGGGTAATCGACATTAGGCCGCCAATTTGAATCAGCGCCGCCAAAGCAGCAACGACAAAGACGTCAATCATAGACCAGCGGCCGATAAGCTCGATCGCCTGATGGGCGCGATGCTGCCGATGAGGGTCAATCGACCAACCGTGTTGAATCGACAGGGCTAACCAGGCGATAACGATGAATTTAGCGACTGGCACGCCAATGCTGGCAATGAAAATTACAGCTGCAATGCCATAACTGCCATGGTGAAGTAAGGTGATAACACCACCCATGATCGTGGACTCGGTAACGCCTGATAACGACTGAGTGACCATGATCGGCAGCACGTTGCCAGGGATGTACGCCAATACACCCGCTAACCAATACGCCCAAACGGCTTGCAGTCCGTCGCGACTGAGACTCCTAACCGTTGCACCGCAGACGGTACACGCGGTGTCCGCTCGATCCGACAACGTGCCGCAGCTGCGACACACGATAAACCCAGCGTCAGTGGCCGTTCTCATAGCTGCCGGCGTAACGCGTCCCATACGGTGTCTCGACACGTCGCCGATGAGCCCATGGCCATGAATACGATTAACGCGGACATTGCCCAGAAGGCCGGGCCGACCTCAATTCGAGCGAGACTGCCGACTTTTACCAACGAGACAATCACGCCAATCATGAAGATATCAGCCATGGCCCAGGGCTCGACGGTTTGCCCGACTCTAAGCAAGACCGCCTGCTGCCGTCGGTAACCGAAGTTCCGGTTTAGAGCGGCGTGCAGCAGCAATATCATCACGACCCGCGTCACTGGGAATAACAGGATAAGCAAGGCTGTAACGACAGCCAAAACAGCCATACCGTTCTGCCATAGGACGGCGACCGCATCGATGACCGATATCTCGTTACTGAGTCCGGCCCGTTCCATGCGCATGAACGGAAAGGCAATTGCAACCACGTAAACAAACAAACTCGCCAGCATTAGCGCTGTTGTACGCTCGATACCTCGCGTCTTGTTAGTAACGACCACGTCGTGACAGCGCGGGCACCTAGCTCGTTGCCCGGCCTCAAGTGTTGGCCGTAGCCACAATGCGTCGCACGATCGACAGGCAACATAGCGCTCATTTAACGCGCGCAGCTTCTCGGAACGCTCAGTCACGCGATGACTCAGCCGTTTGTTCATGGGACAAGTGTAAGCCAATCAAACGGCCGACCAGCACCGTCAAATAGATTTGGCCGACGATTGCTTCTAGGATGACCAGCCCACGGGCTGCTGCGGAGGTAGGAACAATATCGCCAAAGCCAAGCGTAGTTAGTGTGACAAAGCTAAAGTACACGAACCGGTTCAATAGGTGGCCGTCGGCTTGAATCGACGGGAACGCCGTGGGGTTGATGATATCGAGCAAGCCATACGCAAACCCCCAGAAGAGACCGACTATCAAGTAGACACAGATAGCGCCAAGAACGGTATCCAGGGTAACTCGGCGCGAGTAAAACGTATCGCGAAAAATCACACCGGCAATGTAAGCAAAAAACAGGCAGCCAAGCCCCATCGTTGAGAGTTTCGTCGTGCTGCTACTGAGCGCCCATGAGTCCACGATATTGCTGGTAAACAAGGCCATACCTAGCACGGTAGCGACGAGCGTTGTACGCGGCGCATGACTGACCGTCCGAACCGCGAAAATCAACAAAAGACTGAAAACGACGCCGACCACAATACTGGCATCGGTACGATGCTCAAGCGCCGGTGCAAGAATCAGCATTGCCATCAGACTCGCGAGCAAACCCCAATACTTGTTGTCGTGATTCGGCAATCTGGATGGCTCTTATGATTATCTGTTTGGTGTATTACCGAACGATCGACCACTGCGGGTCGCCTAGTTCTTTCGGCTTAGCACGTCGCGTACGATGGACGCCGCCTTCTCGGGTGACTGGCCAAGCAGACGTAAGATCGCCTCACACGTTGCTCGACTGGTGGCTAGCCTCGGCCTACCCGCCAATTGCTGTTTGATCGCCAGGCCAACAAGAGCAGCAATCTGCTCTTCAACCATCACGGTCAGCCGAACGGTGACATCACCCGCCCGGCGCGCTGCCCTGAGATCCGCTCTTAGCGGGGGCCGAATGCGGTCGGTGACGTCCGCGTACCGCCCGATCGTATCGCCAATAAGATGGCCGAATGCCAGGTTTGCACTGGCGTGAGTCATCAATGTGTAAAGGGCGATTAGCATGCGCCGGCAACCCGCAGCTTCATGACCAGCTTGGTGGATCATGATTCGTTCAAAGTAATCGAGTATCGCAATCGACGCTTCTATCAAGATGTGTTCGCGGTCATCGAAGTGGTTGTAGAAAGTGCCGTGAGCAAGCCTAGAGCGACGAACCATATCTTGTACGGTTGCCGCATCAATGCCTTTTTCGGCGACGACTGCAATCGCACTGTCGATGAGAGCTGCTCGGGTACGGTTCCGTTTGGGTTGGTCGATTGCCGCGTCTGCGAAGCGACGTGTTTCGATGTGAAGGTTGGTCGGCATTGTGGCGATCTAAAAATGACAAATCGTATAAAAATGACATTGTATACAGAAAAAGTTTCGCTTGATCCACTTCATTAAGCCGAGCAAACTGTCGGCATAACACATAATCAAAGTCTTGCCGTCTGCCTTTCCCAGGCAGCAATAAAAACGGGGTTGTCTTATGGGTTTGGTAAATCGGAACGTCATTGCTATTGCGGTGGCCCTTGGATTGGCCGGGTGTGGCGCAGAGGAACCGCCGCCGGAGGCGCCGAAGATCAAACCCGCCAAACTGGTTACTGTCGCATCGGCGTCACAACGCCGCGATTTATCGTTCCCGGCGGTTGTCCGCGCGGTGCAATCGGCTGAGCTCACCTTCCAGGTTCCTGGCGAGGTCATCGAACTCAACGTACTTGAGGGCAGTGAGCTCGAGACCGGCGCGGTCATTGCGCGGCTCGATCAACGCGATGCGCGCAACAACCTCGCCCAGGCCCAGGCGGAGTTTCAAAATGCCGAGTCGGAGTATCGCCGTGCACAACGCCTGGTCGAGCAAGACGCGATCTCGCGCAGCGCCCTCGAATCGCGCAAGACCCAGCTAGATGTTCGCGAAGCGGCGGTCGCCACCGCGCGCAAGGCACTAAGCGATACCGTGATCCGCGCACCGTTCGCTGGCGGTATTTCGCGCGTTTTGGTCGAGCAATTTCAAAACGTACAAGCGAAAGAGCCCATCGCAATTATCCAGAGTAACGAAACCGAGGCGATTGTCGATATTCCCGGGACCATCGTTGCCCGGATACCGCAGCTCGAGCCGATCGGCACTCGCGTCATTCTTGACGCGGCGCCGGATATCGACATTCCCGCTGTATTCCGTGAAGCAGCTGGCGTGGCCGATGAGTCGACGCAGACGTACAAGATTAGTTTTCAGTTTGAACCGCCCGAGGGCCTGGTCATCCTGCCAGGGATGACGGCGACGGTACGAACAGCGTTTTTGTTTAAGAGTGCCGACGATATCGTCGCTGCCGGAATCGCTGTGCCGGTTGCAGCGGTTCTCGCCGAAGGTGGGAAGCGCTTTGTTTGGGTCGTCGGCGACGGCATGCAACTCGAAAAACGCGAAGTGACAATAGGCCCTGATCTTAATAACGACGCCACGGTAACGTCGGGCCTCGAGAGCGGCGAGACGATTGTTGCCGCCGGTGTTTCGTTTTTAGCGGAAGGTATGGTCGTTCGCGAATGGGTGCCCGAGTAAGCCGATGAATCTCGCTGTCTTATCGATTCGCTACCCGCTGATTTGCGCGATTGTCGCGATCCTATCGGTCGGTGGCGGTTGGCTCGCCTATAAGAACATGCCTCGCTTCGAGGACCCAGAATTCACGATTCGGGTAGCCAAAGTGTTCACGCCGTACCCAGGTGCGAGTCCCGAAGAGGTGATGAATGAGGTCACCGAGCCGATCGAGACGTCGTTGCAGCAAATGGCCGAGGTTAAAACGATCGATTCGGTCTCGACGGCAGGTATGTCTGAGCTCAGTGTCGAGATTCGGTTCGACTACTCAACGACCCGCTCCGATTTGCAAGTCGTTTGGACCAAAGTTCGCAATTACGTCAATGATGCGCAGAGCGAACTACCGCCGGGTGCTGGACCGAGTACGGTCAACGACGAATTTGGTGACGTCTTCGGTATTTACTACATGCTGACCGGCGACGGCTTCAGCGCCGCCGAGTTGTCGGATATCGCGGCGCGGTTGCGGCGTGAACTGCTGCTGGTTAACGGCGTCGCAAAAGTCAATGTAATCGGTGAGCAAGAGGAGGTCATCTACGTTGAAATCGCCCGGCAGCGTGCCGCGGCGCTCGGGGTCTCGCTGAACGATATCTACAACACCTTAGCGCAGCAAAACACCGTCACGTCTGCCGGCGAAATGCTGATCGGCGACATGCGAATCCAGATCAGCCCGACCGGTTCGATTAACTCGGTCGCCGCTATTGAGGGGCTTCTGGTCGGTAACGACCAAAGCGGTACTGTCACGCGGCTTGGCGATATCGCCAACGTTGTTCGCACGTATCGCGATCCAGCCTCGCACATCATCCGGTGGAATGGCGAACCGGCACTCGGTATTGGCGTCTCGAGTCTGTCCGGCGAGAACGTCGTCAAATTGGGCGCTGCTATCGATGCGAAGTTGGCAGAGCTCGACGGGATCTTGCCGGTCGGCGTGCAGCTGCACGAGCACTATCACCAAGGCAGCGTTGTCGATGAGTCGATCGCGAGTTTCGCGTCGAACGTCGTCGCAGCGTTGGTCATCGTTTTCGTCACGCTGCTGATCTTCATGGGGTTTCGTTCCGGCTTGATCATGGGCTTGACCGTCTTGTTAACGATGGCCGCGACGCTGTTATTAATGTGGGTTGGCGATATTCCAATGCACCGCATCTCCCTCGGGGCGTTGATCATTTCGCTCGGGATGCTGGTCGATAACGGGGTCGTAATTACAGACGGCATTCTGGTCGGTGTTAACGAAGGGCGGAACAAGCTCGACGTTGCTCGTGAAGTAGCGAGCAAGAACATGCGGCCATTGGTCGGTGGGACCTTGGTCGGCATCATCGCGTTTGCGCCAATCGGCTTTGCGCCTGGCGATACTGCTGAATTCACCAATTCACTGTTTTGGGTTGTTGCGATTGCACTCAGCTTGAGCTGGTTGTTTGCCTTTACGATAACGCCGTTGCTTTGCTACTACCTATTTCCGGATGTCTCGGCGAAAAGCGATGTCGCCAGTAAGCCCGACGGCCGCTTCATGGCGTCCTACAAGCAGTTAATTCGCACTGTGTTGGCAAATAAGTCCGTCTCACTGGTAGCGACCATCGCGATTTTTGTCTCAGCTATATACGTTTTTAACTTTGTTAAGGTCGGTTTTTTCCCTGCATCGACATCGCCACAAATCGTCGTTGACTACTACCTGCCGCAGGGAACGGCGATCGAACGAACCGACACCGATATGCGGCGGATGGAGGCCTACGTCGGCGGGCTTGATGGGGTCGAGTCCGTGCAAACGCTGGTCGGCCGCGGCGCGCTTCGCTACATGCTGGTCTACGACTCAAACTCACCGGCGGAGAATTACGGTCAGTTGCTGATCCGTACGACCGGTTATCGTTTGAACGAAGGACTAATCGCAGCTATTCAGACCTACGTCGATAACGAATTCCCAGACGGCCAGGCGAAGGCATGGCGGTTCCGTATGGGACCGGGCGGTGGCTCCAAAATTGAGGCGGAGTTCAGCGGGCCCGACCCAGCCGTGTTGCGTGGCTTGGCCAACCAAGCTAAGGCGATCATGCACGCCGATGGCAACGCCATCTTGATTAAAGACGACTGGCAAGCACAGGTGCCCGTTGAAACACCGGTGTTCTCGCCGAACAAGGGCGAACGCGTTGGCATTACTCGTAAAGATGTCGCCGAGGCCTTGGCTGAGAATTTCGACGGCACCCAGCGTGGCTTTTACCGCGAAGGCGACGAGTTGATTCCGATTATCTCGCGCTCGCCCGCCAGTGAACGCAAAGATCCGTGGAACGTCGCGTCCTTGCCCATCGTCAGTCCGACGACAGGTGCTAGCGTACCGCTTACGCAAGTGATGGATCGACCCGACGTCATCTGGCGTGACGCGCGGGTGTTACGCACAGACCGAGTGCTAACGATTAAGGCCCAGTGCGATCCAGCTATCGGTGCCGTCACTGACGATATCCTGTCGCGAATTCAACCGCAGATCAAAGCGATTGAACTACCGCCAGGCTACCGACTGACCTGGGGCGGCGAAGCCGGTGATTCGTCGGAGGCGCAAACGAGTCTCGCGAGCACAATACCGCTTGGGCTGTTGGCAATGGTGCTGGTCGTGGTCGTTTTGTTTAATGCGTTGCGCCAGCCAATCGTTATCTGGTCTATCGTGCCACTTGCTATTGTCGGTGTTTCCTACGGCTTGTTCTTAACCGGTACGCCGTTCGAGTTCATGGGCATTCTCGGCCTACTGTCGCTGTCTGGGCTACTGATCCAAAACTCGCTGGTACTCGTCGATTCGACGGATGAGCTCATTGCGGACGGTACACCGCGATTCGATGCGTTGGTCGAGTCCGCTGCGAGCCGATTACGACCGGTGATGATGGGTGCGTTTACTACCGTTCTTGGCGTCTTACCGCTTTACTGGGACGCGTTCTTCCAATCGATGACCGTTGTCATCGCTGGAGGCCTGTCGTTCGCAACGCTGATTACGCTCCTTGTGACACCGGTTTTGTACGCGTTGTTGTTCCGAATTCGGTCGACTGAAACCGCTGCGACAGAAGAGGCTGCCGCATGAAACACATCGTTGTCGCCAGTCTCATCGTGCTAGTCGCGGGCTGCGCCCAATACGCCCGCCCACCCGACTTACCGGCTTTGACGGAACCGTCATTGCCGGATGTGCCGCCGGCGTGGCAAGTCGCGCAAGAGTCGCTGGGCGACGTTGCGGTCGGCTGGATTGCAACGCTCGGCGATCCGGTTTTAACCACGTTAGTCGAGGAGGCGCAGGCGAATAACCGTGACTTACAAGCGGCATTGGCGGCGCTCGAGCAATCGCGTGCGATCGTGCGCCAGGCGCGCGCGGCCCTACTACCTGCCATCGATTATTCGCTGTCCGGTGCCCAAGGCGGCCGAGTGTCCGATGACAGCTCAGACGCCTACAGTGCCGGCCTCAGCCTCGGCTGGGAGCTCGATGTTTGGGGCCGGGTGCGTGCCTCGAGAAACGCGGCGGCTTACGGTGCGGCGTCGGCCGAAGCCGACTATGTGTTTGCGCAATATTCGTTGGCAGCCAGTGTCGCGCAAACCTATTTCTTCGTGATCGAGTCGGCGTTGCAAGAGGACGTCGCACAGAAAAACTTTGATGCGTTGACGGAGACCGCACGTATTGTCGGCGCGCAACGCGAACTCGGTGCGGCCGATGCCTACGACGAATCGCTGGCGCGATCGAATCTCGCGACAGCGCAAGCGACTTTGCTGCAAGCGGCTGGCGCTAAACGCCTCGCTCAGCGCGCACTGGAGGTCCTCGTCGGTCGCTACCCGGCCGACGCACTGACGACGCGCCCGGATTTACCGGCTCGACCGCCCATTCCACTGGCCGGTGTGCCGAGTGATTTGCTGGAGCGACGCCCCGATATCATTGCGGCCGAAATGGCCGTTGCTAGCGCGTTCAGTACCGTCGGGGCGACTAAAGCGACACGGCTGCCAACGTTTAGCTTGTCCGGTAGCTTACAAGGTGGCGGTACGCAGTTTGGAATTCCCGGCGGGACTGCGGCGTCACTCGGCGACGCGCTCGATGCCGATAACAGTCTGTGGTCGTTGGCGGTCAATTTGCTCGGTCCGCTGTTCGATGCCGGTCTACGGCGCGCGCAGATCGACGAGGCCACCGAAGCGCAACGCCAAGCCGTGGCGAACTACGCTAGCACGGCGCTAAACGCGTTTCAGGAAGTGGAAAACAGCCTCGATCAAAACACCGTTATCGCCGCGCGTGTTATTGCGCTGCGCGAAGCGGCGGAGGCGCAAAACCGCGCTTTGGAGCTGGCCCAGCTGCGCTACCAGGAAGGCGAGACCAATCTGCTCGATGTCTTGCAAGTGCAATCGACAACCCTGTCTGCCGACAGTGCGCTCGTCACCGTGCGCCGTGAGCAACTCGATGAGTGGATTGCACTCAATCTTGCTCTAGGAGGCAGCTGGCAAACGCCGTAGCGCAACTGCATTCAGTCGAGTGATCCGGTGAGGTAGGTGAATCCGCCTGTCTTAACGTAGACGGTGCAGCCTGACGCTGTCCGCGGTGTGTGCGACGTGCCGGGCGGCAGCCGTAACCAGCTGTAGGTGTCGTAGTCACCGTCGGCGTCACTGAAGCTGCCTGCGACCACGAAGTACTCGGCGCCATCGACAAAGTGGCGAGTCGGTAAGTGCGTGCCCGGTGCCCACCGTTCGAGCGTCATCGTGTCTGTGAATCCATCCTGTTCGTACAACGGAAGTCGTTCTACACCGGTGATACCGCCGTTATCCCACGGTTGCGACCCGGTCTCGATGACATGGTGCTCGCGCTTGCGCCCGGGGAATTGCCGCAATTTTACGAACAACAAACACCCGGCTGATGAAAACGGTGCGTGCCGAAACCCTTCCGGATTGAGTAAGTACGTACCCGCTGGCCAGTCCCCGTGCTCGTCCGAGAATACGCCGTCGAGTACCAATATTTCTTCGCCGTCCGGATGGGCGTGAGCGGGGAATCGTGCATCTGGCTGGTAGCGAACCAGCGATGTCACTTGTCCCGCTTCGGCCGAACCGACGTGATGGACGCGTTTTCGAAACACGGTGCCGCTCGGACTCGCGGCCCAGTCCATTTCGCTCGTCTTCGCAACAACACGTGTCGACAGGTCGCCGTTCATCGTCGTTCAGTATCGGCGAGTGCGTCCGCGGTGACGATGCCGAATTCACCGGAGAATGTCGCAACCGACTGGCCATCGCTGAATAGCTCGCTCGTCAGCTCCATGCGGCTGCGGCCGCGACGCAACAGCAGCCGCCGGCATTTGTCCCACGCTGCTTCGTCGGCAAACACACAGCGTGCTTGGCACGCATCAAGCACCGGCGCCGTGTAGGCCATCGTTGATCGGGAAACGACCAAGTCTCCGGCTAGTTGATCCTTGCGCATCCGAACATGGATAAGCGACCAGCACGCCAAGGTAGCGAGAGCGGCGAGCGAGCCACCAAACATCGTTCCCTTGTGGTTGCGGTTGGCAGCGAGCGGTAGATCTAAGGCGACCCGCTCAGGCTCAGCGGCCGCTGTTGTCAGCCCCATGGCTGCAGTAAGTGGGATGTGATCGTGCAGGTAGGTGGTTAGTTCCGACGGATCCATCAGGCCGCCAATTGTGGGGCGCTGGCTGTGACGACGTCAGCAAACCGATTCAGCGCTTCAACACGGCCATCCGCCTTGCGCCAAACCGCCGCGATGCGACGCATTGGAGCTGGATCGACAAAGCGCAGATCGACGACGCTGTCGAAGCGACTCGCTGGCGGCTCTAACGCGAGCGCTGGGAGCAACGTGATACCGGCCTCGGCAGCGACCATGTGGCGAAGCGTCTCAAGACTCGTTGCCCGAAAATCGCCGTCCTCTTCCACGCTCGACATTGCACAAACTTCCAGTGCTTGATCTCGAAGGCAATGCCCATCTTCCAACAGCAAGAGCGACTGTCCGTCCAGATCGCCGACCTCAACGGCGTCGCGCTTGGCGAACTCGTGACTTGCTGGAACCGCCAAGCGAAACGGTTCGGCGAACAATTCGCGCACGCTTAGACCGTCGTCATCGATTGGCAACGCCAGCAGCACGACATCGATATCGCCGTCCCGCAAGCGCTTTAAAACCGGGTCGGTTTGGTATTCCAAAAAACGGCAATCTAGGTGCGGCAATTCGCGGCGCAGTGCGGCGACGACGTGCGGTAGCAAGTACGGACCTAACGTCGGGATCAAGCCGATCCGCAGCTGGCCGCTGAAAGGGTCACGACTGGTCTGCGCGATGTCGTCTATCTCACCAGCCGTCTGCAACATGGCGCGCGCCTTCGCGACGACTTTCTCGCCAACACCGGTCAACATGATGTTGCCGGGCTGGCGCTCGATCAGTGCGACGCCGAGCAGATCTTCGAGTTTCTTGAGCTGCGCTGACAGGGTTGGCTGGCTAACAAAACACGCTTCAGCCGCTTTGCCAAAGTGCCTGGTCTCATCGAGTGCGACAAGATAACTCAGCATCCGTAGGTTGACGTTGCCTGGGACTTTCACGGTGTCTCTCTAGCCATGTTCCGACCGTGATGCTATCAGTTCTTTGCCCCTCGCTTGGCCGGATCTAGCGCGGCTAATGCATCGAGGGCTTCGTTGCGACTGGTCTTTAAGTCGACCACTGGCAGTGGGTAGTCCGTCCCCGGCGTAAAATCGCTGCCGCTGTAACGCCACGGTTCGTGGATCGTCTTGTTGTCGAGCTGGCTAAGTTCCGGCACAAAGCGGCGAATGTAGTCGCCCGACTTATCGAATTTTTGGCTTTGTAGTACCGGGTTAAATACCCGAAAGTACGGTGCCGCATCAGCGCCGCAGCCAGCGGCCCACTGCCAGCCGAGGGTATTGCTCGCTAAGTCGGCATCGACGAGCGTATCCCAAAACCACCGCGCACCCTCAAGCCAAGGTGCTCGTATGTTCTTGACCAAAAAGGATGCGACGACCATCCGCACACGATTATGCATCCAGCCGGTCTGCCACAGTTGGCGCATACCCGCATCGACCAATGGAATACCGGTATTGCCCGTGCGCCACGCGGCCAGCAATGGCTCGTAACCTTCGCGCCACGGAAAGTCTCGGTACTTGTCATTCAGCGGTTCGGTCGGTGTCCGGTCGAAGTGGTACAGCACGTGATGCGCGAATTCACGCCAACCCAACTCGCGCTGAAAATGCTCGACGTCGACCGGCGGCGCGTCCGGCGCGCTACCGGCACCGTGCCAGACAGCGAGCGGCGAGATTTCGCCAAAGTGTATGTGAGCCGACAGTTGCGAGACGCCATCGTCAGCGGGGTAGTCGCGCATTTCGTGGTAGCCGGTGATGGCGCCGCGACGAAACCGACGCAGCGCCGCTTGCGCTCCAGCTTCACCGGGTTCAAATACGGTCCAAAACCCGCTGTCCCAGCGGATCGTGGGTTTGAGCCCGAGCGCTTCGATCGTCACGCTCGCTGGCCATTCGGCTGGCGGTTTCAACTGGCGCGGTTTCGCGATCGGCTCGCGGCTCGGAATTCGTTGGCTGGCGTTTCGCCAAAATGGCGTGAAAACCTTGTACGGGTTGCCGCTGCCCGTCTCGACTTCCCACGGCTCAATCAATAAATGGCCGTTAAAGCTGCGGGCGTCGAGACCGGCCTCACGCCAGCGCCGTTTCAGCGTTTCGTCGCGTCGTCGTGAGTGCGAATCGTATAAGCGATTCCAATAAATAGCAGCGGCGCCCGTTTCGTCGATCAGCGCGCCAAGGGCTGTCTCGGCTGGTCCGTCGCGGACGATGAGCCGGCTGCCTAGCTCCGACAATGCTCTGTCCAGCGCTGTTAGGCTGCGGTGCAACCACGCGTTGGCGGCGCCGCCCGGCGACCACGGGTCATCGGAATCGTCAGCGACGAACACCGGGATGACGTTCTCGTGCGCTTGCAGTGCTGCGCTAAGCGCCGGGTTATCGGCCAACCGTAGGTCGCGGCGTAGCCATACTAGTGCGGTGCTGCTCATAAACCTTGCGCTGCGCGAAAAAAGGCCCAAAAGTATGGCACGGCAAGACCGGTTGCGGTCGGTCAGATCACTACCTTCCCGCAGGGAATTATCGACACGTGGCAGACACGAAGTTTTGGGAAACAAAACCACTCGACGCATTGAGCGACGACGAATGGGAGTCGCTCTGCGATGGTTGCGGCCTGTGTTGTTTGCACAAACTCGAAGATGCAGACAGCGGCGATATCGTCTACACCGCGATCGCCTGTCGCTTGCTCGATACGACGAGTTGTCGATGTCAGCGCTACGCCGAGCGCCGCCGCGCCGTGCCACATTGTATTGAAATCCGCACAGCAACCGATCGCGACTACGCCACGCTTCCGCCAACCTGCGCGTACCGTTTACGCTGGCTTAACCAGCCGCTACCGCCGTGGCATCCCCTCGTCAGTGGTGATGCCACAAGCGTCCATGGCGCTGGAATTTCCGTTCGTGATCGGGTTGTTTCTGAGCGTGACTACGATCGGGAAATCGATGTCGACGCACCGCTGTTGTCGTAGCGACGCTTACGCGAGTTTCACTGCCGTTCCATACGCCAGCAGCTCGGCCGCCCCTTGCATCACTGGGGCGGTCTCAAAGCGCAATGCAACGACGCCATCGGCACCCAGTCGTTTCGCGTCGGCCAGTAATCGATCGAGCGCTTGTTCGCGCGATTCGGCCAGCATCTTCGTGTACTCGCCGATTTCGCCGCCGACGATACTGCGCAAGCCCGCAAGAATGTCCTTACCAACGTGTCTCGCGCGAATGGTATTGCCACGGACGAGCCCGAGCGTTGCCGTTATTTGGCGGTCTTCAAATCGGTCCTGCGTCGTCATTAACATCGTTAGCGCTCCACGTTCTTCGAGTAGTGATCGTCTTCTTTATTGCCGAGCCGTTCGGCCAGCACTTTTATGAACAAGGCGCCGATGCCGACGACAAACAAGAGGCCGATCCAGCTGAAAGCGCCCATTGCGACGATACCGGTCAGCATCAGGGCCGCGTAAACGGCAGCCACCACAGCTAAGCAAATGTAACCAATCGTCTCTAGCACGACATGTACCTCCTTTGTGATCTTACCCGGTGGCCTGTAGCCCTTGTACGATCCCGTTGACCGTCTCGTACAACGCGTTTTTTATACCCTCGTCTTGGCGGTCACCGGCACGCCAACGTTTTAGTAAATCGATCTGTAGGACGTTCATTGGATCCAAATACGGATTCCGTAGCCGTATGGCGCGCCGCAATACCCGGTCCTCTTCCAGCAAAACGCTGTGCTCTGTCAGTGCGAGTAACTGCGTCCGCGTGTTGTCGTACTCGGCAGCGATACGCGGAAATATTCGCTCATGTAAATCCTCGGCGAGCAGCGAGTATTCAACCGCTGTCGCCAAATCGGTCTTGCCCATCACGATTTCGACGTCGTGCAGCAAAATGCCGAAAAACGGCCATTCGTGGGCCATTTCTAACAGGCGCTCGTCGCCGTATTTTTCCAACGCATGGCCGATCCCGATGCCGACGCCGTACCAGCCCGGCAACATATGCCGGCTCTGTGTCCATGCAAACACCCATGGAATTGCGCGTAGCCCATCGATGCCACGGCCGTTGCGGTCGCTGGTCGGCCGTGTCCCGACTTGCATACTTTCTATCACATCGATCGGTGTCGCCGCCCTAAAGTAGTCGACGAAGCGCGGCGTATCGACGACCAACTCTCGATAGGCGCGCCGGCTCTCCGTCGCAATCGTGTGCATTGTGTCGACCCAGTCTTTGCGTAGGCCGACATTTCGAAGCGGCTCGCGACTTGCCCACATGACCGAGCTAATCGACTGCTCGAGGTTACGCAACGCGATGTTTCGCAGTCCGTACTTTTCGTTGATCGTCTCGCCTTGCTCGGTGACACGTAGGTGCCCACCGATGGTGCCCGGCGGCGCACTGCGCACGGCGCTGCGCGTGTTGGAGCCGCCACGGCTGATACTGCCGCCGCGACCGTGGAACAAAACGATCTCGACGTCGGTATCGTCAAAATCGTGTACCAGCGTCTGTTGCGCCTGATACAGCGACCACCGGGACGAGGCGATACCGCCGTCCTTGTTCGAGTGCGAATAGCCGAGCATGACGACTTGGCGATGATCGCGCCGCTCGACGTGTTGCCGGTACTGCGGGATCTGCAGCAAGCGATGGATCATCGCATTGCCATCGACAAGTTCGGCATCGGTTTCAAACATCGGCGCAATGTCCAGAGCGACCTCGCCGCGTCGGTTGGCCATCTCGCCCCACTGCGCCAGCAGCAGAACCGACAACACATCATCCGGGCCTTCACACTGGCTGACGATGAAGGGGCCAATGGCACCCCCGCCGTAGCGGCGATGGGCGTAGGCAATCGCCTGGAAGACAGCGAGGGTCTTACGCGTAAGCGTATCGCCCTCTTCGTCGGGTGGTTCACGCGCGTCTAATGCCGCGCAAATCGCGGCGATACGCTCATCGGGCGTTCGTTCTAACCAGTCACTATCGCCGAGGCCAGCACCAACCACTTTTCGATGAATTTTGGCGTTTTGGCGAATGTCCAAACTGAGCAAATGAAACCCAAAAGTCTGGATGCGGCGCAAGAATCGCCGGACCGGGTGGTAGCCGGCATTGCGCCCTCGATTGTCTGCAAGACTCACCTCTAGGCGCCGTATGTCGGCCTCGAACTCCGCCGCATCGGTGTACGGAAACACACTGTCGTCAAACGTCGACTGAATTCGTGCTTGAACCAAGCGCAAGTAAACCCGGTAGGGCATTTCACGGTGGCGTGCTGGTACCGCATGCATCGCGTCTGGGAAATGCTCTCGGTACTCGGCAATCCGCTCGAGAACGCCTTCCGTCACGCTGGTGCGACTGAGGGTTTGGCTGAGCTGCGCCGCGAGCCTGCCGCATTCTTCAAAATACAGATTCAGAATTAGCGAGCGCTGTCGCGCCAAGGTCTTGCGGATGGTCTTTGCATTAATGTTCGCGTTGCCATCCAGATCGGCACCGACCCATGAGGCAAAGCGCAACAGGGTTGGTAAACGAATCCGCCGCCCCTCTTCGCCGTAGGCGCGAACGAGCGCTTCGCGCATGTTCTCGTAGACCGGCGGGATAACCCGATAGAGGACGTCGGTCAGAAAGAACAAGACGTGTTCGAGTTCGTCAGCGACGGTCATCGCTTCGGATGGGTTTTCGTCGGTCTGCCAAATCGTCGTGACTTCCGTGCGTATCTTCGCCTCGTACGCACGGCGCTCTTGTGGTGGTAGCGTCGGATCGAGCATGGCGACCAACATACGGACGATGTTTTGCTCCTTACGCAGAATCGTCCGCCGGGTCGGTTCGGTCGGTTGGCCGGTGAACACCGGTTCAAGATCGAGTTGGCCGATCAATGCCTGCAATGCATCGGCATCGAAGCCTTGCTCGCGCAGCATGACAAAGGTTCGATCGAGGCCGCGCGGCATCGGTCGGCTCTCATCGCGAAGGTACTCGCGCCGTCGCCGTATCCGATGGACTTTCTCGGCCGCATTGACCAAGTGGAAATAGGTCGAAAAGGCCCGCGCTACATCGTCGGCCGTCGCCGCATTGAGTCCGGACAATAGGTCGTGCAGATCGCGGCCGACGCTCACATCGCCCTCGCGGCGGCGGATGGCGAGCTGGCGCGCGGTTTCGACGAGCGTGTATAGCGGCTCACCGCCTTGTTCGCGCAATAGTTCGCCGGTCATTTCGCCGAGTCGGCGAACTTCGGCACGCAGCGCGTTCGAGCTCTCCGTAAAGTCGAGATCGCCTTGGCGCAGACTGGGTTTTGAGGCCGCCACGAGTTACCGAGCCGGTATTTAGTCGCGAAAGTTCTCGAACTGCAGCGGTAGACCTAAATCGGCGTCGCGCAACAGGGCGATACACTGCTGTAGATCGTCACGCTTCTTACCTGTGACGCGCACTTTATCCCCTTGGATCGCGCATTGAACTTTGAGCTTCGAGGCCTTGACGTCCTTGACGATACGTTTGGCAAGGTCGCTGTCTAGGCCCTGTTTTATCGTTATCGTTTGTTTGGCACGTTGTCCGCTGGTGACTGGCGTTCCGGTATCGAGACAGCCGACGTCGATACCGCGGCGCGACATCTTCTCGGTCAAAATACCGCGCATTTGGTCGAGCTGAAACGATGCCTCGCCGTCGAGTTCGATCACCGTATCTTGCAGCGAAAAACTCGAGTTCGTCCCTTTGAAATCGAAGCGCGTAGTCACTTCCTTGTTCGCCTGATCGACCGCATTCTGAGCTTCGTGCATGTCCACTTCGGACACGATATCGAACGATGGCATGGCTAACCCTCTGTCTCGGGCGTCGACACGGTGTCGTCGGTCGGCGGTGTGTCCTCACCCACTGCTTCGGCCGGTGACTCGCTGACATTAGCCTCGGCGAGTAAGGTCTCGACCAAAGCGGTGAATTCACCGGTGAGTTTCGTGTAGTGCTCGCCTGTTCCAGGGCCGGAAAAACCGGTGTGGATACGCCGGACTGTGCCTTGGCTGTCGATGAATACGGTCGTCGGGAATGCCATGACGGCGTTCAGCGACGGCATCAGCTCACTGGCCTGGTCTTTGTCCGACGTACCCGCGATCAAGGTCTCATATTGGATAGAAAATTTGTCGCGGAACGCGCTGACCTGACGGCGTGCGGCTGCTTTGTCCGAGCCCACGTGCTCAAACATCAATGCGACGATCTCGAGCCCTTGGTCGCGGAACTTCTCGTACAGTGGCGCCATAAAGGCGGCCTCGTCATGGCAGTTCGGGCACCAGCTGCCGGCTAGCGTAACGATGACGACTTTACCGTCAAAACGCGGGTCGTCATGGCGAACGACATTGCCGGCCACATCCTCAAACTCGAATTCGAAGCGTTCATAGCCCGGGTTCAAGTAGGTCAGCTGATTGGCGTCTGGCAGGATCGCATCTTTGTTACGGGCTGCAACGAACGTCTCGTACGACGCGAGGCCGGACCAAAATTCGCCGTGCAGCGCGCCATCCGGATCGACCTCACCGCGAAACAAGAAGGCGTGGGCGCCATCGAATGTCGATAGTGTCATTGTGTTGCCGTCGACACGACCGCCGAGATAACGATAGTCGGCCGTTGGCGTTAAGAAGGTGCCAAACAAGCGGTCGCCGCGCTGGGCGAACTCGCCAACCGCCGGGTAGGTGCTGCCGTCGTCCTCAGTGAATGTCACCTCCCAGCGTCCTGACAAATCCACCTGAGGCGGTGCTGCCGACGTGTTGGCCACACTGCCTGGTTTCGCCGTGAACGGAATGACTTGGATTTCGGTACGTTGCAGTTTGCGGAGCTCGCCGACTAGCGCGCCGTCCTTGAGCGTCGCGTCGATTCGATTGCCAAACGCCGGAAACACCAAAGATAGCGCGCCTGTCTCGGTCGCGAAGGTGACCTCGGGGACGGTTACCCGCTCTTGGCCGTTCAGTAGAGTCGCCCGAAAGCCGCTCTCGCCCTCGCGACCGAACTCGATACCAAACGGCATCTTTCCGCCGGGTAACTCAAGCGATGCTTGCCAAACGCCCATCGATAACTGTGGCGGCTCATCCGCCGGCGGTTCGCAACCGATCAGCCCCAGGCATACGAATAGTGCCGTTATACCGTGCCTCAAGCGCACCGTTTTCCTCCTTCAACCTGCCAGGTGCCGTTAGCGATAACCTTCGGCCTGTAGTCGGAAGAGTGTAGCGTAGTGGCCGTTGGCTGACATGAGTTCATCGTGATCGCCGGATTCGACAATCTGGCCGTCGTCGACCACAACAATCCGGTCAGCACGACGAACGGTTGAAAATCGATGCGAGATAAGGACCGTTATTTTATCGTGGCTGAGCTCTCGAAAGTGCTCGAACATTGCAGCTTCGGCAGCGGCGTCCATCGCCGCGGTCGGTTCGTCGAGTATCAGAACATCCGCCGAACCATCCATGAATGCGCGCGCTAACGCGATCTTTTGCCATTGCCCGCTCGATAACTCGTGACCGCCGGCAAACCACCGGCCTAACTGCGTCGCGTATTGGTCGGGCAGTCGTTCGATGAACGGTTGTGCGAGTCCTTTGGTTGCCGCTTCTTGCCACCGTTCGGCGTCGTCAAAGTGGTCGACATCGCCGGCCCCAACGTTCTCGCCGACCGTCATTTGGTAGTGAGCAAAGTCTTGAAAAATGACGCCGAAGCGCCGGTCAAGTACCTCTCGATCCCATTGTTCGAGTGGCGTGCCGTCGAGCAAGACCTGGCCTCGCTCGGGATTGTACAAGCCGGTCATCAGTTTTATCAGTGTTGTCTTGCCGGCGCCGTTCTCACCAACCAAGGCCAGACTTTTCCCGGGTTCGATGTGTAAGTCGATGTTGGTCAGTGCCGCGCGCTCGGCACCGGCGTAAGTAAAACTAACGTTGTCAAAGCGTACGCCATCGCCTGGGGAGCGACCGACCGTTGCAGTGCCGGAATGGCGCTCAGCCGGTTGCTCTAGGTATTCATACAAGTTCGACAAGTACAAGTTGTCCTCGTACATACCGCTAATCGCCGCGAGATTGGCACCGACCGCCGACTGCCCTTGCTTAAAGACCAGCAAATACATGGTCATTTCGCCGAGCGAAATACTGCCGCTGACCGCTGCGATCGCGATCCAGGCGTAGGTACCGTAAAACGCGACCGTCCCAACAATACCGAGAACGAAGCCCCACCCTTCCCGTCGCAGTGTCAGCGAGCGTCGCTCAGCGTAGAGACGCTGAAAAATGGCTTGATAGCGACCTAGTAAGCGCCGGCCGAGACGGAACAGTTTGACCTCTTTTGCGTGGTCTTCGCGCGCCAGTACCGTTTCCAGATACCACTGTTTGCGAAGTTCCGGAGAGCGCCGCCGGCTCAGTGCGAAGGCTTGGTCGGAAAAACGTGTTTCTGCGATAAACGCCGGTATGCCCGCTGCCGTCAGAATCAGTACCGCGAGTGGTGAGAATTGCAATAGCAAGCCGGCAAAGCCCAGCAGGGAGATACCGTTTTGAGCCAGTGCGAACGTTCGGTTGACGAGGCTCAGCGGTCTTGACGAGGCGTCACGGCGGGCTCTATTCAGTTTGTCGTAAAACTCGGCGTCTTCAAATTGCGGTAACGACAACGTCAGCGCTTTTTCGAGTATCAGTACGTTGATGCGGTTACCGAGCAACGATCGTAGCAGCGACTGACATATTGCGATGCCGCGTTGCGCGCCGGCGAGCAGCGTCACCAGTAGCGCTTCAATGCCTACGAAAACCAAGGCATCGCGGGCCTCGCCGGTAGACGCCGCAGCCGCGACGACGGCGTCGACGATTAGCTTGCCGACCCACGCAATCGCCGCAGGAACAAGACCCGCAACGATCGTCAGCACGGCCAGCGCAATCGTCAGCGGCTTACTGGTTTGCCAGACTAACTCGATCGCCCGGCGTGTGTAGCTGAAAACCCCGAGGCCGCCTGGGTCAGTCGTTTGCCGATTCACTCAGTCGTTGTTCGTGTTGACGGCGCAGCTGCTCAAAGCGCGGAGTCGGACCGGCATCCTCATAGACCGGATCGCCGTGGTCATCTTCGCTGATGACGTGCTCTCCGGGCACGTAGGGCATCGCCGTTACTATTTCATCCAACGCTGTTTCCATAAGGTCGGTAATGATTGTTTCGATACCGGCCCCAGGGTAGAGGTCCGCCAAAGCGTGCAACTTTGCCGCTGCACCGATCGGTAAACGGACGGCATAGTCCGCATTGGTCTTACGCACTTCGGGTGTCGCTTCCCACGTGCTGATGAGATCGCGAAAACTCAATGGCAGGCTCCGCTCACGTAACGCGCGCGACGATAGCAGATTGACAGCCGGCGCCCAAACCACGCGAACTGTCGACATTTAGCGTCGTTAGCGGCGGTCACAGTGGTTCAGGCTAGCGTGCGTGGAGGTTCCATCCTGGCAACACAACGCGCATGGCGCCGCCGCGGTGCGCGTCGAACAGTGCCTGCGGCGACTGCGGCGTCATCATGCGCTAGCACACGTCATCGACGAGGGCGGCAGCTGGTCGGTCGCCGAGCGATCCGTCACGGGCGCCGCGGCGCTCGATTGGCTGTGCCGAGGCACGGCCATCGCCAGCACCTTGGCAACCGAGCGCGGTGCGCTCAGCGTCGATCTATCGACCATTCCCGTCGCAACGATTCGCCGGTCTCTACGCGCGACACCAGGAACGCAGCGCGACACGATCGAGCGAACGGTCTTGCAACTGACGGTCGAACAAGCTGCGGCGCTTGGCGAGGAGTGTGCGCTCCGGCGGCGGCCCTGCCATGTGGTCGTGCAGCGCGACGAGCTGCCGGCGTTGGCGGCGGCGCGTCGTCACTGGCCGCCACTGTGGACGCCAGTTTTCCCGCGAGCACTGGGCGCGACGGCGCAGGCACTGGGCGATGAGCCGTTCGGTGTCGTCACGCCAAGATTGCGCTTGTGTCTGCCGCCAGGGGCAGCGGTATTACCGGTCAGCGTCTCGATACGGCCGTATTGGTTACGCGATAGGTTCGATTGCCAAGCGATGCGAGCAGCACTCGGCGAGATCGTCCGCGCGGCTGACGCATTGTTCGACGAATTGCAGTGGCCGCTCGCGGCCGACGTTTGGGATGCCTATCAGCATCGGCGACTCGCGCTGATCCCGCGTGCATTAGGCGGGCTAACGAACATCGCGGGTGTCGCTGACGATGGCGAACGCGCTGTCGCGTTTCTGCGCTCTGTACTGACGCACTTCAACGACAGCGTTCGCCAGCACTCGGCGGCGTTAGCGCAGCGCGACGGCTGCTACGCTGCGCTGTCTGCCGAACTCGCTCTCGGGCATCTCGTCAACCGACCGGATTACGCGCAATGGCGCGAGCGCTGGCAAAGTGCCACTCGCGGTCAGGTCTGCCGCCATCGCAATTTAACGATGGTCTGTATGGCCGATTTGTGGGCTGGCTCCAGCATCGGCCGGCACCCAAGCGCCTGGGGCCGCGCGCTGAACGTCGTCGATGGTGTCGGGTTTGGTGAGCGTTGGCCCGCGATCGTCGCGAAACTTGGCCATACGCCGGCGTTCGGCCATTTGGCGGCGACGCTGATTCGCTCAAGCGACACATGACGACTGGGTTAGCGCTGCGTTAGCATAAAGACTGCGGCGAGTGTTGCGTCGCAGCAACGACGGCCATAAGGCCGACACACGCCAGCGCCAACTGCGAGAGAAGCGTGCCGCAAGCCACCCCTGACATCCACGGCATCGTCGTGTTGCTGCTGACGGCGCTCGCGTTGTACCTGTTTACGCGCGATCACATTCCGTTGGAGAGCTCAGCACTCGCCATTCTGGTGACGCTGCTGCTGCTGTTCGAGGTCTTCCCGTACACGGGACTCGATGGGCCGATCGGTGCGGCCGATTTTTTCGGGGCGTTCGGCAACGAAGCGCTGGTCGCTGTCTGTGCGTTGATGATCGTTGGCCGCGGGCTCGAAGCCACCGGGGCGCTGCAGCCTCTGGCCGGGTTTGTCGCCTCCGCCTGGCGGGTAAAACCGGTGCTGGCGTTTCTATCGACCTTGGTCGCCGGCGCGGTCTTAAGCGCATTCATGAACAACACGCCGATCGTCGTATTGCTGCTGCCGATCCTCGTCGCTGTCTCGCTCGATACGAAAACGCCACCGTCGCGAGTCCTTATGCCAATGGGGCTGGCGACGATTATTGGTGGTATGTCGACGACGATCGGTACGTCGACCAACCTGCTGGTTGTCGGTCTCGCCCGTGAGCAGGGCTTGTCGCAATTCTCGATGTTCGACTTCACATTGCCCGTCGCAATCGTCGGCGGTATCGGGATTTTGTTTCTGTGGTTGATCGCGCCGCGTTTGTTGCCGCAGCGTCTACCGCCGCTCAACGACACGTCACCGCGTGTGTTCAGCGCCCAGCTATCGATTCGCGATGAGGGTTTCGCGACCGGCAAGACGTTGTCGGAAGTGTTGGCGAAGACCCAAGGACGCATGCGGGTCGATCGTATTCAGCGCACCGAGTCATTGTTTCTCGCCAAACTCCCGTCCGTCGTCCTGCAAGCGGGCGATCGGCTCTATGTCAAAGACACACCGGATAATCTCAAGACCTTCGAGCGCGAAATAGGCGCCGAGCTGTTTACCCCTGGCGATGAAAGCGATGCGCCGCTCAGTGCGCCTGGTCAGCAGTTGGCCGAGGTTGTGGTCACGCGCGGCTCGCCACTACACCGGCGCACGCTCACTGACACGAATTTCTCAACCAATACCAAACTCTTGCCCCTGGCTGTGCATCGGGCACGAACGCCGTCGTCACGAATCACCAGCGATCTCGGTAACGTGCGCTTACGCGCCGGTGACGTCTTGCTAGTGCAAGGCAAACGCGGTGCGATCGAGCGCCTAAAAGCGAGCGGCACGATGTTGGTTCTCGATGGCACGACCGAATTGCCGCACACGCATCGTGCAAATCGTGCCCTCGCCATCATGGCGGCGGTTATTGGTTTTGCAGCCGTCGGCCTTATCCCCATCTCTACCGGCGCTGTAGCCGGAGTCGGACTGATGTTGATGACCGGTTGCTTACGCTGGCGGGACATTACCGATGCCTTATCGACGCCGATCATCATGATCGTAGTCACATCGCTGGCGCTGGGCTTTGCATTGATGCAAACCGGCATGGCCGAGTTCATCGCCCAGCGTTTCGTCGCGTTGACCGCCGAGCTGCCGGTTCCTTACGTATTAGCGGCGTTCATGTTGATCGTGACCGTTCTCACAAACATCGTCTCCAACAACGCGGCCGCTGTGATTGGTACCCCGATCGCAATTTCGATTGCGGCTCAGCTCGGCGCCGACCCCGAACCGTTCGTGTTGGCCGTTTTGTTCGGGGCAAACATGAGTTACGCCACCCCAATCGGCTACCAAACTAACCTGCTGATTTTCAGTGCCGGCGGCTACAAATTTTCTGATTTCCTGCGCGTCGGTATCCCACTGACGTTGATCATGTGGTTGGGTTTCTCGTTCGTGCTACCCGCTATTTACGACCTTTAAGGGGCTCACCGATGCGGATTGTATTGACTATTGCCGCCGTATTTTTTCTGGTGTCCTGCCAGACGACCGAGCAAAGCGCAACCGTTGCGAGCAAAGCCACGGACAGTGCCAAGTTGAACGCGTTTTTCGAAACGGTATTCGCCGAGCGTCTAGCACGAAATCCTGAACAGCTGACGCGCCTCGGTGAGCGGACGCGCGACGGTGAGTGGTACGACCGCAGTTATTCGTTTGCCGAGCAGACGCTGGCGTTCGATAAAGCGACGCTTGCCAGTACCGCGGAACGCTTCGATGAGCGCGCGTTTAGCGGCCAGGATGAGCTTAGCTTGCGGCTTTTGAAGCGCGAGCTTGAGCAGCGTATCGATGAGTTTCAGTGGCACGATCACGACTACCCCATCGATCACCGCTCGGGGATTCACACGTCCGTACCCGCGTTCTTAATCAACAATCACAGTATCCGCTCGCTCGCTGACGCGAAGACGTACATTGCGCGGCTGAATGCCGTCGGCGTCTTGTTCGACCAAGTCGTTGCTCAGTTAGAGCGCTCCGCCGATAAAGGCGTCGTGGCGCCCGCGCTGGTATTCCCGCAAGCATTGGAAGCCGCTGCCAATGTGACTCGCGGTGCGCCATTCGATGCATCAGGAACGGACTCGACCATCCGAGCCGATTTTCGCAGCAAACTGGCAGCGCTCGATTTGCCGGCAAGCGAGGCCGAGCGGCTGTTGGCCGATGCCGATGCTGCGCTCGTCACCGTTGTCGGACCGGCGTACTCGCGCTTGGTAGCAGCGCTAACCGCCAATCAACAACTCGCCGATGGCGATAACGGTGTCTGGTCGCTGCCCGACGGTGATGCTTATTACGCGGCTATGCTGCGTCGCTACACAACAACGACGCTCACCGCCGATGAGCTGCACCAGATTGGCCTGGATGAGGTCGCCCGTATTCACGCGCAAATGCGCGCGATTATGGCGGCTGTTGAGTTCGACGGCTCGCTGCCGGCGTTCTTCGAGTTCACGCGGACCGACGCGCAGTTCTATTACCCGAATACCGCGGCCGGACGGCAACGGTACTTAGAGGAAGCGACGGCGATCATCGATGCCATGCGCCTGCGACTCGATGAGTTATTCATTCGCAAGCCTGAAGCCAGCATGGTCGTGCGCCGGGTCGAGCCGTTTCGCGAGAAGTCGGCCGGCAAGGCGTTTTACTCGCGGCCCGCGGCGGATGGTACGCGGCCAGGCGTCTACTACGCGAACCTCTACCGGATGGACCGTATGCCGACCTATCAGATGCGGGCGCTCGCCTATCACGAAGGCATTCCAGGTCACCATATGCAAATCGCCATCCAGCAAGAGCTTGGCGAGTTGCCGCGCTTTCGTCGGTTCGGCCGCGTAACCGCGTTTTCGGAAGGTTGGGGCCTGTATTCAGAATGGCTGCCGACGGAAATCGCTGCGTACCCAGACCCGTACAGCGACTTCGGTCGGCTGGCGATGGAGTTATGGCGCGCTTGTCGACTCGTCGTCGATACCGGTATGCACGCCAAGCGCTGGAGTCGCCAACAGGCGATCGATTACTTGCTCGAGACAACGCCAAACCCGGAAGGCGATGTTATCAACGCGATCGACCGCTACCTCGTCTATCCCGGTCAGGCGACGGCCTACAAAGTCGGCATGATCCGCATCATGCAACTGCGCGCCGAAGCGGAGCGCGCGCTTGGTGACGGTTTCGATGTACGCCGGTTTCACGATGCCGTACTGGCCAACGGACCGATCCCAATGACGGTGCTCGATGAGGAGATTCGCCGCTTTATCGCGGCTGAGCGGCAGCGGCTCGCCCGCAATCCGTCTTGACCGAACAGACTACACGCGGTAACAATCCAACCATGAGCACGATTTCGGCGCCGCAAACTGCATGGTGGTGGCCCTCCACAGAGAGGGTGATTCGCTAGCGCGCGACCGCAGAGTCCGACACAGCAAGCCCATCTCGAAACCACCGAGGTGGGTTTTTTTTTGCACGGAAGAAATGATCGATGAATAGACACAGTAGCCGTAGCCATGACTGACCGCGAGCAGCTGCCGGGCAATTTCGACATTGCGGCCGACCTCGATACGCCTGTCTCGGCCTACCTTAAGCTGCAACCGCTACGGCCAAGGTACCTGCTGGAAAGCGTCGAGGGCGGCACTCGTCTTGCCCGGTATTCGTTTCTCGGCTTCGGCGCGGCGACCGAGGTGACGATCGGTCGTGACAGCGTCCGTATCGGCACTGATGAGCGGCCGCTACCTAACGACATCGATGGTCTGAAAGCGCTGCTGCGGGAAGCGCTGGCGACGACGCCCGCGTTGGCGCCGGCGATTGACGATCTGCCTTTCGATGGTGGTCTGGTCGGCTACGCCGCCTACGATATCGTTCGTTACTTCGAACGACTGGCAGCGCCACGGCCGTCTGAGCACGGTATCGTCGCCGCATACGCCGGTTGTGAGTCGGTGCTTGTGTTCGATCATCTCACGAGACGGATGGCCTTGTTGCACGCCGGCAGCGATGTCGAAAGGCGCCAGCTTAAACAACGCGTTATCGACTTGCTGCGCGGTCCATTGCCAGCCCAATCCAGCGAGTCCAATCCGACCCCGCCAAGCGCCAGTCTCGATCAAGCGACGTTCGAGGACTTGGTGCGGCGCTGTCAGAAATACATCCGTGCCGGCGATATTTACCAGATCGTCTTGTCGGTGCGTTTCGCCGGTGCTGGCCGTCCGCCGCCGTTCGATGTCTACCGGGCGCTGCGCTTGCTGAACCCGTCGCCGTATATGTTCTACCTCGATATCGGCGGCTTACAGGTCGCTGGCTCGTCTCCGGAAGCGCTGGTTCGCTGCAGCGATCGGCAAGCATCGCTGCGACCGATCGCTGGTACAAGGCCCCGTGGTGAGACGGCTGATGTTGATCGTCAATTGGAGCAAGAGTTGCTTGCCGATCCGAAGGAATGCGCCGAGCACGTCATGCTGGTTGACCTTGCGCGCAACGATCTTGGTCGTGTCGCCGAGGTCGGGACTGTCCACGTCGATCCCTACATGACGATCGAGCGCTACAGTCACGTTATGCACATCGTGTCCGGGGTCAGCGGTACCCTCGCGACCGATGCCGATGCGTTCGATTTGTTCGCGGCCGCGTTTCCAGCCGGCACGCTGGTCGGCGCGCCAAAAGTTCGTGCGATGCAGATCATCGATGAGCTTGAGCCGGTGAACCGCGAGCTGTACGCCGGCACCGTTGGTTATTTTGGCAAGAGCGGCGATATGGACCAGGCCATCACGATTCGTACGCTGGTTTTCGACGGCGATAACTACAGTTTTCAGGCGGGTGCTGGCATTGTCGCCGATAGCGATCCGACCGCGGAGTATCACGAGGTTTTGCACAAAAGCGCGATTCTACGATCGGCACTGGCGATCGCCGCGGAGGGCCTGTAATGCAGCACTTCACCGCCGCGTCCGGCGCCCCACGTTTGTTAATGATCGATAACTACGATTCGTTTACGTTCAACCTCGTGCAGGCCTTTGCGGCGCTCGGCGCCGAAGTGTGGGTCTACCGCAATGACGAGATCGATACCGCGGCTGCACAAGCGCTGGCGCCAAGTCATGTCGTTATTTCACCCGGACCGGGCCGTCCCGACGATGCCGGCGTGTCGTTAGCGATGATCGCGAGCTTCGCCGGTAACGTGCCGTTGCTAGGTGTCTGCCTCGGCCATCAATGCATCGTGCAGCATTTTGGCGGCGACATTGTGGCAGCACCCCGGCTAATGCACGGCAAGACGTCCTTGGCGTCGCACAATGACGAGCACTTGTTCGCCGGGATACCAAACCCGATGCAGGTTGGCCGGTATCACAGCTTGTGTGCTGAGGTAGACGATTTGCCAGCCGCATTGGTCAGTACGGCGACCACCGAGGCCGGTGAACTGATGGCCGTGCGGCATCGGGATCTACCGTTGGCTGGCGTGCAGTTCCATCCAGAGAGTGTGCTGACGCCGGACGGTAATACGTTGATGGGCAATTTCCTGAGTGGAGCAGCGTAATGGGTGAGCCAACGCCGGACTGGCTGGAGCAGCTGTTGAACGGCCGGTCTTTATCAGAGACGGTGGCCGGTCAAGTGATGCAGAGTTTGACCGATGAGGCGCTGCCGCCGGCGCGTGCCGGTGCACTGCTGGCGGCGCTTCGCAGCAAAGGCGAAACGGCGGCCGAGATTCGGGGTTTCGCTCGCACGATGCGCTCGCTCGCTCGCGTGCCAGACATTCCAGACGATCTCGATTGTATCGATATCGTCGGTACCGGCGGTGACGGTTCGGGCACCTTTAATTTGTCGACGGGTGCGGCGTTACTGACCGCGGCGGCCGGGTTACCGGTTGCCAAGCATGGCAATCGGTCGGTGTCGAGTAAGTCTGGTAGTGCCGACGTGCTCGAGGCGTTGGGTCTTACCTTGCCATTGCCGCCGCCAGATGCGGCTCGCTGCTTGACCGAAACGGGCTTTACGTTTTTCTTCGCACCGGCATTTCACCCGGCGATGAAGGCGATTGCGCCGATTCGAGCGGCCATGGGTGTCCGGACCGTGTTTAACCTACTTGGCCCGTTGACCAACCCGGCGGCACCGCCGTACAACGTCATCGGTGCGTTCTCGCCAAACGTCGCCCGGTTAATGGCCGACAGCCTGGCAGGCTTGCCGGCCAAGCGCTCGTTCGTTATTCACGGTGAGCCGGGTTGGGACGAAGCGACGCCGGTTGGCAGCTTCCTGTTGCTCGATGTTGCCGGTGGCAAGGTCACTGAGCGCGAGCGAACGCCAGAGGACTACGGTATTGCTCGCTGTGCACCAGAGCACTTGGCCGGTGGTGATGCGACGATCAATGCGGCGGCGTTGCAGCGCGTTCTCAATGGTGAGGACTATGGCCCGCATCGCGATGCGCTGCTGATGGCAACATCGCTGGCCCTTGAGGTTGCCGGTCGCGTTGACTCGCCGCGCGAAGGCGTAACGCGCGCAGCCAGCGCCATCGATAATGGCGATGCGGCGCGCCTGCTCGCCAAATTGGCCGCTTTCGACGCGCATCGCGAATGAGCGACTTTCTTCTGCAGATGGCCACGGCGAGCCGGGAAAGGGCGGCTGCATTGCCCAGCCGGTTCTCACTGCCGCCAGCGCCCGTTGCCTTCCCCAACGACTCGTTTGCCATCATTGCGGAGATCAAGCGTGTTTCTCCGGCCGAGGGCGAGCTCGGGCGTGACGATGACATCGCGGTACGGGCAAAACGTTACGTTGCCGGGGGTGCTGCCGCGATTTCTGTACTGACTGAGCCGACCCGCTTCGGGGGCTCGGTCGCTGATTTGGCCACGATCGCAGCGGCGTTGCCGGCAACGCCGGTTATGCGTAAGGACTTCTTGACCGATATTCGGCAACTGGACGAGGCACGGTCGGCCGGCGCGAGCGGTGTTTTACTGATCGCCGCTATGCTCGATGATGCGACGCTGCGCGCGCTCACGCTCGGTGCGATCGAACGGTCTTTATTCGTGTTGTTGGAGGCGTTCGACGATGCCGATATTCGTCGCCTCGTGGCCTTACGCGAGATAGCAGCCATCGATGCAGCGACGCTCGCTCGGCAGGTATTGTTTGGGGTCAACAGCCGCGATTTACGGACGCTTGCCGTCGATTCGACTCGACTGGCGCGTTTGGCGCCGTCGCTACCGAGTGATGCGCTGGGCATTGCCGAGAGCGGCATTGCAACGCCGGGCGATGCCGCCGCGGCTGTTGGCGCGGGCTACGGCGGGGCGTTAGTCGGCACGGCGTTAATGCGCTCGGCGAATCCGACCGAACACTTGCGCGCGCTGCATCGCGCTGCGGTCGAGGCAGCGCCGTGAAGCACTGGGTCAAGATCTGCGGTATGACCGGCCCGGCGGACGTTGCTGCCGCGTTAGCGGCGGGCGCCGATGCAATCGGGTTCGTGTTTGCCACCTCCGTCCGGCAAGTCGGTATTGCTCAAGCGGTGGCCTTGGCGGCCCCGGCGCGCGGCCAAGTCGCGATCGTTGCGGTCATGCGCCATCCGCCGGCGGATCTCGCTCGCGCCGTTATCGAGCGCTTCGACCCCGACATTGTGCAGACCGATGCGGCCGACTTTGCCGCGCTGCCGTTGCCGCCGCGAATTCGCCCCTTGCCGGTCTACCGGGACTCGGCACCGCCGGCGACCGATGGGTTACCGGCCACGCTGTTGTACGAGAGCGATTCGAGCGGCAGCGGCGGTCGCGCGGATTGGCAGGCCGCTGCCGGCTATGCGCGAGCTACCGACGTCGTATTGGCAGGGGGTCTGAACCCGGATAACGTCGCTGCCGCCATCGAGGCGGTTCAGCCCGCCGGGGTCGATGTGTCCAGTGGTGTCGAAGCAAGACCGGGTGTCAAAGACCCACAACGCATTCATGCTTTTGTTGCGGCAGCACGCCGCGTGTTCGGAGGATAGGTCTGGTGTTGGCCGACGACGTTGATTACGAGGCGGCATTCGCGCAATTGCTGGCAGGTGAGCTGCCCGATGCGCGCGGTCGATTTGGTCCTTTTGGCGGTCGATATGTGCCCGAGACACTGGTGCCCGCGCTGGAGCGGCTTGATCATGGTGTGCAAACGTTTTTGCCGGACCCTGGTTTTCAAGCCGACTACCGCGCTGAACTGCGCGATTGGGTAGGCCGGCCGACGGCACTGAGTCGCGCGGCGCGCTTGAGTGAGCGCTGGGGGGCCGAGGTTTACTTAAAACGCGAAGATCTCGCCCACACCGGCGCTCACAAGATCAACAACGCCGTAGGCCAAGCGTTGCTTGCAAAGCGCCTTGGCGCCGCGCGCGTCATCGCCGAAACCGGTGCGGGACAGCACGGCGTCGCATCAGCGGCGGCCTGTGCGCGGGTCGGTTTGCCCTGCCGCGTCTACATGGGCGCCGAAGATATCGTCAGGCAAGCGCCGAACGTTGATCGGATGCGTCGGCTTGGTGCTGAGGTCGTTGCGGTGGAGACCGGTGACCGCACGCTGCGTGCCGCTATCGACGAGGCGCTCCGCGATTGGGTGTCAGACCCCGAGGGCACGTATTACTTATTGGGGTCGGCCGTCGGACCGAGCCCGTATCCCTATTTGGTACGTGAACTGCAACGCGTGATCGGCGAGGAGGCGCGCGAGCAGATCGTTTCTGCCGGTGGTCTGCCGGACGCTGTGTTCGCCTGCGTCGGTGGAGGCTCAAACGCGATCGGGCTGTTTCATCCGTTTCTTGCCGATCGCGATGTGCAAATTTTCGGCGTCGAAGCAGGCGGCCGTGGTCCCGGCCTTGGTGATAACTCAGCAACGCTGGCTACCGGTCGCCCTGGTGTTCTGCAAGGCTGTTACACGATTATTCTGCAAGACGACGACGGCCAAGTTCAGGAGACCCACTCGATCTCGGCAGGACTCGATTATTCCGGTGTCGGCCCGGAGCATGCGTTCCTGCAGGCTTGCGGTCGCGTTCGTTACGTCTCAGCCGAAGATGGACCGGCGTTGGCGGCCTTGGAGGAGTTATGCCGTACCGAGGGGATTTTGACGGCACTGGAAACCGCGCACGCATTCTCGGCGGCGGGGGAGTTCGCACGTGCGAATCCCGGCGCGCGCATCTTAATCGGTAATTCCGGCCGCGGCGATAAGGACATGCCGACCTTAACGCAGTATCCGGCGACGACGCTTGGGGATTTATCGTGACCGGCGCAGAGCGTATTACCGCGGCTATCAACGCGGCTAACGAGCGCGGCGAGACTGCGCTGGTGCCATTTTTCACGGCGGGTTATCCATCGTGCGAGCAGTTCGCCGAGACGCTGACCACCATTGCAGAGCGCGCTGACGTTGTGGAAATCGGTGTACCGTTCAGTGACCCGATGGCCGATGGGCCGACCATTCAACGCTCCAGTCATCACGCGATCGCAAACGGCGCAAGCCTGCGTTGGATACTGGCGTCGTTACGCGACCTCGGTGAGCGTGTGACGGCACCGGTCGTGCTGATGTCGTATCTGAATCCGCTGCTCGCCTATGGCTTGGACGAACTCGCGGACGCGGCTGCGACGGCCGGTGTTGCCGGTTTTATTGTTCCGGATTTGCCGCTCGAGGAGTCGGCGCCGGTGCACGCGGCATTCCGGCGGGCCGGTCTTGCGCTCGTGCAATTGGTTACGCCAGCGACGCCGGAGCAACGCCAGCACGACTTGGTCGCTGCGAGTGACGGGTTTGTCTATGCGGTGACTGTGCGCGGTATTACCGGCGGTGCTGCCGGGCTGCCTGCTGCGACGGCCGACTACCTGGCCGGGTTAATGCACGTAGCCGGTGATAAACCGGTTTGCGCCGGTTTCGGTATCCGCGCCGCCAGCGACGTCGCGGCCGTCGGTCAGCACGTTAACGGCGCCGTAGTCGGTTCGGCATTGATCGAAGCGCAAGAACGTGGCGACGATATTGCTGCGTTTTTGGCGCACCTGCGCGCTGCCCGTGTTTAGCGACAGCGAGCATCCCTTACGCGTTTACTCCGCCGACACGCTGACCCAAGTAGCGCTTGTCAGAAACGTTCTCGAAGCGGCCGGTATTGCCACAGAGCTTCGCAACGAACACCTCGCATCGATCGCTGGCGAGCTACCGCCGATCTCCGCTTGGCCCGAGCTGTGGCTCGTCGATGCCGCGGACCTATCGAGAGCTACCGCATTGGTTGCCGACTACATTGCCGAGCGGCCACCGAGCGGCCCCCCATGGCGGTGCACCCGGTGTGGCAGCGAAAATGAAGTGCAGTTTCAGCTGTGCTGGCAGTGCGGGGCGAGCGCGCCGGCCTGAACTTGCAGCCGCGCGGACGGTCGACTTCGAGGTACACTTGAAGACTTACCTTGGCGGCAGCCCTTTCTATGTTCGACCTGCATGTTCGTTTGACGCTCGGCCTTATCGTCACAGCACTGCTCAGCGCGTGCTCGGGTAACACGCCCGATAATCCGCCTGATGGCGCGATACGGTTTATCCACGCCGCGCCGACGGTCGGTTCCGTCGATTTCCTGACCGTTGAGGTGACCCAGGGCGCGTTTGGTTATGGCGGCAGCAGCGCGACGTTCGTCGCCGACGAGGGTGCGTATACGATCAACGCCGAGATCGCGAACCCAGACACCGCCACTGGTCTTATTCGGATCATCTCAGAGGAGCGTTCGGTAACGGCCGACAATGAAGCGTTGCTCGTTTTGTACGATGACGGTCCGGAGCCTGCATTTACGCAGTATGAGTTACCGATAACAGCGGTCGAGGCCGGAAACGCTGAGTTGGTGTTGTTGCACGCGGCGCGCGGCGCGCCGGCTGTCGACATCTATATCGAGGCGGACGGCGCCGACCTGGCGGCCGCGACACCCCGCGCGACACTAGACTTCCAAGAGATTGGTGCGCCGTTTACGGTCGCGACCGGCAATGTCCGCGTTACGATTACACCACCGGGCGACCCGACGACCGTTCTCTTTCAAACCCCCGTGGTTGTGCCACCGGATGCGGCGAGTTCGGTGATTGCTGTTTTAGCCGGTGCGGGCACAACCCGTTCGGCGCTGCGCGCCAATATTCTCGAACGTAACAGCGGGTCGCCGATTCTCGTTCAGGATGACTCGGCGCCGTCGTCGCATCGTCTGGTGCACGGTGCCGTTACGATCGGCGCCGTTGATGTTTATGCCAGCGGCGATTTTTCGGCGCCGATTCAAGCGGCGGTCGCGCCGCGAGGCATTACAGATTATGTCGACGTACCCGGCGGCGAAACGCAGATTCAGATCACGCCTGCCGGCAACACCGGCGTTATTGAGTCGGACACGTCGCCATTACTCGTAGACGGTGCCTTCCAAACGCAGGTAATTGCGGGGACGACCGGGGCCGTGACGACCGGGTTCTACGTGGAAGACAATCGCGGCATATCATCGCGTGTCCGTTTTCGGATTCGCAATGCGGCCGCTACGTTTCCCTTGCTCGATGTCTATATAACGACGCCCGGTGCGGACATCACCGACGATGACATTATCCCGCTCCAGTTCGGGTTGCCGGTTACCGGGCCTGAGCTTTCAACTTTGCTGCAGGAAGGCGACTATGACCTGACGTTCGTCGAAAACGACGACGACGCCGACACGGCCGATACGACGATCGTTGCTGGCCCGATTCCCATCACGTGGCAGCGCGGTCGCGTGTATGAGGTGTACGCCTTCGACAGCGACACCGCTGGGCAGATCGACGTGCAAATTGCCGATGTAACGGCGCCGGTGCCTTAAGAAACCCACAAAACGCGTCCTTTCACGATCGGCCGGGTAAGGTTGGGCAGACGACGAAATTTGACAAAAATGTAAATCATGAGACAAACTTGTCTCATGCGTAGTGGTTCTTCCCCGAAAACCCTGGATGCTCTGGTCGATGCCGGATTCCGCGTGCTTAGCCGCAACCCGGGGGCTAATCTCGCCGATGTCGCGGCAGCAGCCGGCGTTACCCGCGCCACCCTGCATCGGTATTTCCCGTCCCGCGACGCGCTTGTTGATACGTTGGCAGGTCGCGCGATTGAAGAAATGGATGCCGCGGTCGATGCGGCCTGTCAGCACTCACCGTCGGCGATGGCCGCAATGCGGGACTGCTTGTTCGCCTTGGTTCCGCTTGGTGATCGGCACGGGTTTTTGGCCCACGAGGCCGTTATCACGAACCCAACCATTGAGGCGGAGTTTGAGCGCCAGCAAGGCGAACTGGTAGCCCTTGTCGATGCCGCAAAACGCGATGGCGTTCTAGCCCGGGATTTGCCGACGGACTGGATCGTTCGTGCCTACGACTATCTTATTTATGCGGCGTGGGAGGCGGTGCGCGATCAGGAACTCGTGCCAAAGCAAGCCGCCGAGGCGGCATGGCGCACCTTCGCCAGTGGTCTGGGGGATTCGGTGTGAATCTTACGGAACTCGAGTCGATGCAGACATCGATCGACGACACCTTTTTCTTAATCGGTATCGCGATCTTAGCGCTAGAGGTCAGCGTGGCATTGTGGACACGCCGAGTAAGCGGGCGACCCGTACTCGATGCGATCGCTAGTGTGTCGACCCAACTGCCGTACCTATTGGTGGAAGTGTTCGTGCTGGCGTTCGCCTATGTCGGCTATGTTGCCATCGCGAATTCGTTCGTATCCTGGACCTTCGAGATCAACGCCGTCACGGTCGCTGCTGCAATCCTCGCCTGCGATTTCCTCTATTACTGGGAGCATCGCTGGGCACATGAGATTCGCCTGTTGTGGACGCAGCATGCTGTGCATCACTCATCTCGGTTTATGAACATCGCCGTCGGCGTTCGATTTGGGCCATTCGAAGGCGTTGTCTCAGCGCTGGTGCATCTCCCGCTGGTTCTGGTCGGATTTCCACCCGCTTTGGTGTTTTTCGGCAGTGTTGTCGTGCTGGCTTATCAAACGTGGATCCATACCGAGCTTGTCGGGCGTCTCGGTATGCTCGATGCGGTGCTAAACACACCGTCGAATCATCGCGTCCATCACGGCTGTGACGACAAATACCTCGATAAGAACTACGGTGGTATTTTCATCGTCTGGGATCGGCTGTTTGGCACTTACCAAGCGGAAGAGGAGACGCCTCGTTACGGATTGAAACGCTCGTTCGACAGCGTAAATCCGGTCGCCGTCTGGTTCTCCGAACTTCCCGGTCTACTGCGCGACTGTAGTCGGGTATCGACGTTTAGCGAGTTATGGAAAACCTTGTTTGCTCATCCCAGTTGGGCCGCTCAACGGGCAGCGACGATCGCCGCGGATAACCGCTCGGCGGCTGGATCGCCGCCCACGTAGGACGGCCTTGTGTACGTGCTCGCTGACTGTCCGGGCGAGTGTGAACCAGTCCACAGTTTTGCTGCATTCACCGCGCTACGCTTTCTGGCTGAGGGAGAGCGATATGCGGTCGTTGCAGATCACTGCAGTACTGACACCGGTTGTTTGCTTTGGTGCTTGTGCGGCTAATTCACCGTGCGAGCGGGGTGATTGGTACGCCATCGGCGAGGATGATGGTCAGCGCGGTACGCTCGTGGCCATCGATCAGCATGCGGATGCGTGCGACCTCGAGCCCAACCTCAGTGCCGAACAACATTACGCCGCCGGACTCGCTGCAGGCTTGCAGCGTTACTGCGAACCACGCGAGGTCTACGAGCGTGGAATCGATGGTGAGGACATCGGTGAGCCTTGTACAGCAGCGAGCGACGCCGCTGCCCAAACAGCGCATGCGCTTGGCGTCGAGCAACGTGCCTTGCGAGTTGATTTGGCGCGTATCGCCGCCGAACAGGCTGTTCAGCAAAAACTGCGTAAATCGGTCAGCGAGTCGTTGCAATCCGAGCGGCAGTTTCTGTCGGGACTCGCACCGAGCAGTGCGGCCTACGCTGACAGCCTCGAGGATGTGCAACGCTACGAAACGGAGCTCAGCCGGATTGAGCAGCGGCTGGCGGCACTGAGCCTTGCTCGAGAAGCGGCGCAGGACGCATTAAACGAGCACCGTCGCGAGGCGGCTCACGCCATTGCGCGGCTGCATTAAGCTAGCTAGCGACTCGACCAGAGCATGACGGCAACGCCGGCCGCGACGGCTGCGCCACCAGCCCAAACAAAGCTCGTCAACGCCAGCACGGCGACACCGCCACCGGCACTCATCATGCCGAGGTTAAACTGTCGTTGACGTTTTGCGCTGTCGTTCCATTCACGGCGCAGCGCCGTCAGCTCTTCCGACTCCATGGTCAGCTTCAGACGGCCGCTTTCGCTCGAGTCAGCCAGGCGTTTGACGACACCCGGCATTTCGCGAAGCGCTTCTTGCAGATCTGGCCATTGACTGCGCAAATCGCGCAGCGCGGCACGACCGCCCAGTCGCTCGGTCATCCACTCGCGTAGAATCGGCTGAGCGGTTTCCCAAAGATCGAGTTCCGGGTACAGGTCACGGCCAAGTCCCTCTATGTTCAGCAACGTCTTCTGCAGCAGGATAAGCTGTGGCTGCACGTTCATATTGAATCGCCGAGCGGTTTCGAAGAGCCGCAACAAAACCTGTCCGAAACTGATCTCCGATAGCGGCTTGTTAAAGATAGGCTCGCAAACCGTACGTACTGCCCCTTCTAATTCGTCGACCCGAGTGTCGCGCGGCACCCAGCCGGAATCGACGTGCAGTTTGGCAACGCGGTAGTAGTCCCGATCGAAAAACGCGAGGAAGTTACCGGCGAGATAGTTCTGATCGATCGGATCGAGCGTGCCGACGATGCCGAAATCGACTGCGGCATACCGTGGCTCGGCTGGATTGTCGATTTGTACGAAAATATTGCCGGGGTGCATATCGGCGTGGAAAAAATTATGCCGAAAGACTTGCGTAAAAAAGATCTCGACGCCGTTCGCCGCTAGCCGCCGGAAGTTCGTCCCGGCGTTCTTGAGTGTTTCGATGTCACTGATCGGTACGCCGTAGATACGCTCCATCACCATGACATTTCGGCGGCAATGGTCGAAGTAGACCTCCGGCACATACAGAAGGTCCGAGCCGTCAAAATTGCGTTTTAGCTGGGCCGCATTAGCCGCCTCGCGCATCAAGTCCAGCTCGTCGAGAATCGTCTTCTCATACTCTTCGACGATCTCGATCGGTCGCACCCGTGGGGCTTCTCGCCAGTACCGCTGGGCGAGCGATGCCATACCATGCAGCAGGTCGATGTCGCGCTCGATCATCGCCCGCATGTTTGGTCGCAACAATTTGACGACGACGTCGCGCCCATCTTGCAATTTGCCAGCGTGCACTTGCGCGATCGACGCGGCTGCCAATGGCTCCCGGTCGAATTCGGCAAGGACATCGGTCGGTTCCGCGCCCCACGCTTTTCGCAAGATATCGATAGCCGTCGCTGAGTCGAAGGCAGGAACGCGGTCTTGCAGTAACGCAAGCTCAGCCGAAATGTCCGGCGGTAGCAGGTCGCGCCGCGTCGACAATGCCTGACCGAACTTGACGAAGATCGGGCCCAGCTCTTCGAGGGCTAGACGCAAGCGTTCACCCCGCGGTGCATCGGATTGGCGTCGACCGGGCAGCAAATAAAAAACAAACCGTAACGGTCGCAGAAACCGTGCGGTCGGAATAAATTCATCGAGCCCGTAGCGGACCAGCGTTCGCTGGATACTGAGTAGCCTCAGGAACTGGCGCAGACTTAGCATCGCTCAATCCTCGCGACGTTTGCGCCGTTGCTCGATGGCGGCTGCGAGCCGGGCGGTGCGGTCGCGCAGCGCCCGAACGTCGCTGACGAACGCGGTCATTTCGTCGTTACGCGGCAGGTCCTGACGTTCAGCGAGGCGCTCCGCCAACTGCTCGCCGACTCTGTTAAGTCGGTCGACACCAGCATCCTTCAGCTTCGTAACGGCATCGACGATACCGCCGGCCGCATCATCACCAACCAGCCGACCGAGTTCCTCGCCGATATCCGGGCGAGCGAGCGCCAGCAAATCTTGGATCTGACCCGCAACCTCAACATCGCCGGTCACCGTTACGCTGCCGTCCCGAATCGTGGCCCGCGAGTCTGGGCCGAGGAGCCGCAGCAAGCCGGGGATCGAGCCCTCAATAATGATGTCGGGTTCAGCGACCTCGCTGAGCCGCAGTCCATCCGGGTCGATGGCAAGCCCAACCGCTAGGCTGCTGTCGCGTAGCCGCACGGCCAATTGTTGCCCGGCAAGCTTGCCCGCAAGTTCTAGCGCGGCGTCGCTTTGCCGTAGCTGGCGATTAAGCGGGACCAAGGCCGGCGACAGCAGTGTTTCGAGGAACGCCATCGATGCTGGTGCTTATAGCGCGCAGCGAAAGCCGACGTGCAACGCCGCGATGCCGCCGGTTAAGTTGTGATACCGACTGTGCTCGAAGCCTGCGTCACCAAGCATACTGAGCAGCGTTTCCTGATCGGGGTGCATGCGAATCGACTCTGCGAGGTAGCGGTAACTGTCGGGGTCACCAGCGATTCGCCTGCCAAGCCACGGCAATACGTTAAACGAGTACACGTCGTAGGCGGGGCGCAGTGCGTCGTGTGGGTGTGAGAATTCGAGGATCAAACATTTACCACCGGGACGAAGAACCCTATGCATGTCCGCCAGCGCTGCCGCCTTATCCGTGACGTTGCGCAGGCCAAAGGCGATAGTCACGACATCGAAACTCTTGTCGGCGAACGGCAGGTGTTCCGCATCGGCTTGTACGATCGACAAATTGCCAGCGTGGCCAGCATCGAGCAGACGGTCGCGACCAACGGCAAGCATGGCGTGATTGATATCCGCTAAAACGACATGGCCGGATGGTCCGCAGCGCTTCGCAAAGCTCGCGGCTAGATCGCCCGTGCCGCCGGCGATATCGAGTACGCGGTAGCCGGTGCGCACGGCTGCTTCGCCGATCGTGAAACGCTTCCACAAACGGTGGATGCCGCCCGACATCAGATCATTCATGACATCGTAGCGGTCGGCTACCGAATCGAAGACGCCGCGGACTAAGCCCGCTTTGTCGGCTGTCGACACGGTTTGGTAACCGAAGTGCGTGCTCGATTTGTCTTTATCGGTCGGGGACTCGCTCACTCGCCACACTCACTAGCGCTGCTTGCCGAGGGCTTGCGAGCATACCCTTCCGCACGTAACCGGTCGAGGTAGTCCCGCCACTTCTCAGCCTTTGTCGCACCTAGTTCCGAAAGATAGGCCCAGGTGTACAGACCGCTATTGTGGCCGTCGTCGAAAACCAGTCGAACTGCGTAGTGACCGACCGGTTCCACGCGAACGATAGTCACCTCCTCTTTACCGGTCGGCAGCGTACCTTGCCCCGGACCGTGGCCACGGACTTCTGCGGATGGCGACATGACGCGTAGGAACTCGAACGGCAATTCATAACGACGATCACCACCAAAGTCGACGATAAGCAACCGCGACCCGCGCCGTAGCGTCAGGCTCTCGGGTGGGTCAGCCATATCTACGGACCGCGTCACGCTCTTAGTAGTGGGGTGGCCGCTCGTCGGCGTTTGGGTCGGTGCCCGAATCGGCCGCATCAAGCCGGTCGCTGAGCTCACTAAGCTGGCGCAATAACGAATCGAGCATCTCGCGCTGTTTGATAACGACATCGCTCAACGTCTCAACCGCATCTTCGAGGTAGGCGAGTTTTGTCTCCGTTGCGGTTAGCCGGTCGTCGTCGCTCACAGTATGTACCGGCTAAGATCCTCGTTACGTACCAATTCGCCGAGGTGTGCATCGACGTAGTCTTGGTCCACCGTTACCGAGGTACCGCTTTTGTCAGCGGCTTCGAACGATATCGTGTCGAGCAAACGCTCCATGACGGTGTGCAAACGGCGTGCACCAATGTTCTCGGTATTCTCGTTGACGTCGGCGGCGACATCAGCAATTCGTTTGACCCCATCAGCGGTAAATTCCACCGAGACGCCTTCCGTGTCGAGCAACGCGGCGTACTGCCGGGTCAACGATGCGTCGGGCTCGGTGAGAATACGGACGAAGTCCGCGCTCTCCAGTGAGTCGAGTTCGACTCGGATGGGGAATCGCCCTTGCAACTCTGGGATTAGGTCCGACGGTTTTGCAACGTGGAATGCACCGGAGGCAATAAACAGGATGTGATCAGTCTTAACCATCCCGTATTTAGTACTGATTGTGCTGCCCTCAACGAGTGGCAAAAGATCGCGCTGTACGCCCTCGCGCGAGACGTCTGCGCCCATTTTGTCGGCGCGCCGCGCAACCTTGTCGATCTCGTCGATGAAGACAATGCCATGTTGTTCGACCGCCTCAAGCGCTTGCGCTTTTAGCTCCTCTTCGTCGACTAGGGCGGCGGCTTCTTCGTCAGTGAGAAGTTTCAATGCCTCGGCGACTTTTAGCTTACGTTGCCGCGTGCGCCCGCCACCCATGTTTTGGAACATGCTCTTAAGTTGGCTCGTCATCTCCTCGAGCCCAGGTGGCGCCATGATCTCTACGCCGACCGGCACGTTTTGGACTTCGACCTCAATTTCTTTGTCGTCGAGTTTGCCCTCACGCAGCATTTTGCGGAATTTTTGCCGTGTCTCGTTACCGGTGTCCGGTGAGTCGTTGGTAAATCCGACCTGTCGGCTAGAGCCCGGCAGCAAGGCATCGAGCACCCGTTCCTCGGCAGCGTCCTCGGCGCGGTGACGAACTTTCGCCATCTCGTACTCGCGAGTTTCCTTGATCGCAACGTCGGTGAGATCACGGATGATCGAGTCGACCTCGCGGCCGACGTAACCGACCTCGGTAAACTTGGTAGCTTCGATCTTGATGAACGGCGCACGAGCGAGACGGGCCAACCGTCTGGCGATTTCTGTTTTGCCGACGCCGGTTGGGCCGATCATCAAGATGTTCTTCGGCGTGATCTCGCTGCGCATTGGCTCATCGATCTGGACCCGGCGCCAGCGGTTGCGAAGTGCAATCGCTACTGAGCGCTTAGCCGAGGTCTGACCGACGATGTGTTTGTCCAGTTCTTGGACAATTTCGCGGGGTGTCATTTGCGACATGGTTGTCTCAATCAATGCGGCCGTCGTCCGTAGACGCCGCCCGTGGGTTTAGGTCGTCAGCGTCTCGACGATGATGTTGCGGTTCGTGAAAACGCAAATATCAGCGGCGATGTGTAACGATTTCTCAACGATATCAGCGGCATCGAGTGTCGTATTGTCGGCCAGAGCGCGGGCTGCTGCTTGGGCGTACGGACCGCCGGAGCCAATCGCCATTAAGTTGTCTTCGGGTTCGATAACGTCGCCGTTACCAGAGATGATTAGCGACGTTTCATGATCGGCGACGGCGAGCAGTGCCTCTAAGCGGCGCAAGACCCGGTCGGTACGCCAATCCTTGGCCAGTTCGATCGCGGCGCGGGTCAAATTGCCGTATTGCTCGAGCTTGCGTTCGAAGTATTCGAACAGCGTGAATGCGTCCGCTGTGCCGCCGGCGAAACCTGCCAGGACTTGACCATCGTGGAGGCGCCGAACTTTGCGGGCGTTGCCCTTCATGACGGTGTTGCCGAGCGAAACCTGACCGTCACCGCCAATCGCGACGACACCGTCACGTCGATACGACACGATCGTTGTGCCGTGCAGTTGTTCCATCGAAAAGCCTCGATCTATTGCCGCTTGCGGGTTTTCGCGCGCGGGTGCGTAGCGTCGTATATCTGGGCCAAATGCTGGAAATCAAGGTGGGTGTAGACCTGTGTCGTGCCGATATCGGCGTGACCGAGCAGTTCCTGAACCCCGCGCAAGTCATGGCTCGACTCGAGGACGTGGGTGGCGAATGAGTGCCGCAATAAGTGCGGGTGCACCCGCTGCTCTATGCCTTGCCGGCGGGCCCAGTAGTCGAGGCGGGCCTGCACGTTGCGGTGACTGATACGCTGGCCGCGCTGGCTGACAAAGACCGCTTGGGTCGTGTGGCCAGCGAGCTCGCCACGCACGCTCAGCCAGTCGCGGTAGGCGGCCAGTGCAAAACGGCCGACCGGTACGATTCGCTCCTTGCTGCCTTTGCCGACGACGCGCACCGTCGCATCGGCGATGTCGAGGTCGCCAAGGTCGAGGCCGACCAGCTCGTCGAGGCGTAACCCCGAGGAGTACAGAAGTTCGAACATCGCCCGATCACGCTGTACTAGCGCGCTGTCACCTGGCAATTGCAGCAGCCGGGTCAATTGGTCGGCATCGAGCGTCGCCGGCAAGCGTTTACCGGCTTTCGGCGCTTGGATGCTGCTCGCCGGGTTGGCATCGACGCGTTGCTCGCGGCCGAGAAACCGGTATAGCGCACGGATGGCCGATAAGCGTCTCTGGATCGATCGCGGTGCCAGGCCACGGCGGTGCTCGGCGGCTGCAAATCTGCGAATGTCGGCGTCGGCGACCCCATTGAGCAGATCGAGCGACTCAGCATCGATCCAGCGACAAAAGCGCTGCAGGTCCAGCTCGTAGTTGCGAAGTGTATGTGCTGAGCAACGCCGCTCGCTGCGCAGATGCTCAAGAAATGCGCTTACCGGATCAGGCAGCAGCGCTTTGCTCACGGCTAACCCGCCGAGCGGTGCAGGGTTGCGCTCAGTATCTGGCCAAGGCGTGTCAAGAACTCGGTGCTGATCGCCGGGTTGAAGTGGTTGCGATCGCGGTTGCCAATCGCTAGAAAGCCAAGCAATGGGTCGGTACCAAGCGGTACTAGCGCGGCTGAACCGATGTCGTCGCCATCCTCACCGAACAAGGCGACTCGCTGAGCATCGCGGATTTGACCGCAACGGGTCCGTTTACCGTCGAGGAAGGTGCGAAACGGCGCGAGCGTCTCGCTCGCCGCTGGCAGTGGCCGGACAAAGCGCCGTTTCGTGAGCGCCACATCGGCCAGCGGCCCGTCGTCAAAAACCACCAATACGGCGTATTCAGCGGCAAATGCCGTACGCAGATGTTCTTCGAGCCGAGCAACGATCGCATCGGCGCTATCGCAGGCGACCAGTTCCATCGTCAGCGTATGAATCTTGGCGGACAACTTGTCGTTTTGCTGGGCGATCTCGATCAATTCACGCAGCCGCCGATCGAGCTTCAGATTCTTCTGACGTAATGTCGCTACCTGTCGTTCGACCAACGAGACGGTACCGCCACCGCCGCCGTGCGGCAGAGTCAGCGAGTTCAACAGCGAGCGGTTCTGCTCGAAAAAGTCGGGATGCTGGCGCAGGTATTCGGCAACGCTGCTGGCATCCACGGCGGTGTCGTTAGATACGCTCTGCCGTTGGGTGCTGGTCATAGGTCGATGGTTCCGTGAAAGGCGTAGTCGGCCGGTCCGCGCAGCCAGACCGGTTGTTCTGGGCCGCGCCAGCTTACCACGAGATCTCCGCCCGGCAGTGTCAGGGTTGTGCGACTGTCGAGTCGCCCGGCCAAGTGTCCCGCGACCGCCGCCGCACACGCGCCGCTGCCACACGCGAGGGTCTCGCCACTGCCGCGCTCGTAGACGCGCAACATCGCTTTGTTGCGCGCGACCACGGCGAGAAAACCAACGTTCACAGCCGCGGGAAACGCCGGGTGTTGCTGTAATGCGGGACCCAGCGTGTCTACCGGAGCGGCTGCGATGTCGTCGACGAGCAGCACGGCGTGCGGGTTGCCCATCGACACGAGCCACAACGGCCACGATTGGCCGAGCGCATCGATGCTCGCGAGTGGCGTCGCTTGGCTGGCAATCGTCGGAAGATCGGGGGCGGGTACTCGCGGCGGTCCCATGTTAAGCGACACCGCATTGGCATCGACATCCGCCTCGATCAGTCCGGCCGGACTGTCGAGCGTCAGTTGCGGGCCGCTCGCATGGTGATCGTGCCAGGCACGCGCTACGCAGCGCGCGCCGTTGCCGCATTGTTCGACTTCGCCGCCATCGGCGTTGTAGATCCGGTAGTGTGCGTCGATCTCCGCTGAGGCACCTGGTGTCACCCAGATCAATTGATCGAAGCCGATACCGGTGCGGCGGTGTGCGAGTTCGCGGATACGCGCAGTTATTGGCACGGCGTCGTTAGCGCTCGCCATAACGACAACAACGTCGTTACCTGCACCGTGCATCTTTAGAAAGTCTGTGGTCATACGTTATCGACGACACGACGTCTGCGTGTCGGGCAATGCACACACGTAGACATTTATCGCTACCGGCGGTACTTTACATAAACAACACACACATCGACTCAACAAATAAAATAGGAAAGATCGATGCGGCATATCATGGTTATGAACGCCAAGGGTGGGAGCGGCAAGAGTACCATCGCGACCAATATTGCGGCGTACTACGCTCGCGAAGGCAAGAAAGTCGCCTTGGCGGATTACGATCCACAACAAAGCGGCCTGAACTGGCTATCACGACGCCCAGACAATCGGCCGACGATCGCCGGTATCGATGCGGTTAAGGATGGCTTAAAACACCTATCGCGCAGCATGGATTTGTGCGTCATGGACGCACCCGCCCGCACCGTTGGCTCGGAATTGACCCAGCTCGTCAATCATGCCGACACGATTCTGGTGCCGGTGCTGCCGTCGCCGATCGATATGGATGCGACGTCCAAATTTATCGATGTCTTAAAGTCGACCCACCGCGTCCAGAGCAAAAAGTGCAAAGTCGCTGTCATGGCGAATCGGGTTCGCGATAACACCAAGATCGCCGACGATCTCGACGAATACATGCAGAAGCTGAAAGTGCCGTACGTCTCGTGGCTACGCGAAGCGCAAAACTATGTGCGCGCGTACAGCCGTGGTCTCGGTATTCATGAGCTGCCCGAGTACCTTGCTTGGCCCGATTGGCAACAGTGGGAGCAGCTGATCGACTTCTTGGAGTCGAAGCGCTCTCAGCCTTGATCGTGCAGCGCTGCGCGAATGCCGGCGTCCAAGTCGGTGTAGCGCAGCGTTACGCCAAGCTCGTCGCGCAACCGCGTAACGTCGAGACGACGCGATTCCGCTAGGAACGAATAGCGCTGCGGCGAGAATGTACGTTCGGCCTCTGCTCGGCTGATTTCCTGGGGCGCGTCGATTCCTGCCAATGCGGCGACGCGCCGGTAGTAGTCCGTTCCAGAAATATGTTGGCCGTCGGCGACATTGAATACGCCGGCGGCACTCGGGTGTTCGACCGCTGCCGCCATGATGCGGACTAAGTCATCGACATGGATCCGATTGCCAGGATAGGCGTCCGCCGCGGCGATAACGGGCTCTCCAGCCTGTATCCGTTCGATCGGCAGTCGACCTGGCCCATAGATCCCCGCAATGCGCAGCGTCAGCGTGCGGACAGCGCGCTGACCCGCCCAGTCGGCCAAGGTTTGTTCTTGATGTACCCGGCGCCGAGCGCGCTCGGTTCCGGGGTTGGTCGGTTGCGATTCATCGATCAGCGCGCCGTCGCAATTGCCATAGACGCCCGACGTTGATGCCAGAACGACGCGCTCGGGCGGCTCGGTCAGCGCCGCGAGCAGCGCGGCCAAACGCGGCTCTGGTCGACCTGCGGCCGGTGGTACGAGGTAGACAACACGAAACGGCCCTGGCGGTAGGACCAACGCCGCGTCGGCATCGGCTTGCCAGATCTGGTGGTCAGCGCCATCGCGCGGGCTTCGCGACACAGTCAGCACCGCTTGGCCGTCCGCGCGCAGTTGCGTCGCGAGTCGCGACCCGGAATAGCCGGCACCGACGATCAGCACCGGCGCTGTGCCCGTCGTCACGATGGACTTGGCTGCTCGTCGTCGCCTGGCGTTTGGTCCGGCGCGGGTAGCGTCAGCGGCGCCCGGCCGGCTGCCATGCCGAGGCCCTGCCGGAATGCCGCACTGGCTGGATCGGCTTCACCGAGTGCCGTCAACAGCTCGCCGTAGGCTTGATACATCGCTGGCGTCGGCGCAATCGCAATGGCCGACTCTAAATAGCTGCGGGCCTTGCCCCACAGTGCACCGCGGATACAGATACGGCCGGCCGCGTACAACAAAGCAGCATTGTCGCCGCGATCGCGGAGCCAGCCCTCCACCACTTTCAGTTGCGAGGCCGGTGCGGCGTCGGTCAGTTCACCGTAGCCGGTTACCAACGCATCGTCCCAGCGCTTCGATAGCGCTTTACGCAGCAGCGTTTCGCTCTCTTTACTCGCGCCGACGTCAATTAGGCGCTCGACGTACGCGAGCAGTAACTCGGGGTCCGCTTGCTGGGTCTTATCGAGGGCCCGCCAAGCATCGGTCAGCGCAGCTTTGTCGCCGGCGGAGTTTTCGAATCGCGTTAACGTCGCTCGGCGCGCCCAGTCAGCAAGCGTTGCCTCGTCGAAGCGGCCGAGTTTTGACAGGGTTTGCAGGTACTCGCCAAGCGCCGCCCAATCGCCTAGCGCTGCATAGGTGCGGGCGAGTAAGGCGAGTGCTTGGGGGTGGTTCGGAACCGCTTGGCGCACGCGCGCAAGCGTCGCCAGCGCTTGTTCGTGTTGGCCGTGGGCGAGTTGCAATTCCGCCTGGGTCAGCAGCACCGCGTTGCCAGCCCCCGGGGTTTGCTCATAAGCCATTGTTAGCCAGTTATCGCGCCGCTCGATAGCCCCTTGCTGATGCGCCACACGCGCTGCTGCCAGGTAGTTGAGCATCGGCGTCTCCGCCTGGTCCGCACCGCGCGTTAGCAAGCGCTCGCCTTTGGCAAACCGGCCTTCGGCCGCTGCGATTAGGCCGCGTGTGAATTGCTGTGTCTGCCGATCCCGGCGCATCGCGCCATAGGCCTCGCCTAGCCTACGCGGTGTCCGTATGAGCCAAATAATGAGCCACAACGCTACGCCGATGGCAGCGATTAGCGCGACCAGCACCGGCACGGACGTCTCGATCAAATAATCGCCGATATTGATGACGACATATCCTGGGTCCGACGCGACGAAATGCGCGAAAAAACCGCCGCCGATCAACGCCAAGACAATGAATAGGCCAAGCTTCATGGCTCGTCTTGTCCGGCGACGTTGTTAGCCAGCGAGCGTGTTCGCCGCAGCAGCGTCAAAGACCCCGAGATATCAGGGTAGGTGGTCGATAGTTGTGCGTCACTGAGTTCGGTGAGCGTCGTCAACGCGCTGGCAACAGCAGCGCTGTCAGTATCGAAGTACTCGCGCAACCACGACCTCGCGTCGGTGAGGCTACGCCCGAACGCATCCTGTTCGTTACGCAGTAACGCAAGACGCGCTGTGTCGAGCTTCAGTGCGAGATTGGTACGCAAAAAATAACTGGCCTCGGGCGAGAGCAACGGTGTCAGCGATTCATCGAGTTTCCGCACTCGAAAGCCCTTACCGAGCTGCTCGCCGGCGGCGCGCCAGAGCCGACCGAACGAGCCCTCAGCGGTGTCTTCTGCAGTCGCTGTGTCGTCGCCGGATAATTGCGCCCGTTGCTCGGCGACGTCGTCGCGCAGCGGCAGTGTCGCAACCACGTCTGCCAAACTCGCGAGCTGCAATGCAACACCCTCGAGATCGTCTTGCTCGACGCTCGCCAAAGCACGCATTTCGTCGGCAAGCGCGCGTCGCACGGGCGTGTACGCCGGATCCGATAACTCGCGGACACGCTGGTCGGCCAGCTCCAAGCCGTAGGCGGCCAACGTCGGATTGCGGGCCAGCTGGAGCTGCGCATTAGCCAGCTGCAAGTAATACTCGGCCTCGGCCAACAGCCACTCGGTTCGGGTGCCGGCCGCGATCCCTTGGATACCCGCGACCGATTGCTCGACGTTCTCTACCCGGCCCGGCAACGATTCCAATAGGTCTTGGCGCTGACCGATTTGTCGGTCGAACTCGGCCAGTTGCCGTTGCAGTGCTGCCTGCGCCGTTTCAAGTGCGTCGATGGCTGTGCGGTTCGTGGCACTTGACTCGCCGGTGGCGGTTAGGTCGCGGCGCAGTGCCTCGAGTGCTTCGCTGGACGCCGTGTCTGTCGCCGGCGTTGCCACTGTTGCTGCGACGGGCTGCGCATCGCTGGGCGATCGCATCGCCTGGTACAAAGCAACCGCACTGGTTGCTAAGGCGGCGACACTGATGATCAGCGCGAGGCCGCCGCCACGACGTTCATTCCGAGCGGGTGTTTCTGGCGGTGGGGGCGGCGGTGGTGTGGCCATCGCCGGAGCCTCGTCCGCATCGACCGATGTGGGCGGCGTTGTCGGTATTGCGGCCGCGATTGCGGTTGGATCGGCGCTGTCCGCTAGAACGGTTGCGCCGGCTACGCCAGACTGCTCGCGTTGCTCGACGACACCGTGGCTCGGTGTGACCACGCTCACGCGGGCCATGCGATCTGTCCCGAGCATAGTCTCAAGATTCGTCATAGTCGCCAGCGACATGACCGTAACCGCCTGGTATTGATCGTTGTCCAGCGCCGCGCTGACACGCGCAACCTCGGCTGCATCCGATTCGGGCAACGCACGCCGGTACACATCGATAACGTCGACGTTTGCGCCGCGCTCGGTTAGCGTGTCGCGTAACACCTCGCGGCCGTCATCGCCGCGCACGATGACGATGCGTTTGCTAGCAAGATCGCCTTGCCAGGCTTCTAGCGTTAAGAGGTCTTCGCTGCGGACCCCAGGGTTGACCATGATCTCGTCGACGCCGTGTGCCGCCAGTGCCTCGGCCGTGGCCGCGCCAATTGCGACGCAACGGGTTGCTGGCGTGTCGAGACCGAGCGCCGCAAAGCCGTGCTCGACCGCGTTGCGCGAGACGAACACAGCAAAGTCGGGGACCGGTTCAGGCGCAAAGCGTTCGCGAATCTTGTCGGCGCCGATCGGTTCGATGGCCAAGCCCGGCAAGTGGTCTAGCGCGAAACCCGCGTTGGTGAGCGCCGTATCGAGCGTTTCCGTTTGGCCTAGCGGCCGCGTGTTTAGAACCCGCGGCGCGTCGTTATCACTCATGCCGATTCTCCCAACCATCGGGCTGCACCCTTGCTGAGCAGCGCGTCGGCCACGTCGCGACCGAGCGCTTCCGGATCGCCGCTGCTGCGCGCATCGGCATCGATGATCTCACTGCCGTCCGGGGCGGCCACCCGGCCCCGCAGCCAGAGCGCGTCGCCGTCGACGACGGCATGCGCGCCGAGCGGTGCGTGGCAATCGGCGTTCAAGCCGGCTGCGACGGCCCGCTCTGCCGTCAACACGCGGCGTGAAACGGGGTCGTCCAACTGCATCAGCACGTTCGTAACGTCGCTGGCATCGGCGCGACATTCGATGCCGACGATACCCTGGCCACACGCGGGCAGCATCGTCTCGACCGCGAATCGATCGGCGATCCGATGCTCGAGTTCGAGCCGTTTCAGTCCCGCGGTTGCGAGCAAAATGGCGTCGAACTCGCCGCTGTCGAGTTTGCCGAGCCGGGTTCCGACATTGCCGCGAACCGGTTCGATCACGAGATCCGGGCGATGTGCCTGCAGTTGCGCTTGACGCCGCAGGCTTGACGTCCCAACCCGGGCGCCAGCGCCCAAGTCCGCCACCGTTTTACCGACGATGGCATCGCGCGGATCTTCCCGCGCTAAGAACGCCGGGAATGCAAAGCCGGGCGGAGGCGTGGCCGGCACGTCTTTCATGGAGTGGACAGCGAGATCGGCCCGACCGTCGAGCATCGCCTGCTCGAGCTCCTTAATGAACAGACCCTTGCCGCCAACTTTTGCCAACGACCGATCCAAAATTCGGTCACCTTCGGTGACGCACTCCAACAGCTCAACGCTGTGTACGTCGTCGAGCTGGGTCAGCGCGTCTGCAACGTGCCGTGCTTGCCACAGCGCCAGCGGACTGCGGCGCGTAGCGATCACTAATTTCATACTGTTTCTTTTACTTCAGTCGCTCTCGAAGCCGCGCCACATGCCGCCGACTCACCGGCAGCGGTGTTGCGCGGTTGCGTAAGTGTACCTCTGTCCCGCCGCCGCGGCTTTTTTCGACGCGCGCGATTTGGGCCAACGACACCAGTAATTTGCGATGAATTCGCACGAAATCGCGCGCCAGGTCCGCTTCCAGCGTCTTCAGCGAGTCATCGATCAGGTCATCACCGCGCGAATGCCAGGCCCGGACGTACTTTTGATCGGCTTCGAAATAGGCAATATCGCGGGTCGCGACGAGCCGCACCTCGTCGCCGCGCCGGGCGGTCACAAACCGGCGCGGTTCATCGGGTCGTGTCGCGAGGCGTGCTAGGCGTTGCTCGCTGAGTTTGGCTGCTTTGCCGATGGCCCGAGCCAAGCGCTCGCGCCGCACCGGCTTTAGCAGGTAACCCACCGCCTCGGTCTCAAACGCCTCGATCGCGTATTGGTCGTAGGCGGTGGTAAAAACCACGGTCGGTGGCTGGTCCAGTCGGGCTAGTTCGACCGCCGTTTCAATGCCATCCATACCGGGCATACGAATGTCGAGCAAAACACAGTCCGCCGGTGTTGCCTGGCAGTGCGCCAAGGCTTGTTCGCCGCTCGCCAGACTGGCCACCAGCGTGCAGTCGTCGATGGCTTCCAGTAGCTGGCCAAGCCGCTCACGGGCCGGTGCCTCGTCATCAACGATGACGATACGCAGGCTCATTCGGCCACTTCCGGAAAGCGCAGGCGAACCTCGTAGCGCGTGGTCGTCTGTTCGATCGTGACCGTCGCTGAGTCGTCAAACGCGAGCGCGAAGCGGCGGCGGATGTTGTCGAGCGCGATGTTGTTGCCACGGCGCTCGTTCGCGGCCCGTTGCTGCGAAACGGGATTCGAGACGCAAAGTTCTAGCAATCCGGATGCGGTACGCGAACCGTGGACGGTGACCGTACCGCCGTCTGGCAACGGCTCAATACCATGGTAGATGGCGTTTTCGAGAAGTGGCTGGACCGTTAGGCTCGGGATTAGGGCCCGCATCGGCAAATCGCTAACCTGCCAGTCAACAGCCAAGCGCTCGCCGAGTCGCAGTTGCTCCATCCGTTGGTAAATCCGTGCGACCTCGAGCTCTTGTTTAAGCGCGATGCGATGTTCGGACTCGGCCAGGGTCGCACGAAAGAGATCCGCTAAATCTTCGATTGCCTCCTCGGCCCTGGCGGGCTCCGAACGTGTCAATGCGGCAATGGTGTTCATACTGTTGAACAAGAAATGGGGGCGGATCCGGGCTTGTAACGCGCGAATCCGCGCTTTCGCCTCCAGCGTGACGTTACGGCGCCATTCCCCGGCGACAAACAGGTATCGCAACGCCATCGCCGACACGATCGCGAAGACCAAACTGTTGCGAAGCACGAATTCACCGTGTTCAAGGCCGGTTAACTGGCCACTGCCGATACGCGCGTTTAGCCACCAGCCGGCCTCGCTGATCGCGAGATTAACGGCTTGCAACGCTGCGAAAACAATCAGCAGTGCGGTCAGTCGTGGCATGCCGGTCAAATAGGGTCGAACGGCGCAGGTGACCGCCGCACAAACCAACGCAAGCCACAGGATGTACAGCGATGTGGTCGACAATGCGACCAGGAAGCCCGGTCGCGGTCCGTGGCTCGCGAGCGTTAGCACGATCGCGATCAGTTCGGCAATCAGGATGACCGCCAAGACGGCTTTGGCCGAGCATAAATCCGGCAGATCGGCTTGGTCTGTGTGGTCAGCGCTGTCGGTGGGCACCGTGCGGCTCCGCGTATACCGGCGCAGCTAGTGTAACGGAGTCGGCCGTTGGGCCGCGCCGCGTCGCAGGCTGCTTAGCTACCGCGGCACTTGTCGGCGACGTCGGCTTCCGCATTGGCGCGCGCGGAAGTGATTTCGGCCGAATCGAGGTATTCGCGCTCGCCCGCTTCATTAGTGCGGTACAGGCGGCGTGCATTGATGTAATTGCGGAGCCGTTCTCGAGCTGCGGTACAGGCGGCTGCGCGTTCTTCCGCAGCCAGTGTTGCGGCTGCACGTTCTGCCTCTTCCGAGCTTGCCGCACTGGCTATGGCCTCACTGGTCGCCGTGCGCGCCTCGCGCTCAGCAGTGGCTCGGGCCGAGACCGAGGCGTTATCGGTGCGTCGTGTTTGGATCGGCACAACGGTTGCTTCACCGTTCTCCGGTGGCATGTCACCGTAGTGCAGCACGCCATTTTCATCGCGCCACGTATAAACCTCGCCCAGCGCTGGGACGGCAATGAGTAAAGCGGCGATAAGTGCGATGATTTGCTTCATGTACGGGTCGCCCTTCGTGGGCTGACACAACTGCGGAGGCTTAACTTAAGCATAGACCGGTCAAAACTCCGTGACGGCCATCGCACAAAGTCTCTTTCGGGCCTACAACCTACGCATTATGTATAACAGAAGCGACGAGAATAGGGCCAGCGGCGCGCGCTGGTCAGCGCGCCGCTGCCTTGCCCATTTAGTCGGCTTTGGCGAATTCCGGGTAGGCCTCCATACCGCATTCGCCGACATCGACGCCAACGTATTCCTCTTCCTCAGAAACGCGGATACCGACAGATAGCTTCAGCGCCAACCAGACAATCGTGCTAGTTACGAACACCCAGATAAAGATCGCGCCGAGACCGCTGAGCTGTGCGATGTACTGGTCGAGCATGGTCCAGGTGCTTCCTTTGTCCTCGCTCAGCGCGGCGTAATCTTGACTCAGCGGAACAGCGAGCAGGCCCCACAGGCCGACCGTGCCGTGGACGGAAATCGCGCCGACAGGATCGTCGATCTTCAGCTTATCGAGAAGCACGATCGAGACAACGACCAGCACGCCACCGACAATCCCGATACCCGTGGCAGCCATCGGGCTCGGTGTCAGCGGCTCAGCGGTTATCGCGACCAAACCCGCCAGCGCACCATTCAGCGCCATCGTCAGATCGGCCTTGCCGAACCAGGCTCGCGCAAACAGCAACGCGGCGATTAAACCGCCGGCCGCGGCCATGTTGGTGTTTACAAAGACCTTGGCCACCGAGTTGGCCTCGCCGACGTTCGAGACGACGAGTTCCGAGCCACCGTTAAACCCAAACCAGCCGAGCCAAAGGATCATCGTGCCAAGCGTTGCCAAAGGCAGGTTAGCACCGGGTATCGCGTTGACTTGGCCGCGCGGGCCGTACTTCCCTTTCCGTGCGCCTAATAACAAGACGCCGGCCAACGCGGCAGCGGCGCCGCACAGATGGACAACGCCGGAACCCGCGAAATCGAGAAAGCCGGCTTCCTCAAGCCAGCCGCCGCCCCACTTCCAATAGCCTTGCATCGGATAGATAAAGCCGGTCAATACGACGGCGAACGTAAAGAACGACCACAACTTCATCCGCTCGGCGACGGCGCCCGAGACGATCGACATCGCCGTAGCGACGAACACCACTTGGAAGAAGAAGTCGGCCAAGTCGGAGTAGTAGTCCGATTCACCGGCGCCACCGCCGGCTAGCATGTCCGCGACCGTGTTATCGGCGCCGGTCAGCCAGCCCGTACCGAATTGAAAGTAACCGCCAGCAAACGCGTCGCCCGGGTACATGATCGTGTAGCCGCAGAGCATGTACATGATGCAAGCGATCGAGTAGAGGCCGACATTTTTGGTCAGTATCTCCGCTGTGTTTTTGGCACGAACGAGACCGGCTTCGAGCATCGTGAAGCCAGCGGCCATCCACATCACTAAGGCGCCGCAGACTAAAAAGTAAAATGTGTCTAGCGCGTACGCGAGTTCGCTGACCTTCGTGCCCAGTTCGGTAATTTCTTCCACGACGATGCTCCTTTGTAATTATTTTTAGGTCCGGCTTAGACGGCGTCTGAGCCGGTCTCACCGGTACGGATACGGATCGCTTCGTGGAGTTCGGCAACGAATATTTTGCCGTCACCGATCTTGCCGGTCCGAGCGGTCGTCGTTATTGCTTCAATCGCTTGTTCAACGAGGTCATCCGCAACGGCCAGCTCGAGCTTCGCCTTTGGCAAGAAATCGACCACGTACTCGGCGCCGCGGTACAGCTCGGTGTGACCGCGTTGCCGGCCAAAGCCTTTGACTTCGGTAACGGTGAGACCTTGGATGCCAACGTCGGCCAAGGCCTGGCGAACGTCGTCCAATTTGAACGGCTTGATAATGGCGGTGATCAGTTTCATCGGTACCTCGGTGATGCCGGCGCCGTCCCGATCGCTGTGCGAGCGCCGCGGCAGGTCGCGATGCTGCGTCGATCGGGAGGACGGATTGGTGCGTTTGTAGCGTTTGCGATCAGCGTCGCGGTGCCGCGACGTTGCCCCACGCGATAGGAGCAGGTTTTGTGCCAGCTAGATAAAATCTAGTAAAAATAATTACTTACCTATTTTTAAACGGCATTAATGCACCGGTATGGTGCAAAGTATCGATATGGTGCGCCAATTCGGCAGCGGGGAGCACCAACTTTGTCCCCGTTGTGGCCAGTTTCACCGCTGGCGTCTGACGCCGTGCTCCATTACAAACACGCTATGAATCAAAACACGATCGAAACCTTAGCCACCCGATTGGCAGCGGCCGTTCCAGACGGCGTGCGAGCACTCGGCGATGATCTTGAGCAAAACTTCCAATCGGTCCTTCGTTCGGCGCTCAGTCAGCTCGACTTGGTCACGCGAGAGGAGTTTGAAGTAAGTCGTACGGTGCTCGCGCGTACCGAGGCCCGCTTAGCCGAGCTCGAACGCCAGCTCGCTGAACTCGATAGCGGCGACTAACACCGAAGCGCTGTCGCGGCGGCCGCGCGCCGAACCGATGTCTCTGGCTCGAACGCTGTCGCGCGCACCGGTAGGTCTCAACGCACCGACGGTGACCATCGAGGTGCACCTGGCGCCGGGTTTGCCGCGGTTCAACGTCGTCGGCATGGCCGAGGTGGCCGTGCGAGAAGCCCGCGATCGCGTTCGCGCGGCCATCGTGCAGGCTGGGTTCTCGTTTCCACAGCACGCGATTACCGTGCATCTTGGGCCTGCAGATTTACCGAAGCAGGGTGGGCGCTACGACCTGGCTATTGCCATCGGCATCCTGATCGCCAGCGGTCAGCTGCCGCCCGACGCCGCTGCCGGTCTCGAGTTGTACGGTGAGCTCTCGTTGTCGGGCGAGCTTCGCTCCGTGCCGGCTTTACTAACGGCCGGACTAAACGCGGCCGCGGCCGGACGCGACATCATCGTACCGGCATCGAACGCCGACGAGTTGGCGCGCGTCCCTACGTTAACGGTATTCGCAATCGAGACACTGCAAGCCGTTGCTGCGCATCTCAACGGCCTAACACCGCAGCCACGCTGCCGCGTCACCGACTCAGTCGCCACGCCAACAGCGGCGCCGCCCAATCTTGCCGACGTGCGCGGCCATGACAGTGCCCGCCGCGCGTTAGAAATCGTCGCAGCCGGTGGCCATCATTTGCTGCTGGTCGGACCCCCCGGCAGCGGCAAGAGCATGCTCGCGCGACGCCTGCCGTCGTTGCTGCCGCCACTGTCGCTTGATGAAACGCTGGAAGCGGCTGCCATCGCGTCGTTGGTCGGTGCGCCAGCCGGACCCGCGGTGCCGTTTCGTGCCCCGCACCACACCGCGTCAGCGGCTGCGCTGGTCGGCGGTGGTCGCGACCCGCGGCCGGGCGAAATTACCCGCGCACACAATGGCGTTCTGTTCTTGGATGAGGTGGCCGAGTTTCCGCGTACCGTGCTCGATGCATTGCGCGAGCCACTGGAGCTCGGGCGGGTCGTGATTTCGCGGGCACAGCGGCAAACCGAATACCCGGCGCGGTTCCAATTTGTGGCGGCGATGAATCCATGCCCGTGCGGCTATCACGGCGATCCCGATGTCGCCTGCCGCTGCACGCCGGACCAAACGACCCGTTACCAGCAACGCCTATCCGGACCATTGCTCGACCGCATCGATGTCCGCTTGACGGTCCCCAGACTCGACTTCAAAACCTTGGCGACAACCAAGCACGGTGAATCGAGCGAAACGGTCGCCGCACGCGTTGCCGCCGCCCGGCAACGCCAGCTGGATCGCAGCGGCATATTGAATGCCAATCTAGATCGCGTGCTCGAGCGGGCGGAGTGTCGGCTCGACACTGCCGGCGAGACGCTGCTGGCGGCGGCAGCAAAGCGTTATCACTTGTCGGCGCGAGCGGTCGAGCGCGTGCTCAAGGTTGCGCGGACGATCGCGGATCTTACGGCGGCGGAATCAATAGGGGGCGACGCACTCGCTGAAGCTTTGGTGCTGCGCGGCGATTGCTCCTAGGCAGCCAATGTCATCGCGGTGAGGTCATCGGGCAATGGCGTCAAGCTCACCGCGCCGTCGTCCGTGATTAACACGGTATCGGAATGGCGAAACCCACCGATACCCTCAATGTAAATACCCGGTTCGATCGTGAATACCATGCCGGGCTCGATCTCGCGCGCGAAACCCTCGGCGAAAAACGGTGCTTCATGGCCAGTAACCCCAATGCCATGGCCGGTTCGATGAAGTAGGTGATCGCCATGGCCTGCCTTTTTGAACAGCGCATTGCAGGCTGCATCGACATCACTCATCAGCGTGCCGGGTGTTGCCATATTGAAGGCCAGCTCCCGGACCTGCAGCATCGCCTGGAATGGTCGCTGACAGGACTCTGGAACGTCCCCAAGGAAAAAGGTCCGTTCAACTTCGGTTCCGTAACCATTGAGCGTTCCATTGATGATCGAAACGTTGGGGCCGCCGGTTTCCATGACCATGCTGACGTCCGTGAAGTTATGCGGATCATGCGAGACGCTCGGTGGTTGAAACACCGACGTTGCATTGGTGGCGAGCATATTGGCGCTGGGATTGTCAGCCAGCGTTTTCATGAGCATCAGGCCGCGGCATTTGGTTTGGATTTCCATCAAGCCGACGCCTGGCTTCGCCGACGCCAGCAGCAGTTGCATCGCCTCTGCAGCGACGTTGCTGGCGTAAATAATCCGGCCGATTTCATAGTCCGTTTTGACCATTCGGGTGTCCTCGAGAATATCTGACCGAATACGCTCGCCGGGAATGGCTTCATACACTTGCAATGGACAAACAGACTCAAGACCTACTCGGGCGTTCAGTGGGAAGATGGTTCGTAGTTTGGCATCCCAGGTCTCGCCCGCCGGCGCAGGAAACTCGAAATACTCAACAAGTTCGACCGTGCCAATCGAGCGGGTCTGTACGTGTGGGATTTCGAGTTTGGGGACCAAAAACTGCAACGGACCATCCAACCCGATAACCAACACAAACGGTCGCTCATGCACGTAGTTCGCAAAATTCGTGAGATAGAAAACGTTGTTCGGACAGGTGGCGACGTAGTGCGTTAGGTGTGCAGCCTCCATCGCCGCACGTACACGATCAATGCGGCGCATCATTTCGGTCGCATCGGGTGCATCAAATCGAGGTTCAGTCACCATATGCGGCATCCTTCGGTTGTACGCTTTGCGTCGTTACTATCTGTTGAACAAACTGTTTTGATCCGAGAAAGATGTGGATCGCTGACCATGCAAATGCAGCAGTCGAAACCGACAAGACCACAGTCAGCGCCAGGTCACCCAAAGTTGCGCTCAGCATGTCGGTCAGGGCGCCGACAACGACGGGGCCAAGGCCTTGGCCTACGATCGCTGAGATGAGCAATACGAGCGCGGCTGCTGTCGCCCGGATGTTCGGTTCGGCGAGGGATTGAACTGCGGAGAAAGCAGGACCCAGCCCCATGGCGACGGCGGCGCTACCTAAGGCTGTGAAAAAGAGCGCTAACTGGAGGTCACCGACCCAATAAACCAACAAGAAAGCCGGTACAGCTAACACCGAGCCGACGCCGGGGAAAAGAAACTCCCAACGCCGGTCGCGCGCGATAAGCGACGGTGAAATCAATGCACCGAAGACCACCCCAAAAATCAATCCGCCGCCGAATGCCAACCCATAAGAAAAGCCAATGGCCGACAAGTCCATGCCATAGGTTCGTGCGAAGAAATGGGGCAGCCACGCTAGTGCGCAATAGAAGGCGAAGATCGACAGCGTGTAGGAAACCGTCAAATGGACAAGTGCCGAGCGCTTGCGCATTGTCGCGAGGGCGTGCCGAATACCGAGAGGGGCGGTTGCCGCCGCTTTTGAGCCGCCTCTTTGCGGCTCGCGAACCGTGGCTGCGAAAAACACGGCGAAAACTACGCCTGGTAATCCAAGAACGAAGAAAGTTGTGCGCCAGCCAACAGCATCGGCCAGTAAACCTGCTGCCATAAGTCCAACGAGAAAGCCGACATTGCCACCGGCGTGAAACATGCCGATTGCAAACGCGCGACGGTTGGCTGGGTAATAGTCGGCAAGAATCGAGTAACTGGGCGGAAAGCAGCCTGCTTCGCCGGCGCCCACCCCGATCCTGGCGAGCAGCAGCGTCAGAAAGTTCGTGGCCAAACCGCACGCCGCTGTTGCAGCGCTCCAGACGGCAAGGCAGATCGACACCAACTTCACCCGGTTACTGCGATCCGCTAGCGAAGCGAGAGGAAGCCCAAGGCAGGCATAGAACAGTGCGAACGCAAATCCACCGAGCAAACCGATCTCAGTGTCAGACAGCGCAAGATCGTCTTTGATGGATACAGCTAAGACTGAGAAGATTGAGCGATCAACAAAGTTGAAAAACGCGACAACGCCAAGTGAGGTCAACACGTAAGATCGATACGCCGGGTGCGGACGCCCATCGGATGCGGTGACCTTGGCGATCATCTTTGGTCCAAACCATCAACGGTAACGCGCGTAATCGCCAACGGTTCTTCCAGCAGTTGGTCAGCGAACGGTCCGCTCCCAGGCCGGCGTGGGCTCAGTCTCAGGACGCTTAGAAATTCTAAGCCGGAGGTGATTCGTCCGAACACGGCATAGCCAAAGCCATCAGGATGGCCGGTACCGCCCGCATCGAGAATCGGATTGTCTTCGAGCGAAACAAAGAACTCAGACGTCGCTGTTCCCGGTTCTGCTCGGCCGAACGCAAGTGCGCCGCGAACGTTACGACGGCCGGTGTTATTGGTAGGCTCGTGTGCAACCGGCGGGTAAGGCGAGGCAACCAAAGCGGCCATGATTTCAGCCGGCGAGCCAGCCATCGACTCACCCAAGCGGCCGCCTTGAACTATGGTAATGCAGCAAGCGCCGTGCGATGTCGCCTGCTGATCGGTCGCGCGATAGAAAGAGCCGCCATCGTAAAGCCCTTCGCCAGCATAGCGTATGAAGTTTGCCGTGCTTTCCGGAGCCGCGTCTGTATACAGCTCAAACGTGAGGGTGCCGGCTGGCGTTTCGATCGTGCCTGTCGTCGGTCGTGCGGGCATTGGTATCGGTTCGACGGGCGCGCAGCCGACAGTAGCTAGCGCTCCCGCAATGGCGCCACTCAACAATAGGAATCGGCAGACGAATCGCATTGCGGTTGCACTCGTGCTAATCAACACCCTGTTTCCGTCTTGATCAGTATTCGAATTTCAACTCCAAGCCCCAGGTGCGCGATGGCTCCAGATAGGTGAAAAGGACAAAGCTAGGGATATCTGCGCCGGTTACGCCGTAAACCTCATCGGTGAGGTTCTTTCCAAAGGCCGTCAGGCTGGTTCGCCCATCGGCGAATTCGTAGGTGAGACTCGCGTTTAGTAGGCCAAAGTCTGGCAGAAAAGTTGAATTGACAGTGTTAATCGGCGTTTCGTCCGTGTACGAATAACTTGCGCGGAGCGTGAACAAGCTGCCGTTTTCCAGAGGAATGTCGTAAAGAGCGCCGACTGTGTAGGTGAGCTCTGGCGCTCGCTCTAGTTGCAGGCCCAACGCAAGATCCGGGTCCGGAATACCGTCGCCGTTCACGTCCAAACCGTTAAACTCGTCAAACTCACCATCGAGCAAGCCGAGCGATCCTGTTAACACGAGGTTATCGATCGGATTCAGTGTGAGATCCAGCTCCAACCCTTGTACGGTAGCGCTTGCGGCGTTGGTGACGTTCTGCTCCGTACCACTGATTAAGACCGTGCGCTGGATGTCATCGTATTCGTTGCGAAACAACGCCAGGTTGGCGCGAAAACGGCCATCCGCAAACTCGCTCTTCAGACCGACCTCAACCGCCGATACGCTTTCATCGTCATAGGGCCCCGGTGTCGCTGGCGCCGTGTTGCGAAAATTGTAGCCGCCACTGCGAAACCCGCGTGTATAGCTGACGTAAGCCGTGATGTCTTCTGTTGCCTCCCAGCGCAATCCCGCACGTGGGGAAAAATCATCGAAGGTCTCGCTATCTTGGAATCCGAACGTGCAAGCGAAAACAGCGTCGCACTCACCAAAGCTGGCGATAAAGACTTCCTTTCTATCCGACGAGTAGCGCCCACCGCCCAATAAAAATACGTCTGGAATTAACTCGAATTCGAGCTGACCAAACAGACCGAAGCTCTCCTGATCCAACACGCTGCTAGTTGCAATTGGTGCCGCTCCGAGCACGCCCAGCACCAAACGGCTTTCCTGAAAGTCGAGGTCTTGAATCAGGTAGAACCCACCGACCGTAAAATTGAGCCGATCATCCAATACCGATGCCGCGTACCGAATTTCCTGCGAGAATTGAGACTGCTCCACTTTATTCTGCAGGTTGAAAAGGTTCAGTGTCGTGCCATCGTTGTCGGTGGCAAGCGGGCCGTTGATGGAGGGTTCTCCGATAGACAGTTCGGAGTCGCGATACCCTGTGATCGACGTTAGTGTGCCCGGCCCGATGCTCACGTTTAAGTCGGAGGTAAGCTGTAGCCAATTGGTGTTGTTGTCACCCTCTGGATCAGAGAACAACGTATCTTCCTCGCCTGGATCAAAGCCGAAGAGGTTTGGGAGGTCACCTGCGCGGTCGGTTAGCTGCACGATCGAGCCATCGCCGTCAATATCTGCGTATTCGGCAATCAGTGTCAAATCGAGACCGTCATTCGGCTCCCAGAGCAACATAGGCCGAATGAAGATGCTCTCGCGCTCACCGATCTTGTCGTCGGCGATCGCTCCGTTGTCGAAAAATCCATCACGGTCTTCGACCATCACGGCAACCTTACCAAGCAGGTCATCGCCTGCCAGAGCACCTTCGACTGAACCGGCCAGTGAGACTCGGTCTTGAGAGCCCACGATAAATCGACCACGAAAACCAAACTCTTCGGTCGGACGACGCGACCGCATACTTACGACCCCGCCAGTCGCATTGCGACCGAACAGGGTCCCTTGCGGACCGCGCAACACTTCTACGCTTTCGACATCGAATGTATCGAGATAGGCGCCATAGGTCGCTGCTAGCGGAACCCCATCAACAACCATGCCGACGGTTGGCTCGTCAGACGGCACACTGGAGTTGAGGCCGATTCCGCGAATAGAGAAGTTTGCGACGCCGGGAACCGTACCGACGCTCTGTAACCGGACATTCGGTTGCGTGTTACCAATGTCGACAACATTGTCGATTTGAAGCGCCTCGATCGCATCGCCAGACAACACGTTGACAGCGATCGGCACGTCTTGAGCGTTACGTGCAACGTCGCGCTTTTCCGCGGTGACAACGATTACCTGCAACAACTTTTGAGCGCTGCCCGCCTGTTCATCGCCAATACCTTCTTGTTCTTGTGCTATGGCTGGAATGGCCATAAAGACCGATGCGAGGGCTGCCGCTGTGAATCTGTCGATCCGCGTAAATAGCTGAAGCATGTGTGTTCCCCTGCCGCTTAGATTGCTTGCTGCAGAAGAGTCTTGCAGTCGCAAAACCGCACTTCAATTGCGTCAGATCGCCATTATTCGCCGAAACCGCCAACGCGTTCGGATCGTCTGCGTGAATACGACTGGTCGCGAATTGCCCCGAACGAGACTTCGTTCGGGGCTGAGAGGCTCGGTGCTTAACTCAGGTGAATGCTGCGATATTGGTCGGGAGTCATACCGTGGTGCTCGCGGAAGGCACGAAAAAAGGCGGTAACGGCGTTATAACCAACATCCACTGCGATTTGCGTCGTCGTCTTGGCTGTCATCGCGAGCAACCTTGCGGCGAGCTCCATACGCCGCTTTCGTTGGTAGGTCGAAAAAGTCATGCCCGTCTGCGTTTTGAATTGGCGCGACAAGGTACGTTCCGATATGTCCAGATAGCGTGCGAAATCACCAAGTACCAAATCTTCTTCTGGCGTACGCTTCAATTCTCTGCAAACGAAACTCACTGGCGATTTTTTCGATTCGGCACGAGGAATGCGGTTCAAGCTTTGCACGGCATGCGACGCAAGACTCAACAACTCGAGCGACTTTCCAACCAGATAGGCATCCAGCGCTTCACCCTGGAACGGATTCCTGAGCATCTGCAAAATTATGCTAAGCGCCCCTTGCTCGACCGGAGTCGCCTTAGCGCAAACACCGGCGTCGCTGAGCGTATTATCGCGCGCGAACGCCGACAACGTCTGGATGACAGAGAACTCATCAATCAACGCGTGCTCGAAGCCGAAGACCCCGAAGAAGTACGCCGGTGCGCGATTCGAGATCGTTACGTACGTTTCGCTACCTGCGGATAAACTGGCCGAGAACACATGCGGATGATTCGGATCGTCGCTTAATTCCTTGACGACACTGGAAGACTGTATCGTGATGTTCGTGCCGACAAAGGCAGCGGCAATATCGTGAGAGGCGCGTACTGGAAAAGATAGCGGCGATTCCGGCCTGGCCTCTCCGTAGAGCATAATGAGATGCGGCCGAATTTCGTGCCAAGACGTTGCTACATGACCGAGGCTCGGGTCGTACACGCTGCGATAGGCGGCTGGCCCTGTCGACATTAGCCAACGGTCATTCTGGAAGCTGCGAATTTTCTCGCCACCCGCCCCAGCGGCAAATCGACTTATCGCTCGAAAATTGTCGACCGATACCTCATTTTGAACTTCCACCGCTTACACCCCCCCGCTTACACCGCAAACACACCACCGGGCTAACAGGCACTGTCTCCGCTAACAATGCCAGGTGCCGAGCATTGTGGCAAAAATGATGGGACTCACTCTCATCATCGGCTCGCTATGGGCCGCCGGCGCATACACAATTGGCATACCGGTACACCCGATACGACTGTTATTGTCGGACAGCAACGTCTTGGAGCGGTCGTATGTCTTGGAAGCAACTCGCGATAATCGTCATTTGCGCCGGCGCTCATGCGGCCACGGCCCTGGCCGATAACCACGCTGATGCCAAGGTCGATCTGCTGACAGCCCTGCAGGCGTACGAGCCGGGGGCACCGGTAACCGACAGCGTTCTTGCAGCCATCGATACGGCGGCGGCTGCACTCGAGGCAGCGGCCGAGCCGCCCGATCTTGCCGCGAACCCGGCAGCCGCGAAGGGCATCTGGATAAATCGCTTTAGTAGCCAAGGCATCGTTGGCGAGATCGATCTGATGTTCATGACTCGAGCACTGCCCGGTGGCGGCAAGCCCGGACGCAAAGCGAACAGCTTAACGGTTGTACAAGAGCTCGATCCGGAGAAGCGCTTCTATCGCAACTTGATGACGATGACGGCGGGCGAGCCAGCGATCCCGTTGTTGTACATTGCGACGGCGGATCTTGGCGTCGCAGCGACGGCGCCGAACGTACTCGAGGTCGCTTTTCATACGATCGCGTTCGTGCCGGCGCGAGCGGACGTGACGCTTGCCGATGTCCGCGCGGCGTTAGGCGTTGCTGCTGAGGCGCCGTTGTCGATCGATGTACCGCAAGACCCCGAGCGGCCGCCGTCAACGTCAACTGTGACCTATCTAGACGATGATCTGAGGATCAACCGCGGTAAGGACTACATCGCGATTTTGCAGCGGGTGCGGTAGCCGAGCGCATGTCGAGCGGGGTTTAGTGATCAAGCTATGCACGTTCTTTACCCGCAAAACCCACTAGATGCGTCGCAAGCGGACGAGCCGTATCACGCGGAATTCCAAGCGGTGGCAGCGGCAGGTATCGATTGCTCGCTTTTCGATTTTGACGCTCTGGAGTTTGGCCAGTTTCAGCCGAAGCCAACCATCAACCGACACGCACCGATTCTCTACCGTGGTTGGATGATGAGTCCGAGTCGCTACCGGAAGCTGGTTGAATCGATTTGTCAGCGCGGCGGAGAACCCGTAACGAACGGCACGCAGTTCGTGACTTGTCACCACCTCCCGAATTGGTACGAGCAATGCAAAGCGTTTACACCAGAGACGCGTTTCTTTGCTTATGACGACCAATTGGAAGCAAACGTCGCGAAGCTAGGCTGGGAGCAGTTCTTCGTAAAGGACTTTGTCAAATCGAATACGGCCGATCTCGGTTCCATAGCCAACAGTCCGAAAGAAGTCTCCGCAATCGTCGAACAGCTCGCTTTTTATCGAGGAGATATTGAAGGGGGTATTGCGATCCGCCGAGTCGAACCGTTCCGGCGAGAGACGGAGCAGCGCTTATTCGTCGTCAACGGCGTACCGCTCTCGGTCGATGGCGATCCTCCGGATCTCGCAGACGTTGTTGCAGCGCGGATTGATGCACCTTTCTTTTCGATGGATATCGTCGAAAACGAAGACGGCGAAATCCGCGTGGTTGAACTCGGCGACGGCCAAGTGTCCGATAAAAAGAGTTGGCCTATCGAGGCATTCGTTGAGGTTATCGCCGCACTTGCCTGATCCTTTGTTGCCAACGGGCATGTTCGGTCAACAAATACGTACGGACCTATGAATGACGAGATCTGCCCCGGTTGCCGCATCGAGCTGCCGCCGGTCGATGGCCCAGTCCATAAGTACATGGAATCGTCACCGAGCTGCTGGGCCGCGTTCGGCAAGGTGCTTGCGCGTGAGTACAGCGACGCCACCTACATGACGGCGCATCGGCTGACAGTCGATACCTATGCCGTGCAGCATCCGGGTCAGCCGTCGCCGCAGTCGATTCAATCGGTCGCTGTGCACTTGATATCGCTGTACAGCGTGCTCGAGCTCGGTGTTGCGCACAGTGAGGCCACTCGCTTGCTGCAGCGTTGCGCGGACCAAATGCGTTTCACCTGGTTGGAGCCGCCGGCGAGTCTTGGTGCGGTGACGGTCGCCGATGTTTTGTTGGCGCAAAACGCCGAGGAATATCGAGCCGTCGTTGATCGATGGGCCGGCGAGGCATTAGCAGCGTGGTCAGCGCATCATGAACAAATCGCGGGCTGGGCGAGTGACGCGCAATCGCGCTGATCCGCTCGGCGCGGACGAGCACCTATTGCTCGTTCAGTCGCGCCGGCAGTTAACCAATGCATCGACGAAGCGTTGTCGCCAGGCGGTGATATCGTTTTTGCGCAGCACTTCGATCATCGATTGGTAGCGTTCGCGGCGCTCGCCGATGTCCATCGTAATGACGCTGGCAATACCGTCGGCAACGTTGTCTTTGTCGTATGGGTTTACGACAACCGCATCGGTTAGCTCTCGAGATGCGCCGGCTAAGGACGAGACAACCGGAATACCCGGATCGGCCGGGTCTTGGGCCGCGACGAATTCTTTGGCGACTAAGTTCATGCCGTCGCGAACCGGCGTCACTAGTGCCGAGACGGCGACGCGCAAGAATCCCATCAGTTGGTTCCGTTCGATACCCTTGTTTAGGTAGCGAATCGGTACCCAGTCCGCTTCGGCAAAGCGCCCGTTAATTCGCCCGGCTTGTTGTTCGAGCTCGGTACGAATTTCGTCGTAGGCGCGAACACCCGTTCGCGTCGGCGGCGCTACCTGCATGTAAACGAGACTGCTTTGTGTGTTTGGGTATTTTTGCAGCAGGCGTTCATAGGACAGAAAGCGCTGGGTCAGCGCTTTTGAATAGTCGAGTCGGTCGACGCCAATCACCAGATCGCGCCCTGACAGACTTCGGTACATACGCCGCACCGCGTCGGTATCGACCGCCTCTGCCGCGGCTGATTGCAAGCCGTCGACGTCGACACCGATCGGGAACGCGTCGACCGTCATTGTGCCGCCGGCTACGCGAATCTCGGTGTCGGAAAGGACTTCGCCACCGATTTCCGGCTGCCGCATGCAGGTTCGAAATGCAGCGAGATCGCGTTCGGTTTGAAACCCGACAACGTCGTAGGCGCACAACGCTCGCAGCAGGTAGTCGTGGCCAGGGATCGCCCGGAATGCTTCGTAGCTCGGGAATGGGACATGCAGGAAAAACCCAATCGGGTTTTTGTACCCGGCTGCACGCAGCTCCGCGGCTAATGGGATGAGGTGGTAATCGTGCACCCAAATCATGTCATCGGGCTTGATCAGCGGCGCGAGTTTGCGGGCGAAGACGCTGTTGACGCGCAGGTACCCCTCGAAGTCGTCCGCTTCGTAGAGGATAAAGTTATTGAGGTAATGACAAATCGGCCACAGCACGCGGTTGCTGTAACCGTTGTAGTACTGCTCGAAGTCGCGCTCGTTCAGCGAGATCGTCGCGTAGTCGACGCCATCCTGCGACGTCACCGTCGCATCGCTCGCTTCTGTGCGGGCGAGCTGGCCGTTCCAGCCGAACCAAATGCCGCCTTTGTCTGCCAGCGCTGCTTGTATGCCAACCGCGAGACCCCCGGCCGCCGCCTGCCCTTTGCGTGGCATGGCAACCCGGTTCGACACGGCGATGAGACGTCCTTGCTGCGCCATCGGTGCTTGCTCCGTCAGATCGCGTCTTCCCAAGACCGGCTCAATCGTACCGCAGCGGTAATGATGCCGGCCATGCTGTACGTTTGCGGGAAGTTGCCCCACAGATCGCCATTGCTGGGGTCGATGTCTTCGGACAAGAGGCCGAGGTGGTTGCGCGAAGCCAACATGTTCTCAAAGAGCTCGCGGGCTTCGTCACGGCGCCCGATCGCGGCCAGTGCATCGATAAACCAGAACGTACAGATGTTAAAGGCGTTTTCCGGTACGCCGAAATCGTCGGCCGCGTTGTAGCGGAACATGTGCTTGCCGCGGCGCAGGTGTTTCTCAATGCACTCGACCGTGCCGATGAAGCGTGGGTCGGTCGCCTCGATAAAGCCGAGGTCGTGCATGGTCAGCAGGCTCGCGTCCATTTCGGGTCGGCCGAAGCTCTCGGTGAACGCCCGCTGTTCCTCGTCCCACGCTTTGTCGTGGATAACCTGGCGAATAACGTCGGCCGATTCGGCCCAGTACGTTGCTCGCGCATCGCGGCCAAGGTGTTTGGCGATCCTCGCTAAGCGATCGCACGCCGCCCAACACATCAAGCTCGAAAACGTGTGGACGCGTTGCCGGCCGCGGTATTCCCACAAGCCCGCATCGGGTTGCTCGTAATTGGCGCGGGCCCATTCGCCGATGACTTCGAGCCGAGTAAATTCGGCATCGAGATCGACGCGCAGCAGACGGCTGTCGACAAAACTGTGAGCGGTCGACAACACCACGGCGCCATAGACGTCGTGCTGAATTTGCTCGTAGGCCTGGTTCCCGATCCGCACTGGGCCCATGCCGCGATACCCGGAGAGACTATCGACAATCGTCTCTTCGATGCGCGAACGCCCACTTATGCCATAGAGTGGTTTCAGTCCGTCGGTATCGGTCTCGGCAACAATGTTCGCAAGATAGTTAAGATAGCCCTCCATCGTTCGTGTTGCGCCAAGTCGGTTTAGCGCTTGTACGACGAAGTAGCTGTCACGCAGCCAGCAGAAGCGATAGTCCCAATTGCGTTCGGTGCCTGCCGCCTCCGGTACCGATGTCGTCATCGCGGCGATAACGGCGCCGGTGTCTTCGAAGGTGCAAAGCTTTAGCGTGATCGCTGCGCGGATAACGGCTTGTTGCCATTCGAACGGAATCGATAGGCCACGCGACCACGCCTGCCAGTAATCGCGAGTACCGCGGTAATGGGTATGGAAGGCATCGCCCGGTCCTTCGCGCATCGATTCGTCGGGGCCGAGTACCAGGTAGCGCGGCCGATCAAGAACGAAGCTCGCCTCTTCCAAAATGTGCGTAACGGCGACATCGGTCGTTAGCCGCAGAACGACGCGATCGCCGATGTAGCGAATGTGATTGCTGCCGTTCGTCGTCGTGCAGGCGTTGGCGCCATAATTGCTCGCGGGCCGCAAGCGAATACGAACCCTTGGCCGGCCCTTAAGCGGCTCCAAGCCACGCATCAGCATCATCGGTCGGAACGAGCGTTCGAGGTGGATGTAGCGCGGCATGAAATCGGTGATGCGCACCGTCGCGCCATGCGTATCCATTAAGTCGGTTTGCAAGATGCAAGTGTTCGGCAGGTAGCGCTGCTCACTTTTCGCGAAATCGAGCAACTCAATTTCAAAGTAACCGGGCAGGGCCGTTTCCGTATCGTCCCGCAGCAGCCGGCAGAACACGGGGTCGCTGTCGAACTGCGGCAAGCAGCACCAAACAACGGTCGCTTTGTCATCGATCAGCGCTGCGCTTTGACAATTGCCAATAACGCCAAGGTTAAGACTGCTCATTGTTATTGTTTGGTGCGAGACCATCGGCGACATACAAACACGCCTCGGAGTGTACCCGGCTACTTCGCGGTGTGGCTATTGGCCTCGGTCAAGCAGTTCAGCCAGCCAGGCGTGCACCGCCGTCACGTCGGCGAGGCGATGGCTGGCTGCGGTCGATCCGCGGTCGCCGACGATGATCGACAAACCGCCGGCCGCATTCACTACCGCAAAGCCCGCCTCGTCGGTTGTATCGTCGCCGACGAACACAGGTTGGCGGTCATGAAACGGTGGTTCGTGCTGCAAGCGCTCGATGGCAGCGCCTTTGTTTGCGGCGATGGGCGTCAGTTCGAACACCATTTTGCCGGCGATGAGCTGCATGCCGTCGGGGTGTCGCTCGTACAAGGCTTGCATCATCGTGCGGCAATCGGCTTCGAGTTCCGGCCGCTTGCGATAGTGCACCGTGACACTGACCCCTTTGTTTTCAAGCAGCAGTCCCGGGTTGGCCGCCACAAATTCCAGCAACGGCTGTATGGCATCGGCCGCTATCGGTTGTAGATCGGCTGGGCTGAGGTTCTCACCTAAGTGGCGAATTTCGCCGCCGTGGGTGCCGGCAGCGCTAACATCGAGCGGTGCGAACATTCGGTCGATGTCGGCCAGGGTTCGACCACTAACAAGTGCCAGTGCACCGCCCGTACGTACGATCAAATCAGCCAGCAATTGGCGCAACACAGCATCGCTGACCACTTTCGCGGGGTCCGACTGCAACGCTAACAGCGTTCCGTCGACATCGAGAAACAACGCAGTGTCCGCTAAGACCGGTAGCGGTGGTGGCGGCAATGCCATTGGCGAATGCCTGGTGACTGCGCAGTTACTGCGAGCTTTCGATCATGTGGTCGACAGCTGCGCGGATCTCGTCGTCGGACAAGTCGGTACGGCCACCCTTCGCTGGCATGTAACCGGCGTCGCCGGCGAAACCGTTAATCGAATGGGTGTACAGCGTATCGATACCTTTGGCGATACGCGGTGCCCAGGCATCGGCGTTACCGTACATGGGGGCGCCACCGATTCCGGCGCCATGGCACGCGATGCAAGCTTCGTTATAAACCTGCGGTCCGGTCAGCACCGTTTTTACCGGTTCGGCCGTATCGACGACCGCGCCAGCAAGGCTCGCGTCTTCGCCGGGCATTAACACTTGGCCGACCGGCTGGATCGCCGCGACGACTTGCTCTTGGTAGGTCGAGTCGGCTTGCAGGTATTGGCCTTGGGTTGCATTACCGATGCGTGCCGACAACGCATAGATGCCGAACGCAACGACGACAAGAATGCCCAAAACGAGCGAGAAAATATCAAAAAACTTTTGGTCCTGACTCACAGACTGATGCTCCCGTCGGCACTACGTGCCCATGCGTGCCGCCGCGGATTATACCGTGGCGCCACAGTGTCGGCACCCGTTCTCAGACTGCCGGAGCCGGCCGGCGCCTTAGCCGGGGCCACCGCTCGTCGCTGCGACCGGACCACTGGTCGCAGCCAGTCAAACCATTTGTGACCGAGTGGTGTCTAATTTAGAGGGTGCGTCTGGCTCAATTATCGGTAAACAGGCGCCTATCCTTTAGGGGGTTTAGACCGTGCAGCTCACAGAACTTAGCAACCGCCACTGGCCGGCCGTCGCGGCTATCGTCGCCTTGTTGGTGCTGTTCGGTGTGCTCGCCGCGACCCGCCTGCCGATTCAGCTGCTACCGAACATTGAGCAGCCACAGGTTTCCATCGGTAATTTTTGGCGAGCCGCTGCACCGGAGGAAATGGAGGCAGAAATCGTCGAGCCGCAGGAAGACGTGCTCGCGAACTTACCCGGTTTGACCGATTTGTCGTCGTGGATTTCGCGCGGCAATGGCTGGGTTAATCTGACCTTCGACACCGGTGTCGATATTCAAGAGGCGAAGGTCGATGTTATCAATCGCCTCAGCCAGGTGACTGGACGCCCGCTCGATGCCATCGAGCCGCAGGTGAACGCCGGCGGTGGCGGTTTCGGTCCGGGCGATGCCTCACTGCTCGTGCGGCTACGCCCTGGCGAGCCGCGCCGCGATCCAGCGACCTTCCAAGGCGTCATCGAAAAGCACGTCGAGCCGCGGTTGGCGCGCGTACCCGGTGTTGGCCGGGTGCAGTTGCAGGGTGAGCAACCGCGCGAACTGCAAATTAACGTTGATACGTATCGAGCCGCGGCGCTCGATATCAGCTTCGATGACATTGCAAGCGTCATCGGCCGCGCGACCGATGTGTCCGGCGGATCGGCCGACGTCGGCAGGCGGCGCTATACCGTGCGCTTCGTGGGTCAGTTCGATCCAGCCAGTCTGAATCAACTGGTCGTCGGTCAGAGCGGCGAACGACCGATTTACTTGTCCGAGGTTGCCAGTATCGATGTTGTGCCGCGCGATCGGGACGGCTTTTCGCTGCGTAACGGTTACCCGGCGTACTACATAACGGTCGATCGCGAATTCGGCGCGAACACCGTCGACATGATCGATGGGATTAACGCCGCCATCGACGATCTCAACGCGGGACCACTGGCCGAGGCCGGGCTCGCCATCGATTTGAGTTTCGACTCATCGGTCCACATCCGCCGAGCGATACGCCTAGTCCGCGACAACCTAGGCCTAGGCTTGTTGCTTGCCGTAGCCGTTCTGTATGCACTGATGCGCAGCCGCCGCGGCATCGTGCTCATTGCGGTTAGCGTCCCCTTATCGCTACTCGTGTCATTCGTCGCGCTCGATCTCGCCGGCCGTTCGCTGAACGTCATCTCGTTGGCGGGCCTCGCCTTCGCGGTCGGCCTGGTGATGGATGCCGCGATCATTACGCTCGAGAATATCGTCCGGCTGCGTGAGTCTGGGCTTAGCGAGGACGATGCGGTGCAGCAAGGCGCGCGGCAAATCAGCGGCGCGCTATTCGCTTCGACCGTTACCAGCGTCGCGATCTTCTTACCGGTCTTGTTTATCTCTGGCATTGAAGGTCAGCTGTTCCGTGATTTGGCGCTGACGCTGTCGGTGGCCGTGGGCGCCTCGTTCTTGGTCGCGATGACGGCATTACCGGTGGCGGCGCGCGGCTGGCTCGGGCGGATGTCCGATCGCGATCCGTGGACAGCGTTGTGGGATCGTCTCGCCGGGATCGTCGATCGACTCACGGCGACGCGAACGCGCTCAGCGCTCTGGGTCGGTTCGCTACTAACCGCCTCCGCCGCCATTTTGCTGTTGCTGGTACCGAAAGCGAACTTACTCCCACAGGCACCGGCCGACTCGATCAACGCGGGCTTTATGCTGCCGCCCGGCGGAACGATCACGATGCTTGAGGAAGAGATCGCCCAAACAATCGTCGATCGGCTTAGTCCGTACATGGATCATGAGCAAGAGCCGTACATTCGCGGCTACAACCTGTCGGCCTTCGGCTCTTTCAACGCATTGTTCTTGTACACCGAAGATCCCACCCGGATCGAGGAGATGATGAACATCTTGCGCACGCAGGTGCTAGTCGACTTACCGGATACGCAGGCGTTCGTGCAACGCACGACGCTGCTTGAAGTCGGTTTCGATGGCGGCCGCTCGATCAACGTCGACTTTCAAGGCGCCGATATCGGTACGCTGACGTCGATTGCCGCGGCCGCGATGGGCAAGGTCAACGCCGCACTCCCTGGCGCCGTCGTCCGACCCGTCCCCGGCTTAGCGATCTCAGAGCCGGAGCTGCAATTGGTACCGGACGATCGGCGTATCAATGCCGCCGGTCTCGACCGCGCCACGGTTGCGAGCACCGTTCGGACGGTGACTAGTGGCTCATTCGTCGGCGAGTATTTCGACGGTAGCCAGCGGATGGACATCATTATGCGCGGCAGTGGCTGGCGCACCCCAGAAGAGCTGGCGGCAATGCCGATCGCAACGCCGTTGGCCGGTATTCAGACACTCGGCGAGCTGACCCGTATCGAGCGCACAGTCGGACCGACTCAGTTACTGCGCGTCGACGGCGATCGTACGGTCACGCTATCGGTGTTACCGCCACCGGCAATGACGGTTGAAGAGGCACTCGATATCTTGCGCGACGATGTCGGTCCGAGCATCGCCGCCGACTTGCCAGCGGGCGTTGCGATCAATTACCGCGGTACCGCTGACAAGCTCGATGCCGCGCTCCGGCAGATGGGTGGCAATATCGCATTGGCCGTCGTGATTTTGTTTTTCATCATGGCGGCTATGTTCCGCTCGCTCCGCGACAGTGCGCTCGTGATCGCGGCGATGCCCGTTGCCTTGTCCGGCGGTGTGCTTGCGCTAAACGCGCTAAATATCGTGACTGTGCAGTCGCTCGATTTACTCACAATGATTGGTTTCATCATTCTGATGGGGCTGGTCGTTAACAACGCGATCTTGCTCGTCCTCCAGACGCGCGAGGGCTTAGCGAGCGGCTTAAGTATTAACGATGCGGCACGGCACGCCGTGCGGGTGCGCGCGCGACCGATCGCCATGAGCACGTTGACCAGTATTTTCGGCATGCTGCCGCTGGCACTAATTCCCGGCGTCGGCTCGGAAATCTACCGCGGCCTTGCCGTCGTTATCATCGGCGGCATGATCTTTAGCGGTTTGTTTACGTTGGTGTTCATACCGGCGTTACTAAAACTCACCACGCGCAAGACGGCCGAGCAGCCACGCTCGGCCACGGGTCAAGATGCGCTCGGAGCACACGGATGATCGTTTCTCGACTTGTTACAACCGCGCTCGCCGCCATCGCGACAGTCGCGGTCGCTCCCGCACATGCGCAACGCACGCCGCCCGTCGTCGCGGTGGCGGTCGTGCAACAGACGGCAATCGCGCCGACATTGGCAGTTCCAGGTACCGTTTACAGCCGCAACGAAGCCGAGTTGATGGCGGCCGTGGCTGGTCGTTTGGAGTTTGTCGCTGAACCGGGTACCGAGTTGGCTGCCGGCGAGCCTATCGCCCGCATCGATACGACGATGCTGCGTCTCGAGCGCGCCGAGCAAGAAGCCTTGTTACGCCGCGCCAAAATTCAAACACGCCAACTTGAGAGTGAGTATCGCCGCCAGGCGGAATTGTCGGCGAGCAGCGTCGTCTCGGAGTTTCAGCTTGAACAGACGATGGCTAACCGCGATCTCGCACGCGCCGATGCGGACATTATCGCCGTGCGGATTCGCCAAATCGACGAGCGTATTCGCCGTGCGGCTGTCCGAGCGCCGTTCGCCGGTGTGGTGACCGAGCGGATGCGGCGCATCGGCGAAGAAGTTGCGCCTGGCGCCCCGCTGGCGGCAATGACCGACCTGTCGCAACTTGAAGTGCGGGCGTTCGTCCCGCTTAAGCACATCAATCGTATCGACGTCGGTGAGTCACTAACAATTTTTAACGCCGACGCCCGCGTTGTTGGGACGATCCGTGCGCTCGTACCCACCGGTGATATTCGTTCGCAGACTTTCGAAGCGCGTATCGATATCGAGGCGGCGACCGAGCTCAACGTCGGTGAGCTGGTCAGCGTTGGCGTGCCGATCCGGGCCGCCGAACAAGCGCTGGCCGTCCCGCGCGATGCGCTGGTATTACGGAGCGACGGCCGATTCGTGTTCCGGATCTCAGCCGACAACGTTGCCGAGCGGGTCGCTGTCGAACTCGGCGATAGTGTTGGCGACTTAATCGCCGTGCGCGGCGCGTTGCAAGAGGGCGATCAAGTCGCTATTCGCGGCGGCGAGACGCTGACCGACGGCGCCAGTGTTCGGCTGGCCGAGAGCTAACGCCATCGCGGCATTCGCCTGAAGTCGGTAGACTCGCGCGGTGCGGCGTAGAGCCGAGCGACGCGACGAGTAAGCACTAAGCGATGTTTGAGTGGATTGCTGAATTAACGGCAACCTATGAGCGCTTGACAGCTGGTTGGCCGGAGTGGGCTGTAACCGTTGCCGGCGTGGTGCTCTTGCTTGCGGCCGCGTGGATTGGCGATACCGTCGTGCGGCGGCAGCTAACCAGCAGTTTGCGCCTCATCGTTGGCCGCACGGCTGGCCGTTGGGACGATGCACTGATCGATCACGGCGTTATCAACCGCCTGTCCCACGTAATTCCGGCGATTATCGTCTTTTTCGGCGTCGGCCTCGTACCCGGTATCGATGAGTCGTGGCGCGACGGAATTCGCAATGCTGCTCAAGCGTACGCCGCCTTCATCGCCGTTCGTGCCGTCGCCGCCGCACTGACAGCGGCTAACACGATCTATGAACGCCGGCCCGGGGCACGGCGCCGGCCGATAAAAGGCTATATCCAACTAGCCACGTTATTTGCTTACTGTTGCGGCGCCATTCTGATTATTTCCGCGCTACTCGGTAAATCACCGTTTGTCTTATTGACTGGATTCGGTGCGTTGACAGCCGTTCTGTTACTGGTGTTCCGTGACACGATTTTGTCCCTGGTGGCGAGTGTGCAGTTGTCGAGTCTCGATATGGTTCGGGTCGGTGATTGGATCGAGATGCCGAAATTTAACGCCGACGGCGATGTGATCGATATCGAGCTACACACCGTTCGGGTGCAGAACTGGGACAAAACGATTACGACCATTCCGACGCACCGGTTAATAACCGAGTCGTTTCAAAACTGGCGCGGTATGAGCGAGTCCGGCGGTCGCCGCATCAAGCGCTCGCTCGTTATCGATATCGCCAGCATACGGTTTCTTGAGTCCGCTGAAATCGAACACTTTCGGCGAATGGTTTTACTAAGCGATTACTTAGCCGAAAAAGAGCAAGCGCTAAGTGATTACAACGAAGCGATCGATGCCGACACGGACGAGGCCGTCAATCTACGCCGCTTGACCAACATCGGCACATTCCGCGCGTATGCGCTCAATTACCTGCGTCGACACCCGCAGATTCATAAATCAATGACGCTGTTGGTGCGCCAACTGCAACCGACCGCCGAGGGCTTGCCGATTGAGATCTATTGCTTCACAACGACTACGGCGTGGGGTGAGTACGAAGCGATTCAGTCGGATATCTTCGACCATTTACTGGCCGTGTTGCACCGTTTCGGCTTAAAGGCCTATCAACTGCCATCCAACGATGTCGTTGAGGCGCTAGTACCCGCGGTATCGAGAGACTCGAGAGGGCTGTCGTAAAGCCGCGCATAGACGATCAACATTTGGGCTTCGAGTTCGTCTAAAAAACCTTGTGTGTCCGGCAACGCACGAAACACACGATAGCCCTCGGCCAAAAAATGATGCAGCGCTCGAAAGCCCATTAGACGGGCGGGCAGTGCCATGCTGGCAAGCGTCGAACCGATCATCGGCGTGTGGACGATCCGGTCGAGCTCAAGGCCTAGATCTTTGATTGCGAGGACCATCGTCAGTGCACTGTCGCGATCGGTAACGGCGCGTACAGCGGCCGCGTAGTTACGCTCCGTCAGCGCATCGATCTCGCCGCTCGCGACTAGGTATCGACATATTGTTAAGTTGATCTTCAGCGCATTGGCATTGAGCTCAAGGGCGCTCGCTAACGTCGCTAATACCGAATCGGGTAGCACACGGCTCATCAGCGGGATGATTCTGGCGAGATCGTGATCGCGTTTGTTGACCTCGTAACCGGTCAGATCATTAACAACGAATGCGGTCGCATCCCGGTACTCAGCGCGTTCAGCAAACTCGGCATGCTGCGCGAGCAAATACTGACTTTGCCAGTCAAGAAAGCGCCGAAACGCCTCGGCTAGCCCGTCGTCATCGAGGTATTCGCTGTGCAGCGTATTGACGTCGCTAGCGACGCGACGGACGGTTGCGGAGATTGTCGACACGTGGACTTAGCGGTGCAGTTTAAAGTCAGGAACCTAGCTATTGTCTCGAACTGCCGCAGGCCGCGGCAAATCGTGTGTCGTAGCAAAACGATGACAACGATGGGCTACACTTGACCGATGGTGTTTTCAGCTAGACCAGTGGTGTTGTGCGCGCTCGTTGCCCTTTCCAGCGTCGCTTGCGCCGCCGAGCCAGAGCGGCTTGGCAAACTGGCTGATCCAAATATTAACGAGGCGAGCGGTCTCGCCCGCTCGCTGGTCGCCGATGATCGTTACTGGGTCATTAACGACAGTGGCAACGCGGCTGTGCTTTACGCGATCGACCGCCGTGGGCAGCGTCTCGGGTCGATCATTCCGCGCGGCATCGGCAACGTCGATTGGGAAGATCTCGACAGTTTCGAGCACGACGGCGAGGCGTACTTGGTTATTGCCGATATCGGCGACAATAACGGGGTGCGCGCGGAGCTGCGCGTCCATATCGTTAAAGAGCCGGCTAATGTCCCGGGCAGGGGTCGAACAGCGGCTATCGATGTTGTTCGCACGTTACGGCTCGCTTACCCGGACGGTGGCCGCGATGCCGAGTCGATTGCTGTCTACGACAATCATTTGTACATCATGACTAAGCGTACCTTGCCGCCCGAGTTATATCGTGTGTCTCTCGATAACGCTGAGGACGGCCTCATCGAGATGGAGTTTCTCGGTAAGGTGAGGTCGCTGCCGCCGCCGACTGTCCGTGAGTTGGCCGATGCGCCGCGTCGCGACCAATTCGGCTGGCAACCGACCGCCATGAGTTTTTCCAGCACCGGCGATCGCGCTGTTGTCGTTACCAATTGGCGGGCGTTCGTGTTTTCTCGAGAGCCGGATCAATCGTGGGGTGATGCATTGAACGGGTCTGCGACCGTTTTACCGATGCCGCCGGTCAAGCGCGCAGAATCGGTGTGTTTCGATTCGCCGGAGACCGGTTTGATTACGACCTTCGAGGGACGCCATGCGCCCGTTTTTCGCCTGCCGCTGCCTTAGTTGGCTTGCGTTTCTCGCGTGTATTGGCGCAGTCGCGTGCGCGCGAACGCCAACGCCGGATCCGGCGACCGTTACCGTCATGACATTCAATGTCGAGAATTTATTCGACACGGTCGACGATCCGGACCGCCGAGACGAAACCTACCTGCCCTTGAGCGCGAAACAAACCGCCGCGCATCGCGCCTTATGCGCCGATGTCGCTGTCGATGTATGGCGTCGCGAATGTTTGGAGTGGGATTGGAACGAGCGTGTCTATGCGACAAAGCTGGAGCGTATCGCTAACGCGATTTTGCAAGAGAACAGCGGTCGTGGTCCGGATGTCATCGTGCTGCAGGAAGTCGAAAATCGCGCCGTCGTCGCGGCGCTTCGCGATCGCTTCATGCCCGATGCGGGCTACAGGACGCTGGCGCTTATCGAGGGACAAGACACACGCGGCATCGATGTCGCGATTCTTAGCCGTTTGCCGCTCGACGGTTCTCCGACGCTGCATCCGGGCTTCTTTGACGACTATCCGAACGGCCCCCGTAACGATACCCGCGGTATTTTAGAGGCGAGTTTGCGACTGCCGAGCGGCGTAACCCTGACCGTGTTCGCCGTACATTTTCCGGCGCCGTTTCATCCGCACATCATGCGTGAACAAGCGTATACCCACTTGAACCGTCTCGCCGATAAGGTCAGCGCTGCGCATGTTGTCGTGGCCGCGGGTGACTTCAACACGACCGAGGAAGAGAACCGTGCGCATGGGTTGTATGAACGCTTCCTTTACCCGGCGTGGGAGATCGCGCACGAAAATGGTTGCGAAGACTGCCCAGGTACGTTTTTTTATCGCCGTGACCAGGTCTGGAACCATCTCGATCTAATTTTGTGGCGCCGGCCTGCGAGCGACGGTCCGTCGGTTCGTATCGACGATGTTCGGCTCGCGAATCAGGCGCCGTTCCAAACGTCGCCAGCCGGCACACCGCAGCCGTTTGATTTGCCCGAGGCACTCGGTGTGTCCGATCACTGGCCGGTGGTCGCCGAGTTCAGCATCGGCCCGCGTTAAGTCGTAAGAATCATCCCCGCGAGCGCGGCGCTCATCAGGTTTGACAGTGACGCTGCTAGCAACGCGCGCAGCCCAAATCGGCCTATCAATTCGCGCTTCTCCGGGATCAAAATGCCGAGCCCGCCAAGCATGATCGCAATCGATGACAGGTTCGCGAAACCACACAGCGAAAACGTGACGATCGCTTGTGTTCGTGGGCTGAGATCCGCCGCTATTTGGCCGAAATGAAAGAAGGCGACAAATTCGTTCAGGATTAGCTTCTCCCCGAACAAGGCGCCTGCTTGTTGCGCTTCCTCCCACGGAACACTCAACAAGAACATCAGCGGTGAGAACACCCAGCCAAGAATCTTCTCGAGCGTCAGATCCGCAATACCGACGAGCGAGCCGACACCGCCGATCAGTCCGTTCAACAACGCGATTAACGCGACGAAGGCGATCAGCATCGCACCAATGTTGGCGGCAAGCTTTAAGCCTTCGGCCGCGCCGTTGGCGGCCGCCAAGATGACATTCGCCTCGCGGGCGTCGTCGAGGGTCAGCTTATCGTCAACCGAATCGCGGCTTGCTTCGGTCGGGTCGGGCATCATCACCTTGGCCATCAGCAACCCACCGGGGGCGGCCATAAAGCTCGCCGCCAATAAGTACTCAAGTTTTGCGCCCATGCCGGCGTAGGCCGCGAGTACCGTTCCGGCGATGGAGGCCATGCCGGAGACCATAATGGTGAAGATCTGTGCATCGGACAGGCGCGCCAAATACGGTTTCACGATCAGCGGCGACTCGGTCATGCCGATAAAAATATTACCGGCTGCGTTTAGCGACTCGATCGAACGGGTACCGACAACGGCTCGAATGCCCGCGCCGAGTACCCGCACAAAGAACTGCGCGATGCCAAGGTAGTATAAAACGCCCATTAGCGAGGCAAAGAAAATGACGACCGGCAACACCGTAACGGCGAAGCTGCCGATACTGTCAGCGGGCGGTACCAGCGCTCCGAACACCATATCGATGCCGGCGCGCGAATAGCCGATGACGGCGCGTACGCCTTGTGACATCGCCTCGATGGCACGCACGCCGATCGGTAGATACAGCGTGCAAACGGCGACGAGCGCTTGCAACAAGAAGGCGCTGATAACGATGCGCAGGTTGATATGGCGACGCGACGTCGAGAAGGCGACAGCGATACCGAGCAACGCCGCAATCCCGACGATGCTGATGAGGTTATTGTTCAAAGGCACTCTCCCGCCGCACCGCTGTTGTGGTTATCGCGTGACGGTGCGCTGACGCTGAGCCTACCACCCAGCGACCCCAAGCGTTGCTGGTGCGCGTAAAAAACCCGCGCTGCCAGCGACAACACGGGTTTGCAGAGCGAAAATCGTCGTGCGTTATTCGTCGGCCATGCCAAAAATATGCATCAGGCTAGTGAACAAGTTGAAGATCGAGACGAACAGAGTAACGGTCGCCAAGACGTAGTTAGTTTCTCCGCCGTTTACGATCCGACTGGTCTCAAACAGGATGAGGCCGACCATCAGCATGACAAAAGCGTACGAGACGGCAAGTGATAGTCCGGGCATGCTGAAGAAGACAGCGATTAGTCCAGCGGCGAAAGCGGCGAGAATGCCGGCGACCAGGAAGCCACCAAGGAAGTTAAAGTCCTTCTTCGTCATGATGACGAAAGCCGACAAACCAATGAACGTTACCGCAGTCATCGTGAAGGCGTTGACGACGACGTTAGGGTTAACCGCCAAGTAGAATCCGAGGATCGGTCCGAGCGTATAGCCGAGAAAGCCGGTTAGCGCGAACACGAGCAGAATCGCAAAATCGGCGTCTTGGAATTTGTGGATCGCAAACAGTAAGCCGAAGTAAACGCCAAGGGTGATCAGCAAGCCGGGGTGTGGCAGCGCAAAGCTTAGCGAGACCCAGGCCGCGACGGCACTGACAACGAGGCTTAAGCCGAGCAGTGCGTAGGTGTTGCGCAAGACCCGATTACGGGTCCCGGTCGTCTGGGCGACGCCGTAGTTGATGCGTTGGTTGTCAGGTTGCATAGGGGTCTCCTTATTCTCGGTGTGACCAAGTCTCTATTTTACTACGACGGGCGCCAGTCGCGTTGGTTCGCTCATTTCGTGCCGGCTGCGACACGGCTGGCCGCGAATTAATGTTCCAACATACATGTTTGTATGTATACTCGCTCGGCTACTGATCTACCCGAAAGACCCTGCTTACTTAGACATATGTTAATACTGACCAGGAAAGTCGGTGAATCTATTCATATCGGTGACGAGGTCGAGATAACGACCCTCGGCATCAAAGGTAACCAAGTGCGCCTTGGCATTACGGCGCCGAAGACCGTTAGCATTCACCGCAAAGAAATTTACGATCGCATCCATGGAGATGGCACCGACAGTGCCGCCGGACTACCCGATACCGACGACAGTACAGAATAATAATAAAACGCTGGAGAGGCTCCAGCAGTCTGCAATGATGCTGCTGGGGAAGACGTTATGGATAACGCATCAAGGAGCGATCGAACGCGATCGCGACTCATCAATGCCGCGATCGAACTGTTGGTCGAGCGTGGTTACCGCAGTTTGTCACTCGTGGAGATTGCCCGCCGCGCCGAGTTGTCGCGTGGTGCCGTCCATCATCACTTCACCGGCTTAACCGATGTCGTTGTTGAGGTTGTCCGCGAGGTTGGCGCAAGAATCAGCGCCAACATCCGTAATATCGAATATGAGGGTATGCCGCGCGACCAGGTCGTCGCTGCTGGTATCGACAACGCGTACGAGCAGTTATTGACCGACGAGTTCACCGCCTTAATGCAGATCCGGTCTGCGGTTAGGACCTCGCCGGAGCTGCACGGGGCCGTACAGGATGAGATGCGAACGATCATCTACGACTGGTATGCGCAGGCCGAGGTCATTGCCAACGCAGCAATGACCGAGGGCGGGTCGGAGCTTCTGATTGTCGTTATGGCTGCCGTCAACGGCGTCGCGTTGCTCGACGAGGCAATCGGGACACCGGCAGAAGACCCCAACCGGCGTGCGTTTCGCGCCACACTGACGGCGATGGTGCTCGGCGCCGGCTCGTAAGATACATTGACCCGGCTGTAGCCGAACTCGCGGAGTAATTATGCTGGACCTTTTGTCGACCCTCGAAGCAATCGTTTGGAGTCCGGCGCTTGTTTACCTGTGCTTGGCTGCCGGCTTGTTTTTCTCGGTACTGACACGGTTCGCGCAGGTCCGTTTGTTTCGTGAGATGTGGCGACTGTTGTTCGCCAACCGTAGCTCCGATCATGGAATTTCTTCGTTTCAGGCTCTTGCGGTGTCACTGTCCGGTCGCGTTGGTACCGGTAACATCGCTGGCGTTGCAGCGGCGATTGGTTTCGGCGGGCCAGGCGCCGTGTTCTGGATGTGGATCGTTGCCTTCTTCGGTGCATCCACGGCGTTCGTTGAATCGACCCTTGGGCAAATATACAAGCAGCTCGACGACGGTGAGTACCGTGGTGGGCCCGCGTTCTATTTTGAGAAAGCACTCGGGCAGCGCTGGTACGGCGTGTTGTTTGCGATAACGACTGTCATCGCCACCGGCCTGTTACTGCCTGGCGTGCAATCGAACAGCTTAAGCAATGCGGCCGAAGTCGCCTTCGGCGTCGGCGACATCGTCTCGACCGGTATGGGCGAGATCGGCTTTACCAAGATAGCGACCGCTGTCGGTGTCGTGTTGGTACTCGGCTTCATCATCTTCGGCGGTGTAAAGCGTATTGCCGCGTTCACGCAGGTGGTCGTGCCGTTCATGGCGCTTGCGTACATCATCATCGCCTGTGCCATCGTTGCGCTAAACATCGAACAGGTGCCGAGCATCCTTGGACAAATCGTGGGTGACGCATTTACGCCGATGGCCGGTTTTGGCGCGGCGATCGGGTGGGGTGTTAAACGCGGCGTCTACTCGAATGAGGCTGGCCAAGGCACCGGCCCGCATGCCGCCGCCGCCGCCGAGGTCGATCACCCGGCGCAACAGGGCTTGGTGCAGGCCTTTTCCGTTTACGTCGATACGCTGTTTGTCTGCACGGCGACGGCGTTGATGATTCTGATTACGGGGGCTTACAACGTTGCTGGGCCTAACGAGACGTTTTTGGTGCAAAACTTGTCGGCCGATGTCATTGCGAACAGCCCGGCGTTTACGCAAGAGGCCGTTCAGCGTGTCCTACCCGGGTTCGGTGAGCCGTTCGTCGCGCTAGCGTTGTTTTTCTTCGCGTTCACGACGGTGCTCGCGTACTACTACATCGCGGAAACCAACATCTCCTACTTAAGTAAGGTCTTGCCATTGCCGGGTGCCGTATTCCTGTTGAAAATCGGCTTGATGGCGTCGGTCTTTTACGGCGCGGTGCGGTCGGCTGATGTCGCCTGGCGACTCGGAGATTTGGGGGTTGGCATGATGGCATGGCTAAACCTCGTGGGCATTGTCGCAATTTTCTTTATTGGCCGGCCCGCGATTAAAGCGCTACGCGATTACGAGCAACAACGCCGTGCCGGGGTAGATAAGTACCAGTTTGATCCTGAGTCCATCGGTATTCGCGGCGCGACGTTCTGGGAGCAGCGGCTCAAGGACTAACACCGCAAAACTGCGACTTCGTTCCATCGACAGAATCGTCATCTACCCTTAGAATCCGCGCGCGCCAGTCGTGGAGGGCCGTCATTGTGTCGAAGATTCAGGGTTTTTTGCTGCATCTCGCTATCAGTACGTTGGTTGTTGGTGCGGCCTTAGCGATCATCTTTTTCGTTTGGTACCCGACGCCGTATTTTGCGGTTGCCGGCGCCGTCGATGTCGTCAAGGTCTTAGTCGGCGTCGATCTCGTACTCGGGCCGGCGTTAACGCTGCTGTTTTACCGTCCGAATAAACCGGGTGTCTGGTTCGATCTCAGTGTTATCGCCTGTATCCAACTGGTTGCGCTCGGTTATGGTCTTTGGACAATCCACAGCGAACGTCCGCTGTACATGATTTTCACTGTCGACCGGTACGTAATGCTGAGCGCACGCGATATCGACCCAGCGACGTTGCCAGCCGAATGGCAGCAACGGCGTCCGACGACCGGACCGTTGTACGCCGTCGCGACAATGCCGACCGATCGTGATGCGCAGCAGGAGCTCTTGTTCGAGATTCTTGAGGGCGCACCGGATATCGAGTATCGACCTGAGCGGTGGACGCTGTTGTCCGAGAGTCTCGAGGTCATAACGGCTCGCATGGAACCGTTGAGCGAGTTGCCGCCTGACCATGGCGACGATGTGTCCCGCTTTGCGAACGCCAATGTGGGTTTCGTCCCCGTGACGTGGAAGGTCGATACCGCTATGGCGCTGATTGTAGACCGGGACACCGCGCTGCCAGTTGGCGTCATCGACACGAATCCGTTCGAGCGTTGAGCGCAGCAGTCGATCGGTAAATCTGCTAGCGTGCGGGGGGCATGTCCGCACGTTTCGATGTCATTGTTGTCGGGGCCGGTCACAACGGTCTAACCAGCGCCGCCTTTCTCGCCAAAGCGGGCCTGAAGGTATTGGTCCTGGAGCGCAACGACTACATCGGTGGCGCTGCTGTCAGCCGGTCGCTGCACAAAGATTGGATCTACTCGAATTGCTCGTACGTTTGCAGCTTATTGCGACCGGAAATCTACCGGGCGCTTGATCTTGCGAAATTCGGCTTGCAGATAACGCCGTACGGCGGTTCGGCGACGTTCCTCGAGAATGGCGACGTTTTAGGCAATTACTGGAACGCCGATCGCGCGCATGAAGAGCGTCGCCGCCATAGCCCGCATGATGCCGATGCCTATCATCGTTTTTCTACGGCAGTACAACGCCAGTGTTTGCTGATTCGCGAGTTCCTGCTGCGAACGCCGGCGGACCCGGTATCGCTGCGCTGGCGCGATCTTCGCGAATGGTGGCATATCGGCCGGCGGCTCGCCCGTTGGGGGGCAGACGGTCTTGCCGACACATGGCGGTTTTTCGGCCTTAGCGTTAGCGACTATCTCGATGAGTTTTTTGAGTCGAGTACGATCAAAGCGTCATTGGCGAGCGCGGCCCAAGCGGCGTTCCAATGATTCCGCTGCCAG
>JBCDBO010000001.1:0-137147 GCA_039183535.1 Pseudomonadota bacterium | reverse complement strand
GGCGGCGCCACGACCGGCTATCCAGAGCAACTCGCTGACCTTAATTCGCTCGTTGGTGTTATCGAACGGCTTCGCCGGTTTGCTGCCCGACCATATGTTTACCGATGAGATAAAAAGTGGCTTGGTCGCGCGTCTCAATGTGCCATCGACGCCGCTCGTTAGGAGTGCGGGTCTAATTACACGCAAGGAGGCGTTTCATCGGCCCCTAGCACTCGCGCTTGCCGAACAGATACGCGCGACGATCGCGAGTGAGGCGGGCGTCGACGACGCCCTCTTGACCGAGCGAGCCAGCTAGCTGAGTGTCGCATCGGTGCCGTTTACGGCACGCAGCGCTTTTAGTACCCGGTCAGTCAACGCCTTCAATTCTTCAGCGCGCCGCTCCGCCTGCGCGGCATCGGGTTTCCATGCCTCGATCTCGGCACCGTCCAATATGCCCTTTTCGGCCAGCAGTGCCTCTAGCGCCATACGTCGGTCACGCTCGATCCAAAGTTCGCCGCCGAGCGCAACCACTGACTCTAACAACGCGTCGAGCAACGGATGCGGCAGGAACTGCGGTTCATCGCCGGGCGCAGGCATGCCGATACTGGCCACCTGCTCGGCTGCTGCTTGTTCTTTTGCCGCGCGGTCGGTCATGAGGCTTTACGTTCACCTTGCAACGCCTGCTGGCGCTTAAATTCTTCGTACTCGTTCACATCGGTCCGCCGAACGGCTTGCCAGTCGGTGGCAAAACCACGCGGGAACATCGCGTCACCATCGTACTCGCCCGATTCCGACCAAAGCAATGGGATGCACGGTCCACGTGGTACCTCGCCGACGACCATCTCGTCGACGCTAACGCCGGCCAGACTCAGGCAGTCCGGTCGCGGCTTCCAACGAATATCGTCACCAAAGATTCGCATCGAGATTGCAATACGCCAATCGTCGGCGTTGTTACCGTGCGAGTAGTGGAGCGTCCAGGGATGCACGACCAGAATATCACCCGGTTCCATTGCCCATTGCTTAAAGACCATGTTCGGGTCTTTGCGACGTGCTTCCCCGTCCGGGTGTAACGGCCGATCGTCAGGTCGAATCATCTGTCGGCCGTTCGGCGAGAACAACCAGTACGGTACGTCTTCATGTTGCGTACCAAGGATACATTCCAAGCAGTCTTCTTCCGCGACCGGGGTTAGCGGTATCCAGATGGACGGCACCATAACGCCGGACGTTGGCCAACCCATGCGGTCGTTATGCCAAATCGTTGCCTCTTTCGAGCGGGGTCCTTTCGCGAAGATCTCATCGAAGAAAAAGCGTGCGGAGCTTGAGCCAATCACGCGTGCCGCCGCTTCAGCGACCGATGACTCGAAGACGAAGCGTCGAAATGCCGGAATTTTCCGGGACATGTAACGGCCCGGATAGCTCGGTAGCAGGCCGAAATCTTCCTTCTCGATGGTGATGCGTCGGGCGATTGGCACGAGCTCGTCGACCCAACTCCGATCAAAGACCTGACGCAAACAGACGACACCGTCGCGTTCGTAGGTCGCTTTCTCCTCGTCGCTAATCGGGCGACAAGTCTGCGGAGCCTGGCTCATTCGGAATCCCCGTCGTTAACAATTCCCGACGAAATCTAGTCGCAGCCTTACGCCAATGCCAATTCAAAATTCACCTGCCCACATAGCGTTAATGCATGGTTAGCCGCCGCAATGACCATGCAACCACCGTATAGCGTTCCACCTTTTTTCGATTGGCTCGGCCGCAGGTGCCGGGAGACCATGCGAGCCGGTCAATAGAGCGGATATACACGTGGAAAACCGAGTTCAAGAGGCACTGGCGAAACGTCTCGACGCCGTTCAGGCGCATTTTATCGATGGCAGTGTTGTCGCTGGCAAACGGTCGCAGCCGGTCCTCGATCCGGCCACCGGTGAGTCGATTACCCGCGTTGCGCTCGCTGATTCAGCCGTTGTCGATACGGCCGTTGCCGCTGCCGGTCGCGCGCTGCCGGCGTGGTCGGCGATAAGCCCTGACGAGCGGTCGCGCTTAATGTTGAAGTACGCCGACTTGGTCGATGAGAACGCGGCGCTCTTTACTGAGCTGGCGATTCGCGACGGTGGCTTAACGCGAATGATCGCTGAAAGCTGTGCCATGTTTTGCGCCATGTTTTTGCGTTACTACGCCGGCTGGCCAAGCAAAATCGCTGGCGAGACCTTGCCATCGGCGGCACTCGGTAAAGCGCCGGCAGACCTATTGGCGTACACACTTCGCGAACCGGTCGGTGTGGTGGGTGCGATTACTCCGTGGAACTACCCGTTCGGCATGGAGATGCTGAAAATCGCTCCGGTGCTTGCGACTGGCTGCACACTTGTCTTGAAGCCCGCGGAAGAGGCGCCGGTGGCCGCGTTGTTCTTAGCCGAATTGGCAGCCGAGGCGGGTATTCCGCCCGGTGTGTTCAACGTTGTCAACGGACTCGGTGCGGAAGCGGGGGCTGCGATCAGTGGCCATCATGCCATCGACAAAGTCTCGTTCACCGGTTCTACTGATGTTGGCCGACTTATCGTTCAAGCCGCCGTCGGAAACTTGAAAAAAGTGTCGTTAGAGCTTGGCGGTAAGTCGCCGGTAATTGTCTTTCCGGACGCCGATCTTAAAGTTACGGTACCGGGTGTGGCGATGGCCGGTTGGGCCTTATCGGGTCAAAACTGTGTTTGCGGTTCCCGCTTATTCGTGCACGAGTCAATCGCTGACGATCTCGCAGCCGGCATCCGCGAGTTCTCGAAAAATCTGGCCGTCGGGCCGGGCGATGATGCGGCCAACATGATCGGACCACTGATTTCCGAACGCCAACGCGAACGGGTCATGGGCTTGGTCGCCAGCGCGAAGAGCGAGGGCGCTAAATTGGTGACCGGCGGCAACGCACCGGACCGTGCCGGCTGGTTCGTTGAGCCAACCTTGTTCATGAATTGCCAGCCCGATATGACGCTGGTTCGTAAAGAAGTGTTCGGGCCGGTTATCGCGATGCAAACGTTCTCCGATGCGGAAGATTTCGACGGCCTTGCCGCGATGGCCAACGACACCGAGTACGGATTGTCTGGCAGCGTATGGACGCGCGATCTCAAGACCGCGATGCGGATGACGCGTTTGGTCAATACCGGCCAGATCGGCGTTAACTGCCACGCAGCGATGGATCCAAGCATGCCGTTCGGTGGCACCAAACAATCGGGTTGGGGCCAGGAGTTCGGTGCTGCAGCGATCGAGCTCTACACACGGCGAAAAGCTGTCACGATGACGTTCTGAGCATGGAAACGCAGCGTCAACTGATCAATATCGGCGAAGCCGAGATACACACCGAAATTACCGGTGCCGGTGAGCCGTTGCTGCTTGTCTCGGGTCTCGGCGGAACCGCCGCCTTTTGGGCGGGGCAAGTACAGACGCTCGCAACGGACTACCAAGTCATCACCCACGATCATCGCGGTGTTGGCAGTAGCTCACCGGCGCCGGTCGTGTCGAGCGCCACCGAGATGGCGGACGACGTCGTTCGCTTGATGGATGCACTTAAGATTGACAGCGCCCATTTGGTCGGCCATTCCACCGGTGGCGCTATCGGCCAGAACATTGCCTTAAAACACCCAGAGCGCGTTCGAACCCTGACGCTCAGCGCCAGCTGGGCCGGACCGACGCCGCTTTTCATTGATGTGTTTCGCGTCCGCCGCGATATCTTGATTAACTCCGGCGTCCGCCACTACATGATGATCGGCACGCTACTGGCGTCACCGGCGTGGGCGATCGAACCGGGCTACAACGGCATGGACGATTATCTCGCCGCACGCATCGCCAATTTCCCAGGTCTTGAGGTGGAGTTGGCACGACTGAACGCGGTGATGACCCATGACCTGCGCCATCGCGTTGCTGAGATTAGCGCGCCGACCGGCGTGATTTCCGCGCGCGACGATGCGCTGACGCCGCAATCGATGTCGGACGAGTTAGCGGCGCGGATTCCGAACGCGAAGCAAGTCGTTCTGAGCGAAGGCGGACATTTCGGTCCAGTCACCGTGCGTGATACCTACAACGCAGAGCTCACCGGTTTGCTGGCGACCCTACAGAGTATGCGCTAGCGGCCAACGCCAATCCTGCGGGTTGCGGCGTCGATCTGGCTCGTTACTATTACGCGCGAACACACAGCCACCGTTCGCCGTGTCAAAGCCCTCGAAAAACGCCACTAAAGACGTCGTCGTTCAGTTTTACCGCGATCACTTCGATCGGTTCGTCTACGAGCTGCGCGCCGCGTTCGGCGCGGGCCCGCCGGAGCCCGAGGACATCGCCCAGCAGGCGTTTGAGAAGCTCCTCAATCACGATGACTCTGAAAACCCTATTCGGAATGTCAAAGCGTATTTGTGGCTAACCTGCCGCAATCTCATCATTTCCGAGCTGCGCCGTCTAAAGGCGACGAAGCAACGCGATAACGAGTATGCGGAACACGCATTGCACGCCGAGGGTTTCGTTTTGACGCCGGAGCGCGTCTTAGATTCAAGAGAGCAGTTTTCGCTTGCCGCCGAGACGATCGCTGCGATGCCGCCGATGCGCAAACGAGCGTTCGTCCTCGTCCGTGTGAACAATCTTAGTCAGACTGAAGCGGCGAAGCAGCTTGGCATTTCTAGAACGGCCGTCAGTAAGCACTTGGCGCGGGCAACGCAGCAGATTCTAGCGGCGTTGATTGATAGCGAGGAACAGTAGTCAGTTCGTGAACAAGCTCGACAAATCACTCGTTGCAGAGGCGCTTGAATGGCGAGCGCGTATCGACAATGACATTGTCGATGCGAATGTGCGGGCATCGTTTCAGCGTTGGGTTATGGCCGATCCCGAGCATATGCAAGCGTACGATTACGCAGAGCGCTTCTGGGACCGACTTGGCGATGTATCCTTGGAGGACATTGCAGCGGCTGAGGCGTTGCAACAGCCACACGCTGCAACGTCTACCAAAAAGCGTAGCAACAGCGCTTGGGCTGCAAAGATCGTACTGATGCTGGGTGCGTGCGCGTTTTGGATGCTACCTGAGCGCGAGCCGGTTCCGGTGGTTGCGCCCGCCATCGTTCTCGCAACAACGGTCGGCGAAACTCGCGAACATACGTTGTCGGACGGGTCGGTGCTGACCCTAGGCCCGGATAGTCAGCTCGATGCGACCATCAACGATAAGCAGCGTTTCATTACGCTGTGGCGGGGCGAAGTCTTTTTCGATGTAAGCGAGGACCGTAGCCGACCATTCGTCATCCAAGCCGGCGATGCGACCGTTCGCGTCCTGGGTACGACCTTCAACGTCCGTCTGTCTGCCGCGAGCACCCATGTTGCCGTCGCGGCTGGTCGGGTCGGCGTTGTGGCGGCGGCTGGGCTAGGAGGCGCCGGCGAACCCGTGCCACCGCTTAGTGCAGGCCAAGCGGTGAGCGTGTCAAAGACGGGTCGCAGTGACGTATCGGCTGTCCGCCCCGACTCGGTGGGCGCCTGGCGGGACGACCGTCTGGTCTTCAGCAATGAGCCGTTGGCGGAGTTGGTTGCGCAGATCGATCGTTATGATCGTCGCGATATTATAATTACGGACAATGACTTAGCGTCACTGGCAGTCACTGCGACGTTCGATGCCAAAGACATTGATGGCCTGTTGGTGACACTCGCTGAGATCTATCCGCTGACGATTCAGCAAACGAGCGACGATCGCCTGCTGATCCAAGCAATCGACTAACAACAAACATTTTCACCGCAGGGTTGCGATTCCATTTTTTGCAGCGTCTTTAAGCTAATGCGACTCGGAGATATTCGCATTCAACCTAAAGCGCTGAGGAATTGGATCTGTGATTCGCCATAACACTCTTAACAAATCGTTCGTGCTTACCGCACTGGTTTTTGTTCTGCTTGGGTCGGGCCCGCTACTCGCTCAAGAAGAACGGCAAGTCGATCTGCCAGCGCAACCCTTACAAGCCGCACTGGCTGAGTTGGGGGCTCTGTACGGCGTAACGATCGTGGCACGCGGCGAGCTGACCGCCGACAAGTCCGGCGCGCCAGTGGCCGGTACGCTTTCACTGGATCAGGCTCTAGAGATGTTGCTAGCCGACACGGACCTCGATGTTCGGCGGTCACAATCCGGCTCGGCGATCATTACAAAAAAATCGAAGGAAGTGGCTGTCGTGCCAGCGTCATCGCGCTCGGCCCCCAGCAAACCACGCCGGCCGCCAGCAGAGGAGATTGTCGTCCGCGGTGAGCTGTTAGAGAGACCTATTCAACAAACGCAGACCAGCGTCTCACTCGTCTCCGGCGAGGAGCTGGATAAGTCTGTCGATAAAGATATTTTCGATGTTATTGACCGTCTACCAGGCGTTAGTGCTATCGGCGGTGGATTTGGCTTTGTTATCCGTGGTGTTACCGACCGAGGTGTCGGTGGTGGGAGTGCACAAGCCATCAGCGTCCAGATCGACGGTGCATCGGTCCCGAACGGTCAAGCTTTGTCGACCGGTTCATTGAGTACGTGGGACCTAGAGCAAGTCGAGTTTCTGCTTGGATCGCAATCGACGCAGCAAGGGCCGAACTCGCTCGCTGGTGCTGTCGTCTTGCGTAGTAAGGCGCCAACGTTCGACCAGGAGTTTAAAGGGCGGGCGGATTACGGAACCTTCAACGAGATGCGGCTGGCCGTTGCCGCCAACCTGCCCATCAACGACGCCTGGGCGTTTAGATTCAGTGCTGAGCAATTTGAGACCGATGGCGACATACGCACCCAAACGACTGGCGTTGAGACCGGCGGCGAGTTTCTCGATACCTATCGCGACAAGCTCAGGTTTAGTCCGAACGAGCGCTTTGATGCGGTTCTGACCTACACGCACTCGAACAACTTGCTCGGTGATCAATCGATTATCGACACAGAATTTCCCGCCAACCGGTTTAGCCAGCAGATTTTTCGCGAGGAGGGGACGACGGACACGGTAGCCCTGCGAGTCAACTATGCACTGACGGATTCGTGGTCGTTGACGTCTGAGACGGCTTTTCTACAGAGTGATTACGACTTGCTGGTGCCTCCACAACCGATTCCCGGCAATACGCCAGCGTTTCGCACGGTCGACGATACGTCAACAAGCCAAGAGCTCAAGCTGGTTTACGCTAGCGATCGGCTAACGGGCGTGGTTGGTATCTATTATCAACGCTTCGAAAAAGAGCTAGCGTTCGAAGCGTCGATTCCCGATACGACGGTCTTCGGATTGCCGCCCGGCACCGCGGTTTTTGGGAACGGGCTCGATAACGATACTGAAAACCTTGCCGTGTTTACCGAATTCGAATTCGATGTGAATGAGCGCTGGATTGTGACAGCTGGATTTCGCTTCGACAGCGAGCAACAGGACAACATTTCGACCAATTCGTCGGTGTTCATACCTGATCCGTTTGGAATTTCATCAACGCCAGCGCCGGTGGATTTAGATGCGGATTATTCGGCGTTCTTGCCAAAAATCGCGGCTGTCTATCGATTTAACGAAGACGTGAGCTTGGGAATAACGGCCCAGCGAGCCTATCGAGCCGGGGGCAGTGCTACCGACTTTGTTAGTGCTGAACAGTATGAGTTCGACCCAGAGTTCACCAATACGATCGATATCTCTTTTCGATCGTTGCTCGCCGATGGTGCAGTCACGTTGAACGCCAACGCGTTCTACACCGAATACACCGACATGCAAGTTAGTGTTCCAGGGCCAACCAACACGTTTGTTGATGCAAGAATCGAGAACGCCGGACAGGCGACGCTATGGGGAGTCGAGCTCTTGACTGAGTGGCGACCAACCGACGCATGGGATCTTTTTGTCAGCGTTGGTTACAACGAGACCGAGTTTGATGAGTACATCGGCGGATTCGGCGCTAACGTGATTGATCTTAGCGGTAACGAGTTCCCACAAGCGCCAAGTTTGACCGGATCACTGGGCGGTACCTACTACTTTATGAACGGATTCTTCGCAAACGTCAGTGTCAGCCACACTGACGATATTTTCTTCGCGCCGACGAACCTTCCGGCGGATCAAAACGAACCGTTCACATTAGTGAACGCCCAACTCGGTTACGCGACAGAGAATTGGTCGGTACGGTTGTACGGTCGTAATGTTCTGGACGAGGAGTACCTATCAATTCGGCGCGCCGATGGCTTTAGCAGTGCCGGCGATCCTCGCGTTGTAGGTATCAGCGTTACGGCCGACTTTTAGTCGAGCAGCTTTTAAGCGGCTTGACGCCCTTCGTCGCTGTCTTAGGCGTCGCGAAGACGCTCAGCCAATGGACGCCAACCAACCATCGTTAGCAGCGCGCCGGCAGCTAGCAATACTGGAACAGTGATTGCTAGCGACTGGCCAATCGCCTGCGGGCCGTCGAAAAACTGATCGCTCAATAACGCGACCAACCACGGCCCGCCCGATTGACCGACCAAGTTCGCGACCAGCAGGTAAACGGCCGTTAGCTGGGCGCGAAATTGCGGCGGCGCTACCGTCGGAATGATGGCAGCGCCGGCACCGAACGGCATCGTGCCAAAGAACATTGCGGGTGCCAGCAAAGCGACGGCGGTGGTGCCGTCCTCAACCAGCATCGCGCCGATAATCCAAGGGATCGCTAACCAGCCACAGAAGCTCGCTGTACGAAGGTTCGCATCGTGCCAACCACGCTTGAACAGCTTGCCGGTCAGCCAGCCGCCGGTCACCACGCCAGCCGTACCGCCAACCATGAACAACAGCCCCTGCGCGTTACCGATCTCACTGGGTGTCCAGCCATGCGTGCGGATGAAGTACGTGGGAATCCACGCGCCGAGCGCAAACTGCGCAGCTGCCAGGCAACTCAGGCCGATAAAGACAGCGACGAACAAGCGACGGTTGTCGGCGCAAAATTTAACGGCTTGGCCGAAGCCTTGTCGGTAGGCGGTGGCGTCGATTTGCGCCTGGGCGGTGGCGACGCGCGGTGGCTCACGTACGGACAGATAAAACCACAAGGCGATCGGCAGTCCCGGCAACGCCGCTAGGATGAACGCCGCTTGCCAAATCTCCATCTCACCGAGCAACGGGAGTGCGACCTGATCGAGACCTGCCAGGACGCCGATGATGAAGCCACCGAACATCAATGCGATCCCCGAGCCGAAGAAGCTCGACGACGTAAAGACGCTGATCGGCAGCGCTAAGCGGCGTGCCTTGAATAGGTCCGCGAGCAACGAGAACCCAGCTGGCGTTAGTACCGCTTCGCCAATACCGACCGCCATTCGCGCCGCGAACAACTGCCAGTAACTTTCGGCGAGCCCGCAACCGATTGCTGCCAGCGTCCAGGCAACGATACCAATGGTGATTAATCGGCGGCGATTGACGCTGTCGGCGAGTCGGCCGAGCGGGACGGCGACCAGTGCGTAGAAGACCGCGAATGCGAAGCCCTGTAACAAGCTAATGCGGGTGTCGGAGATATCGAGGTCACCGCGAATATCTTCGACGAGTAGATTAATAATTTGCCGATCGACGCTTGCGACGATGCCGCAGACACATAAGACGAAGACGACGTACCACCCAAAGCGCTCGTTGCTGGGTGAATCGCTGCTGGTCATGAGGATTGCGACCTTAGTGTTGCTACGACCTCGGCAATTTCGTTGAGAATGGCAGGGTCGTCGATCGTCGCGGGCACTGTGTAGGGTTCAGCGTTGACGATCTTTGCCAATGTTGAGCGCAGGATCTTGCCAGAGCGCGTTTTTGGTAGCCGCTGTACAACGATGGCCGAGCGAAACGCGGCGACTGGACCGATGGCGCTTCGAACTTGCTGAATACAGTCGGCAACAACCGTCGTCGGATCCGCGTCTGCGCCGCTGCGCAAACAAACAAAGCCAAACGGTACTTGGCCTTTCAAGGCGTCGTTAACGCCTGTGACGGCACACTCCGCGACGTCGGGGTGCATCGCAATTACCTCTTCCAACGCGCCGGTCGATAAACGATGGCCGGCGACATTAATGACGTCATCAGTGCGACTCATCACGTGTAGGTAGCCGTCCGCATCGATGTGGCCCGCATCGCCTGTTTGGTAGTAACCGGGATAGCGCGTCAGGTAGGTTTCGATAAACCGCTGATCGGCATTCCAAAGACCGGCTGTCGCACCCGGCCCAAGCGGCAAGCGGCAGGCGATCGCACCGCTGTCACCAGCGGCTACTGCCTCGCCCTCGTTGTCGAGAATTTCGACGGCCCATCCTGGCATCGGCTTACCCGCACTGCCTGCGCGCACTGGAAACAAGCCCGCTCCGGCCATGTTACCGGCGATCGCCCACCCGGTTTCTGTTTGCCACCAGTGATCGATAACCGGCACCTTGAGCATGCGCTCCGCCCATTGCAGCGTTTCCGGGTCGCAGCGTTCGCCGGCCAGAAACAAGGTTTTGAAATGCCCGAGCGAGGCATTGGCCACGTGCTCGCCAGCACCGTCCTCGCGCCGAATGGCACGGATTGCTGTCGGGGCGGTAAACATGACGTTGATGCGATGCTTATCGATCAGGCGCCAAAAGACACCGGCATCGGGCGTCCCGACCGGTTTGCCTTCGAACATGAAGGTCGTGGCACCGGCTAGCAGTGGCCCATAAACAATGTACGAATGGCCAACCACCCAACCGATATCCGATGCTGCCCAAAAGACATCGCCGGCGTCGATGCCATAGATCGCTGCCATCGAGAAGGTCAGCGCAACGGCGTGACCGCCGTTATCGCGGACGACGCCTTTCGGCGCACCGGTCGTGCCGGATGTGTAAAGGAGGTAGAGCGGGTCCTCGGCGCGAACCGGTACGCAGTCCACCGGCGCGGCGCCGTCGATGAAGTCACCCCAGTCGGTGTCGGCGTCAGTCAACTCGCACGGCGCCGCATCGCGTTGCAAAACGACCCGTATCGGTGGCTGATGCGAGGCGATCTGTAGCGCTTCGTCGAGCATGGGTTTGTAGTGCACGATGCGGCCAGGTTCGAGTCCGCAGCTGGCCGACAAAATCGCGGTCGGCTCGGCATCGTCGATCCGCGTCGCGACTTCCGGTCCCGCAAAGCCACCAAAGACCACTGAGTGCACGGCACCGATTCGGGCGCATGCCAGCATCGCGAACACCGCTTCCGGAATCATCGGCATATAGATAAGTACGCGATCACCGGTGCCAACCCCGGCGCGAACGAGCGCGCCGGCGAGCACGGCGACGTTGTCGCGCAGCTGGTTGTAGCTGTAGCTTTCCTCGCGACCGGTCATTGCGCTTTCGAAGACAAGCGCCGGTTGGTCGCCGCGCCCACCGTCGGCGTGGCGATCGACCGCGTTGTAACAGGTGTTAAGTGTGCCGCCTGCGAACCAGCGCCCAGCCGGCCGCTCAAGATCGACCACCGATTTGTACGGCGTGTTCCAATCTATGGCCTCGGCCTGCGCCGCCCAGAATTGCTCGGGATCGTCGCGCCAGGCCGCGATCATCTCGTCGTAGGTCATTTGTGCTCCCCATGAACGGCCAACGGCGGACCTGAAACTAGCATGCACGCGGACTGCCCGTGTATGCGTCTAGCGTATGGTGCCATTCCGCTAAGTCAGTAGCCCCACGACATGGGGTTCGCGACACTGGCACTGGGTCCAAGGTGACGATCATGACAGAGAAATACAACGAGCCGTGGTACGCGGTCATCGGTCCGGACGAGGGTGAGTCGCTGTGGCAGCCGCTCCCGTCGAGTGGTTTCGTCACACTCAATTTAACGCCGGACAACATGCCGTATGACGGCTTTACTAGCGGCATTCAATCATTGCCGCCCGGCCGCCTGGTGCGTGAACATGGCCACACCCGCAACCACGAGCTGGTGTTCGTTTACGAGGGCAGCGGTCGCGTCATCATCGAAGAGGAAGAGTTTCCGCTGAGTAAAGGCTCGACCGTTCTGTTTGGTCGCTACTCCCGCCACATCATTGAGAACACCGGCGATGTCGACATGAACATGTTCTGGGTGTTCATGCCGCCCGGTCTGGAGCATTGGTTTCGCGGCATTGGCAAACCGCGCCAGGCCGGCGAACCGATGCCAGAGCCCTTCCCTAGGCCCGATGGCGTTGAAGATTTAATGGCGAGCCTGCGTTTCGTGCCACCTAGACCCGACGCCAAATAGTGCGGATTCTCAATAAAGCGGCCGTGGCGTCGGCCTTGTCGCACGCCGATTGTGTTGATGCGTTAGAGCCGGCGATGCGGGCTGTGTCGAGCGGTGCTGTCGACATGCCGTTGCGACAGTACTTGACCATTCCAGACACAAACGGCGGCAAGTTCACAGCCATGCCGGGCTATCTCGCCGACCCGCGTAGCTTCGGGATCAAGTTGGTCGCGAAATACCCGCGCGAGCCCGATTCACCGCTTGGCTCGCACACGGGCGCGGTCATTTTGTTCGACGCTGAGCTCGGTGCGCCGGTCTGCGTTCTGGACGGTTCCGAGGTGACGGCCATACGCACGGCAGCGGCCAGCGCGTTAGCGACGCGTGTGCTGGCGCGCCGCGATGCACACGTCCTGACCGTGCTTGGGACCGGTCTCCAAGCCGAGCACCACGTGCATGCGATACGCGCCGTTCGAGATATCGACGAGGTTCGAGTGTGGGGCCGCAATACAGAGCGTGCTGCGGCGCTGGCCGATGCGCTACCAGGCAGCGCGACCGCCGTCACTGAGCTTGCCGATGCCGTTGCCGGCGCAGACATCGTTTGCACAACGACATCGGCGCGTGAGCCGTTTCTCGCAGGGGCGTTGTTAGAGCCTGGCCAGCATCTAAATTTAGTTGGCGCTGCCATCATCGAGGCGAGCGAGGTCGATATCAATGTCGTTCGCCGCTCGCGGGTCTACGTTGATTACCGACCATCAGCGCGCGCGCAGGCCGGCGAACTAGCGGCCGCGGATGCAGCTGGGTTTGCGTTCGACGACGTTGTCGTCGCCGAGCTCGGCGAGGTGTTGGCAGGCTCTGCGCCAGGGCGCGGCAGCGACGATGAAATAACCACCTACAAATCGCTGGGCGTCAGCGCGCAAGACCTAGCTGCCGCCTTCGTCACCTACCATCGTGCGGTCAGCGACGATATCGGTGTCGATGTTGACTGGTAACAACCGCACAGCTGAGGAGAGTCGCCAATGAGCGCCACGATGACAATTTCGGATCACACGGTCAGTGACGGGGCTGCGGCCTTTTTGAACCGTCACCAACCGCGGGTACTGATCAACAACGAATGGGTGGTGGCGAGCGATTCGTTCCCGTCGATCGACCCAGCAACCGGTACTGAACTTGGCCAGGTCGCCGAGTCGGACCAGAATCTAGTGGATGCGGCCGTTGCTGCTGCACGATCGGCGCTCCGCGACGACAGTTGGCGGCGCATGACCGGTTCGGCGCGGTCGCGTCTACTGTGGAAGCTCGCGGACCTCATCGAGGCGAATATCGACGAATTGGCCGAGTTAGAAACGCTCGATCAGGGCAAGCCGCTGTTCGTTGGGCGTTACGCCGAAATTCCAGGCTCGATCGAGCAGTTCCGCTTTTTTGCTGGGCAATGCACGCGATTGTCAGGCGAGAGCTTACCGACGTCGATAAATTATCAGCCGCCCGGCAAGCGCATCCATGCCTATACGCGTCGTGAGCCGGTTGGCGTTGTCGCCGCCATCGTCCCGTGGAATTCGCCGATCATTATGGCTGCGATGAAATTGGCGCCGGCACTGGCGGCAGGGTGTACGGTCGTGCTGAAGCCGGCCGATGACACATCGCTGACGGCGCTGCGCCTTGGTGAGCTGATCGTCGAGGCTGGCTTCCCGCCTGGTGTCGTTAACATCGTCACGGGTCGTGGTGCGACGACCGGTGCTGCGCTCGCGAGTCACGCCGATGTCGACAAAGTCGCTTTCACTGGCTCGACAACGACCGGGAAAGCGATTCTTGAACTCGCCCGTCACAACCTAAAGCGGGTCACGCTTGAACTTGGCGGTAAGTCGCCGGTTGTCATTCTCGGCGACGCAGATCTAGAGGCGGCGATACCCGGCGCCGCTAATGCGATCTTTTTTAACGCCGGCCAAGTTTGTATTGCCGGTTCTCGTGTCTATGCGCAGCGTAGCGTTTACGAGGCTGTCGTCGACGGCTTAGCCGGCGCAGCCAAAGCGATGGTGATGGGCCACGGGCTCGATGCTGCCTCGCAAATAGGACCGTTGGTCAGCCCGACCCAGCAGAGTCGAGTGCTTGGCTATATCGACGCCGGCCGTAACGACGGTGCCGAGATTGTCGCCGGCGGGGAGCGAGGTCATGACAGCGGCTGCTTCGTGCAACCGACTGTCGTTGTCGGTGCAACGCCGGAGATGTCGATTCTGCGCGAGGAGATCTTTGGCCCCGTTGTCTGCGTAACGCCGTTCGACGATGTCGATGAGGTTCTGGCCTTGGCCAACGATTCGGATTACGCGTTGGCGTCGAGTGTCTGGACCGAGAATCTCAGCGCTGCGCATCGACTTGCGGAGGATCTTGAAGCCGGCACGGTTTGGATCAACTCGCATGCGATGTATGACGCGTCGTTACCGATCGGTGGGATGAAGCAATCCGGCTGGGGCCGCGAGAGTGGTGAGCAGGCGGTCGACAACTATCTCGAGCTGAAGACGGTTTGTGCTGTCATTTAGCGTATTGACAGGTCGATAGCGCCGTGAAGCTGGGTATTTTCGGCGCAACCGGAAAAACCGGTTTGTTGCTGGTAGCGCAAGCGCTCGAGCAGGGCCACGACGTTGTTGCTGTCGTTCGTTCGCCCGAAAAACTCGCCGCATTCAGTGGCCGTATCAAGGTCGTCACCGCGCAATTGACGGACGGGCCGGTTATAGCCGCGGCGATCGCGGACTGCGATGCCGTGTTATTGGCGTTGGGTACGGTCGACCGGAAACCCAACACCGTGCTGTCGGAGGGTACGCGTCGGATCATCGACGCGATGCGCGAGGCCGGTTGCCGGCGGCTCGTCGCCATTACTAGCCTCGGTTGCGGCGATAGCTTAGCGAAAGTTAAGCCATGGCTGTTCCGGGAGCTCATCGTCAAGCGTTTGGCTAAAGAAATCTGGGCCGATAAAGATCGCCAAGAGGCGATTATTCAATCGAGCAATCTCGACTACACGATTCTGCGCCCCGGCGGCTTAGCCGATGAGCAAGGCGCGCCCGCGTATCAGTTGCTTGAGCAATCGGTGGACGTACCGAAGTCGCCACGGCTGAAGCGCAGCGACTTGGCCGAGCAGTTGCTTAACATGGTGGCCGACACAGGCACGGTCGGTAAGATCTACACGATAGTTGGGGCGGAAATTACGTCGTAGGCCTGGAATGTCTGTGTCGTTGGGTAGCCAGCGTCTGTGCGTCGAGAAACCATCGTCGCTCAGTTGTGCCGCATGCGCCTTGACCACGTTTTCACTGACCCTTGACGGCGGCGCTGCAGGTTCCCAAGTAGGCTGCCGCGGGTCTATCTCGTTAGCGTGTCTGCTCAATGCTGATTTTCATCACAGCGTCATTGCTCGTTAATATCGTTGTCCTGATACCCGTTTGTTACGGCTTGTTCGTCGACGCGGCATGGGCAAACACCGTTTACGGGCCAGCAACCGACGCGCGTCAGATTCTTCTCGCGGTCTATTTAGCGATCGGCTTACTGTCGACCGGACTTCTGGTTTTTCGCGATCCGCGTCTCGTCTTTGGGTTGCTGGCCGTACAGGTTGCCTACAAGGTCCTGACACCTTTGACGGTGAGCGCCGTGCGCCATCCCGTTGTCATTAGCAACCTATGTATTGCTGCCATGCATGTGGTCACGCTTGCTGTGATAGGCCGGGTATTAACGAGATCTTGATGGTCTACGCGCGAGATTCTCTTGGAACTGTCTCGCTGTCGCAAAAAACGCCGCTTGGTCTTTTTTGCCGACACCGTCTGTCATGAGCGCAACAACACGCTTATGGATCGATGCCGTCTTTGTCAGAACGTCCTCACCCGCCGAGTCCAACTCGATGAGCTGGCTGCGCCCATCGTTCGGATTGGCGACACGCCGTACGTAACCCATCTGCAGCAGGGATTGGACTAGGCGCGCGATCTGCGCTTTGTCGCGGCCGAAGGCGGCAGCCATGTCTTGCGCCGTACAGCCGGAGCGGTGTTTCACCATTCGCAGCACTTTTAGGTGCATCGGTGCGAGATCAATACCGAGTCGCTGTATTTCGGCGTGATACGCACGTTTTACGGCCCGAAGCAGCCCAAACAGCGCATCGATTTCACTGTCGGTCCTCATGGCCGATTAACGGTTGATATTATCAACTTGTCCCCCTATATTGGATGATATTATCAACTTTATCGCGGGCCGATGCCAGCCCGCAGGAGAAGCTGTTGTGCTGCCACGTATGCGCAGAGTCACCGTGGAATCGTTTGAGGATTTGTCGCCCCATATGCGTCGCTTCGAATTGGTCGGACCGGATCTCGCCGACTTTCCCGAGCAAATGGAAAGCGCGCATGTAAAGGTGATCGTCCCCACCGCCGCCGACGAAAAGCCGTCGCTGTTATCGAAGCTTGCGTTACGCAAACGCATGCGTTCGTACACGATTCGCTACTTCGACCGTATCAAACGCAAACTGACGGTCGATTTTGCCATCAACGATCACCGCGGATTGGCCGCCGACTGGGCGAAAGATGCGCAGATTGGCGATGAGCTGAAAATTGCCGGACCCGGTTCGGTAAAGCACACCGATTTCGAGGCGGACTGGCATTTGCTGGTTGCCGACCTGACGGCCTTACCGGCGCTTGCGGCGACATTGGAGCGTCTGCCGCGTGATGCGCAAGGTCACATCGTTGTTCAAGTTCCGACTGAGTCGGATAAGCAAGTGCTGGCGGTACCGGAGCACATGTCGCTGCGTTGGTTAATCCTGCCGGTGCATGCCGAGCATGCTCTGCTTGCGGCGGTGAAAGAGCTACCTTGGCAGGCGGGAGAGCCAGCGATGTTCGTGGCCTGCGAATCGAAAGAAGTTGTCGCGATACGTAACTACCTTCGCGGTCAACCGAATTTTGACGAGAGTAAGCTCTACGCGTCGGGATATTGGACCGCTTCGTAGGCCTACAAATTTTGCTGGCAACTGCTTTCAGCGTTATCGACCCACGCTAGCGGTGTCTGGCGAATTGATGTCATGGTCATTGGCCAGAGCGACTATGCAATTGCGACTTGATTGCTTCGCCGCGTAAAGCGCTTGGTCCGCAACTTGGACGAGGGTCTCCGGGGCGATATCGGCCGTTGGCGTCACAGCGCTCACACCACAGCTAATCGTTACAACCGAAGCGATCGGAGACCGGTCGTGCGCGATACCACGTTCTTGTAGGTCGAGGCGAAGCTTATCGGCCAGCTGGCTGGCTACGTCGAGTGCGGTGTTGCCAAGAATTAATGCGAATTCCTCGCCACCGTAGCGAGCTGCCCAGTCACTCTCACGTCGTGCAATCTGTTTCAGTACACCGGCAACCTCGACCAGACATCGATCACCGTGTTGGTGGCCATAGCGATCGTTAAACGCTTTGTAATGATCGATATCAGCCAATATCAAGGCGATCGGGTGGCCACTGCTGAGTCCCCGTTGCCACTCGCGTTGAAGGCACTCATCGAAAAAGCGCCGATTGCCAAGGCCGGTCAACTCGTCTGTCGTTGATAACATCCGTAGCTGCTCAACCAGACCATCGGCGCGTATTTTTTCTTCGAGTAAGTTCTGCTGTACGTCTCGCAGATCAATGATGCGCTCGTTCAACGATTGGTTCAGCTGCTCATTTTCTCGGTTGATCGAGCGTAGTGACTCGGCGAGATCGAGATTCTCAAGGGCATACGCTAGTGAGCGACGGAAGTGATCGCCAAAGCGTTTCGCGCACAACAGGATAAACAAGGACCAAACAACCAATAGCGCGGCGGTGACGAATAGACTCGCTTGCTCGCGGACGGCGAGTACCAGAATGGCTGCCAGTGTCAGTAAAAAGAGCGGCAATGAGAAAAAGGCGAATGCGCGCAACAGGTAACTACTCGACAGAACGCTTCCGGTTTGCAGCCCGCCGGCGATAATCAAGACGACGGTAAGTTGATGCGGTGTTGCAATCAGCGCTAGTGCGGCGCACCCGACACCCCAAAAACACCCATTGGCGAACTGCGATAGCTCAGCCCAACGCGTCCAGACGGCGAGGTCGATCGGTTGATCGCCAAGTTCGCGGTAGCGGCGCATTTGGATCTCTCGCATCACCATGATCGAAACGACTGCGCCGCTCCAAGCGAGGAGCCAGCCATGGCTAGCATTTTCCCAAAATGCGAGCCAAACGAGGACAGCGCAAAACGCGTTCGATATCCACGCTGCACGGGTCTGGCCAAATATCAGGTCCAGACAACGTCGCTGTATCCGTATTTGATCCACCGCCATTCGGATAATGTCGGCGTTTCGTCGAGATACTTGAGTTAGACGTACCGTACACGCTGGCGTGCCGGGCGAACGCGTCTATTCATCGGCGGACGATCCACGCGTTAGTTTGAAGTGCGCTTTGGCCGTTCGCCGCATGACCTCAGCTGCGGCCCGTGCAGTGACACCGGCTCGAGTTTTGATGTGCAGGCGGCAGCACCGAACGCATCCTTTTATAGCCTGTGACTTTCGAGCCCTGTTTGGTCGGCCGCGAAGGTATTACCGGCGCTGTTCATCGGGCGCCAGGTGGTCGCCGGCGAGCTATGGTGCTTCGCTATACTGGGTTGACCAGCTGTTTCGTCGTCGAATGGGATACACGTGGACAAAGCGAAGTACCAAGACGTCTATCCATCTGCACCGCTATTGGACAGCGCTGCCGACACGCGTCCATCGGCAGCAGCATTGTTAACGCTCGAATACTTCGAGGCAGAGCCGGATGCGATGCCTAGGCAGGTTTTCGCGCAGCACCATATTCTCTTGAATCTAAATGATGAACCGCACCGAGTAGAGAACTGGCGCGATGAAGAATACCGAGACTTCACATTTAGAAAAGATGAAATCGTTGTAACGCCGGCTGGAGTCCGATCAGGATGGCGTTGGCATTCGCCGTCGAAAGTCATCGTCATTACTCTCGAACCTGCTCGATTCGAGCGATTTTCACAGTTTGAAGTGGGCATTCTGCTGGCGGGTACGCAGCTTGCGTCCTTACCTCAGTTTAAGGATCCCGATATCTGCTACGCAGGCGTTATGCTCAAAGATGCCTTGGCCAGTGACGAGCAAGGTTCTCACTTGATTTTCGAGTCTTTAGCCCGCGTTTTTTTGGTCAAGCTGATTCAGAAGTACGGCTTGCGCGAAGAGGAGTACGCTTTTTCAACCAGTTTTACGGCGAAGCACTACCAGTGGGTTTTGGCGTACGTCGCTGCCAATTACAGCACGTCCATTCAGGTCGAGGGATTGGCGAGGGAAACGGCGCTCAGTACCTCTCATTTCGCGCAGCTGTTTAAGAAGACGATTGGGATGAGTCCTATGCAATTCGTCACCGCCTATCGGGTTGAACAAGCGCGTAAACGTCTGCCGCATCGCGATACACCGCTGATCGATATAGCGCTAGCCTGTGGTTTCGCTGATCAAGCGCATTTCTCCAGGGTCTTTAAGCAAGCCACAGGCGAGTCTCCGTCGTCCTATCGCGCCCGCCTTCGAAGCTAGCCTCCATCATTGCGCCGTAGGATCGTTCAAAAGATCCATCGATACGTTCAAGCGCGGCTCGTCACTGCGCCGTACGCTGTTCGCTCGATTTGTAACACGAACAAGAGGCGCTCATGCAACCCAGCTTCATCGTGGCGGCTGTCGCCATCACACTCGGTTCACTGCCGGCGGAGGCAGCCATGAAAAAGCGAGTTTCTTTCCCAAGTACGGAGCAAACACTGGTCGGCGATTTGTATCTGCCTGATTCGTATCGAGATGGCGATCGTTTACCAGGCGTCGTGGTTACTGGCGCTTGGATGACCGTTAAGGAGCAAATGGCCGGTACCTACGCAGCAAACCTGGCCGATCGTGGCTATGCTGCGTTAGCGTTCGATTTTCGTGGCTGGGGTCAGTCCTCCGATCCCATTCCCTATCTTGAGAATCCTGCTCGCAAGACTGACGACATCGTTGCTGCTGTTGATTTCTTGCTAACACGTTCGGAGGTCGATTCTGAGCAAATCAGCGGTCTTGGAGTCTGCGCATCGGCGGGCTATATGAGTGATGCCGCTTTGCGGCATCCGGCGATCAAACGCCTTGCACTGGTCGCACCGTGGTTGCACGACGCCGAGATCGTGAAGTCAGTATACGGCGGCGATGACGGTGTGGCTGTATTGCTCGACGCTGCGCAGCGCGCAGCTGCTACGGCGGTCCCCACTATCCTCGAGGCGGCGAGCCTGACGAACGAAGACGCCGTGATGTTCCAGGCGCCTTATTACACAGAACCCGATCGTGGTCTCATTCCAGAGTTCGATAACAAATTCAATGTAGCGTCATGGACGGGTTGGCTGACCTACGATGCTATTAAAACCGCCGACCAGCAATCTAAGCCGACGTTACTGGTTCATTCCGATGCGGCAGCCATTCCGCAAGGTGCACGCGAGTATGCGCGGCGCTTAGGTCACTATGCGACGACGGTGTGGCTGGACGATATCAGCCAGTTTGATTTCTATGATCGCCCCGATGTCGTCGATGCAGCCGTTACCGCTGTTGTTGCGCATTTCGAGCGTTGATCGGGCTCTCCATCCGACGATGCTTCGAGTGATACTGGGAGTTGTGATAATGACAGTACTTTGCACGAACGCCGGTGCAACACAGTCACTGGCCATGGATACTGCGGCGATCAAGACCATTGTCGAGAGTGTTGCGATACTGGCAGATCGCCATGATTTCGAGGCTTTAGAGACGCTTTTCGCCGACGAGATTCATGTCGACTACACGTCGTTGGTCGGCGGTGAACCAGTAGTGCAGAGCCCTCAAGGATTGATGACGGAATGGGCCGGCGTCTTGCCAGGATTTGATCGGACCCGGCACGCCATCTCCAATATCCGTGTCGAGCTCGACGGCGAGCGTGCGGTTGCTACTGCTGATGTGACGGCCGATCATTACGTCGCCGACCTTGCTTGGCAGGTTGAGGGGCAGTATCGCTATGAACTCGTCCGCTCGGCAGGTCAATGGCGAATCACGGCAACAGCGTTTCGCCTGCTGGCAGAGGCAGGTACGCGAGATGTGTTCAGCATAGCTACAAAGAACGCTGCCGAGGCACCTCCGCCATATGTGGTGAGACAGCAGAGCCAGCAAACTGTGCTTAAATTCTTAGACGCACTTGAGAACAAAGACATGGCTGGTCTAGCTGCTGTTTGGCATGAGAGGGCGGTACTCGATATGCCGTTTTCACCGCCGGGTCATCCTAAGCGCGTCGTCGGCAAAAACGACCTTGTCGCGCTCTATGCGGATTGGCCCAAAAATGCCGGCCGTGCTGACTTTACCTCGCAACTCGTGCTCTATCCGATGCGCGATCCAGAAATGGTCTTCGCCGAATTCCACGGTGATGTCGACATCATTCCCACGGCGCGCCGCTATCGGCAGCGCTACGGCGGTCTGTTTCATGTGTCTGACGGAAAAATCCAATTGTTGCGCGAATACTTCGATCCGGCGCCGTTCGCGTGGGCGTTCGGTCTTGCCGTTAAAGAATGACGCTGGTTCGTTCGATTAGCCCTATTGGCCGCTGATCGATTCGCGCGTCGGTTTGAGGAACTCGCTGGCCGTTTGCTTGATGACGTCAGCGGCTGCTCGCGCTGCGCGGCTGTGCTCGGCGGAACGTGAGTACATCAAGTGCGCTGCAAACGTCATCAGCGGGCTGTCGATTGTCCGGGTTTCGACATCACCGATTTCGACGTCGCGCAGCACCGACGAGCGGGTCAGGATCGACACGCCTGCGCCGGTTCGTACCAGATCTTTCATCGCCGGTAATGCGTCGATTTCGTAGGCGATGTCCATATCGAGATCGGCGGCGCTGAAGGCTTCGGTCATTCGATTGCGAATACCTTTTTTCACGAACGGGGCGATGAGCGGCATCTCGGCGATATCGTGCAGCGACACCGGTTCGGTGCTTGGATGTCCGGGGGGTACCACCAAACACATCTCATCGTAGCCGATGACTTCCGAGACGAGTTTTGAGTTTTTCGTTTGTTCGAAAACAATGGCGAGGTCGAGACGGTCGGCATGCAGCCACTCAATCAGCGTTGCGCTCAGACCTTCGGTAAGCCGGACGGTAATGTTCTCGTGGTGTTTGCGCAGCTGGCGCAAATAAGTCGCCGCATACGTCAGGGTCGCGGTAGGCGTCATGCCGATACGCACAAGGCCGGCCGGATTTTCATACCACGCGGCCAAGTTGCGGCGTGTGTCTTCCATCTGTTCGAGCACCGACCGGGCCCGGTCGCGAAGGTATTCGCCTTGCTCGGTTAGCGTGACGCCGCGGCCGGTACGTATAAGGAGTTTGACGCCGAGTTCTTCTTCAAGCAGCCGCATGTGCCGGCTGAGCGCCGACTGCGCGAGCGGAATTTGCTCCGCCGCTTTCGTGAAGCTGCCAAGATCGGCAATAACCAGCAAATACCGGAGCTGGCGAAAATCCACACGCTGTACCTAGTGCCACTGCAGCGTAAATGGTAACTCAAAGCTGACACCGGTAGGTGTCAGTTCGGTGGGTTTCTGGTCGCGTTGGCGGTGACCATTACGCCGGGGCCGGCCCGGTGTCGGCGAGTGTCTTCTTATCGAGCCGGTAGAACAGCAGCACGAGCATGCTGAGCCCGATCATGATCGCTGGCAGATACGCCATGCCGAACACGAGACCGAACAGAGCTTCGTCACTCTGCCGAGCCTCCTCGGGCAGCGTTTTGTCGTAGCCCGTAAGGGCCAGGATCCAGCCAACGAGGAACGGCCCCAGTGCACCGGAGATTTTCTCGACGAAGCTGTACATCGAAGCGTAGATCCCTTCGCGCCGCAGCCCCGTGCGCCGCGCATCGTACTCGATCGTGTCGGTCAACATCGACATGGCGAGCATGACATTGCCCGCAATAACGAACCCAGACACAACCGCCCGGACGAAGTAGCCTGGCAGGAATTCATTCATCGGTGGGTTTGGCTCGACCAACGCCCAACTGAGGTTGTATAGCAGCGTCGCGGTGGCACTGAGGTAATACGTGTTGCGCTTACCGATCCGTTCGGCGATTTGTTTTAGTACCGGGATAGCAAGGAAGGTTACCAAGGTATTGAGAAGACCGAAGGCGGTCAGATAGCGAAGATCGAGGCCGACGTATTTCTGCAGGTAAAAAAGCATGACCGACACGGTGCTCATAACGCCTATCAGCTGCAGCGCCTTAACACTGATCAGTGTCAAGAAATGCCGATTGGCGAGCAACGAACCGACTTGGCTGTAAAAGTTATGGACGGACGTGGTTTGTTGGACGGTTCGAGCGGATCGCGTCCCAAAGAAGCACGTCATCATCGATGCAAAGATCAAAGCGGCAAACACGGCCGCGATGATCGAGTAGCTGGTCTGCGTAGACCCGTACTCTTGCAAGATTAACGGTGCGCCTGCGCCGGCAATCGACGAACCGATCGAGACAAATGCGACCCGCCAACCGTGTAGTGCCGTGCGTTCTTCATAGCCGTCGGTCATCTCGGCCGACATGGCCATGTACGGGACGTTAAAGATTGTATAGCCGAGCGTGTAAAGAACGAGACAGGTGAACGCGTAGATAGCCGTGGTTGTTTCGCTGTCGAACTGCGGAACGGTGAACAGCAGTGCAAAGGCAATTGCCGATAGGAAAGATCCGACAAACAAGAATGGTCGCCGTCGGCCCATCGCGAACTTAGACTTGTCGCTGATAATGCCGACAATCGGATCGCTGATGGCGTCGATGATTTTTGAGACAAAAACGAGCGTGCCAGCGAGGGCGGGATCGATTTTCAGAACGCCGACGAAGTAGGCGAGGATCAAGAACGCGACAGCGTTCATGAGGATGGCCACGCCTAAGGCGCCGCTACCCCAGTAAATCTTCAGCCCAGTCGGCAATTTATCGACGATCGCGTTCATGCTCGCCTTTCGCTCATCTCGAACCCGCTGCCAGTTTGTCACTATTCACAGAGCCGGCCTATTGTGAATGGCTATAGCTGCTATCGAAAAGTTTATAGCTGCCGTTTGAGCCGCTCGCGTACTATTTGCGTTGGGAACTGAGTCAGGGCTACGCCATGGAATTCCAGCTTAAACAGCGCGGTCGCGCCAGTATCGATTTCGCTGCCGATCTAGCCGGCGTCGCTGGACGCCTTTCGTTTTCTGTTAACTCGGAGCTGCAGAAGCTTGAGCTAGCGGACGATATGGATGCTCGCGACGAGCAGGTCACGGCAGCCGCTGACGGCATCAATGCGCACTGGTTCGCGACCCGAATGGGCGAGTGGTCCGGTACCAGTCACGGCGTCATTACGCATGAGGCGTTTGAGGAAATCAAAGACGAGTTACTGCCGGCGTTCGAGACCCTACGGCAAGGGCCAACGCAAATCGAAGCGAATCCCAATCTCGACTACCCCGAGTACTGGCAGAACGTCGACTTTCACCGCACCACCGGTGGCTGGACGCGCGAGCATCAGGGGTTTATCCACGGCGAGCTTATCCACCCACTGTATGTCGGCAAAAATTTTCCGGGCGGTATTTTCAAACAACGCTTTGATGTTCTGAGTGAATTGCCGGAGCGCGCGTTCGCGAACATCGTCGAATTCGGTACCTCGTCGGGCCACTACACGCTGCAACTCGCACGCAAGTATCCAGATGCAGCGCTCACCGGAGTCGAGCTCAGCTTGCCGATGTTGGAGCAAGCGCAGCGATTCGCCAACGAGCAAGGTCTGAAATGGCGTCTGATCCAAGCGCCTGCCGAGCAAACCGGCTTGCCCGATGCCAGTGCTGATCTGGTGACGTCGTACATCTTGCTGCACGAGCTGCCAGAGACCGCGACGCGGGCCGTGTTCGCCGAGGCGTTTCGCTTACTCGAGCCCGATGGTTACGTTTTCATGTCCGATATTCGCCCGACCCGCGATCTCGATAAGCTCGCGCAATGGCGCTCAATGGACAACGCACGCCGCGGCGGCGAGCCTTACTGGTGCGAAGCTGCGGGACTCGATCTCGCTGCCGTCGCTAGCGATGCGGGTTTCGTCGATGCCCGTACGTACGGACTGGGTCAGTACAACTACCCGTGGGTGACGATCGCACGCAAGCCAAAGGATTGAGCTGTGGCCGCAGATGACAAACGAACGGCGGCGTTATTTGAGATGGTTCTGAACACCGTTCAGGAATTGTGGATTGTTAAGGACCGGCAAATGGTTCTGGAACGTGTGCTGAGCGACAGCGGTGTTGATGTCGCAGCGGCCGTTGACAATTTTCAGCCCGATGCTGAGATGACGGCGCAAATTGACGCGGCGCGACGGCAATTGCTGGCGAAGTGTTTGGGGCCGGCGAACGATCTCGACGAGGCTAAATGAGCGTTTTAGCGCTGAGTGAGGCCGACTTCGCCCTGGATGTCGACGTCGTTGTTGTTGGCGGTGGCGGTTGCGGTCTGACAGCGGCATTGGCGGCGGACGATAGCGGCGCCAGCGTAATCGTCCTTGAGCGTGACAGCTCGACGATGGGTACGACAGCGATGTCGACCGGGTTGATCCCGGCAGCGGGTTCCCGCCAACAGCGGGCAGCGGGAATCGACGACACGCCAGAGCGTTTTGCCGATGACATTCTGGCGAAGACGCGCGGCGAAACCGACGCCGAGATTGCCGCAGCGTTGGCCGCTGCGTCCGGCGCTACCGTCGATTGGTTAACCGATGCCGGCGTTCCTCTTACCTTAGTAGATTCATTTTTGTACCCCGGTCACACCGCCCTGCGGATGCACGGTACGCCGAATCGGACCGGCGCCGAACTTATGGGCAGTTTGGCGCAAGCCGTGGAGCGCCGTGAAATTCCGGTGCTAACAGAAGCGACGGTGACGACCTTGTTCGCTGACAGCGACGGCCGCATCGGCGGTGTACGTTGCCAGCGCCCGGACGGTAGTCACGAGGACGTCGCCTGCAATGCTTTAATACTCGCGTGTTGTGGCTTTGCGGGCAGCAGTGAACTCGTTCGTGAGTACATTCCGGAAATTGCCGATGCGACTTTTTTCGGTCACCCCGGCAACAAGGGCGATGCAATTGTTTGGGGTCGGGCATTGAACGCGGCCATCGATGACATCCATTCGTACCAAGGCCATGGGGGCTTGGCGGCCGGTCACGGCATCCCGATCCTTTGGCCGCTAATTATGGAGGGTGGGTTCCAGGTCAATACCGCTGGCGAACGATTTTCTAATGAGGCTCGCGGTTACTCTGAACAAGCGGTCGATGTCGTCGCGCAGCCCGATCACGTGGCGTACAGCGTTTACGATGCGCGCTTACACGAGCTGATGCAGGAATTCGACGACTATCGTGATGCCATCGCAGCCCGCGCGATACGCCAAGCTGATGATCTTCCCAGCCTAGCGGGCGAAATCGGTGTTCCAGCGGATGCGCTCGCGAAAACGCTCGATGATGTTAATGCAGCGGCGGCGGCCGGTGAGCCAGATGCCTTTGGCCGTCGCTTCGATCCGGCGAAAAAATTAGTCGCGCCGTTTTACGCGGTCAAGGTCACCGGCGCGCTTTTCCACACGCAAGGCGGACTGCGGGTCGATGCAACCGGTCGCGTGCTTCGTGAAGACAACACGCCGCTGCCGAATTTGTTTGCCGGTGGTGGTGCGGCTCGCGGTATTTCAGGCCCATCGAGTTGGGGTTACATGGCTGGGAACGGCCTTCTCACGGCCACGACTTTCGGCCGCTTGGCCGGCAACGCGGCCGCCGAGTTGGCGACCGCCGCTTAAGGTATTACACCCCTCGTCTTGGCTACGGCCGTGGTTGCGGCTCTAACGCAGCGCCCGTGGTATCGGCCAGGGCACGTAACACCGTGTTTGGCAAAAACGTGTTGTCCCATTGCAGCTCTTTCGGCTGTGCCTTACCCAAGCGCATGACGATTAGGCCGTGCCGTTCGATGTGGTAACTGACTTGGTGACCGTTGCCGTCAAATAGGTATAGGTCTTTGTCGAGATACGGCTCGGAATGAAAGTTCTTGCCGAACGGAACATCCGGGTTCGCCGCACCCCGGTTTTCAATGTAGTCGCCAGCGACGTACATGCCCATACCGGTATGTGGATTTTGCGGCGTTGCTGTGTGCATCGTATCGACATAGCCGACCGGCAAAAGCCGCCTACCGTCGGGGGCGATGCCATCGTTTATCAGCAACACCGATAACCGTAACCACGCTTCGGCGGGTAGTAATGCGCAGCAGCCCGAGTGTGCCGTACCACCGACTCGGTTCTCCCAAACGGTGCCGCCTGGCGCTCCGATCGGCGCTAGCACCTCGCGGCTTACCCAGTCCTCGTACTGTTGGCCCGTTGCCCGCTCGAGCAGCGGCGCCACGAGTTCGCCGTTCGCATTCGAGTAGTCGTAACGCTCGCCGGGAACGCTCACCAATGGGTAGTCGTTGATGATCATTTCCGTGTGATACGGGTGCAAGTAGGCGATGTTCATAATGTCGAGCGGGTCCCGCGACGGTCGCTGCGGTTCCAAGCCGGAGCGCATCGTTAGCAACATCCGAACAGTGATGGCCTCTTTCGGCGTACCGCGCCACTCGGTGAAGAAGTCTGCAGCCGGTTGATCGAGCGACTTCAAGTAGCCGCGCTCAAGCGCTCGCCCAACGGCAACGACCGACAGCGGCTTGGCCAGCGAGCGCGAGATGATCATCGAATCGGCATCGGCGCCATCGAAGTACTCGGCCATCACCAGCTTGCCGTGCTGCCAAACGAAAAACGCTTGCGTATTCCGCGGGGCCAAGTAGTTGGTGAGTGTTGTGCGCGTTTCTGCATCGAGCCAGCGTGCGGCTTCCGGTTCGACCGGCAATGGCACAAAGTCGTCGCTGCCTGGTAAGTCCGTCAGTGGGTCGTAGCCAACCAGTCCGCCGCCCGCTTGCGATTCCCGCATCAGTTTGGCGAAGCGTTGTTCGTACAAGGCCGCAACGTTGTCGCTGCGATACGCTTGCAGCGCTGCCGCTTGTTCGGCATCCATCAAGCCGCGCAGCAGTTCGTTAACAATAACGGCATCGTCATAGGCAAAATTGACCTCGCCGGTGCGGGCAACAACCAGCCGCCGCGATGGCACGACGTAAACGCGTTGCCCGCCGAAGCCGTCGAAGAAAAATACCTGGTCGGTGAGGTAGGGCTCGCCATGCGGTACCTTCAATGGGGTCGTCGGCCCGTAGGCGCGCATCGGTTGCCAGGCTTCGCCGCGCCAGACGCTAAGCCCGTACGCGGGGTTCAGTACGTTGGCAGCAAACAATTGTTTGAGCGAGCCTGGTTCTAAAATCACGCGACCGTCGACGACGCCGCCTTGCGCAAGCATTACGCCAATTGCGAGCCAATCTTCGAGACCTGCCTCGAGGCCCGACGCGTATCGGGCCGTGCCGTTAGGCGCTTCTAACCACAGTTCGGCATCACCGTTACCCAGTGGCTGCCAGAGGTTGTCGCTAACGAAGTCACTGTAACGTAAGCCGCGTTTCGCTAGCGCCGCTTCAAGCGCTATGCCTGCCAATTGGGTGTTGACGTTATTGTAGTTAAACGTCTGCCCAGGCGGTTCGGTTGGCTCAAAGCTGAGCGCTGTCTCCCGGATACGGGATGACAACGCCAAGTTCATGGCTTTCGGTGACTGACCGCCAAGCGCGTGGAATTCCAATCCACTGGTATGTGTCAGCAGCTGGCGCAGCGTGATGTTGCCGCGCGGCTGGCCGCGCCACTCGTCGACGTATTTACCGATCGGGTTATCCAGTGAGTCGATCAGCCCTGCTTGCACCGCCTGTAACATAACGATAGCGACGACGGACTTGTGCATCGAAAATGTTGCGGTCGGCGTCGTTGCGTCGATGTCTTCATCGAATGCACTGGCGACCAGTGCGCCGTCGTACCAAACCAGTAAGCCGCGACCGTCATGCGCTTCGGAATAGGCTAGCGCACGTTCAATCGCATCGGGTGCAGGGAATCGATCAGCTTGCAACGCGAATCGATCACGCGGCTTGCCACGGATACGTTCTTTCGGCGATCGCCAGTCGAGCTCCGCGATGCCCGGCTGTTTCGTGACCGCCGCTAAATTTCTAGCGAGCGTTGGGTCGGTCGGAGCGCTGGCTGCCGGAGCGTTGGTCGCCGGAGCAGCGGGCGCCGTCGGTGTGTCGTCGGTCGCGCAGGCTGTGAGGAGGCAGCTGAGAGTGCCAATGGCACATACGAGTTTCATCGGAGTCATCGCTTACACGTGTCCTTTCCGGGCGTTTACGTCAGTAAATCGACAATCGAGGCGTAATGCCAATCAATTTTCGGATAGAGGTTATCGTCAACGACGAACGCAATGGGCGTGCGTCCTTACCGGCGTGTCAGCGTTGCAATGTCGTTCGAGTACGCCGTAAGCGCCGGTCCGCAAGCAGCGATGGTTGGGTTACCGTACGCGATTAAAAAGTCGCGCATCGTGGCCTGCGCAGACTGAAAGCCGGCAGTTTGTGGCGCTACGTCCCGATCGAGACGACCCATCAAGCGGCCAAAGTAATGGTCAACACCGGTGCCAACCCACAGCCATTGATCGGCCCCTTGAGCCTGCTCGTGCGCGGCGGCATGTAGCCGCCAGTCGTCAATGAAGCCCGGCAGCACGTCTGCCGTCCCGGTCAGTAACAGCTGCGGTGTCGTCATCGACGACCACGCCTTTTCCGCAATAAATGTCGGTATCGGCCCCGGCGGCGACAACGCGATAACCGAACTCGGTGCAATCGACGGCGCGGCAACATCGTCCCACTCTGACGTCGCGCCCGCAGCCGCTTGGGCGACAAACGCGCCGTACGAATGGCCGCTTGCGATCCACGGAGTCGCTGCGAGACTCACGCCACTCGGTAGCGCCGACAGCAACGATGGCGGCCCGTCTGCGATGGCGCGGATGTCGTACTGGCGCGCGCGCCAGACTTGCTGCGGCGATGGTGGTGTGGGCGGTTGAACGAGCTCTGAGTCGATATGCAGCGGTGCGGCGACGACAAAGCCGGCGGCTGCCCAGTCGCGTAACAACGCCGCGTAGCGCTCTGGAGCCGCATAAGCCCCATGCGAAAATACGATAAGCGGGTAGCGTCCCGGCTCGCTCGGTGCGAAGACGGTCGTCTCTACGCTGCGGCCCGGTTCGGCGGCAATGGCAATTACTGATTTGTCGACGGCTAAGCCCGTTACTGAGCATGGTTGGACGCCGGCACAGCCGCCGCTGAACAGCACGGTCACCAGCAGCGGTACAAAGAAGCGGAGTGATGCCATCGATGGGGCTATGCGCATCGCGGCAGAGTGCCATAGGCGACCGCGGCGACCCATGCATTCTTGTTATATCGCGCCGATTAACAAGCCGCATCCGCAAGCGATGTTTATGATCGGCGCTGGCCTTCCTGAGGCTGCATCGATTCACGACGACGGAAGTCCGGCATGACCGAATTATCTCGACATTGGCGCATCGTACTGGCGTGCTTTTTTGGCGTCAGTCTAAGCACGACATCGATTCCGTTTTACACGCTGGGTGCGTTTACCGTCCCGTTGCAAGCTGAACTCGGGTGGGCGCGAGCGGAGATCCAGGCGGCCATGGCATTTCTCACGCTCGGCTCGTTGTTGTCGGTGCCGTTTGTCGGGATCGCTATCGACCGATTCGGCACCCGTGCCGTCGGGCTGTTTTCGATTGCCGTATTCGGTCTTGCGTTCATGAATATCGGCTGGTCAACGTCGTCGCTGTCGTCGTTCTACTTAAACTGGACGCTGATGGCGGCGATCGGCGCTGGAACGACACCGATCACATGGACGCGGGCGATCAATGGCTGGTTCGATAAACAACGCGGGGTCGCCTTGGGTTTTGCGTTGGCCGGTACCGGCGTGGCTGGCTTTGTGACGCCGCAAGTTGCCACCTATTTGATCGAGGCCTATGGCTGGCGGAATGCCTATATCGGTCTTGGGGTTTTTCCGCTGGTTGTGTCGTTGCCGCTTGTCTTCTTGTTGCTGCGCGACCCATCACACGGTGTTGTCGGTGCATCGACTGTGCCGCAGCAGACCAGCAATTTGACCGGGGTTTCGTTGGGGACCGCCGTTGGTCAGTGGAAATTCTGGGCGATCATTATCGCTTTTTTCATTATCTCGTTCGGTATTGGCGGCACCATTCCGAATCTTATCCCGTTATTGAGCGACGGCGGCATGGATTTGAAAACGGCCGCGGGCGTGGCTGGTTCGATCGGACTCTCGGTTATCTTCGGTCGGGTCATCGCCGGCTTCTTGATCGATCGTTTCTGGGCGCCTGCAGTGGCGTTTTTCGTCTTTTCCATGCCAGCCTTGTCGTGCTGGGTGCTCAGCGGCGAAGTCAGTAACATCGCTGTGGCCACGATAGCCGCCGTGCTAATTGGCTTGGCCGCCGGCGCCGAGTTCGACCTTATTGCGTACTTGACCAGTCGCTACTTTGGTCTCAAGAACTACGGCAAGATTTACGCGTGGCCGTTCGCCGCATTTTCAATCGGCGCGGGGATTGCACCGTTTCTGTTCGGAAAAGTGCATGACAGCTATGGTAACTACCAGCCCATTCTGCTTGCAGCGGCGCTATTCTATGTGGCGGGGTCCGCGATCCTGCTAACGTTGGGTCGTTATCCTCGATTCGATGGAGAATCTGGAACCTAGCGACGTTGAACGATCATTTGACCTGGACCGGGTCGCTAAGCGCTGTCGACATGGGGCAATTGCGCTGCTTCGTGATGGCGGTCGATTGCCGCAGCCTCAGCGCGGCCGCTAAAGCGCTCGATATTTCGCAGCCGGCGATCTCAAAAAAACTGCAGAAGCTCGAGCATGCGCTCGCTGTGCCGTTGCTGGAGCGAACGCCACGCGGCGTGCAGCCAACGGTGTATGGGTCGGCTTACTACACCCATGCCAGGGCGGTCCTTGATGAGCTCGATCGCGGCGGAGTCGACCTGTTGCGGCTTAAAGGGCAGGCGCCCAGCGAGCTGCGCATCGGCGCAACGCCGAGCTTTATGGAGTTGATTCTGCCGCATGCGATTGCCCGGTTCAGTGCTGCCTGGCCGAGCGTGCATTTTCGCGTGCGTCATGGTGATCACGAGTCGTTGTCTCGACAGCTCGAGCGGCGACAAGTCGATTGCTTATTGACCGATGTCAGTACGCGTCTCGCAATCGACGATGTTGAGTCGATGCCGATTGCCCAGTCCGCACAGCGAGGCTACGTTCGCCGCGATCATCCATTAGCGAAAGTCGAGGCGGTCACGTTTGAAGCGATGCAATCGAGCCGTTGGATACTGCAGGATCTGCCGCTTTACCGAGACAGCTTTGAAAAGATGTTTGAAGCGGTCGCTCTACCGCCACCGCAACCTACCGTGCTTAGCCAGTCGCTGCGGTTCTTGTTAGCCATGACTCAGCGCGCCGATCTGGTGGCGTTTATGCCCGAGCATCTTGCGCAGCCAGCGGTTAAGGCGGGCCGGCTTGTACAGTTGAATCTTCCGATCGACCCGTGGGTCGACGACATTGTGGTTTATTACCGCCGCCAGTTCGCCGATAGCCTCGCGATGGGGTCGCTGATCGAGCACTGCCAGCGGGTCTGTAACGAGCACCTCGGCAAATCTGTGGCCAGTTAAACACTGATCGCTGGCCCAAAAAAAGCCCGGCCGAAGCCGGGCTTTGCGGTCTCGCGCGGGGGAGTCGCGATTAGAACCGATAGGTTCCCGACAAGCCGAACGTGCGACGTTCGCCGAAGATGTTGCCGTAGCCGTTCCCGAATGGGATCAATACGACGAAGGCGTTCGTTACATATCGCTCATCGGTCAAGTTGCGTGACCACAGCCAGACACGCCAATTGTCACTCTCAAAGCCAGCCGATGCGTTGACGATCGTCCGGGCTTCGATCTGCGCCAGGTTCATCGATTCAGCTTCCTGCTCTGATTGGTAGGCGATATCGCCGCGAGCGAAGAAGCCGACGTCGTTCCAGCTGGCGATGGAGTTGTTCCACTCCAAGCCAGCTGCGATTTGCAGCGGTGCTTGGCGCTCCACTTCGTTACCACTGATGTCGCCATTCGATGGGCAGAGCACGTCGTCGCAGGCCGCTGGTACCGGGAAGAACGCCGGGCCGACTCGGGCAAAGCGATTATCGACGGTGCCGTCGTCATACGTCGCGTCGGTGTAGGAGAACGAGAAGTTACCGAACAGGTTCTCGTTGAACTGCATGCTGCCATCGACTTCCAGTCCGTACGACGTTGCATCACCCAAGTTTAATGTGATGTTAACGGCGTTCGGATCAACCGCCGCTGAGTCGGCGGCATTCAGCTGAATATCTTCCCACTGGATGTAAAACAGTGTTGCGTTCAGCACCAGATCGCCGTCGAGGAACGTGTTTTTGCTGCCAAGTTCGAACGTCCAGTTGGTCTCTTCATCGAAGATCTGATCGTCCGGGCTGACAGCGGTCGGGTTAAAGCCACCCGACTTGATACCGTTCGCCAGTGACGCGTACAGCAGCCGGTTATCGGCGTAGCCGTACTCAAGTGTCAACCGCGGCGTGAAGTTATCGAAGTCACCGACAAAGGCGTCACCGTTCGCGTTGTTGACCTGGGTTTTCTCTTCCTGGCTGTATCGCGCTTCGGCAGAGAATAACCACTGCTCATTGATGCGGACGCTATACTCACCGAACAGCGCTATGACGTCGGTATCGGTGCCAACATCACTAATGACGGGAGCTTGTGGCACAGGATCCGTACCAAGCGGCGGTACGCCCGGTGCTGCGAAAGCGGTTTCGTCTTGGCCGTCAGTAACGAAAACACCGAGCGTCCAGAGCGTATCGCCACCCGCATCGTAGCTCAGGCGAAACTCGTGCGAATCGTAATCCAAGCCACCGAGCGGGGTGTTCTGGAACCGGCAATCGCCGGGAATCAGCGTTCCGCAATTGACTTGGTCTTGTTCCGAGATACTGGCGATGTCGACGTCACCCTCGATCAAGCCATAGAGGTAGCTGGCCGACAGCGAGTCGTTGATGTCGTAGGCGATCTTCACTTTGGTGATATCGATCTCGCCTTGGCGGCCATACGCTCGTGGGTCAACGGCGATCGTGTCGCTCGGACCAGGAAGTTCACCGCAGAACAGTCGCGGCAGACCGAACAAGTTCGTATTGCCGCAATTGAGCGCAGCAGACGATTCGGCGACTTGGCCGGCGCCGCGGTTCTCGTCGCTAAGATCGAAGTTGTAGTAAGCAACGTCGATGGCGAGTTGATCGATAGGCGTAAAGCTCAAGGCCGCCGAGAACGACTCGTTATCCCAGCCGCCAGCGTTGTCAGACGTGCCGCGGTTGCCAAAATCGAGTCCAGCGTTCGGGTGATTATTTTCCCAGCTGCCGTCGAACTCCGACGTGTTAAAAGTCAACAAGCCAGAGAGCTTGTCTTCGATAATCGGACCGGAGATGCTGCCGCCGTAGTCGATACGCTCGTCGCTGCCGAATGTTGCCGAGACCTCTGCCTCGAACTCAGACGTCGGTGCTTTAGGAACGAAGTTAATCGCTCCCATAAACGAGTTACGCCCGTAGCGCGCGCTTTGCGGGCCCTTCACGACCTCTACCCGCTGCAAAGCGGCAACGCCAGAGTTAATGGCCCAAGCGCGCGGTACGTAGATGCCATCGAAGAACGTTGATACGTTCGCCTCGATCGCGGTCAGCCGCGTCTGCGATGCGCTGCGAACGACCGGTGTCCCGAATCCGCCGCCAAAATCCTCGAAGTTAAAGCCCGATGTGAAGCGTGCGATGTCTGCTAGGTCACGGATACCTTGCTTGGCAAAGTCGTCTTCCGTGAATGCTGTGACGGCTACTGGAATGTCTTGGATGGACTCTTCCCGTTGCCGTGCCGTAACGACGACCACGTCGAGCGTTTCTCGCTCGGTGCCGCTGTCTTGGGCGTGTGCCGGAGTGACCGACATCGTCAGCGTCGCTGCGATAGCTGAGCCGAATAATACTGCGAATCTCATTAGCTGCGTCCCTCGTTATTACGTTGTTGGACCCGTGATGACGCAGTGCTATGCAGACGGTCGCCCAGCGTGCGCTCCCCGACACGGTGTTCGACAGAAGTTGTAGCACCAAACGAATCCGCTACCTATATTGATTGCGTATAGCTGGTATCGCGAGACGGATGGCAGAGCAATCAGAGGCTTAGCGTGCTCTGAATGCTACAGGCCGAGTGCATTCGGATTCATGGACCGGTGCGGATCGACAGCGGTCTTGATCGATTGCAACAGAGACTTGGCTTCGCCGCTGAGCCGGCCGGCAAACGGATACGCCTTGCCGACTTGCATATGAACCGCGCCAAACTCGCTGTACAACGCGATAGCCTGCTCCTTCAGCTCATCGACGAGTGCCGCTGCTGCCGCGTTCGGCGTGTGCTGCGGCAAGCTTGCAAGAAACTCAGCATCCAGTGTTCCCTCGTGATATGGGTGCAGCGCATCCGGCCAATAAAATGCGATCTCGTACAAAAACGCACTGCTGCCAATCGTTTGGAACATCGCGCCTGTCCATACGCCGAGCTGTTCGCAGCGTTCGGCGTAGGTTGCAAGCAGCGCCTTAAAACGCTCGTGGAACAGTACGGCTTGATCGTGCGGCAAGACACCATGTATGGGCACCCAGCGTTCACCGTTCGGGCCCAATACATTTTGTAATGGCGCAAACGGTAAGCTCGCGACGATTCGCGGGACGGTGTTCGGGACTTCGTGGCCGTGCCGCAACGCCGTATCGCGAATCGCGCTGGCGTTATGTTGCGCCGCTTTGTTGCTATGACCCTTGACGATGTAGCTTACCGCGTAACCCGGTTCGCGCAGATGCCGATCGCCGGCCGCTGCAATGGCTGCGACATGCTTGAGCCCCTGCCAAACCGTAGGCGCGCCGCGGAATACCTGCCAGGCCAATCCCAGTTGTTGTTTTGTGGCTGCATTGCGCGCTATTTGCCCTTGCTGCAAAGCGGCGTCCAAACCAAAATTTTCATCGTCGAGGCCGACAGCGGCTATGTCACGCATTGCCGCATGTAAGGCAGCAAACGAGTCAAAATGAAACGACAACGCCTCAGTGTGTTGTGGCGCTTGAAGCAATGGCAACGTGACCCGCGCTTTGACCCCCAATGCGCCACAGTCGCCGCAAAACAGGCCGGTAAGATCAGGGCCGTTATGCCGGAAAAAAGCCCGGCCCGAATCGCTTGTCCCGGCAAACGCGGCGCTGCCGGTCCGCAGCAGCGAACCGTCGGCCAATACGACATCGACCGACAGTACCGAGTCGGCAGATGGCCCATAGCGCCCCGATCCATGACTGACGGCGTGCTGCGATACCGACCCACCAACACTGGCAGCGATACCGGAGAAGGGGCCGAAGAAAGGCGTACGCAATTTCTTCGCGGCAAGGACCTCGTGAAGTTGCGCCCAGGTGCAGCCGGCTTCAACCGTCACGGTCATGTTCATGGTGTCGATATCGACGATCTTGTTGAGCCCCGCCAAGTCGAAGCTGACACAACGATCATCACCGGGCAGGTAGCCGTCGGTGTACGAGGCGCCACCGCCACGAACGACGACCGAGCAGCCCGCCGCCGTGACGAGTTTTACTGCGCTCTGCAGCGCAGCGACACTTGCCGGTCTCACGACGAGTAAGGGCGTCGCGCCGCGGCGGTATATGTCATGGGCGGCGAATTCCAGTGCCGATGCATCACTGCTGACGGCACCTGGAGACAGAGCCGCCTCGAGCGACGCTTGTAAGGACGTTGTTGCCGCGATCGCGCTCATGCGTCGTCGCGCGCTGTCGTCTCGAGCACTTCCGCGTAGCGCTCTGGCGTGTCGTTACCCGCGAGTTCAGCGGCACGCTTATTGGCGACGAAAAACAAGCGTTTCAGAAAGTCCTGTCGCTCCGACTCGCGCCTGGCCAAGACGTCCTCGTCCGGCGCGTAGTTCTCAATATCGTCACGTGTGATCGACGTTTTCGTCGCAAACACCTGCTCGACAGTATCCAGTCGATCTCTAAGGACCGACAACTCGCTTGCCAGCACCATAATCATTGACATCGCCTCATCCATCGCCGGGTCGGCGTAAAAGCCCGGGCGTCGCCCTTTCGCGTAACGTGCCACCGTGTCGTCGGCTGGCGCTTGTTCGCCCATTACTCTTGCTCCTGCTTGCGCGCTACCAAGACTTCCCAGCCGCCGCCGGGCGCAAACTCGCCCGCTTCGAAATCGCGGTCGGCAACCTCTGCGACATTGTCATCGTCGTAACCGCTAGCATTCGCGGCGGCAAACTCAAGAACGGCCATCGGTGCGGTGTCAAAGTAGATGGCCTCCTTATCGAAACCGGCAGCAATCGCCATCGCGATCTGGTCTTTGTCGCGCATCGCGCCCCAAAACGGTTCGTTGTTGTAATGCGTCTCGTTGTCGAGGATGAACTCCGAGAACAAATCGGTGTGATCGAACGGCGGTAAATCGGCATGAATCATGATGCCGCCCGGCCGCAATAATCGGTAGCACTCATCGAATACTTGTGGCATCGCTTTCGCAGAGGTTTCGTGCAGCAAAATGTGGCTAACGATTAGGTCGAAGCTCGCGTCTTCATAGCCGGTCTCGGTCGCATCGCGTTGCTCGAAGTTGACCGCTGCGTTGAGCGCTTGAGCGCGGGCGTGTGCGTAGCGAAGGACCGGCGCGCCGACATCAATGCCGGTTACGTTTGCCTCTGGCCAAGCCTCTTTGTACGGCAGTGTCGAATGCCCCACCGTACAGCCGAGATCGAGAATATCGCGCGGTGTGAAGGACGGAATTCTACGGCGCACGTAATTGCAAACCGAGCGCCCCATGTCGTCGTTGGTGGGGCCCATGTAACCCATCGCATAAAGGTATACGCCGCGGTCATACAAGGCGCCGACCGCAACATCGTTTGGCGCAGACTCGTTGGCATAGCCACCGGGCATGCAGTGAATATCGAGCGCGGTGACATAGCGCGGTGGCGTGAACTCGGTATCGATACGCAGTTTACTGGGCGCGCTCGCCGATAGCTCGGCTGCTTTCGCGTTTAGTTGATCGTGTTGGCGCTCGATGCTGGTGACTACCGACTCCCAGAGCAGTTCCTGCGCCACTCGGTTCGCCGATGCGTACGTCTGAAAGCCAAGCTTTTCGACCATAAACTGTCGGACTTCACGGCGGTCGGCAGGTGGACGTCCGTTTTGTTGTTCGAATTTCGCCGTACCAGCCGCATAACTAGGGTACAAACCCGGCAGTAGATCTGCCTGAATGAACTGCTTAAAGCTCTTCGCAAACTCCTGCCGTGACCGTTCGTCGTGCGACGGTTCCGGGATCATGGCGTGGAACTGCTGTTGGAATGTGTTGAGCATCGATTTTCTCGTCGTTAATGGCAGGCTCTAGTGGTACGTTAATGGCGACGACGGTTCGTAGCCGAACATCTGCTCGGACCGCAGCGCTTGGTCGTCGTCAAACCGGTCCGTATCGGCACCGGGGTCTTGAAAGCGCCGCCCGGCGGCCCGGGACTCCTCAAGCGTCGCATTCGCACGTTTCGTGCGGTGTTGCTGGTACTCGACGAACGCATCATCCACGCGGTCGTGGCCGTGCATCGCCGTCGCCAAAACGAAGGCATCTTCAATCGCCATCGCGGCACCTTGTCCCATGTACGGTGGCATCGGATGCGCGGCATCACCCAGCAGTGCGATGCGAGCGGTTGTCCAGGTCTGCATCGGCTCACGGTCATAGATCGCCCATCGGTGACAGGCATCGGCCGGTATGGCGGTGAGGACCTGCTGGCATTCCTCGCGAAACGCCGAAAAGTAGCCGAGTAACTCATTAACATCGCCGGCTTCATGCCAGCTCTCGACCGACCAGTCCATTTCGCCGACGAACGCTACGCAATTCAGTAACGATCCGTTACGGACCGGGTAGTGGACCAGCATCCGATGGTCCATGACGTGAACGATGGAACGGCGCGCTTGCAGCGCGCTCGGTAGCCGATCGATCGGGATCAGGCAACGCCAGGCTACGTGACGCGTGAAGCGAGGTGGTCCTTGATTAAAGTGCAGTGCGCGAAGCGTCGAGCGGATGCCATCGCAGCCGATGACGGCTCGCGCCGAAATCTGCTGGCCCTGCTGGGTTGTCAGCGTCACTGTTCCGTCGAGCGTTTGTGCGTCGCTAACGGCATGGTTGGTGCGGATCTCAACAAGATTGGTCGCCAATGTCGTATCCAGCAGGCAGCGATGCAAATCGGCCCGATGCACTTGTGCGAATGGCGCCCCGTAACGTTCGATGAGCGGTGTACCGAACGGGACCTCGGCGAGCAGTCGACCTGTATCGCCCCGGCGGATCTCACCTTGTTCTGGGACGCTGATATGCGGCGCCAGAGCCTCTTTGAGTCCAAGCCGCCAAAGAATTTTCAGTGCGTTCGGCGGCAGCGAGATTCCCGCACCAACCTCGCCCAGTTCCGCCGCCGACTCCAGCACGACCGAGCGCTCCCCAAATCGTGCGCGCGTCAACGCCATCGCGAGTCCGCCTAGGCCCGCGCCGACGATGACGCAGTCGTGTGGGCTTTGCATGCGTCTGTCCGTGTTCATTGCCGGTGATTCTAGGTTTGCGTTTCGAATAGCGACAAGCGATCACCGATGGCAGTAATAACCAATCGGAATGGCTCCTGAGTCTGACAAGTGTTCGCCAATGCGCTTGCTCTTTGACGCAGCCTGTCCGACGGCTCCGTAGATGCTGCGAGCAAGCGCGCACTGGTGCCGCTTGCTATCAATTCGTTGGCTGCAGGCATAACCAATTCATATGCTTTTTGGCGACCAACTCATTGATAATCGACTGATAAAATAATCGCGCAGCCGCTTGCCGCGGCCTCACTTCAGTATCCTGCTTCGAGGAAAATCGATGACCGACGAGACGAACAACAACCGTGCCGGACGGCGTTTTGGACGCCGCGACTTCATGATGGCGGGCGCTGGCGCTGGCAGCGCCATATTGTCCGGTTGCGCACAAGGACCCGGCTCCATGCAATCGGTCGCGATGGCCGGCAGTGAAGCGCCAAGTTTTGATGCCACGTTGCCCGAGAAATTTAAAGTGGGTACGTGGAATCGCGATGCATTTGCGCGTTTACAGGCCGATCTCGATTTCGGCAAGGTCAAATACGGCTGGTATTCAGGAAGCGTGCTCGGCGTGCGCGATAACGAGCCTGTGAAACCGCTCATGGGTTTCGAGGGATTCTCAGCAGCACGCCTACTCGACAACGGCGACGGGTCGTACAAAAAGCTGCTACGAGAGCTGGTCTTCTATAAAGATCTTCGCACCGGCGAGGTCATGGAGACGTACGACAACCCATACACCGGCGAGACCGTTCGTGTTGTGCCGGTCGCCAATGACCCCTTTAACCATCTGATCGAGCAGTATTATCCGAAAGGCCCCTCGTACGGCGGCCTTAACAAGCTCGAGGAAAAGCCGCGTATTCCGCTGCGTTTCCCGTGGTACATCACGCGTGAGGACACGGTTGTCCTAGCGACGGATATTCATCTGTTCTATCCGTCTGCGTTGCAGCCGGACAAATGGCCGCGCGAATCGAGTGGCCCGATGAACCGCGTCTCCGAGATGTTCCGCTACGTAATCCGTCGCGAAGAGCTTGAGGACCCAGACCGCACATCGGTGACCTACACGGGTACCTGGAATCGCATTACGCCATGGCTGCCGTGGATGCTGATGGGTCAGGCGCCAGGCCACATCACCTACGTCGGTGCGATGGGCGGATTCGACGATTTAAGTATGGTCTCGCCGCAGGTCTTGGCTTATGCCGAGAAGCACTACCCCGACTATTTCGATGCACCAACGGAGTGGGTGGAGCCCAGTTTGTCGAGTCTCGAGAATTACGCGCGCGAGCAAAAGCCAGCACCGCCGTTGTAACGCGTTACCGGTTCGACCCCCGTGGCGATTGCCGCCACGGGGGCGAGCCGATTAGGCTTCAATCAGTTCAGACACGAAACCGCCCCAATTCTCAATATCGAGGATCTGCGGAACATTTTCTTCAAAGCCTCGCAACACACCGTTTGGTAGCGCATCGAGCGAGGCCACTTTGGACCCAAAACCGCGCACAACGGTGCCGCCAGGGTGTTCACCCATATTCATCCACGGCAGCCACGCTGTTTTGTTCTGTAGCTGCGCATGGACCGGCGCGGCGGCAAGAGACTCGTTCTGCATATCGGCGAGTGTGGCCGAGTAGGTCATAAATGAGTTGGTGTACCGGGTTTTTGTTGGGTCGGCAAAATCGGGCGACGATTCGATTGACTGCGTTGCCAGGAAAACACGGTCGCCGATAACTTCAAGTGGCAGCGGGTTAGGGTGATACCCCATCACCGTATAGCCATCGGTCGAATATCCGCGTGGCACAGGACCTAAGCGAAAATTGCTGATCGGCGTGTCCTCACCGGTGAGTAGATGCTTAAACGATGCGAGTGGTTCGTAGCTGTCTATGGCAGTGAAGTAACCCGCTTCATACTTCAGCATTTGAAACTCGGTGTCGCTTTTGCGCGTCCATTTGTCGATCAACAAGTTGTTCATCGTGAACATCGGCACAAAATTACCGTCGTGCATATCGGCGTAAATATTTAGCCGATAGAACGAGATCACTGGCTCATCAGCGAGGCTCCCAACGAGCTTAACGTGGGCGCGTAGCGCCTCTGCAGGGTCCTCGAAATTCGGTACGAACGAGCGTTGCGCTTTGCTTTTAGCAACCGACGTCATGGTCGCGTAGAGCGCAATACCCGCGGCTCCGGTCAGCGCGGCGCGGCGGGAAAGTCGGAGGGGCTGATCGCTCATTGGGCGAGCTCCACGTTGATTGACGGCTCGACCATACCGCACCCGGCTTATCCACGTCTTGAGCTATGACCATTCGGCATGGGTCGGTGCGACGCGGCGATCGCGCCAGGACAGGGCTGTCTGCGTTGTTCGTCGCCGTCGATTCGCTACTGAGTCGGTGCTCGCTTTACGACCCTGAGATAAGCGTCGAGCGACCGGCACATAGGTTTCTCAGGATGTGCGTCTGTGCGCTCGCGAGCGGTGCATGCAGACAGAGTAGTGATGCCAAGGAGGACGATATGTCAGGCAAAACGATGCCACGCAAACTGCCTTTCGCTGAACCCGATCCGGCTGGCTCCGAGCGAGCGAGGATTGCCAAATCGGTTAGGGATCTATCCACTGAAATTTCCCGATTGAATCCGCAAGCGCTGACTCGATCGAACAGTGAGGAAGCTGACCACGGACCGGAATACCCAGCCAATTTCACCAAAGGGCTGCTGCACGACAACAACGGCTTACTCGCTCACGATGAAGACTACCGCTGCTATGTTGAAGCGATTAACGCCCCTGACCCAACGCTGTTCGAAAAACAGGTTGTCTCGGCCGCTGACCGAAAGGTCAAATTCAGCTGCAAAGTCGGCCGCGATAAAACGAAGTGGCGCGGCTGGGAAAGCCCGCGAGCCGGGCACGTTTATGAATTACAAGGGCCTGATGCTGGCGCTGTCGGTATGGCGCCAGCGCCCCGTGTCGGCTCGAGTGAGCTCGCGGCGGAAATGGCGGAGGTCTATGGCCTAGCTATCCTGCGCGACGTGCCATTCACAACGATCTGCGACGGCGGCGACAAAAAACTCTGCGACGGGAAGAAGGACACGAAGGCGGAGCTTAGCGCAGCGCATGTCGTTAAAGCGTTGAACGCAATGCCGTTCTACTCCGGCAAGCACGTGCAATCGTCGACGCCGCATACGGTCGATGGTAATGGCTTAAACCGATTCGAATATCGTCGCCGTTTTGCGCGCACGCAGTCCATCGACGGTGGGCTAACGCCAGCGACAGCGTTCCGTGGATCGACCAAAGGTGCGTTGGTTGGGCCTTACATCTCGCAGTTCATGTTGGTCGGTGCTGGATCCTTAGCGGGCCGTGGTGGCGGTACGTCCAGCTTCCCAGGAACGTCGGCCGCGTTCGATCTCGTCGACGGCTTCATCCCGTACGGCTCGGTCAGCATCGATCAGCGCACCGTGTCGGCCAAGAATTGTTTGGATTACATGACAACGTGGAACTCATGGCTCGATGTGCAAAACGGCGCTAACTTCAGAGGCGCCGATCAATTCGAGGCCAAGCGGCGCTTCATTACGACGCCACGTGATCTTGCGACCTACGTTCACTTCGATGCGCTGTATGAGGCGTACCTCAATGCATGCTTGATCATGTTGGGTCTCGGGATACCGCCGTCGAAAGGATTCCCAGAGCCAAGCCCGTCGATGCGTCGCGACGCGTTCGCCACGTTCGGTGGACCGCATATCTTGTCGCTGGTTACTGAAGTGGCAACCCGTTGTCTGAAAGCTGTGCGCCGGCAGAAATTCAATTACCACCGCCGCGCGCGTCCAGAGACCCTGGGCGGCCGATTGACGCTGGCTTGCCTTGGGGCTGCCGATAAGACGGGCTGCGCGGGCGGCGGCTTCATCGATATGTTGAATGAGATTCCGGCTGAGCTTTGCGATGCGATCGTTCGACACAACGCAGATCAGAATTCGCACGCCATGGCGAAGATGCGGCCTGTGAAATGCAAAGACGGTGGTCGTCCGGATGCGTGTTCGTCCGCCGCGGCCTTCAAAAAGTGCAACTTGTTACTGCCAATGGCCTTTCCGGAAGGCTCGCCGATGCATCCAGCGTACGGTGCTGGGCACGCTACTGTTGCAGGTGGCTGCGTCACGATGCTGAAGGCCTTCTTTGAGATGTTCACCGATTGCAACAGTACGATTGAGCGTCCCTTGGTTGATGGTGACGGTCAACCGATTGTGTACGTGCCGAACCATGATGGGTCGAAACTCGTTAAAGATCGTAAGACCAAAGGACCGCTGACGGTGCAAGGCGAGCTCGACAAATTAGCGGCCAACATTTCGATCGGCCGCAACATGGCCGGTGTCCACTACTACTCGGACTACTACGACTCGATGCGAATGGGTGAGCGAATTGCCGTGGGCATCTTGTTAGAGCAGGCGCCGACTTACGGTGATGCTGTTGAGACGACCTTTAAATCGTTCGATGGCGACTACGTGACCTTGTCCGGCGAGGCGGGCAGTTGCCCGTCGTTGTCGGTCATCGATGCGGATGGCCATGCTGTGTCACCAAGAGACTGGTGGCTGCGACACGTCAGTGGGCAGGAGTTATCGGAAGACTTGTAGCGTGACCTAGGCGCGGCGTCGCGGCTTGCGGAAACCGCGGCGCTGCGTTTAGTTTTTACGGCTTCGCCGATACAGCGCGACGGCGATACAACTAATGACAACAGCTATCGGTCCGAAAACGAACGGACCGATGGTGAATTCGAGGCCATGCGGGAATCCTGCGGGCACACGAGCGGGTAGGTACGTTGGCCAATACTCGCTGTGCATGAAAACAACGATCAACAACGTTGCCACCGATGCCGACCATGCGTAGGCGCCTGCTCCCTGCCACGTCCCAATAAGCAGGCGCCGGCCAGCTAGCCACACACCCAACAACAACAGCGGAACAAAGCCTAGCGCCGTTAGCACAGCAAGGTTCACGCGCGGTCGACTGTATTGCTCGGCGACTGACGTCAGTGTCTCGCCTACGGTCATTCCCGCTGTAAGTGCGACCACGCTGAAAATGAACGGCGGCAGTACGGTCAACAGTAGCGCCGCAGCAGCGAGAACTCGACTAGCTCGATGTTCACTCATTACGCTATCGTAGCGATAGAGCGGCCAGGCAGCGACCGTAGCCGCCGATAATTGGGAGTCCGGAAGGGAGCTGGAATGAGCAAAGGGACTACGCGATGGATTGCGGTGTTAGTCGCCGCGTCTTTGCCAACCATCACGTTAGGTGATGCGCCGTTGCCGAATCAGGCAGCGATTGCTGTCGAAGACCAGCAGGGCAATCGGCAGTTGCAGCACTGGCGTGCTGCCAAGCCAACCGTTAGCAATATGAAAGAGCGTGCGGTTCCGGCCCGAGCGGAGTTTGCTGGCGCCGAGTTGTGGCTCATTCACGAACCTGGCACAGACCCGAACAAGGTCGCGACAACCGCTTTCGAGCGCGCTGGCATGAAGAACGTTGCGGTTGCCGTACATGCGCCCGGTAATCCTGCCGCGATGAAAGTGCTCGACTCGCACCCAGAATCGTCCGTGGATGTTGTCGTCGTTACCGGTGAGCTTGCTGGTCAGCGTGCACGTGGTATTGGATTGTTGTTGTACGGCGGCAGCGGCGATGGCGCACCGTCCACTGGCGTACATGCGTTTATGGCGCCAATACCAGCGTTCGAAGCGTTGGGTGGTTATGCGGTGGTGGCCGTGAAGTTTCTGCAAGCCTCCGCCTCACCTGGCGCCGACATGCGTGAAGACGGCACGCTGGCATTGCCCGCTGCGGCACGGCGATTGAACGAGTTCTTCTCCGCCTGGGTTGAGGGTTACGTTATCCCGATGCTAGCCATGTCGATGCAGATGCAAATGCAATCGATTCAAAACATGCAAAGTTGGAATAACGCGATGAATGCCTGCGCTGGCGACTCCTCGTGTTCGGTCGTCCCATCCAGTGACGGCTCGGGGAACTGGGAGGCGCAGGTTCGCTAGCTCCAACCGGGTCGCTGGCTTTTGTCGTGGGTGGCGTATCGATTGCTGCTGTCAGCCGGTCCCTTGAGAGGATCTCCCGCCGAACGACAGGTGGATACTAAGTGCTCATCAGCGTAACGATGAGGAAAATCCAATAACAACAAGGAGCTCGGGGTATGGGATTGCGGCCAAAGAGTGTTACGGCGTGCGGATTGATTTTTATCGCTGGTTGCCAAACAACCCTTCATGTGACAGAGGAAGGTGAAGTCCTCAGTACGGATTATTGCGCGGCGCCGTTTGATTCGAGTTGGTACGTCGCTGACGTGATTAAGCCAATGACCAGCAAGCCACACATCAACGATCTGTTCCACGCACCCGAGAATGACAATGACAAGCGAATGCAGTTCACGTTCTCATCGGCAAGTAAGCTAGAGGTTACGGCGGCGAAGAATCGAGCGGAGTTTCGTAAGAATTGGGCCGACGTCGCCCAGTTTCCGTGCAGCGAAGCAAAACAATACCGGTATTTCGGTGGCGAACTGCAAGTCGATGTGGCCTTCGCGGTTAGCTATACGACACTAAAAAATGCTGGCAATGACGAAGATCACAAGCATTTCATCTGGCTGGTGAATTTTGATATCCGCTACTGTGATCAAGATACCTGCAATGACCAAGACGCATACAAAGAAACTCAGGTCTTTCTCGGTCGGGTCAGTGATGAGGACGATCCGCCGTATCGGACTCTTTTCGATTTCGCGAAACAAGGGCTTAGTGACGACGGCGAGCGGGTATTTCGTAAAGCCTTCGAGAACAAAAACTGGGCGGTGTTCGGCGATGTTCAGAACTGGCTGCTCGCGTACCCAACACTAAGTGATTACTGGGCTGAGTCTGCCAAAAAGTCCCACAACGGGCGTATCCACGGCCGCGGCGGCTAATTCACCGCGATCGTGGTCGCTGTAAAGCCCGCCCAGTAGTAGGGGTGGCGCCAACGTCGGGAGGACTTCATCTGCTGCTGCGCGGCTTGCAGCGCCGCAGCTGGTGACTGGCCTGCGTTGAGGAGCTGTTCGTAGAAACGCGTCATCAGCTCGGCCGTCGATCGATCTGCTACTTTCCACAGTGTGGCCACGACATGGTCAGAACCTTGTTGCAAAAACGCGTTGGCAATACTCATCGGCCCTTCACTGCGAATGTATTCCCCAACAGCCGTTTCACACGCGCTCAGAACGACGACCGTCGGCGTCGACCCTAAGCGGTAAATCTCTGGCACAGACAGAAACTCATTGGTTGGCGTACCGTCAGCTGTAAAGGCTGATAATACAAGTCCAGATAAGCCGCTGTGCTCCATATCGACAATACCGTGCGCGGCCACGTGTAGGAGATCCGGTCGGCTTGCCAACTGAGCGGCCAGCATTGCCTGCGTGACACTGGCGCCCGTTGCCGTGCTTACAACGGCATCACCGGCCAGCTTGGTGATCGCCTCGGCCTCAACGGCTGAAAAGGGCAGTCGAGTCGTCGGCCGGCTACGGGTGGCACCGAGAGCAGCCAGCAATGGCTGCGTCGCTGGGTCTTGTGTGCTGTCATTAAGCCGTGGGTCCGCGGCGGAATAAATGGCATCCGCTAAAACGGCAACGGACTCAATCGCTACCGGTGAATACGCTTCGTCAAGTAACAGCCCGTTCGGCCGCAATTGAAGCTCGATCGAATCAATCAGCGCCTGTCCGGTCGATGGGTGCGGCAGTGCGGCGAATGGTACGTAATGCAGTGGGCCGTCTGGCACGATCGATAATCGGCGGTAGTCGTTGTCGGTCAAAAAAGGGAGCAATGTTTCGCTCAGTCGAGCAGCGATTTTGCGGTACGGGCGACGTTGCGTGATGGCTGCATGCAGTGCTCTCGCGTCGGCCGAGATTTGCTCGGTGTTCGTGAGCCGTTTGACGGAGACGCGGTTCCGATCGACCAGCCATACGAAGCCGACCGATTCGCTTAGCGAGTACTGCAACAGCGCCGTACCGGGCGAAAGACGCGCCTGCAGCGCTGCAACGGCGTCGACGTTGATCGGCGCAATACGTTGCGTGTCAGCGTGCTCCAGCTTGCTGGCCGCGCCATCAATGGTCAGTTGCAAAAGCTCGATGTCGGCTCGCAGTTGATTCGTTACCCGTTCCGGTGAATTGGCGTTGTCGATCGCCTCTTTAAGAGCAACCAGCTTGGTCGTCAATCGTCGTTGCAGGTCTTGCAGAGCGGCGTCAATCACCAGCTGTTCGTCGGGCCGTCGTAACCGTTGCTCGGCCAGCGTTTGGGCTTGACCTCGATTGATGGCCACAAAAGACTCGGCCGCCGGGCGCTCGTCTGTAGTTTCTTCGAATGCGGCGACGTCGAGCGCCGCCCGCTGAAAATACACCTCAGCAAGTCGCGCCCGATACCGGGCCCGCAATTCGGGTCGGACAACATGCCCATGCGGCTTCTCCGCCAACTCGATGGCGGCATCGAGGTAGGCGCGACGTTGCGCTGTGTCATCGGCGGAGTCGATCGCAGCGAGGGCCAGATAGGTAAGCAGTTGACCGACGTTGTCGTGCAACGACTGATAACGACGCATCGCTCCAGCGAGCGCAGTCGTTGCTCCCTTATCGTCACCATTACGATGGCGAAGTTTGTCGATCACCAGAGCATGGTCGGCCTCGCCGCTGATGGTACGGATCTCGCCGAACGCGAGTTCAGCGCTATCCAGCTGCTGCGCGGCTTCGTCGAGACGCCCTAGCGAGAGCAAAACATCGCCCAAGCGAATACGGCAACGCAGCACCCCTTCGTGATCGTCGATGTCTAACCGCGCTTGCAGTGCGGCCTGATACAGGCGTAAGGCGTCCTCAAGCGCACCGGTGGCGTACGCGTCATCGCCAAGCAAGTACAAAGCATCTGCATGCTCGCGGTGATTCTCAGTCTGTTTTGCGTATTCCAAGGCTTGTCGCAGCAACGCCGTCGATGCGCGAAAGTCGCCCAACGTTGAGTAACAGCTCGCTGCGCGATTATGGATTCGGGCGAGTTGCCGTTTCTTGCTGTGTTGGTGTGTTAGTGCCAGTGCGTCGGTGAGCTGGTGAATGGCACCGCCGCAGTCGCCCATGTCACGGTACGTTGTTGCGATACTGACGCGCGTATCGATCTGTGCATCGATATCGCCTAACGACTCATCCATCGCCAGTGCTTGGTTAAAGTAATCGAGCGCCGCCACCGCTTCGCCGGCCTGCAAGCGAATCCAGGCCAAGTTGTACAAGGTAGTCGCTTGTTCATGCGCGCGCCCGGTCGGTTCGATGGTGGCCAGTGATTGGCGTATCCACTGGTTTGCTGCGTCGAAATCGCCCTCGTAATAGTGGTTGACGCCGATGTAGTTCTGCGTCGCGGAAATGAGACTCGGTTCGCCGAGGTCAATCGCTGGCGAAAGCATGGCCCGCAGCAATTGCCGCGATGCGGCGTAGTTGTCGCGAAACGTCTCCATACTCGCCTGCCGATACTGCGCCCACAACGCGTTTTCGCGGGCACCGAGCTGCTCGTACGCCGATGCCGCACGTGCGTACGCGGCAACCGCCTCACTCGGACGTTCGGCAAGCTCATGTAGGTGCGCGATCGCATGGTCGAAAAACGCGCTCGCACGTCGCCAACGAGCGTTTTTCAACTGCTCGCGCGCTTGCGAGAAAACACGTAGTGCAGCGATCCGCTCCTCGGTTGTATCGAATCTACCGGCTGCCGTGCGGGTTAGCGCAATGAGTATCGGTGGCTCGGATGGCTGTAACTCGACGGCCGAAACGCGCAAGCGTACTTGGCCGGTTTTGTGGCTTTCGTCTGCAGCGCGAACAGTGACAGTGTGTTCGCCAGACGCTACTGGCGTGTACCACAGTGTTTCCCAACCGCGATCGGTCAACGGCGAGTTGAACGGGCCCACCGTTGTCTCGTCGGGGCTATCAATCGTCATCGTTGCATTGATCCCGAGTTGCTCGAGTTCAACTTCGTACGTTCGTCCCGCGCTCAGCGTGATGGCGTGTGAGCTCGGCGCATCGCGCGCAATATTCAATTCAACGAAATCGCTTTGTTGCGCGCTGGCAGACGCCGCAATAACGCTTGCCAAGGCAACCACGATTCGGGACAAGCTCGGCATCGTCGCTTCTTTGTCGATTCGCTTTACTCGTCGGTCGCGCTGGTCAGCGCCAAGGAGTACGTTGTTAGGGGCTCGGACGCTCGTTCAGCATCGTAAACAACGACGGTATACGTGCTGTCGTTAGCCGGGAAAGGTGGCGCGACCAACCGCAACAGTTGGTCATCGTCAGCAAGGGCTGGCTCGAAGCTCCACACTGTCGCACCACCGGCATCAAGCAGATCGACTCGGTAGGCCGTCGCGGGCGTAGCGGCGACATCGATGTTGACTAGCACGCCCGCCGGATCTGCAGCGATTTCGTACGTACTGTCTTCGCTACGAGCGGGTTCTAGCCACACCTCCTGCGTGACGGGTAATGGTTGCCCGACGCTCGGTTCTTGCCACTCACGGGCTACGTTCCAAGCGATCGATGCGCCTAGCAGGACGGTTGCTGCCATTGCCCACGTCGGACTTTGAAAAAAAGTTTGTCGACCTGTTTTTCGTTGGCCGGTGTCGATATCAGCAAAGAGCTGCGACGTTTCGTCCTGCAACGCAGACTGCATCCCACGCGCATACTCGACTTGGTCCGCAATATCCGGGTTATCGAGCATAAAAATCTCAAACTCGCGTTGTTCTTCACTGCTCAGCTTGCCTTGTACATAGCGATCAACGAGGTGTTGCGTTTCAATCGTCGCTTTATCCATAGATCCTGATTCTCCGGTCACGCTACGCTTCCGGAATCGACGAGTGTCAATCCGCGTTCTTCTACCAAGCTGCGAAAGCGCTTCCTAGCTCGTGAGATAACCCGATCAAAATGCACCGATGTCAGTGAAAGCACCTCACATATAAGGGGCTTCTCTTGCTGCAAGATGTAAAACCGATACAACAGCTCGCGGTCCCGCTCGTTGTTGAGCGTAAGCACAAGCTCTCGCACCGCCCGCTGCGACTCGCTGTCGATCAACCGCTCCAACTGTCCGCTACGAGGGTCTCGAGACTGTTCGATGACCTCGGAATCCGCATACGTTTGGCGTCGCGACTCCTTCCGATACTCACCGATCAATACATACTCTGCTGTTCGATGGATAAAGGCCGCAACCTTCGACGGATCTTCGAGGCTACGCTCGGGACTGCGTAGCCGTTCAAGCACTATATAAAAAGTGTCTTGATGGACATCCTCAGCGCGCTGGATATCGCCTGTCCGCTGCTTCAGCATCGTCATCAAAGAGCGGCTGTAACGACGGATGAGTGCCGCCTCGCTGGCCGAGTCTCCACTTTGGATACGCGCCACCAGCTCCGCCGGCGCAAGTTCGCCGTGCGAGTTGTTGTCTCGGTCGGTCAAGCTGACCTCGTTGTCGTTGTTGTTGGTCCAGCTCCGCCGAGTTTAGCCAAGCTTGGTCAGCAATTCATGAGCTAAGCGGTCGATGCAGCGTCTACCCGCAGCGTTCACGCGTCGCTCGGTCTCGCCGCGAGTACCACAATCTGCGTCCGAACAACTAGCTTTCGCCATGCCGACTAGTCTAGCGATGCGGCCGCGACCGCAGCGGCACAGTCCACGCGTCCGTAACCGTATTGGCGGCTGTGGCCGGTCTCTGCGTCGTAGTTGCCATTCGCGACATCGATCTTCTGGGAAGTCTCACGGATGATGTCCCAGATATCGCCCAGACCAAGCCGCGGCTCGCGGGCAAGCATTAGCGCGGCCAAGCCTGCGACACCGGGGCAAGCGCTCGATGTGCCGCCAAAGTCGTTGGTGTAGTCCCCAGCCGGGTGACCTAATTGTGGATCACCGGGGTTGTAGCCGAGTCCGCCGATACGGTCGGTGGTCCAAATACCGTTGGTTAGTTGTCGCGACCGGGCGTCGCTGCTCGGGAACATACACCAAAGCGCATCGCCAAAGTCGCTGTACGCAGAGCGTGTTCCGCGATCGTTCGAGGCGCCAACAGCCATGACGAACTCACTGCTGGCATAGCCGTCAAGGTCGACCGATTCGTTACCGTTACCGGCCGCCCAGCAAATGACGCAGCCATCGCCATTCCGTCCGCGTTCGGCGGCGAATTGCAGCGCTAGCCGTGTCGAGTCGGGCAACGGTGCCGGCGTTGTGTGAAGCGGGTCATTCGGATTGGTCCAATCGCCATCGCGTGGGCCCCAGCTGCAGGAGATGACATCAGCCCCTTGTTGCGCCGCGAATACGAACGCATCGGCTTCTTCCTGCGAGCCGAGATCCGCCAATAGCCGGATCGGCATTAACGCCGCATCCGGCGCAACGCCTGATGCGCCGTCGACACCACTCGCGCAGGCCACACCGGCACAGGCCGTACCATGATTATCGAGTGCGAACCTAGGCCGTGGATTATTGCTCCGGCTGCCCATGTCTCGCGGCGCAACAATGCCGCCACGCGCACGAAATTCGACGTGGTCAATGTCGACCCCATCGTCGATAACGGCGATGGTCGTGCCAACACCGGTGCTTTGTTCCCAAGCGGCCTCAACATTCGCGTGCTCGTTAATCAATTGACCGTTATACGACGTTTCGCGTAAGTGCCACTGCAATGGGAACGCCACTTTGTTGTGCCGCGGACGAAGTAGCTCTGGGTGACATAGCCGTATGTCGCCATTTTTCTCCAATAGATCCATCGTTAGGCCGAATATGTCGCGGCCCAGCCCTTTCCGGCCTTGCAGAACGTACGCATTGTCGGCGTAGCGAAGCGTGCGGACACCGACAAAACGCTTTTGCCGCAAGATGCGATTGATCGCCGATTCCCGTGTACCGGGTTGGAACTGTATGAAAACCCGTTCGGTGTAGACGACCGGTTGACCGGTATTCGGCTCAGTTAGGCAATTGCCGGCGAACGCAAAACTGTTGTCTGCTTTGAAGTCGGTCAGAACATCTCGCTTGGACGTCGCGCTTAACGTTTCATTAACGCGGAAGACGCTCACTGTCGCATCGCGAAAATCGGCCACCGGTGTAAGGCCCTCCAGAATCGCGCGCGACCGTTCGCGTGCGGCTCGAAGCGGCGCTCTGTTGCGTGATCCGCCCACGACAACCAGTTCATCGCTTAACGCGAGTTGTTGTTTACGCCCTGACTTGCCCCCATATTTGAACTCATACATGGCTATCTCCCAATAGCGGATGGACGAAGACTTTCCGGATACGCTGTCGATCGGCAGCGGCGTACTGCGAACGGTGTATCGCCGCGCCAGTCAGCTGGCCGCGAAGCCGCGCAATGCCGTCTCGCCGTCCGATGCGGTGTTGAGCGAGTCGTTGGCCGAACATGTGTTGATTGATGCGCTCGCGGCCGAGCGTGTTGCCAACCGTGATGCCGTGCTGCCGGTTTATCAGTCCGAATCGGGTGTCGATTGCGCCGTCGCCACCGGACGATTGTTTGTTCGGACTGTCGATGGTGGCCCGATCGATAAAGTGCGCCGAGCATTGGCAGAACTCGGATTGACGGTTGAGCAGATTAACGACTGGGCACCGCATTCGGGTTGGGTGCGACCCACGGCCGGCGCGGCCGGTGTGGCGATAGCACTGCGTATTGCGGCCGGCGGTGCGCCGGGACTCGATATTCATGTCGAACCTGAGTTGTTGCGAACGCGTACGCCGAAAGTTGCGGCGGAATAGCGTTTCGATCGCACCTTCATGTGAATACTCCGCACGATACTTCGGTTGTACCGTACATTTCTAAATGCGTCATTTCGATGTTGACCTTTTAGCCGCCGCCGCGTTTTCCGGTATCGTGACGTACGCAACCGTTGCTGAATTTGTCGGGCAAAAGCAACGGTATTGCGGAAACCAACTTCACACACAACAGAGTGTCATAGACGGACCTTCGTTACACGCGCGCTAGGTCAAGAAGTCGTGGTTTCGTAGAGCCAGTATTGAGCAGCATGAGTGTCTCGATTTCGCTTTAGAACCTGGAGTGTTGGCAGGCTTACCTCATTAAGTCCATGCCGATAACAAACAGCGCGCATACGATCCCTGTGTTAAGCGCTAAATCAAGTATCGATACGTGATTGCCCGTCGTTGGTTTTTTTGCGTGCGATAACTCGCATGATGGTCGCATCGCGACACCACCGTTTCTCACGTATGCCGTCGATAGCGTTCACGGTTTTCGTAACACATTCGTCATGTTTGGTTGCGCTCTGTTCGCGAACGCGACAACAAAACGACGTGCAATAAATCTGTCACGCAAGTGTCATTGAACGGTCGCTTACATCTCGTAGGTTTCTCCTGTCGTCGTTTACTGCAGCCGCGGATTTGGGTGACAACTGTCAACCGGAAGTTTGCGCTGCAGTAGATGGTGACAATTCGATGTCTCGGGGAACAGGCATCTTTGGTAACCGCGGTATAACACCGTAGCGGTCCGTTTCGTCTTGCCTTTTTTCCCGCGATTTCTACCGGTGAGGTTTGCGCGCCGGCGTCGATCTGTCGGCGCGTCAAAGAACGTCTTTAAATCGTTGCGTCAAAAAGGGGAAATACTAAATGGCCGCAGTCATGCAACCGCACGAGCCGACAATCGATCGCAGTGGCGACGATTCGTCGGAGAATGTTTCGACCAACCCAACCGATAATAGTAGCTTTCAGGAAATTGTCGCCGCCAATTTAACGCGGCGCGGGATGATGCAGGGTTCGATGGCGGTCGCCGCGGCCGGATTTCTTGCGCCGAAGCCAGCGCACGCTGGCACAAATAGCGCGCTAGGGGACTGGTTTAGTCGTCGTCCCCGGCGCGGTTCGCTGCTTGATTTTCGCGGTCTCACAATTGCCGATGCAACCTCGCAAGGCGGCAAGACGGTCACGGTTTCGCCCGATTATGAATACGATGTTCTTATTCCGTGGGGCACGCCAATCAAGCCGGGTATCCCGGAGTACACCGGCGATCCCGCAACGCGCCCGACGGCTGCAGAGCAGGAAAATCAGATCGGTATCGGTCACGACGGCATGTGGTTCTACCCTGGTAATTTACCGAGTCTGTTGCGTTTGGAGTCGCGATTTCGCCGGGAATTGCCGTCATGGTTACGCCGCTTGTTGTTGAGTAGCCGCAGTGGCGTACTGGCGGTTAACCACGAGTTTGGTCGCAATTCGCACGTGCTTGGTAAGGACGGTCCAGAGAGCCTAGAAGATGTTCGTTTATCGCAGGCCGCGCACGGCGTCTCCTGCGTGGAGATTAAACGCAATCGTCGTGGTCAGTGGCGGCTTCGTAAACGCAGCCGTCTTAACCGGCGCATCACCGTGAACACACCGGTCGAGTTCGCAGGGCCTGTTGCGCACAGTCACTTACTAGACAACAAAGCGGGCAACCCGATGCTCGGCACCGTCAACAATTGCGGTTCTGGGCCAACGCCTTGGGGGACGTACATCACCTGCGAGGAGAATTTTAACGGCTACTTCGGAACACCCAATGCAGAGGGCGAGTTTACCGGTGCCGACGACTTACAAACCACAGCCCTTGCTCGCTACGGCTTCAGCGTGTTCGGTTTCGGTTACTTTTGGCAAAACCATGACCCACGGTTCGATTTATCTAACGCCGACTACGCCAACGAGTCGAACCGTTTTGGTTGGTGTGTTGAGATCGACCCGTTCAACCCCGCTGCTAAGCCAGTTAAGCGAACGGCAATGGGTCGTTTTAAGCACGAAGCTGTTGCTATGCGGGAGCTTCGTGACGGCCGTGTTGCCGCCTACATGGGCGACGATCAACGCGGCGACTACATCTATAAGTTTGAGTCAAAGTACCCATGGCGCAAGGCGCGCGCGTACGGTAAGAGTCCGCTGGATGAGGGTAAGTTGTATGTCGGTAAATTCGATGAAGACGGCAACGCAGATGGCGTTGGTGCAGGAACGTGGATTGAGCTGACACCGACTAACCCAGACATTGCAGCGGCCGGTTTAACCACCGAGGCGCTCGTTCTTACCTACGCCCGTCTCGCTGCCGATGCCGTGGGTGCGACCAAAATGGATCGTCCGGAATGGAGCACAGTCGGAACGCGCGGTGAGATTTATTGGACGTTGACGAATAACGATCGTAAAGACAGTGGCGCTGGAGAAGTTAGCGAATCCAACCCAGTCTTCGAGAACTTTGACGGCTACATTATCGAGACTAAAGACTCGAGTTCGACGCGCTTTACCTGGAACATGTTTGCGATCGCGCGAAACACACGTGGTACCGAACCAGACATCGACCCCGACGCATTAGCCGAAGATCTGCCGTATGCAGCGTACTCGGCTCCGGTCGACGGTGGTGAGAACGTATTTACCGATCCCGATGCTGCCTATGCCGACCCGTTTGGGCGTCTATACATTGGCACCGATGGTGGCCAGCCTGATGGATTACAAGATCAGCTCACGGTATTCGATACACGAACGGGCGAATACAAGCGTTTGCTCATGGGTGTTAACAATGACGAGATTACCGGTATTACGTTCACGCCGGATTTCGCGACGTTGTTTACCAATACCCAGCATCCCGGTGATGGTAATCCTGAGCTAACTAACTTCCCGGCAGCCGAGGACGGTGTCACGATACCGCGCGATTGCACGTTGGTCGTGCGCCGAAAGTACTGATCGTCGCGGCAAGCGTCGCTATCTAGTTCGCGCGGGCGGGACGCCCCACTGACCGCGGTGGGGCGTCCTGCCTATCGGTAGTTTTAACGATTCTATTCGCTGTGGTCTGGCACTTCGCGTAAGCTCGGTTGACACCAACGATAAGACCAACCGTTGCCTGACGATTCGAATGCCATATCGGCGGTAGTCGACCCCGAGTCGAGCGAATTCGCCACCGAGCCAGTCCCAGCCCATGCGCAGGTTGGTTGGGTCCGTGTTGCGCTCGTTAGTGCGATGGTCGCGTTCTCATTACCCACGTTCGTGACCGGCGCCGAAGTGTTCCTGAAACTCGATAACCGGTCGGCGTTTTCCGCCACATTGCTGGGCTGTGCCGTGTTGACCGTTATCGCGGCGTTGTGCGGCATTGTCGGAACGCGCGCTCATGTATCGTCGTACATGCTGGCCCGTGTCGCGTTTGGTCAGTGGGGCGCTGCCGTCGTCAACCTGGCGTTCGCCGTATCGTTGCTCGGTTGGTTTGGTGTCAACATCGATTTGTTCAGCGGTGCTGTCATTCGCTTACTCGGCGATGCGGCGCAAATAGCAGCACCCGCTTGGGTGGTTGAACTTGCGGCCGGTGTCGTCATGACAATAACGACGATCTACGGCTTTCGAGCGATAAACGCGCTATCGATGGTGCTGGTACCGGTCATGATGGTTGTGACAGTCGTGTTATTGGGCGAGGCGATCGGCACCCGCTCGCTCGATGCGACACTGGCTGCGCCGCAAGTTGCAACGATGTCCTTCGGCGATGCCGTTTCCTCGGTCGTCGGCGGTGTCATTATCGGTGCAATCATCATGCCGGACATCACCCGGTTTATTCGTCATTGGCGCGGCGCTTTGTACACGGCGTTGTTGTCGTACGCGATCGTGCAGTCGATTGTCATGCTAAGCGGCGGACTAGCGGCGGATCTGCTCAGAAACGACGATTTTCTCGATGTGTTGATTGTTATGGGATTGAGCTGGGGCGCGTTCGTTATCGTGATCGCTGGTAGCTGGGTGCTGAACTCATTGAATCTTTACAGTGCCGGTCTTGGTACCGAAGCGACGTTTCCTGCGCTTAAGCAACGCTGGCTCATCATCGTGCTGGGTGTGTTTGGAACGGCGGCGGCGTTTCTCAACATCCTCGATTCGTTTCTTACATTTCTGTTTTACTTGTCGGTCGTGTTTATACCGGTTGCGGGCATCATTGCTGTCGACCATTTTCTCGTTCGGCCCGCGGCTTATCGCGGCGCCGCCGTACAACATCCCGATGCGTATTCAGCGACGGCGTTAGTGGCTTGGGCATCCGGCAGCGTCTTTGCGTTGGCGGCCGACGATCTTCCAATCAGTCTGACGCGTATCGCGGCCATCGATGCGATCATCATCGCTGCGGTGTTGTACGCGATACTTGGGCGCTGGCGGCCGCAACCCAAGTTCACCACCGCCACCGAGTTCTAGCGATGTTACGTATCGGCATTGATGTCGGCGGCACCCACACCGACGCTGTCTTACTCGATGGTCGCGATGTCGTTGCGACGACGAAAGCGACGACGTCTGCGGATGTATTAACCGGCATCGTCGATGCGCTCGACAACGTGCTCGCCGAGCGGCCAGGCAGCGAGAAGAACATCGATGCCGTAATGCTCGGCACGACGCAGTTCACGAATGCTGTCGTGGAGCGCCGCGAATTGACCGAAGTCGCTGCCGTTCGGCTAGGTGCGCCATCGGGCGATGGCTTACCGCCGAAAACCGGCTGGCCGGATGACATCGCTCGGGCACTTGGAGATCAGGCGTATATGCTCAAGGGCGGTACGCTGTTCGATGGACATCCGTTAGCTGCATTCGATGAGCAGGAAGTTCAGCGGCTTATCGACGATCTCATTGCCAAGCGCAGCGAAGCCATTTGCGTATCGGCTGTGTTTTCGCCGGTCGACCCTCGGCCTGAGCAGCTGCTTGGCGAGAAAATCAAGGCGGCGCTCCCAAACGCCGAGGTCACGCTGTCGCATAGCATTGGGCGACTCGGACTCTTGGAGCGCGAGAACGCCGCATTATTGAATGCGAGTCTGTTGCCGTTTGCCGATCGCGTTGTTACGGCGTGCGTTGCTGCGATCCGCGGACGGGGACTGACGTGCCAGTTTTTCATCAGCCAAAACGATGGCACGTTGATGGATGCCGATTTCGCACGCCGCTTCCCGGCGCTGACGTTCGCATCCGGTCCCACAAACTCGCTGCGTGGCGCGGCGAGCTTAACCGGTCTCGACAATGCGATCGTCATCGACATTGGCGGGACAACGTCGGATATCGGTGTCCTGCAGGACGGTTTTCCGCGTGAGTCCAATCTCGTTATCGAGGTCGGTGGTGTTCGAACCAATTTCCGTATGCCAGACATCTTGGCGCTTGGCCTAGGTGGCGGGAGCGTGGTCTCTGCCGATGGGGTCGAGATCGGGCCGCAATCGGTCGGTCATCGACTGCTCGATGAGGCCATGGTGTTCGGCGGCGATACGCTCACTGCCTCAGATGTCGTCGTGGCAGCGGGCGCAGCAACAATTGGGGATCCAACCCGGGTTCAGAGCTTATCTGTCGATGTGATTGCCACAGCGCAACAGCAAATCCAGGGCATGTTGGAGCGCGGGGTCGAGACGATGAAGCCTAGCAGTGACCCGCTGCCGGTCGTTTTGGTAGGCGGCGGTGCGATCTTGGCGAGCGAAACCCTAGCCGCTGCGGCGAGTATCCACCGGCCTGACTACGCCAACGTGGCAAACGCAATCGGTGCGGCAATCGCGCAGATCGGCGGGGAGTCGGAGCAGATCGTCTCGTACGACAAAATCGACCGTGACAAGGCGCTCGCCAGTGTGCGTCAAGAGGCTGCAAGGGTAGCAATCGATGCCGGGGTCGATGCCGCAACACTGCGTGTCGCAGACGTCGAAGAGACGCCGATCGCTTACATGGCCGGTAACGCGGTACGACTGCGCGTCAAAGTCGTGGGCGATGTCGCGATACAGGCGGGGCCGCGTTGAAGCTCGGGGCCGATCAGCTTGACGATTTGTCGCGCGGTGCCGTGTTCTTGGCTACCGGCGGCGGCGGCGATCCGTATGTGTCGCTGCTCGCGACTCGACATATTCTCGAATCGGTCGGGCCCGCTGAGGTCATCGCGCCGGCTGATGTCGCTGACGACGCCTATGTCGTTACGATCGGCGCCGTGGGCGCGCCGTCGATTAGTTTGGAGTTATTGCCCTCCGTCAACGATCCACGCATCGCGCTCGATGCGTTCGAGCAGCACGTTGGTCGCCGCGTCGATGCGGTTGTTTCATTCGAGATCGGTGGCGGCAATTCGCTGATACCGTTAGCTGCAGCGGCGAGTCGCGGAATTCCCGTCGTCGATGGCGATGGAATGGGACGAGCATTGCCCGAAGCGCAGATGATGTCGTATCCGATCGCGGGTGTGGCGCCGACACCCGCCATTGCGGTCGATTACGCGGGTAACACCGCCACATTTTCGACCGATACAACGACGACATACGAGCGCCATATCCGTGCGATGGCCGTCGCAATGGGCGGCATGATTACCACGGTCGAGCATCCAATGAGCGGTGCTACGCTCAAAGATGCGGTTATTCCCGGCACGCTGACGTTCGCTATTGAGCTTGGCCGATTACTCACGCGTTTCCGTGGCAACGCACAGCGGATAATCGCGCCGCTCCGTCAGTTGTTCGCCGCATCGATATACGGTGATTTGTTTCACCTCTACACGGGCAAAGTCGTGGATTACCAGAGCCAGATGATTGGCGGCTACGACGTCGGTCAAGCCACGATCGAGGCCTTCGACAGCGCTCGGTCACCGCTGACGTTGAGTATCCGCAACGAGTACTTGCTCGCAACGATCGGCGATACCGTCGCCGCCTCAGTGCCCGATTTAATAACGGTACTCGACTTTGAGACGTCAGCGCCGATCAATGCCGAACGTCTTCGCTACGGGCAACGTGTCACCGTGCTGGCAACAGGCTGCCCCGCGTTTTATCGCGAGCCGCGGGCGCTGTCCGTGGTTGCGCCGCGTTGCTTTGGTTTTGATATCGACTACGTACCGGTAGAAGCGCTGACCGCCACGCATATTGAACACCCGTAAGCGATCGCTAGGCTCGGCTGGATGCCCAGCCGATCAGCGCGCAGGACAGTCCCGCAATGAAACCGACGACGCCCAAGCTGATGCCGGCTTCCTGCGCGGACCCACCGCCGTGTACGTAATCGGCGACGATACCGGTGACAGAAGCGATGACACCGATACCGACGCCGCCGAAGCCCCAACGAACCCCGATTGCTTCGGTTCTCGGGGTTCGCTCGAGATTGTGTAGATTGATCTCTAGCGCTGCGGCGAGCGCTTTGATTGAGCTGGTAGCACCGGCGCCGTCCGCCTCGATGCGTTGGACAGTTCGCGTGCTGAGCCCGGCTGCAATGGCGAGCTCATCTTGTGACCACGTGCGCTGTTGGCGGAGCTTTTTAATGAGCGTTGCATCAATGGTGCGTTTCATTGGGTTACTCGTGATTTGATTGAACAGTATCCTGACATCTCGTTCTGTCCATGACGACGTCAATTCGACGACACCGACACGACAAGCGGGACCCATAGGTATCCGCAGCCTTTTCGAGGTGCGAACACCCGGCGGTCACAGCACCGAATCGCGATTGGCGGCAAAGTGTGAACTAAGTCACACTTTGTTCGGTGGCTGCCGTCAGGCGCGGGGTCGCCGAATTGCCTATACTCAGTGCAGGGCGAGAACAACAACAACGAGATCCGTCCGGTGTCAGAAGTTACCGAGCTGCTCAAACAATGGAATAGCGGCGACAGCGAGGCTCGCGAACAAATCGTCGAGCACGTCTATGCTGAGCTGGGACGCATCGCGCGTAAGTATCTCGCGCGCGAGAGCAATGCCGCCGATATTCAGCCAACGATGCTGGTGCACGAGGCCTATATGCGCCTTGTCGATATCGATCGCATCGATTGGACTGGGCGCGCGCATTTTTTGGCGATGGCCGCTCGGGTCATGCGCGATTTTCTCGTCGATGAGGCCCGCAAGCGCCGCTCGCTGAAACGCGACGGGGGCGTACGCGTCACGCTCGCCGACGTCGGCAGTTCGTTAGAGCAACCGCCGACCGATATTCTGGCTCTAAACGATGCGCTCGAGCGCTTGAGCAAAGCGGACCCAGACCGTGCTCTGTTGGTAGAGCTGCGTTTTTTCGGTGGACTTACTATCGAGGAGACCGCGGCGGTACTCGATCTGTCGGCAGCAACGGTCAAGCGCAGCTGGCAGGTGGCACGTGGCTGGCTGTACCGAGAGATCAATCGCGATCACAGTGACTAGCGCCACACGTAACTTACTCGATTTATGCGACCAGGCGTTGGCCAAGCCAGCTGCCGAACGAGCGGTATTTCTCGACGAGTTAGGCGAGGCGGATGCACAACTTCGCCGGGCGGTCGAACGCGTCATCGACGCGGCGACGGACGTCGATAGTTTTCTTGAGGATGGCGCATTCGCCTGGGTCGACAACGATTACCGTGGCCGAATCGTCGGCGGATACCGCATCGAAGAGTCGCTCGGTGAGGGTGGTATGGGCGCCGTGTTTCGTGCCGTTCGCGACGGTGACGGATTTACCCAGCAAGTTGCGTTGAAGCTGATCCGGGGGCGATTCGCGTCACGCGAGTTATTGACGCGTTTTCATGCTGAACGTGACATTCTGGCGAGACTCAATCACCCCTATATCGCGCAACTAATCGATGGCGGTACCGATCAGGGCGTACCGTACCTCGTCATGGAGTACATCGATGGTCAGCCTGTCGATGAGTATCTCGATTCGCACAAGGTCGATGTTCGCCACAGGCTTCGCTTGGTTCAGAAACTGGCGCAAGCCGTCCACAGCGCCCACCAAAACCTGGTTGTCCACCGCGACCTTAAGCCGTCAAATGTTCTAGTAACGCCAGACGGTATTCCGAAGCTGCTCGATTTCGGTATCGCTAAACTGATGAGCCCGAGCCAAACTGACGACATCGGTGCCGTGACCAAATACGGCAGTCCGGCGCTAACGCCAGATTTCGCGAGTCCCGAGCAAATTCTCGATAACCGCTCGACGACGGCGAGCGATGTTTACTCACTCGGTGTGCTGGCCTACCAAATCATTACTGGCTTACGACCCTATCGTCTCGACACCTCATCACCGAAGGCGATGGTCGATGCGGCCGAGAACGTCAGTATTGGCGCGCCGAGCCAGCGCTACGCGAGCGCTAGTGACCTTGAGCAGCGCGACATCGCAACGGCTCGCGCGACGTCGGTGCAACGTTTGCAGCGATTCCTACGTCAAGATCTCGATACGGTGCTGCTGAAAGCGCTATCACGCGACCCAGACGATCGGTACGTATCGATCGCTGCGTTTAGCGCTGACATCGAGCGACTGTTGCGCGATGAGCCTGTCGAAGCTCGACCGGCAACGCGCCGCTACCGACTTGCAAAGTTCGTCGGCCGTAACCGGCTGGCGGTCGGGTTCTCAGCGGCACTTGCAGCGACCTTGGTTGGTGCGTTGGCGGCCACCAGCTGGCTGTATTTGGAGGCCAACACCGCCCGCGAACGCGCAGCGCTGCGCTTCGATCAAGTTCGCTCGTTGGCGTCGTCGATGATGTTTGATGTTTACGATGACGTCGATAAAGTCCCGGGTACCGCATCGGCGCGGCGCCGCATGGTGATCCTCGCGCAGCGCTACCTCGACGAATTGGCGGCCGACGAATCGGCGCCTGCCGATATTCGCCTCGATGCAGGTCGCGGATTCGCGCGGCTGGCGCAACTGCTTAATCAGCAAGCGGTGGCCGATGCGTCCGATCGCGATGTTGCCGAGGAGGCATTTGCGAAAGCGGAAGGCCTGCTTAATGCGCTCATTGCTGAGCAACCCGGCAATGGCAACGCGCAATTGGCGTTGAGTCGGCTGTATGTGGAGCGCGCGAATCGCTTGCTCTACATTGATAACGAGCCCGAGCGAGCGACACCCTTCCTGGATCAAGCGATCGCGATCGTTAGCAGCGCGGCAGCTGGGAACGCCGACGCCGTCGAGCGAGAGTTGCTGCGTTTAGAGGCCAGCGAGGTCAGAGCAGATAGCTTCAAATGGGACAGCGACTACGAAGCGGCAGCCGAGGCAGCCGCCGGTGTTGTCGTTGCTGCTAACACCGCTGCAGCAACGTATCCAGATGAGCCGCGATTCGCCGAGTTGGCCGGCAACGCGGGACAATTACTCGGCGAGAGCTATTATTTTATTGATCGATACGACGAGTGTATCGCTGCCTATACCGATTCGATTGACGCGTATCGACGCGCGCTGTTGGCCGGCGGGCCTGATCGCAGCGTGACCGACGCGCTGAGTGTTGTCTATTGGTCGCGTGGCAATGCGCGCTTTGATATGCAGCAGCCCGCCGTAGCAGCTGAGGACTACGGTGCCGCCATTGAGCTGATTGAGACGGCCGTTGTGCAAGACCCTAATGACACGGCCACTGCTCGCCGGCTCGCGATCGTTAAAGGATCGCAAGCGATGGCCTGGGTGCAGACGGGACGCGTCAACGACGGTATTGCACGTATGCGCGAGACCAATGAGTGGTTTACCGCGCAAGCGGCGAGCGATCCAAACACACCGGGCACACAACGCTCGTTGGCGGTCAGTTACTATGTCATGGCCGATGTCTATCAGAATGCCGGCGATCAAGTCTCGGCCTGTGAGTGGTTTAGCCGTTCACTGGATCAATGGTTACTGATCGACAACCGCTTTGGCATCACCGAGTTCGATGCCGGCCAGCCAGACAATATCCGTGAGATTCTCGCGGATTGCGACTAGCAACTACTCTTCAAAAAAATCGATTAAGCGCCGGCGACGCTTCGACTCGAGAAAGTCTGTCGCGTTTTCCGAAGCCTTTAGCAAGGTTTCAACGTCTCGACGTAGTCCATCGTCGCCGGCACACACACCAGCTAAGAAGCGTTGCCGCTCTTTGTCGCTAAGTTCGCATGCGATTTCGGAGATCGCTAATGCGCGACGTTCGCGCAGCCACTTCTCGTTATCCGTAAGCTCGTTACGCACGTTGTCAGACGACATCCTGTTTTTGCCCTTAGTGCCGCAACGACGATCGTCGGCGTCCATTCCAGACGACCGCCGTAGCGGGCTTGTACGGTTAGTTGGTCTCGTTGACGATGTCGACGAGTCGTAAGACGACAGAGGTAAACGGCCCGCTGTCGATGCGAGCTGCACCACCGGAGTCGTTATTGCCCATGGCAACAACGACGAAGGCGCCTCGACTGTCGGTTTCGAGCAGGAAGCCATGAGTAAGGACGCGAAGGCCCTGACCATCGGCGAGGCTGCCGCCCTTGTACCAAACACGTTCCCACAACGGTCGAACGTTAATGCCCACCGATTCAGCACCATACGCTTGATCGACAACTTCGAAGCCAGGTGTGGCGTCGTTAAACTGCCGTAAACCGGCGATTGCCTGGCAAACGTCTGTTGGACTCGCTTGCCAGAGCGCATCGACCAAGACCGAATCGTTTGCTCGTGGGAACGCCGTGACCGGTCCGAGTGGTGTCAGTGTGTTATCGAGGTAGTCCTGCTGGAACATCTCGGTGCCATTGACGTACGCCAGAGCGTCGGTTTCCGGGACCGTCCAGTAGAGGTGAAAGCCCTCGCTCATTGATAAGAATGGCAGCATTGCGTCTGGGTTGGCATGGTTGAAGGCGGGCAACGTCGCTGCGACGCGATCGCGGCCGACCAGACGGAACAAGGCTTCAGTCGCCGTGTTGTCGCTGATGCCAAGCATCAACGCGGCCAAGTCGGTGACTGAGATTTGCGTGCCAAGCGGCTCGCCGTTGATTGTGCCTCCCGGCACTAGATCGGCAGCGCTAAGCGGTACCGTGGTTTGCGGTGTGATCAAGCCGTCTTCTATAGCCTGTGCGACAGCGCCAACGACCCAGACTTTAAAAATTGAGGCGGTCGCCAGTGGCTGGTTAGCGTTACTTTCGAAGATCGGGACACACTGGTTGGTCGCATCGATTCGAGCAACCAGGACACCGACGTCCTCGGCTAGCGTTTCGAGTTTCGCGAGTGCCGCGGTGTAGTCGAGCGTTCGATCATCCAATCCAGTCGACGAACCGTTCAGCGGGAAGGGTTGTGCGCCGAAAGAGCGAATCAGCCCGGTATCGAGCGTCGTCGTCAGCGTCATGAAACTACCATCTGCAGGTGCCGCTGGATCGCCGACCAAGATCCGTACGCTGGTCGGGGTCATCGTAATGACGTCTTGAATCGTTGCATCGGCGAGTGTCGAGCGCAGCGTGTCAAAGAAGTTTTGCCAATCCGTTGCCGGAATGCCGACCAGCGTGGCTGGATCGAAGCGATCGTTGATGTCTTGCAGCGATGTTGTTGTCGCCGCTAACTGATCGATGACCCACGTGGTTTGATTACCCGCTGGTGTGTCTGGTAGTTGCAGTCGGCCGTTAACCCGCGGGTACAGCGGTTCGATCGGCTTCGTTCGCGCAGCGTTCGTCGGAAACGAATCGCTGCTATCGGGCGTACCGTCGTTATCGTCATCGGTATCGGCGTTATCGCCGATTCCATCGCCATCGTTATCCGACGATTCGGTGGCATCGAGTGGAAATGCATCGTCGACGTCGGCAACGCCATCACCGTCGTCATCAGTATCGGCATTATTGCCGGTGCCGTCCCCATCGGTGTCAGTGGTTTCTGCCGGATCCAATGGAAACGCGTCCATAGTGTCATCGACGCCGTCGTTGTCGTCATCGGGATCGCCATTGTCACCGATCCCATCGCCATCGTTGTCGCTCGTTTCAGCGGGGTCGTTTGGAAACGCATCGGCGTTGTCGCCGGTGCCGTCGTTGTCCGAGTCCTGGCTCTCGCTGGCGTCAAAGGGAAACGCGTCCATTGAATCTTCAACGCCGTCGTTGTCATCGTCGGTATCGGCATTGTCGCCCGTGCCGTCGTTATCGAAATCGGCCGTTTCGTTCGGGTCTAGGGGAAACGCGTCGGCTGTATCGTCAACGCCGTCGTTGTCGTCATCGCTATCGTTGATATCGGCGATGCCATCGCCATCCGTATCGAGTGGGGGCGGGCCGCCACTGCTGCCACCACCACAGCCTCCGGCCATCAAAATGGCGGTCACCAGGAGCGCACGCCACCAACGCGTCATTTCGGTGTTATTCATTATTGAGGTCCTCGCTCAGAACGGGCCAGCGCACGGCTAAAAAGCCATGCCGTATTGGGATAAGCGAAAACCGGGCTGAGACTGGCTCAGCCGCTGGACTTAGCGTGCTTCGATCGTGCTAAGTACCCAGTCCTCGTAGGGTTTGTGGGTCTGGGCCGCCGGGACCGCGATGATGGCGGGGATGTCATAGGGGTGGTGTTCGGCTATTGCCGCTTCAAGGTTGGGGTAGCGCTCGACGCTGGTTTTCAGGGTTAGTCGAACCTCGTTCACGCGTTGCATCTCGCCGTCCCACGGGTAGTAACTGACGATTTCGTCGATGTGTACGCAGGCGGCAAGGCCAGCGTCTACCACATGGCGCGCCAGTTTCTCGGCATCTTCCCGATTGGCAACGGTGGTGGTGACGAGGTAGATGGTCATGGATGTCCCTGTCAAAGCTCGCCGCCAAGTGTAGCGCGCTTCGTGGGGTGGGCGATCGGGCCGAGACGGCCCTCCTGCAACTTCGTTCACCGCCGCCGCCAGACCCCGCTGTAGGAGCGGCGTCCCGCTGCGATTAACCCGCGGCTGGCGACGGCGTCGACGTCATCGGGCCGAGACGGCCCTCCCACAGCTTCGTTCACCGCCGCCGAACCGAACAAACGATCTCGAATCGACGAGCCGCGCTAAACTATCGCCTGACCCATCAAACAACGACCGAGCAGACCGATGAACAAACTCGAACAACTAAAAAAAATGACCGACGTTGTCGCTGACTCCGGTGATATCGACTCGATCGTTGCGTACCAACCGCTTGATGCGACCACCAACCCGTCGTTGCTCTTAAAAGCTGCGCATTTAGCACGCTACGACGCTTTGATCGACGATGTTTGCGACTGGACCCTCGGTCAAAGCACCGATCGCGCATCACGCACCGCCCTCGCCGCCGATCGTTTCGCTGTCGCCGTCGGCAATGAAATTCTCGACATCATCCCGGGACGCATCTCGACGGAGGTCGATGCTCGATTGTCCTTCGATACTGGCGCGAGTATTGAGCGCGCCCGTCGTCTCGTGACGTTTTACGAGGAGTTTGGCCGGGGCCGCGAGCGTTTATTGATTAAGCTGGCCTCGACGTGGGAGGGCATTGAGGCGGCCCGTGTACTTGAGGCGGACGGCATTCAATGCAACCTGACGCTGCTCTTTAGCGATGTCCAGGCCGTGGCCGCTGCTGAGGCGGGTGCGTTCCTCATATCGCCGTTCGTTGGTCGAATCCTCGATTGGTATCGCGGCAAAGAGCCTGACCGGCAATTTACCGCTGAAGACGATCCGGGTGTCGTATCGGTGCGAACGATCTATCGCTTGTTCAAAAACCGTGGTTACCCAACCGTTGTCATGGGTGCGAGTTTTCGCAACGCGGGCGAGATCGAAGCGCTGGCCGGTTGCGATCGGCTAACGATCAGTCCGGCATTGCTCGACGAGCTCGCGAACAGCGGTGGCGAGTTGCCGCGGCAATTATCGCCCGACGACGCGCCGCCGGCCGACCCATGCCGGTTTACCGGCGAGGCCGATTTTCGACTGCAGATGAATGCCAACGCGATGGCCACCGAGAAGCTAGCGGAGGGAATTCGCGGTTTTGTGGCCGACCAAGTTCGTCTCGAAGCGTTGCTCGATGCTCGTCTGGAGGCGCGCCAAGCGGCCTAATCGACTCGGTGCGTCCGTCTGGGCGTTGCTCATCTAGTCGTTTTTCTCGTCGTAACAAACAGTTAGGAAGCGTGATTGCATAAAAATATCAAAATGATATCATATTGACATCATATGCAGGAGAGTGACTCGATGAGCCAGGTGTTTGAAAAGCCGTTTCGTCCCATGTCGGGTTGGCCCGTTCTATTTTTAATCGTGTTCCTGGTTGGGATGGCTATCGCCGGTTTCATGGCTTTTCAACCACAGCTAGCCGTGCTGTTTGTCGCGTTATCGGTGTTCTTCTTCTTCGGTTTTATGGCCATCGCGCCAAATGATGCGCGTGTGTTGTTGCTGTTCGGCAACTACAAAGGGTCAGTGACCGATTCCGGATTTTTCTGGGTGAATCCGCTGTTAAGTAAGAAAAAAATCTCACGGCGCGTCCGCAACTTCGAGACCGGCTCGCAAGCGATTCCCGAAAAGAAAACCAAAGAAGGCAAAGTCGTCCAAGAGCGCGGCCGAACGGGTGGTAGGCCGTCGAAGGTCAATGACCGTGACGGTAATCCGATTGAAATCTCAGCCGTTGTTGTTTGGAAAGTTGTCGACACCGCCGAGGCCCTGTTCGAGGTTGATGACTATGAAGACTACGTGGCCGTTCAGAGCGAGGCGGCACTCAGAAACCTCACCAGTCGTTATCCCTACGATGGCGAGGACGACGAGGACTCATTGCGGGGCGACACGAGCGCGATCGGTGAAGTGTTGAAGGCGGATATCCAGGAGCGACTCGGTAAAGCCGGCGTCGAAGTTATCGAGGCTCGCATTAGTCATCTCGCCTACGCACCCGAAATCGCAGCCGCTATGCTGCAGCGTCAACAAGCGCAAGCGGTCGTCGCAGCACGCACGAAAATTGTGGAAGGTGCCGTCGGTATGGTTGAGATGGCATTGGAGCAATTAAAACGCGACGGCATCATCGAACTCGACGAAGAGCGTCGCGCTGCTATGGTCTCAAACCTATTAGTCGTGTTGTGCAGCGACCGACATACGCAACCGGTCGTTAATACGGGATCGCTGTATAACTAGTGGAGGATGTCTATATGGTTTTCCGGTCTCGCCAAGACGGCTGGATTGTGGCGGTACTGATCGGGTCGGTCGTGCTCGGTATCGTGGCGGTGACACCGGCGCTGGCCGCTGGTCAGTTGACGGCGCCGATCATCGTATCGACATTATCGGTGGGGTTGGTGCTTTGGCTGATGATCTCGACCTATTACCGTGTGGCCGACGGGCAGCTAACAATTGTCAGCGGACCGCTTCGTTGGAACATCGACTTGGTCTCGATCGAGTCGGTGCAGCCAACGCGAAGTCCGCTAGCGGCGCCAGCGATGTCACTCGATCGTTTGGAAATTCGCTACAGTGGCGGGCGATCCGTTTTGGTCTCTCCCGATGACCAAGCGGCGTTTATCGCCGCCTTGCAAGTGCGCCGCTGAAGTACCGACCTCTGTGGCTCGTTCATCGTTTTTGTTTCGTGCTGATCCTGCCGTTCTTGACGCCCTGAAAAAATGGGCCGACGACGAATTGCGCAGCGTTAATGGTCAACTCGAGTTTGTGGTTCGCAAGGCGCTTCGTGAGGCCGGTCGGGATCCTAAGAAGAAAGAATGAGATCGTAGATTGATCGCGGATTGATCGCGGAGACATCGCGGCGGGACGCCGCTCCTACAGCAATAGAACCGGCTCGATTGGATAGAGCGATTGTTGGTGTCGGTCTGAATTGGCGGAGAGGGTGGGATTGCCGTCGCCGCTCGCGCGGCTCGGCGGTCTCCGCGAGCTACGCTCGCTCCGGCTCGAACCGCTAGTTTATGTACCGCGGGTTCGAATTCGAGATGTTCGACGGTATCGATGCGGAACGACTGTTGGTGTCGGTCTGAATTGGCGGAGAGGGTGGGATTCGAACCCACGGTACGCTTGCGCGCACACTTGATTTCGAGTCAAGCCCGTTCGACCACTCCGGCACCTCTCCGCGGCTGATCGCTAGGCCCCTGTTTTGGGGATCGCGTAGGGTATACGCTCCGGCGGAGCTTGTCACCGGCCGCAACGCCGGCTGCGTCTGCTATTAGGTTCAGCGGGTACTTGTTACCTATCCGCGTAAGTTTCGTCCACGATCGTTATCGCTCGCTGCGGCGTCTGCGACTCGCTTTTATCCGTGCACTCACCGCTTGGTCGACCGTGTCGACGTAAATTCTCGCACCACAGTCGGTCACAATTGACCACACTTGTCGCACTTAGCGCTGGCAGCATTGCGGTAGCATAAGCGATACCACCGCGGTCACGGAGAATCGGCATGGCAAGGCTAACGAGCGTTATCGGGGAGGTTCGTTGGACACCGCCGCCTTGGTTAGCCGCCGCTGGCCCGCGGCGCGTACTTGGCGCGGCCATCGCTGCCGCGCTTCTAGTGACGCTAGGTTTGTTGTTCAACAGCTACCTATCGTCACGTCCACAGCCACCGGGCATCGTTGGAACTGCCAATCCGCCGGCGCTGGCAGCGCTTGTCGATGGCGAGTTGGTGCCGCCACCAGTCACCGTTGAGTTTCGTGTTGCCACCGACGGCTTAACGCCGGAGGACAGCCCAACCTCAATCGCGCGTTTGGATCTAGTTGGTCAGGCGGTTCCAAGCGGCGTGCAATTGGAGCCAGCACACGCTGGCGAATGGCGTTGGCAGGACGAAAAGACACTGATTTTCACGCCGAGCGAGCTGTGGCCGGCAGGTCAGCGCTATAGCGTTCGTTGGGATGCAACGCCGTTCGATGCAGCGTTGGAACTTCGCGAGCGCAGCGCCGAATTTGTTACACCCGACTTTACCGCGGCTTTATCAGCGTATGAGTTTTACCAAGACCCGGTCGACACCGGGGTTCGCAAAGCGATTGCTAGCTTGTCGTTTTCCCACCCGGTCGACGTCAGCGATCTAACAGAGCGTCTCGCATTTACGATGCGGCCATCGGGGGCCACCGTTGAGACGAGTGCTGATCCCGTTGGGTTCGACGTGCGCCTGGACGAGGCTGGTCGGGTTGCGTACGTCCATTCGGATGTGCTCAGCATTCCACGCGATGAGAATTTCCTAACCTTGACGGTCGCCGCCGGTCTGGCACCCGCGAACGGTCCATCGCGTTTCGATGAGGAGATCGCTGGCACGGTTCGTATCCCAGACATCGGTAGTTATTTTCGGGTCGATCGGGCCGATGCACTGATCGCCCGTGACGAGGATGACGATCCGCGCCAAGCCGTGACGTTGACGTTTACCGACCGCGTGGCCACGGCTGCACTAAATGACCGGCTTAGCCTTTATTTGTTGCCGACGACTGTGACGATCAACGGTTCGACGATCAACAACAAACGCTGGAGCTCACCGGCTGAGGTTACCGCCGCCGTGTTGGCCGCCGCCGAATCGATTCCAGTCACCGTCAACCCAGTCGAGGGCGATATCGCGGCGGTCCACAGCGTCAGTCTCGATGTTCCAGCGAGGCGCTACATCTACGTTGTCATCGATGCCGGCTTGGAATCGGCCGGTGAGTTTGTACTTGCCGATAATTATGCAAGCGTTCTGCGTGTGCCGGATTATCCACGCGAAGCCCGTGTCGCGCTGTCCGGATCGCTGTTGCCGCTAAGCGGCGACCGCCGTCTTGGTTTGATTTCGCGCGGCGTCGAAACACTGCGGGTCGACGTTGCTCGGATCATCGACGATGAAATTAATCACCTCGCCAGCCAGAGCCAAGGCGATATTCGCAGCCCCTACTTTCGTGGCTACCCCAGTACGTTTCGCGAAGACAACATCGTTGAACGCCAAACGATACTGATCGACGTTGCCGCGTCCGACCCGCGCGAAGCAGCCTATTCGCACCTCGATCTCAGCGACTACGCTCCGGAAGGGGGCACCTATTTGATCAGCGTGCAAGGCTGGGATCGCGAGCGCGACTTTGCGGTAGGCAGTAGCGATCGCCGACTGGTCATGACAACCGACCTTGGCCTACTCGTCAAAACGAGCGCCGACGGCTCTCACGACGTCTTTGTACAGTCAATGACGAGTGGCCGGCCTGTGGCGAATGCGACGGTCGAGTTGCTCGGTCGAAACGGTATCCCGGTACTGGCCGAGCGAACCGACGGCAGCGGTCATTCACGCTTTATATCAACACGTAATTTACGCAATGAGCGCCAACCAACCGTCTTCGTCGTTCGCCGCGGTCGCGATGCCGCGTTCTTGCCGGTTGCAAGGCCAGGTCGCCAGTTGCAATTGTCCCGCTTTGATATCGGTGGCGATGTCGTCCGCGCGAACGCTGCTGACAACCGGCTGCGGGCTCTCGTTTTTTCTGACCGTGGCTTGTACCGGCCCGGTGAGACGGTGCGCCTTGCTGCCATCGTAAAACGCGACGATTGGCGCACCGTCGACGGGCTGCCCATCGTTCTAAACATCCGTGATGCCCGCGGCCAGACCTTGCTCGACAAGCGATTCGCGCTGCCCGAGGGCGGCATGCTCGACGAGCAAATTTTTACCGAGGCCGCCTCCCCGACCGGCCAGTATCGCGCCACGCTTTATCTTGTTGACGACGGGCAACGGCGCCGCGCCATTGGCAACGCGAGTTTTCGTGTGGCGGAGTTTCAGCCAGACAGACTCCGCATACGCGCGCAGATTGATGCGGCGAAAACGGTCGGCTGGTTGGCGCCAGGGTCGCTAGCGGCGACCGTATCGCTCGAGAATTTGTTCGGAACACCCGCGGCTAAGCGGCGTGTGAGCGGTGAATACACCGTCACACCGATTCAGCCATCGTTCGCCGCGTACAGCGACTACCGGTTCGCCGCTACCGTTTCGACGACCGAGACTGCGTTGCAGACGCAGACTATCACCTTGACCGACACGACTACCGACGAGTCGGGCGACGCTCGTTTCTCACTGGACCTTGCGCGCTTCACTCAGGGATTTTTTTGCGTCGACCTAACCGTCGATGGCTACGATATCGGTGATGGCCGCAGCGTTCGTGCAGCAGCGAGTGCTGTCGTCTCACCCGCTGCGCACGTCGTTGGTTACCGAAGCGCCAGCGACCTCAGCTGGCTCGATCGCGGGTCACAACACGTTATCGAGCTCATCGCGCTCGATAACGATGCCAACGCAGTCGCCGTCGATGGTCTGACGTTGTCGATTGCCGAGGAGCGTTTCGTATCGACGCTGGTACAGCGACCCAATGGAACGTTCGCGTACCAGTCGGTGTTGCGTGAGCAAACCCCGGATGACAGTCCTTTCGCGATTGCCGCCGATGGCTCGAACGTTGCGTTACCGACTGACGTTGCGGGGCGGTTTGTCGTGCGAATTAAAGCCTCTGACGATACCGAGCTGGCGGCGCTGCGATATACGGTGGCGGGCGCCGGTAATGTTGCCGGCGAGCTTGAGCGCGACGCAGAGCTTGAGCTTACGCTCGATCAATCGAGCTATTCGCCGGGCGATACCATCCAGATGCAAGTGCGCGCGCCGTATGCCGGTACCGGATTGATAACGATCGAACGCGATCGGGTGTATAGCCATCAATGGTTCTACGCTGATACGACGACAACGGTGCAGACAATACCGGTACCGGACGGACTTGAGGGTAACGCCTACGTCAATATCGCATTCGTTCGTAGCCCCGATTCACCGGAGATTTTCGTGTCGCCGCTGAGCTACGCGGCCGCCCCTTTCGGTATAGATCGCGATGCTCGTACGATCGACGTAGACATTACTACTCCGGCACTCGTCGTGCCCGGCGACACACTAGCTATCGACGTACGCGCGGATCGTCCTAGCAAGGCGATCGTTTATGCCGTGGATGAGGGAATCTTATCCGTTGCCCGGTACCAGCTGCCGGATCCGCTAGGTTTTTTCCTGCGCAAAATGGCGTTACAGGTGTCGACGCATCAGATGGTCGATTTGCTACTGCCGTCGTTCGATGCATTCTTGCGTGCTGCGGCCCCGGGTGGGGGTGAAGCTCGTTCGCTTGCCGGTAAAAACCTAAACCCGTTTCGTCGTAAATCCGAGCCGCCGGTCGTCTACTGGTCCGGCGTTGTCGATATCGGCACGGACCCCAGTCGGGTCGAATTCGATATTCCGGATTATTACAACGGTGAGCTTCGCGTCATGGTGGTGGCCACGGCCGCGGCTGCGGTGGGCCGCAGTGAGGCGCGTTCGACGGTCCGTGGTCCGTTCGTTATTACGCCGAATCTTCTTACTCACGCTGCCCCCGGAGACGAGTTCGACGTAACGATCGGTATCGCCAACAACCTTGAGGGCTCGGGTCCTGATGCGACGATTGACTTAGCCGTAACGCCGTCAGCGGCGCTAGAACTGGTTAGTTCGGCGCAATCAACGCTGCAAGTTAGTGAAGGTCAAGAAGGTCGGGCGACCGTGACGGTACGTGCAACCGATGCCGTCGGTGCGGCGCGGTTGAACATTGTGGCTTCCAGTGGCGATGTCGCCGTTCGGCGGACGGCGACGTTAAGCGTTCGCCCGGCAGTCGCATACGAGACGACGCTAACGGCAGCCAGCGGTCCGCTGGGCGATCCGCTTGAGTTTCCGCGTCAATTGGCCGCGCCGTTAGCCGAACAAGCGGCCGCTGCATCGGCCAGCCCGCTTGTTTTAACGGACGGTCTACTTGCGTATGTGCAGCGGTATCCGCATTTATGCGCGGAGCAAATGGTTAGCCGTGTATTTCCGCAGCTCGGATTACTCGGCAATGGTGATGTCGATCTCAATGAGGGTGATATTCGCGCTGCGTTTGACGACGTCATCGGTCGACTTCGCGGCCGGCAGACCGCCGACGGGTGGTTCCGGTTTTGGCGCTCGTCGAGCGCTCCGGTTGGTTGGCCAACCATCTATATCAGTCACTTCTTAACCGATGCGCGAAATAAAGGCCTAGCGGTGCCGCGCGATATGCTCGATCGTGCGCTTAGCTATGCGCGTCGCGTCGCCGGTGATGAGGCGACCGACTTGCCGGCAGCGCGGCTTCGCGCCTATGCGATTTACGTATTAACGCGCAACGGCGAGGTAACGACGAATTCGCTAACCAACTTGCACGAGGCGCTGGAGCGTTGGGAAGACGTTGCTTGGGAATCTGATTTGACCGCCGCGTACATGGCGGCCAGCTACGCGATGCTGAAGCAGTCGAATCTCGCCGATACACTGATACGCAACTATCGTGGTGGCGATACGACTGAGATCGACAGTGATTTCGACACAGAGCTCGGTCGCAACGCGCAGTACATCTACCTCGTTTCGCGGCATTTCCCGGATATTGTGGCGGACCTAACGGCCGATACACTTACAGCGCTCGTCGATGGGGTCGTAGCGAACCACTTCAATACCATTTCGTCGGCCTATGCCATTCTCGGACTTGGGGCGTACACACAGACCTTGGCGGCTACCGGCGAATTGCCCTCGTTACGCCTCGTCAGTGTTACCGGTACGGCGATCACCGGGTCGGCACCGTTCGCCCGTGCTGCCGTCGACGTCAATACCAAGACACTGAGTGTCGACGGTGATAGCGATCAACCAATCTATCGCGTATTAACGCAATCGGGATTCGACCAATCACTGCCGGAAGGCCGAGTGATTGAAGGCATCGAGATTTACCGCGAATTTCTCGATGCAAACGGTCGGGCAGTTGGTGCGGCGACAATCGGTGACGAATTGACTGTTCGGGTACGAATTCGTTCGAGTGGCCAACGGCGAACCAATGTCGCTATTGTCGATTTGCTACCCGGCGGCTTCGAAATCATCGCGGATACATTGGCAAATACACCCGGCGATGGTCGCATCGAATTCCAAGACGTGCGCGAGGATCGACTGGTGACCTATGGCGATTTCGGTAATCGAATGGCAGAGCTTCGCTATCGCGTGAAAGCGACCAGCGCCGGCACGTTTGCTGTACCAGCGGTAGCGGCGAGTTCGATGTATGACCGCCGCGTGCGTGGGCGAACACGCGCTGGACAGTTCGAGGTTAGAGCGGCGCGGTGAAGCGTCGACTAATTACTCTGTTTTGCATCTCGGCGCTAGGCGCTGGGGTTTGGTGGTGGTGTCCGCAGCCAAGTCTTTATGGTGCGACCCCGTTCTCCGTCGTCGTAGTCGATCGGCACGGCGAACTGTTGCGGCTAAGCCTCGCCGGCGATCAGCGCTACCGACTCCGCACATCGCTCGATGATGTTGCAACGAGCGCTGTTGATGCGACCTTGCTGTATGAAGATCGTCATTTTTATTCGCACCCCGGCGTTAACCCGGCGGCTCTCATTCGGGCTGCGTGGACAACCTACGTTCGGCGGCAGCGACCGGTTGGCGGTTCGACGATTACGATGCAGTTGGCACGACTGCGTTTCGGGCTGGACACGCGATCGCCGCGCGGCAAGCTCGTCCAGATACTGCGTGCTCTGCAGCTTGAACGGCATTATTCAAAGAATGAAATTCTTGAGGCGTACCTTAATCTTGCGCCGTATGGCGGAAACGTCGAGGGCATCGCGACTGCCGCGCAAATCTACTTCGGAAAATCCCCGAGTGAGCTTACCGTCAATGAAGCGCTCACATTAGCGGTCGTCCCGCAAAACCCGGTTGCACGTAACCCACAACGTGATGATCGCCGCGCATCGCTACGGGTGGCCAGCGAACGTTTGTTTGCGATCTGGCGACAGTACTACCCGGTCAGCGACGCGCAAGCGCATCGTTTTGCGATGACGCCGACGGTTAGAAAGCCTAGCGCCTTACCGTTTTTTGCGCCGCACAGCACACGCGGCGCGCTGGCGCCAAACTCGGCGTCCACTGCGATCGCATTGACTCTCGATAATCAGTGGCAACGGCGATTAGAGGCACGTGTCAGCCAATTCATCGAGCAACGCAAAGACAGCGGCGTCGACAACGCCGCTGTAATGCTCGTTGATACCCGCGAGATGGCCGTACTGGCCGAAGTTGGGTCGGCCGATTTCTTTTCGGTACCGATCGCCGGTCAGGTCAATGGCACGCGTGCCAAGCGCTCGCCCGGATCGACGCTGAAGCCGTTTGTCTACGCGCTGGCACTCGAGGATGGCCTCATTCACCCGATGACCCTCCTTAAGGATGTACCGTATCGCTTCGCCGCTTACACACCTGAGAATTTCGATCGCGGCTTCGCCGGTCCGATAGTGGCGCGTGACGCATTGATCTATAGCCGCAATGTTCCGGCGATTCGTCTGTTGCAGAGCATCGGACTGGAGCGCTTGCACCGATTATTAACCATTGGCGGAGTGGGCGGACTGCGCAGCGCCTCACACTATGGTCTGGCGGCTGTTCTTGGCGGTAATGAGTTGACGATGGCTGAGCTCGTTCGTCTTTACGCAATGCTGGCGAACGGTGGTGTTGATCGACCATTGCGATATCGAGTGGACGACCCGGTCGCTAACGGTGCGCGCTTGCTAAGTGCTGAAACGAGTTTTGTAACGCTTGCCATGTTGGCCGACAACCCGCCGCCCGGGGACAACGTAACTGGCGTTGGCGGTGCGAACGCTGACGTTGCTTGGAAAACCGGCACGTCGTATGCGTTTCGTGATGCTTGGACAGTCGGCGTTGTCGGTCCGTACGTCGTCGCGGTGTGGGTTGGGCACTTCGACGGGCGCAGCAACCATGCATTGGTTGGACGGCGCACCGCCGCGCCGTTGTTTTTCGAGATCGTTAACGATCTGATCGCAATCGAGCCCGCCGCGCGCCGCTCACTTGAGCCGGCGCCTGGCCTTAATCTCACCAAGATCGACGTTTGCGCATCAACTGGTGATCTCCCAGGTCGACACTGCCCGCGGATCACGCAGAGTTGGTTTGTTCCGGGGGTCTCGCCGATAAAAGTCTCGAGCATTCACCGTGCCATACAGGTCGACTCGCAAACGAACCGGCGTAGCTGCGGTATCGGTACAGCGCCAACGCACGAGGCGGTCTATGAGTTTTGGCCATCGGATATCGCTCGACTGTTTCGGCAAGCGGGATTCGCCGTTGCTACGCCGCCGCCGTGGGACGAAGCATGTCCGTTGGCGGTACGCGCGGCGCATGGTCGACCACCAACGATTACGTCGCCGCAGGACGGTCAAACGGTGTTTGCACGCGTAGATCGAACCGATGACGGTATCGCATTAATGGCGGCCACCGATGGCGATGCCACGCGAGTGTATTGGTTCGCCAATGATCAGTTTATCGGCCAAAGCCCGAGCGACAAGCCGTACATTTGGGACCCATTACCCGGCAGTTACCGAGTATTGGTCGTTGATGATCTCGGCCGTAGCGATGGGATCGACCTCGATGTCGCGAACGCTCCGCTGGCGGCGCGATGAATCACAGCGCCGAATAAAAGTGTAGGAGGGCCGTCTCGGCCCGATGAAGGCCGCGTCGATGTTAGCCGCGGTTAAATCGCGGCGAGACGCCGCGCCTACAGCGGGGTTTGGCGAGGGGGTGAACGCCGGTGTAGGAGGGCCGTCCCGGCCCGATGCCCCTCTGGCGTTAAGCGGCGACAAAGCTGATCATTACGGAAGTAATCGCAGGGCCAACGATGAGCGTGACTGAAAAAAATTCGATCTACAGCGAGCTCCGCAAACGACGCGTATTCCGCACGCTTGCTGTTTATGTGGCATTGGCCTGGGCGAGTATCGAGATCCTACTAACCGTATTTGACCGCCTCGGTGCGCCTCAGTGGATCGGTACCAGTCTCGTTATCGTTTTCATCGCTGGTTTTCCCCTGGCGGTATTGCTTGCCTGGTTGTTCGATATCCAGGATGGCCGAATTCGCCGGGTTGCAACAGGGCGTGTTAGCGCACTGATCGGCGTGCTTAGTGTCGCAACAGTCGCGTCCGCTGGCGTGGCCATTACCTTGTACTTGCAACCGAATGCTGACGGACCAGCCGCCGCTGTGGTGTTCGACGATATTCGTCGGCGGCCGCTTACGGCAACGGATGGTTACGAGTTCTATCCCGCATTGTCGCCGGATGGCAATGTCGTGGCCTACGCCCACGCCAGCCCCACGGAGCCGGTTAGTGATATTTACCTGCTAGAGATTGCGAGCGGACAATCAACCCGCATCGAGCGACCTGATAGTGCCGATCAGTGGCCGGTGTGGTCCGGGGACGGAACGCGCATTGCCTACATCTCCGGGTCGCCGCCGAGCGCTGATTCGCCCGGCGAAAAAATCATGATTCGGTCTGTCGTGACCGGTAGCGATGCCCTGCTGACAAACCTTCGCGGTCTCGGAATCGAGCGCATCGCAAATCTAGACTGGTCGGCAGACGGACAATGGTTGGCGATTAACGGCTCGCCCCCCGAGGAGCGCAGCGCGCAGATCTATTTGATCTCGGCTCTCGATGGCTCGACGACCCAAGCGACACCAACCAATCAAGGCCATTTCGACTTCGCGGCTCGATTCAGTCCAGATAGCACTCGGGTCGCATTCATTAGGCAAGTTTTCCAAGGTGGTCGACGAATCTGCGTGTATGACGTGGCGACAACCGAGGTTCGTTGCGTCACGCCAGACAATGAGGAGTGGCAAGTTGCGCACATTGCTTGGCTAAATGAGCGCACTTTGCTGGCCCCGCTAGGGTTTGTTGCCGGTGCACGGCAACTGGTGCAAGTGGATACCGAGTCTGCGCAATTGAAACTTGCACCGTTTGGTGCAGACGCTGAGTACATTGCGACGTCTCGACGCGGCAATCGTCTCGTTTACGAGGAGCTTTTCGTCGATCACAGCTTATGGCGATACCCAGGGCCTGCGTCCGTCGATCGTGATTTTGAGCCATCGCGCTTGATCAACTCGACCGGCGATGAGGGAGGGCCAACGTATTCACCGGACGGGCAATCGATCGCCTACATGTCGAATCAATCCGGCGCATGGGAAATTTGGGTAGCGCGTGCAGATGGCAGTCAGTCTCGTCGGATCACGAACTTCGGTTTCGCCAATTTCCCCAATTGGGCGCCAGACAGTTCGTCGCTCGTCGTGTCGTCGTTTATTGCACCGGGTTCACCCCAAGCGGTACGACTCGACAATGCGACATCGAAGCTCTACGCCGTCGACAAACTAGGTGGCATTCCAAGGCTTATGGTGGGCGACGAGGCTGTCAATTCGCTCGCGGGTTCGTACGATTCGACGGGTGACTCTGTGCTCTACGTCCGCTCGCCGGGGTCGACGTGTCCATTCGATGTCTGGCGTCACGACTTAACGAGCGCCGCGGCGGAGTTGGTTGCACCCTGCTTGCTCCGCCCTGAGGTCGGTAGTGACGGTCGTATTTATGTGCTGACGCCGGACGGTGACGTAGCCAGTCTCGCAGCCGATGGCAGCGACCAGCGCGTTGAGTTGCGCTACCACAGCGATGGTATTTGTACGGCGCATAACAGCGGTTGGACGATATGGCGCGACAACGTTGTTTATCTCGATTGTCGTGATCTTAGTATCCGCTTCAAAAACAAAGCGACGGGCGAGACCGAGCTGTTAGCCATGGTCGACCAACCAATCCCGCTCGATCAAATTCCAAACAGCACGCCGCAGCTAGCCGTATCACCCGACGGTCAGTGGGTAATCTACAACCGCATTGACCGGGCCGGTAGCGATCTTGTCATGATCGAATGGGGTGAGCCGGTTCGCTAGAGAGCCAGCCACTCGATACCAACGAAAAAGTAGCGGCCGCGTACGCTCGCTGGGTAGGCGATTTCCGTGAGGAACGGACGTTCGTCATTGACATTTCGAACACCGCCAGACAAACGCCAACGGTCGTTCACTTGCACGGCACCCGTGAGATCGTGCACCCAGGTGGCATCAACTTCAACGCTGGGGCCGAAGGTCTGCAGAAAGGTCTCATTGGTAGCGAAGGGCAGTAGCTGCTTGCCGGTGTAGCGAGACTGCCATTGCGCGACGAATTTATCGAAGCGCCAATCGATGAATACGTTGCCCGACCACTTCGGCCGCTGGAATTCACCAAGCGACGAGTCTACCTCTGCCGGTGCCAGCGGATTGTCGGCCGCCTCCGATGTTAGTAACCGTGTCGCGCCAAGCCCGACTTGAAACTCCTGATTCCGTACCAAGAATCGCGAGCGGATATCGACATCGATGCCGGCGGCCTCGAGTTGAGCGAAGTTGACGTTCGTTGACTCAATCGAATTAAGCCCACCGAAGAAAATGGAGTTAACGTCGGTATTGCGCGAAGAAAACTGGCAGAAATTCTGATTCAGACTCGCGCCTATGTAGCAGCCATCAACGATGTCTTCCGGGGCGACGAAGCCGATCGCATCCTCAATTTCAATGTTCCAGTAGTCGGCTGACAGACTGAATCCGTTCCAAGCTAACGGTTCAATAACAAAACCAATCGTGATCGTATCAGCCGTTTCTTCACGAAGTTCTGGATTGCCGCCGCTACGACCGTTGACTGCGCCCTGATTAGGGTTAACGAATTGATAGGCACCGGTGACTGGATCGAACGGATCAAGCCCTATGGCGGCGAACGTTGCCGCACAATTCGACTCCGTCTGCGCCGCCAAGTTGGCATCGGCCGCGGCTAGCGCGGCTAGACTCTGCACGTCGCACGGGTCGAAGACAAAAAATCCAGAGCTTTGTTCAGGCGCAAATAACTCAGTGATGTTCGGTGCACGGACGGCGCGCGCAAAGCCGCCGCGAAGCGCAAGGAAATTTGTCGGTGCGTAGATGACGTTTGATTTCCACGTCGTGGCATTTCCAACTGTCGAATAATCCGAAAATCGCAACGCCGTTTCGATGGTGAGTTCACGAGCGCCGGGTCGATCGATGAGTATCGGTAACGATGCCTCGAAAAAAACGTCGGCTACACTGTAGTCGCCGCTCTCAGAGCGCCGCGTTTCAATCGCCGGAAAAACTGGCGATCCGTTGGCACTGATGGACGCGATATTCGTGCCGGCCGGTATCGTTGCCGTACCCGGTAAAACGCCTTCTATGAACGGACTCAGCCGATTATCCGACGATTCGTCGCGGTACTCGAATCCAGCCAGCAACTTCGCAGGCCCGCCGGGTAGCTCAAACCAGTCGGATGAGTCTCCGCGAGCGAAGGCTGTTACAACGAATTGTTCCAGTGTCAATTTTGATGGACTGTCGATGGTTACCCAATCGAGCGCCGCCGGATTGACGCCGACCGCGCCTTGCCAAATGTTGAGCGGTACACACTCACCAGAGCCAGGCGTGAACGTGAAGTAACCCGGGTCGAACGCCGGGAAATTGAACGGCGTTGTGATCAGTGGCACCGTTGGGTCGAGTTCGCTACGGCAGGTCGCTTGACCTGTCGCTGGGTCCGTCACTGCATCGATTGCGGCAAACCAGCGATCGACGATGATGTCGTTACGGGAGATTGACTCGTCGACAAAGCGCCCATAATTGACCGATGCCTCGTACTGCCAGTTGCTGCTTAGCTCGCCATCTATACCGACGACGAAGCGCTCCGTCGTGTATTCGAATTCGCCGCTCGGGTTGTTAATCACCGGATCAATCGTGATCGCCACACCACCGGTCGCCTGCGCCACCGGTTGAATAAAATCCGGTAGGAACGGGTTATCGGCCGCACCGAACAAGCTGTCCCAGAATGTGTTTGCTTGTTGTCTGTTATTAAATGACTGTTGCGAGTACTTCGCTTCCCAGAAAAGCCGAATACGTTCATTGAAGGCGTAATCGCCAAGCACGTTGAGCGTTAATCGCTCGTTTTCATTAATGAGTTCGTCTGGGACCCGCGTTAGTGCGCTGAAGCTGTCGCCAAAGAACCCGTCCGCATTGCTGGCGATCAGCCCATCGATGACCGGCGCGTAGGTGCCATTCGCACTGACGTTCCAGCAACCGCCAATGACACCAAGCGCAGCCGGTGAAAACGTCGAGTTGTAGCCAGTAAAGGAATCCAGGCAGTCCGGCGTACCATTGCCGTTTAGGTCAATCGGTGTCTGGGCACTAAATCCTTGGAAGTTATACGGGTTGCCGGGAATTATCCGGCCATAGGGACCCGAAATCGGAAACGATGCTCCTTGCATCAGCGCGAACGGCGGCGCATTGGCCGCACGAGCAAACAGTGCTTGTTCAGCGCTTGTTAGCGATGGTGCAACGCCGAAGACCAACTCATAGTTAGCGCTGAAAACCGCAGCGCCTGGAATTTGTAGGCCGACAGGAAACAAGCCGGTCACGTTCGGATCAAGAAATGCGGCGAGATTCGGTGTCGCCAGCGTCGAAACGTCGCCACGCTGAAACCGCAGTGCGGGATTCGGCAACGGTCGAGCACTGCCGAAAAATTCATCAGGCCTGTCGCTATTGAGTAAACCGGCGTCGTTTTGAAAGGTCGCCGAGATCGTTACGTTGCCTCGATCGTCGGCAAAGTTCTGGCCCCATAACGCGGACAGCGTTGTTTGCTCGCCATCGCCTTCACCCGATAAGCCCGTGAGTGCGTCTAACTCTAAGCCTTCATAGCCGTCTTTGAGGACGAAGTTAACCACCCCGGTAACCGCATCTGCACCGTAGACAGCCGATGCGCCGCCAGTGAACACTTCGACCCGTTCGATGAGACCCGGCGCGATTGAGCCAATATCCACCGCACTAGAACCCGGTTGCCCAGGTACGTGACGCCGCCCGTTCACCAACACCAACGTTCTGTTCGGTCCGAGTGCACGCAGCGTCAGCACGTTTGTGTTGATGCCGGTAAACCCTTGCGAGCCGAACGATTGCTCAGCGGTCGACGATGTCGCCAAAGCCGGTAGGTCATTGATGATATCTGCCACTTCAAATTCACCGCTGAGCGCAATTTGCTCGGCTGTTACCGTTTGCACAGGTTGCGCGGCCGCGAGATTTATATCGCGCGTAAGCCGTGTGCCGGTAACAACGATCTCTTCAATAGCGGTGTCGCTATCAGCGCTCGCATCGACCATCAAGCAAAAAAATAACGTCGCAGCGCTTATGTAAATTGGTGACCGAGCCGCAAGATCGGGCAAGTTTTTACTCCGATGCATTGCGGCGGCCCTTTCTCGTCTAGGCATTCAGACGTTGACCTGCTCCCTTCCCAATTCGAGTGTCGCATACGACCGCCAACAAAATCACGTGATCTCCTTGCACTGATGCGGTGCGCAATAGGGTATTGCCACTAGTGCAACGCGGGGCATGCGAGGTTTGACGTGAATTCAACCGGATGGTGTTAACGCGTGAAGACTGATCCAGCGCTAGCGTCGCGTTGATCGCAGCCATCGATGTTGATATTGGCCGCGGCTGATCGCGGCGAGACGCCGCTCCTACAGTGTGTTCTGGCGTCCACGACAAACGACGATGTAGGAGGGCCGTCCCGGCCCGATGCGGCGGGGTTAGGCGCTAACGACAAGCGAAGATGTAGGAGGGCCGTCCCGGCCCGATTGCGCTCACCGGTAAACGGCCGCTGCAGCCGCTTCGAGTCCGGCGATGACTTGTCGATAGGGGCCCGGGCCGTAGCTGACTCTAGCGACACCCGCGCGGGCGAGATCCGCTATGGCGGCAACACCATCGCGCCACATGATGTTAACCGGTAGTGGAACGCTCTCGCAGAGTGTCTCGATCAGCCCAATGTCCGCGAGCCAAGGCGCGAAAAAGCTGTCGGCCCCAGCCTCTGCGTAGGCCTTTGCGCGATCGATAGCGGCCGGTAATAGATCGCGATGCTGGGTCTGATCCGGTTGCTGTAAAAACACATCGGTCCGTGCGTTGATATGCATCGGTAAGTTAGCGTCAGCCAAAGCGGTGCGGATACCGGCGAGCCGGTCACATTGGGTAGCTATTGAAAAAACTCCGCCACGTGCAATTCGCTGGTCTTCAAAGTTACAACCAACGGCGCCAGCAGCGGCCAATACCACCGCCGTTTGCCCGACCGTGCCAGGCGACTCGCCGTAGCCCGATTCCATGTCGACCGAAATCGGTACCGTGACCGCCGCTGTGATCCGCTCAATCGTTGCCTTCAGCTCCGCCAGGGGTAATGCTTCGCCATCATCGTAGCCGTGAGCAGCAGCCACCGACGCACTGCCGGTCGCGACGGCGGTGGCGCCGGCCCGAACGACAGCGCAGGCGCTACCGGCATCCCAGATGTTATAGAGAACGAGAGGATTGCCTCGCTTATGCATTGCCGTAAAGGCACTCGCCGAATCGCTATTGGTCATTAGCGCTTACTCCTCCAAAAGACTGCTGTTCGTGGTCGATCAGCCACTGCTTACGCCACGTTCCACCGCCATAGCCGGTTAGTGATCCGTCGGCACCGATTACCCGGTGACAAGGAATGACGATCGCTAATGTGTTGGCGCCGTTGGCCCGGGCGACGGCGCGCGCCGCACTCGGTTGGCCGATCGCTGCAGCGAGTTGGCTGTAACTGGTTGTTGTTGCCGCGGGAATTTGCCGCAGTGACCGCCATACCGTTCGTGAAAATTGGGTGCCACCCATGCACAGCGGCGTCTCAAAACGTTGCTGTTGACCGGCAAAGTACGCACCCAGTTCCGACCGAATAGAAGAGATCGCAGGGTAATGACCGATACCGATAGTGATCGATGCTTTACTCGTCAATCGTTTTAGTTCGCCAGGCAACGCCGGTCGGTCAAAAAACTCAAGCAGCACGAGGCCTTGTGGGTTGGCTACGGCAAGCATCGGCCCAAGCGGCGTCTCAATGAAGTCGCCGCGAAGATGGGCAGCGGCATCCAACTGGCCCGGCGCTCGTCCCAGTTTTTGTGCAAACGCCGACCGAAATCCGCTGGCTGAGTCGAACCCAGCGTTCACTTGCGCATCGATTACGCGGCTGTGTTTGGCCAGCGCGGAACCGGCTTTGGCAAGTCGCAAGCTACGCGCGAAGCTCAGAAAAGTGGCGCCAAATTGCCGCTGAAAAGCCCGCCGTACGGTTGACGGATCCAACCCGCGGTCCACCAAATCGCGTTCGCGCCAACGCCGATTTGGGTCGGCTAGCACCGACTCGACAAGGTCGGAGACGGCCGGCTCAATCGCGCCCGCCGCACTCAACGGCTGGCAGCGTTTGCACGGCCTAAAGCCAGCCTCAATACAGGCGGCGGGCGAGTCGAAAAACACCGTGTTCTCGCGTTTCGGCTTTCGCGCGGGACAGGTGAGCCGGCAAAACACGCCTGTCGACGTCACACCAACCCACGCCTGCCCCGCGAACCGGTCGTCACGGGCGATTAGTGCCGCATACAGTTCGTCGTCGTTTGGGCGCTCAAACAGCATAGCGGTGTTATAGCAGAGCGAATTGGTAGCGCCGCCGATTTTCAGGCGTTTATTCCAGACAACGAATCCGGCGAGCCGAATTCGACGCCGATTGCGCCTATTGGGAAGAGACCAATAGCGTAACGGCGCGAACGTTCTTTGCCATGAGTGCTCGACTAATTACCAATATTCGCCAAGGCCAAGCGATTCTCAGCGACGAGCTACTGGCGGAGCAGGTCACGATTTCTGGCATGGTCAGCGCGCCCGATGTCGCGGCCGCGCTAGAGCTCTCGGCGCCAGGGCAGTTTGGCGCCAAACTCGTCGCCGACGGTATCCTCTCGCACGCGCAATTGGCGACGCTTGCATCGGCCGTCGAGATGCAAGAGTCGCTGGAGACGGTCGCGGGTAGCGATGCTCCGGCGGAGGTCGCAGCGGCATCGCTCGAGATCGATCGGCGTGTTGGCCGGTACGTGTTGGTTGAGGAAATCGGTGCCGGCGGCATGGGTGTCGTTTGGAAGGCGTGGGACACACCGCTGTCGCGCTGGGTCGCGATCAAGCTTGTCAAGGTTCGCGATGCCCAGCTCGTGCGCCGTTTCATGCAAGAAGCACGACTGCTGGCCCGGCTTGGTCACCCAAATGTTACCCAGGTGTTTGAAGTCGGTGTTCATGAGGGTCGGCCGTTTCTTGCCATGGAGTTGGTCAACGGGACACCACCGAGCAGCCATGTGGGCATGGATCGCCACGCTGCAGCAGCGATTGTCCGCGATGCAGCTCGTGGCGTTCATTTCGCCCATGAACAAGGCATCATCCACCGCGACCTCAAGCCGTCTAATCTACTGGTCGCCGATAGCGGTCGCGTCTTCGTTACCGACTTCGGTTTAGCGCGAATGCGTGAGGAAGGCGCTGGCCTTACCCAAAGCGGTGCGCTGCTAGGGACACCGTCATTTATGGCGCCCGAGCAAGCGCAGGGGCGCGATGCGTGCGAACGAACGGACATATACGGGCTCGGTGCCACGCTGTACGCCATGGTCGCCGGCGAGCCGCCGCACAGCGGCGAAATTGTCCACGAAATTGTTAAACGCGTTGCCGTTGCGAATCCACCGACACTGGTTGGCGACGACGATCTCACGGTCATCGTGCAAAAGGCGATGGAGCGCGATCGCGAAGATCGTTACGCGACTGCCGCCGAATTCGCGGACGACCTGCAGCGCTATATCGATGACGAACCGATTCTCGCTAGACCGATGTCGTCGCTGGCGCGCGGCTGGCGGCGGGCGCGCAGGCGGCCTGTCTTCAGCGCGTCGGTTGCGATGGCCATGCTTGTACTCGGGTCCGTACTGGCGACGGGTGGGTCTGTGCTGTGGCAACAAGCGGAGCGCCGCGCCGAGATTCGCGCCGCCGCCGCTGCGCTCGCTAACGGCGATGGGGTAATTACCGAAGTCGAGCGCATGCACGCCTTCGACGATTACGAGGCGACCTGGGAGAACGCCGCACTGACAAGCCTTGAGCGTTACGTCGATGAGGCGCTAACGGCGGCGCCTGGCTACGCCCCGGCGTTGTACCAACAGGGCCGTCTGCGAATCTGGCGCGATGATCACGCCGGCGCTATCGAGTCATTCGATGCGGCACTCGCCGAGCAGCCAGATTTCCACGAGGCACGCGCGTTGCGCGCGGGCCTGTGGCTCGGCGCCAATCCCGACGCATCGCCGACAGCCGTTATGGACGTTGATGGGTTTCGCTTTGTACCTCCGGCGCGAACGGCGCAGCTCGACGCACTAATCGGTAAAGTGAAGGCAGAGCTCGCGCTGTTGCCGCCGCAATTCTCGCGTCGACAGATGGTCGAGGCCATGCTGACATCGACGCAAGGCGATTTCGCGGCCGGTGTCGCCGGGCTAGAGGCGTATCTCACGGAGCACCCGTACGATCTGCAAGCGCGCAGCCAATTGCCTTGGAGTCAGCTCGGTCTAGACCGCTTTGCTGACGCGGAGGCTACGGCTGAGGCGGTTCTTAACCGGGGACGGATGCCGGCGACGATGCACTACGCCCGTGCCTTCGCGTTAGCTGGCCAGGGTGAGCTCGATGGCGCCGTCGATGCGATGATCCAATCCGATGCGCTGCAGCCGTCGTCCGACAGTAAGCGCTGGGTTGCCTTTTTCGTCGGCCAGCTGGGTTTGTTCGAGGACTCGCTGCAAATTTACGATCGGATATTGGCGGACGAACCCGAGTTTTATCCGGCGCTGGTCGGCCGTGCCAGCACCTACAACATTCTCGGTCGCTTTGCTGAGGCGATACCCGATGCGCAAGCCGCAGTCGCTACCGAGCCAGAAGACGCATTCGCACATTTCTTATTGGCCGGCGCATTGATCGAAGCCGATCCGATCCGCTCACTGCGCGAGTACGAGCGGGCGGTCGAGCTCGACTCCACCTACACCGACGATGCGCTTCGTATGCGCGGTGCTGTGCTCGTTAACGAAGGCCGCTTCGACGAGGCGGTGAGCGTTTTCGAGCAAGCGCTCGACTTCGATCCAGACGCGACCGGTGTTCGCGATCTGCTCGCCCGGACTCACCTCCTAAGAGGCGATCCGAGCGCAGTTCGCGCGCTCTTCACCAATGTCGCTCTCGAACCCTACGACTATCTAGTGCTGGCCCAAGCGGAACGGATGGCCGGTGACTATGCCGCCGGTATCGCGGCTCTTGAGGCCGCCGTAGCCGGCGCTCCTGACGATGCAAGACTTACTGCCGAGCTTGCCCGCACGCATCGATTAGCGGGGAACGAAGCGCTGGCCGTCAGTACATTCGAACGCGCGTTCGAACGCGCCGCTGACACCGATGTTGTTTTCGAGACCGAAGCGTGGTCGTGGTTCGACGTTGATAACTACGCCGCACTTGATCGCACATTACAACGCTGGCGCGCTGCGCATCCCGATAGCGACGGCCCCGCAAACTTCGCCGCATGGCTCGATCAAGCCACTGGAGAGCAGTAATGACCTTGGCAAATCGTGTTTCGACGATCGCACTTATATTCACGTCGTGCGCCGCGATGCCTGCACTCGGCGACGAACCCGAATGGGTGGCTGCCGATGTTCCGGATGGTCGACGTTTGTGCATAGTTGGCAATGAGGTTGTCGCACTCGAACCGACGGCGTGTGCTACCGCGCAACGTAATGAGCGCCAGCCCACGTCCACCATCAATGAGACGCTGGACAACACCGATATCTTGTTGACGACTCCATCGATTGGTCTCGATCTGTTCGAGGCGATCAACGTCGGTGTGCAATACGCCTATGAGGTTGGCCGGTCGTACCGTGACGACTACTACACGCGCGTAGACCGCTACAGCGTCGCCACGACGGTCAAACCTGGTGACCGGATCGGCGGTTTGCCGGTTCGCGTCGCACTAACGGCCGGCTCGGAAATCGTCTTCGCCCAGCAGTTTGCTAGCGGGGCAGCGGCACGGGCTATCAAACATACCTATACGCCAGAGCGTCTACCGTTGACTGCCGAGCGAGCGATCGCGCTTAAACCGGGCGACTATGTACGTTTCAATGCCACCTTGAGTCTCCTGGCTACGCTCGATCAGTTGTTCTCGTTACCGACCGAAGTCGTGGCGAGCAATATCGGCCTCAACGTACTGGCGCGGGGTGGCTTTCAGGTTCATGTGTTTCGTCTCGATGCAGAGCGTGTACGACTTAAACTAATCGCGGAGCGATCGGGCGAGACTGGCGCCACTTTCAGTGCGTCGCCGAACTTGCCGATTTCGCTCGCCGGGATCGACACACGGGCGGCCGCACTGGTCGAATTCGCACGCTTTGATCGGTCGATTCGACTCGCACTCAGTCGCGCGCGAAATCATGTTGTCTTGGTCGATTACACGCTGGATCTAGAGACACCCGATGTTAGGGCAGCGTATGACAACCTGTTTCACGCTGCACGTCGGCTGCGTCTATCGACGGGCGATACGAACGACACATCAACGTTGGTGGGTGACTTAGCCGCTTTGGATGCACTGGCGGGTAGTAGCGAGCGGGTGCAGCGTAATTTTAAAGGCGCGACCCGCGCCAACTCACGGCGTGCGGGTATCGGCGTATCGCTCAGAAGCTATGACGTGCAGCGTGAGCGGGTGTTTCGCGAGAAGTTGCTGAGCCGTGTCCGTCGCCAAACCGACGGTCGCGATGGCGTTGATTATTTCCTTGTCCCGACGTGGTCTCGAATTCGCGAACGAGCCGCGTTCTTTGGAACGCTCGATGAACGGATGGAGCAGTCGGCGGAAGCTATGTTTTCCGCCAACGACGACGGAACGCCGCGTGAGTTTATCCACCTCGGGTTTACCTTCGCCTATGTCGATTCCATTCTGCGCCAAGAGGAATACAAGCGGATTCGGAACAAGATCGAGTTACTGCTGACGACACATGGCGAGACGGCGCTGGCGGAGCAGCTGGTTGGGACCGGTTGGTTGCAGAGTAGTCGGCATCGCGATGTTCGTATGCGATTGCATTACTACTTCCATGATACGGCGTTTCGTGCCCTCACGGCGGCAGGGCTGGATGAAACCGAATTGATGTACGAACGCTTAGTCGACTTTGCGGTCGCTGCCATCGACAGCGAGGAGTTTCCGTACCACCAAGGCGGCCTTGATGAATTGATCAGTACGTATTCACGAACGCTCAGGCCTAAGGGTGCTGAGCGGACCGACCGGTACGCGTACGCCCGACGGGTTGTACAAACGTTGTGGGGCGCCGAATTGCGCCGGACCACGAAGCGGTTGGTACGAGTGCTCGATACCTCGCTGGCCGCCGACGAGCGCCTTGAAGCATTCGTCAAACTCCGCTGGAGTAGCTACTACCGCAAGCTAGGACCGGCCATTTGGGTCTATTTGCTGGAAACCGTCGATGTCGATCCAGCCACGGCGATGTACGTGACGCTCGAACTCGACGCCCGCAACCGGGCGCCCGTCTATTTTGAGTTTGGCAACGATACCGAGCGCGATCTTTACGAAGCGGTTCGACGGGTCGAGTCAATTCTCAATGATCGCAGTATCGATATGCGCGAGAGCGGTCCTTTGGACAGTGTTATCGCGCGAATGCGGATTGTGGAGGGCGTATGAGCGAGCATGGTCCTGGCCAATTTCCCGATACGCCATGGTCGCTGATCGCGGCTGGCGTCGGTGATGACAACGACATTGCTCGTGATGCGTTGCGCGAGTTGCTTACGCTCTACTGGGAGCCGGTGTTTTTTCAAATCCAAACGGCGCTAAACTGCGATGACGAGCGAGCGACGTCGCTATGCGAGGCGTATTTCGTTGATCTGCTGTACGGCGGTACGCTCGCCGAAAGTCTCGCCGTTACCCGTCGTTTTCGCGATCTGTTGCGCCAGCGTCTCGAGCAATTTCTTGCTAGCGATGCACCGGATGACAAGCCGTCGCGTCGCAGCGGCGTTGCCATACAGCCTGAGAAATTGCATTCGCGTCGTAACGAAGCAGATTCATTCGATGAGCATTGGACGTTAATCACGTTTAAGCGCGCACTCGAGGCGTTGCGTGATCGCTACGCCGAGTCGCCGGAGAAGTACGACTTATTCGAGGCGGTGGATGTCGCAGGTGAGTCCGCTGACCTTAGCGATCTCGCCGAGCGCTTTGGTATTAAGCAGGCGCAGATCGCGCCGGCGCTGCGTGAATTGCGGCGCGCGTTTCGCCGGCAAGTCACGTCCACGGTTTATCAGTACGTCAACGACCAATCGCTGGTGCTTGGAGAGTTGCGTTGGCTGCTCGGTCAGCCAGAGACGGCCGTAGACGAACCAATGGCTTGAGATTGGCGTATTCGCGCTGCGAGCAGCCGCGAAAAAGAGCGCACCAACGCGGGGTGGGCGTCGATTAGATCGAGAAAGTCGACCCGGTCAATCGTCAATAGCTCCGACGGTTCTTCGGCGGTCACGGTTTGGCTGCGCCGCGCACCGCGCATCAACGCCAGTGCGCCGAAAGCGTCCGACGGGCCGAGCGTCGCGCTCGTGCCATCTTGCCGGCTGACTGCAAGTCGGCCACGACAAACCATGTAAAAGTGTTGCCCGAGACGGCCCTCGCGAACGATGACATCCCCAGGCTCAGCGGCAACCGTTCGCGATATTTCGGCGACCAATCGCAAGCGATGCGATGGTAGGGCTTGCGTCAGCGCCATCGTTCGCAGGAAGAACACGCGCTGCCAAATGGCGAGGTCATCGGCCGATGCTTGATCGTCAGCTAAGGTCCGCGTGGCGAGCGACAGCATCTCGCTGCGGGTAACTTCGTGACGCGATTCGGCCGAATCCGGAATTCGTTCGGCCAACGAGCGTAGCCAGAGTCCGCCGCAGCGAGTCGCCGTACCGATCGTGGCATAGATGCTGCGAAGCGGTACCGCTACGGCTGCGTCATCGTGTTGGCGGCGGCCTGTCAAAATGACATTTTCGACATCGACGGCTTTCCCATCGATGATCGACACGGCCGCCGAGTCGTCCGTCGCTTTGTCGGCGTCGAGCAAACGGGTCAGATCGCCAAGTCGCCAGCCACCGAACAGTCCGCTTGCCAGTAAGGCATCGAGTGCAGACCTATCTATGTCAGCTTTCCCGCCCGGCAACGACTCCAAATCATCGCTGGCGACAGCGTTTGTTCGGCGTTTAGCTTGCCGCGATTCAATAAGGGCAAGAATTCGGTCGTGGTCTTTGCCGCGCAGGTACTCATCCAGCGTTTCCGCCGCTAGCGCTCGCTGGCGTTTGTCGGGTGAGTTCGCTGCTAAGAAAACCTGTCGGAATGGGATCGTCGCGTCGCTTAAGGCTAGCGCGGCAAATAATCGTTCCAGCTCAAAGTCCACCTCGTTCTTCGCAAGAGTTGCGACGGTTTGGTCACCGGTTGCCGCCAACGACAGAAAACCTTCCGCCGCGTCGAGAGATTGCTGAATCTCGGCGTCAACAATCGAGCGATGGTTCTGCCAACGCGTGGGGTTGCGTGCGGCAACGGTTAGGGCTCGAAACGCGACGCCGCGATCATCATGGCCGATAGCGTCGCGCAATGCGTTCATCGCACGTTCGGATGTTAGCTCGCCGAGTACGCTTAGCGCGCCGGCGGATAGGTGCGGTACGGTGCTTGCTCGAATCAGCGCCGGTACCGCCGCATCGCCGATCGCCAAGAGCGCTTCTTTGGCAAACCGTTCGGCGCTGTCGATGCCGAGATAGTGCGTACACGCTTCCGCCAGTTCAGCGTTCGGACGCGCCGAGACGGTCTGCAACAACGTTATCGGCTCAACAGCGAGTAACGGCGGTATCAAGTAATCGAGCCACGGGACTTTTAGGCGGGCAATGGTTAGTGCGGCTGTGCGCTGGTCGTCAATCGAATCGCTAAGCGCTAATGATTCGACCAAGCCCTTGGTCGCGGCGACACCTTGCCGGTCGATCAGCAGCGCAATCGCACGCGCGCGCGTTTTCAGCGGTGCCGATTCGGCCACCGACGACAGTACTGCAACGTCACTGAGTGAAGGATCGTGGGCAAGTGCCTCGGCACGCACTTCGTCGGCTTCTGACGGCCCGATTGTTGCTAAGAATTGACCGGCACTGGCGATTCCGTCCCCTGACCCGAGCGTTCGAACGGCCTGCGTACGAAGTGTCGCATCCCAGCGAGCCCAGTTCTCCTCAATCGCTGTAACGACATCCTCATCGATAGAACCGCGCAGTAGCTCCAACGCAAGCGCGCTGCGCTCGGGTAAGTCGCTGGCAAGATAGCCGAGCAACAGTTTTTTCAATGCTGAATCGATTTCGACAGCCGCATTGCCTTGCTGATCCAGTTGCAATCGGCGCGTATGCAACGCAGCGATTAACTCGAACACATAGCGGGAACGTACAAACGAAAAACCGACCGCCAGTACCACGGCGAGCGCTGCGGTTACCCACGTCAGTTGTTGCCATTGCACGGTTAGCGGCAACACACCTAACTCGCCGGACAGCGCAAGCACCAGCACAGACGCGGCAATCGTACCGAGCGGTTTCGCCGTCCCGCTAATTAGTAGCGCGACGCGAGAGCGGATTCGCGAGTGCAGCGGCATAATCGCCAATGATGCGACAGTTCGGTGAATGTTCTGCCGAATGAGCCGCTCGCCGGCAACGGCTGCCGTAATGGCCGCGATACCGGGCGCGAACAGAGCCGCCACGGCGGCGGCCACTAGCGCACCCGGATACAGCAACAGCGAGTTTGCTGCCCCGAGCCGAGCGACCGCCGCCCGGGTAACGAACGCCGTGAAAACGATGGACAGAACGTTTATCGCGATGGCGAGCTGACTGTAAAAAACACCCATCTCCGCTTCGCTGTACCGTTCCGCCGCCGCTGCACCAATTTGGTAGCGAAGGATTGTTGCAATCGCGGCCACGATGCCGGCAGCGACAACGAGCACCAGCGCATAGCGATTTTTGTAGATCGGGCCCGTCTCACGCCGGCGCGGCTCGATAGGCCGACGAATCTGCTGTCCGGCTGCCCACGCCGGCAGCAACGAGACGGCTATCAGGCCCGCGCCAATCGGCAAAAGGGCGGCCACACCGAGCGTCGCTGAGACATTTGCCGAAATAAATGCGCCAAAAGTCGCTCCAAATCCGCCTATAGAACCAATGACAGGTGAAAGACGACGGGCGGTACGTGAGTCGAGCAAGCTCGCCGATAAACGACCGTTTTCGCTGCCAAGAACGCCAGCAATGGCCGGCAGCAATACCAATAAGCCACCCGCTGCTACAAGCGCTGCGGCGCTGCGGGCTGCGTATAGCCCGATGAGGACGCTGACGATGATGACGATACAAACCGGTGTGAGCCAGCGTGCTTTTAGCGCTGAACGAGCCCACCCATACAGCGCAACGATCGGAATGACCAATGCCTGGCCGAGCAAGATGCCGAACGGCAGTTTGGCCGCGCCGATCTGGGCAACGAACAGCGTATCTGCCGCAATGCCGATAGCCGTTAGGCCGGCGAGCATTAGAAAGAAAAAGCCACCGAGAACAAAAACCAGCTGGCCTTCCCCAGCGTGTATGTTCAACCAGCGCGCGCTCACCGTCGCAGTGTATTACGCCGCAACAGCCGGCGCGAATACCGCGCTGCTAACCGCTAGCGTGGCGGGCGCGTAACGATGGAGCGCCGCGGAACCCTGATTGTCATCTCGCCGCGCGGCAACCGCCGTGAATACGAGCTCAGCGACGGCACGGTTCTGATCGGTCGGAGCGCCGAATGCGACATCGTCCTGCGCGATACCAAGGCGTCGCGCAGGCACGCACGCCTTGAGATCAGCGACGAGTCGGTCGGCGTGTTCGATCTAAATTCGCGGGCGGGGATTACCGTTGACGGTGTCGTCGTCGAAAGCGCGACGCTCGCCGACGGTTCGACGCTAACGATCGCCGGCTACGAATTGATTTTCGCCCTGCCACAGTCCGCCGCAGCGGGTGGCGATGACGAAGAGTTCATTGAGATCGCCGCTGGCCTGGACGAGCCCTCCTTGGTCGTCAACGAGCAGACCGGCGATGCGACGCTGACGCATGGCGGCCTCGAGCAGTCGCTCGTCGACACTACTCAAGCCCGTTTGGTCGTCTACGCCGACGGTAAACCGCGCGAAATACCGCTGCGTGGCGACGAGATCGGCATCGGCCGGGACGACAGTTGTGAAATACCGATCACCGATCCGGCGGCGTCGCGCCGCCATGCTGTTCTACGCCGCGATGGCGAGCGTTACGTTTTGGTCGATCTCGATTCGAAGAACGGCACCTACATACGCAGCCGACGCGTTACCGAAACCAAACTATTCGGTGGTACGAACTTTCGTATCGGCGATACGTTGTTTGTCTACAAAGCGCCATTCCAGCACGAGGCCTTAACGCTCGATGGTACGGCGACACCCGACTTTGAATCCGGTGAGCGGCTACCGGTCGTTGTACTGCCCGGCATCATGGGTTCCGAGTTGTACAGCTCGGACGGTCTCTTTTGGCCAAACTTATCGCGCTCGTTGCGCCAGCCCGAGCGCATGGCGGTCGGTCCCGACTCTGACCTGAGCGTCGGGCGTATCGCCCGCGAGGTCGTCGTTATTCCCGGCTTGATCAAGCTCGAGGCGTATTCGCAGCTCGTTTACTACCTCGAGAACAGTCTTGGTTACAAAAGCGGCCACGATCTGCTTGAGTTTGCTTACGACTGGCGCCAAGACAATCGTGATTCTGCACAGAAGTTAAAGACAGCGATCGACCGCTGGCGCGATGAGGTGATCGGTCGCGATACCAAATTCGTCATCTTGTGTCACAGCATGGGTGCGTTGGTATCACGTTACTACCTGCAATGCCTGGGCGGCGCCGCCCATGTCAGTAAGTTTGTTTCGATGGGCGGTGCTCACTTCGGTGCGCCGTTCATGATTCAGACACTGTTGCATGGTCCGGAGCTATTGCCGCTCGGGCTAGGGCAAAAACGCTTGCACGAAGCATTACTGACGATGCCATCTGCGTATCAGCTGGTGCCGCCGTACCCGGTCGTCTTCGACCGCGATGGCAACCACATCAATATTTACGAAGACACCAGTTGGATGAAAGCGCAGTACCGCCCTTTGTTAGAGAGCGGTCGCGAATTTCATGCCGAGATCGGCTCCACGGTCAGTGTTCCCACCACGTGCATTTTCGGTTACGGCGTCAAGACCGTTACCCGAATCATTGTTCAGGAGCGCGATGAGGACGGCTGGAAAAAAGTCCGACTCCTCTTGAAGCCCGCCGGCGATAACCGCGTGGTCGACAAGTACGGTTTTCTCGAAGGAGCCGACATTCACCCGGTCCGCCAGCAGCATGGCTCTCTGTGGACCGATAACGACGTGAAGATGCGCCTGAAGCTCGAGTTGCTGCAAGGCGCGCAAAACTAGCGGGTAAGGAAGAAGCACTATGAAAAAACTACTGTTAGGCCTTGGCGGACTGGCTCTCGTAGCAGGCGCCGCACTGGCGATGATGGGCTTATCGGGCGGCGGTTCCTCAAAGCCTGGCAAATTGCGGCTACAGATTGAAACGAAGCCGGTTGTCATGTCGGCGTCTTACAAAGTCCACGCCAACAAGGAGCTGAAAGACGGCCGCTATTGGGTCACGAAATTACTGCTGACCAATGAGGGCCCGGGTAACGTTGATGATGTTCGCGTGTCGTATCGTATTCCGAACATTAGTGATTGGACGACGCCACAGCCCTATCCTACGGTGCTGCCTGAGCAAACGGTCGTCGATTTGTACTACCCCCGTTTACCCTCGTCACTGTCCGAAAAACTTACCGGCAGTACCGAGCAAGTAGAGATAAAAATCAACTACAACGCTGGCGGTGAGGCTCGTGAGGAGCTCAGAAAAATCGACTTTGAGCTGCTAGGACGGAACGATCTTGTTTACACGACAATGGACAGTGATGAGATCTCAAGCATTACCGATGTCTACGAGAACACCGATTTATTGGCATCGTTCGTAACGCCGGAAGATCCGGTCATCAAGTACTTCACGCAGCAGCTGCAGCAGAAAGTGCTTGGCGGTATGGGCTTCGATGCGGGGAGCAACCCCAAAGAAGCGATGCGCTTTATGGAAGGCTTGTACAACTACCAACTGGCTGCCGGTCTTGTCTACGCTAATACGCTCGGTTTACCGGTCAAGTACGGGGACTCGTACTCGGTCGTGCAAAAGGTCCGGATGCCGCGCGAAGTGCTGACAGGGGAGGCAGGCCTTTGCGTTGAACTCTCGACGCTGTTCGCCAGCGTCGCGTTGTCAGCTGGACTGAAGCCGGTCATTTTTCTAACGGCCGGGCATGCCTGGCCGGGTATCCGTCTGGATGACGGCAATATTATTCCGATCGAAGCGACGATGATCGGTGGCGAAGGCCTCGGTGGTCGGGCCGACTTTCAGGCGGCGGTTGAGACGGGTCTCAAAAATATGCAGGTGTTCGCGGCTGGCGGCGGCGACAGTGTGGGCGGTCCGTCCATCGGTTTATTAGATGTCAGTGCATTGCACACGAGCGGTATTCGTCCCCCGGAGCTACCGGACGACGAGGGCCTTCGCAAAGATATCGACGATACGCTTAAAGAGTTGATGGCCGGTGCGGCGAAGGCGGCTAAGCAGCCGCAACCAACGCGTCGCGCGAACAACAACAACGGCGGCGACACGCGGCGCAATCAGCCAAACCCGGCGCCGCCTCCGGGCCCGTCGATTCCGGCAGGGTTTGCTCGTCACCAAGGGCCAGGCAATGCCTACTCAATGGCCTACCCAAGCAATTGGACCGCGCAAGTGACCCCATTGCCGCAGTTCCCGCAGCTGACGAGTGTGCTCGCCCAAAACCCAGGTGGTCTTGGCCCGGCCGTTGAGGTCTACATGTTGCCGGGCGTCGGTAGCGCCAATGAAGCTATCGATTTTCTGGCGTACGCGATTAGTAATTACGGCGGTTACATGCAGGCGGTACCAGCTGGCCAGACCCGTATCAAAGGCGTGGGTTATCAGGCCTACAACGGCCAGACCAATTTCAATGGCGTAGCCGTTGAGTGGCGGGGGTACTTCCACACGCAAGCCAGCGGAACGGTCGGTGTTGTCATATCCGCGCCGATGGGTTCGCTCGGTGGTATGAGCGCCCTGCTTAACCAAATTGCCGACACGTTTACGATTCAATGAGGGTCTCAGCAATGATTAAACAGCACTTTTTCGGCATCGCGTTGCTGGCATCGGCAACCGTCGCTACGGCGCAGGTCGATGCGATCATGCAGGAAGGCGAGTTCACGATCGATAACGTCGGTCGTGCCGATATCACGATCACGACGGCGCTCAATGCCCAGGAGTGGCAAGGGTGGATGCAGATTTACGGTAACGCTCAGCACGTTATGAAGCGCGATATGGAGAATAGCTTCTCTACGTACTATGTCGACGACTTTTCAATGGACCGTAAGGACAGTGATCGCGAGTTCACTATTTCGATGTCGGCACACGGGGCGGCCGTTTATCGTGGCAACGATCGGTGGGACATGGACCTTGAGAAAGGCATTCGGGCTCGCCAGCTAAACGATAAGCAGTGGCTCGTGCAAATGACCCAAGACGAGGGCGGGGCGTTGATCCAGCAGGACTTCACGATCAATCTGCCGGCAGCGACGGTCAGCTCCGAGCTCGCGACCGGCGAGCTTGGTCAAGAGGTCATTCGCTATGTCATGCCGGTTGATGAAGGTGGCGGCAGTTCGACCATGTTGTACGCCGGCGGTGGGCTTGGCGCCGTTGGTCTTCTGTTGTTGGCAGTCGGTCTAACGCGCCGCGATGGACCGCAAGTCGTTACCGTGCAAGCACCGCAACAAATACCGGGCAGCACCGATGCAGCCTCTGCTGGCAGTCGCGTCGAACAACACGACGTTGAACACTAACCGGTGCGCTATTCGTGGCGCCTGGCCGCACGCTCGACGCGGTCAGGTGCCACAAAACGTCCTGACGACGCGTTCAGATGGTTCCGGGGCAACAGCAAACGCTTCTAGACCGGGTTGCAATTGATACGGACTGGCGAGCGCTTGCAGCAGATCGCTCATGACGCTGTCGTCGCCGTTAAGACTCGCCTGAATAGCGCGCTCGATCTGATGATTCCGCGCAATAACGATCGGGTTGATCGCGTCCATCGCTGCGCGAACATCCACCGCTGTACGGTCGCCGGCCAGAACCATATCGCGCCAACGTTGCTCTATCGGACCTAGGGCCGGAGCTGCGCCGGTCGCTAAGCGCTCGGCCAGTTGCCGGAAGCTCAGCGTGTAATCGTCGCCTCTTTCATTCAATGTCGTAAGGAAGTCACGAACGAACGTCGCGTCAGCGTCATTTAGGCTCGGAGCAATGCCAAGTTTTGCTGTCATTTTGTGCCGATATGCAGGCTCAAAGATGCTGTCAAAGTCGGCCAGGATCGACTCATAGACGGTTTTGTCGTCGTCGATACCGAGCAAACACTCCGCCAGTCGGGCTAGGTTCCACTGGGCAATAAGCGGCTGTTGGTTATAGGCGTAACGGCCGCCACGATCGATCGAGCTAAACACCTTGTTGAAAGCAAACTCATCGAGGAACGCACAGGGTCCATAGTCGATCGTTTCGCCGGCGATCGACATGTTGTCGGTGTTCATGACCCCGTGGATGAATCCGAGCGCCATCCAGTGAGCGACCAGTTCGGCCTGCGCGCGCACGATGCTCGCAAACAAGGCCTGGTACGGCGTATCGGTCGAGCCGGCAGTGGGATAGTGTCGCGCGATCGCATAGTCGGCGAGCTGTTTAACTCCGGTCTTATCACCACGAATTGCGAGGTACTCAAACGTTCCAACGCGGATATGACTCGACGCGACTCGGGTAAGCACCCCGCCTGGCTGGATCGAGTCCCGCAGTACGTCCTCGCCGGTGCGAACGGCGGCGAGCGCGCGGGTTGTCGGTACACTCAACCTATGCATGGCTTCGCTGACGACATATTCGCGAATTACCGGTCCGAGCGATGACTTGCCATCGCCACCGCGTGAAAATGGCGTCGGGCCGGACCCTTTCAGTTGGATGTCGAAGCGCCGCCCATCCGGGGCGACGACCTCACCGAGCAGCGCTGCCCGGCCATCGCCGAGTTGCGGAGACAATTGCCCGAATTGATGGCCGGCGTACGCGAGGGCAATCGGTTGTGCGCCGTCGGGTAGCTCGGCGCCGCTGAATAACGCGGCCCGCTCCTCTGCAGCGGTGGGCAAATCAAGGCCAAGCTCTCCTGCTAACGGGGCGTTATACGCCAGCAAGCGCGGCTCTGGCGCACGATGAGGAACGACCGGCGCGTAGAAATGGTCGGGTAATTCCGCGTAGGTATGAGTCAACATGTCTCTTATATAAGGGTCCTCAGTGTTCGTTTCTACCGTCGGTTACCGCCACACGGCACCGACTGCTTTTGTCTAACGAGCTGCGGGCGAAAGTGCCTATAACCTTGCGTTATATACACCAATTCGCTATACCAGCCTCGCTTGTCCAATAAAAACAAACTCTTGGGGAATAAAACATGGCGCTTAGTCAGTACGACGTGCAGGCGCTGTTCGCGGAACCGTATTTTCGGGCGAATATCAGTGATGCGATCAGTCCCGCGCAGGTCGAGTATTTGAAGACACTGCCGATGAATCGGAACCAGGCGAACCTGATTTCCGAGAACTTGTATATTTTCAACGAACCGGAACTCGCTAGCCTCAATGAGGCCGTCCACGAGGCGCTGCGTGTTTTTGCGACCAAGGTCATGGGGATTAGTCAGGAGCTGTACGTAACGCAGTCCTGGTCATTGATCAATGAGCCAAGCGTCGGTATGCACGGCCATTCCCATTCCAACTCAATCGTCTCGGGGTCTCTCTATTACACCGATATGCCGGAACCCGTTTCCGGCATGGTGTTCGACAAGCATCGTGACTATCAACAATTGGACTTACGGCCCGACAAGGACAAGCAAAACATCTTTAACACGACCGTAAATATCTTGCGGCCGAAAAAAGGCGATGTTTTCTTGTTCTCCTCCGGTTTGCAGCACTACGTCGAGCCTAACGTTTCGAGCGAGCCGCGCTATTCGATCGCATTTAACTCGTTTGTTCGCGGGACGCTGGGCGACCATCGGGACGTATCGGAGCTAACGCTGCGCTAGCGCAGCCGCCGGCCAGTGCGCGCTAACGGTTGGATCATGGTCATCGCGGCTCTAACCGCGATCGTCGGCTACATCAATCGCAATACACTGCCGGCAATTGACGAAATTCAGTCGGCGGTCAAAGAGGAGCCAACGCAGCGACGGGTCCGTATGCGCTCAAGCACGGTCAGCTACGAGGGTGTCGACTACGAAATTTCGCCACTGTACGAGTACGACATATCCGGCGTTATCGTCTCGTACCGCTACCACAATGAAGACAACAGTCGCTTACATCGATTGTCGCAAGACCACCTTAATCTACTGGACTTGTGCGTTGTCTGGGGCAGTAATGCTGGCAACTCAGCGCTCAATGCCATCAGTTTCTGGAACGGAATTTTTACCTGTAACGTCAAGACCGATAGCCGCGCAGCGTGGGAGGCGTTCGATATGAACAAGTTGTCGAACAATCATCTTATTTCCGCGAATCCGTCGATTCGGCGCCAGTTGTCCGGACTTAAGGTTGGCGACCAAGTCCGGTTGCGCGGTTATCTGGCGGAGTACGGCCCCATTGGTCAATCCAAGCGGGGTACAAGTATAACGCGCACCGATACGGGGAATGGTGCCTGTGAGACCATTCTCGTCGAGCAAGTCGAGCGGCTCACAACCTCCTTCAGTGTCTGGCGTCTCGCCATGTACATCGCGCTAGGCATCCTGGTCTTGTCGTTAGTCGCCCATTTTGTGGCACCGCACCGCCCGTACCGGCAGTGAGTTAATACCGCGATCGACCCGATAATCGTTCTGCTCTCTTGCTGGTCTGACCGTACGCTGCAATCCGGTCAGTCGGGCGAGGGTCTACCTTATGAGCAAATGGTGGCGCCCCATTGTCGCCGGTGTCGTGCTCGGCAGCGCTGTGTTGGTGCTAACGATGCTGTGGCCGCAGACGGTTCCGTTGGTTAAATCGAGCTCTGTCGTTACGTTGCCAGCACCGCATGACGACCCAGTTACCCAGTTACTGGCTGACCTCGATGCATCGCGCAGCGGGCGCTACGCGCGTATGGACAGCCGCAGCCTGCAAGCGCTCGCTTGGGCTGATCCACTGGCGGCCGTCGTCTTGGCTGAGCGCTGGGCGGAGCGAAGTCCCAAGGCGGCGAGTCAATTGATACTGCGGGCTGCGTCCGATCTCGACGATGCCCGCTTGTTACGTTGGTGGCTAGAGCGTCACCCGCAAAGCCCCACCGTCCAACAACGCCTCGAGCAGACGCGACAGTGGCCGCAAAACACTCATTAGCGATCTACGCCAGCGTCTGGACGGTCCGATACGTAGTCGCGGGTTTCGACCGCCTGTGGCACCATCAAGCATCGGCAACGCGTGGATATCGGTATGGACGGGTACAAGGTTTTCAGGGCTGTCGTCATCGTGTGCCTCACGGCCGTCGCCGTCGACGCGCAAGCACAAGCGCCTGAGGTCATCGACGAGCGCCGCGCGGACTTTAAGCGAAAAACCGAGACAACGAAGGTCGACCAAACTATGGAGCAAACCTTCGACATTGATCTGCCGATGGAGCCATTGATTGAGCCCTGCTCTGGGCAGGTCGAACTGGAGTACGACCAATTCGATACGCTGGCGCGGGTAAGCGCAAAGTTAACGGGCACCGCTTGTGATATCGCATCGGCATCGTACAAGCTCGTGATCAACACGCGCGACGCCGATTACAATGTCTCTAGCACGACGCACGCGTTGGCGTGGGACCCGCTTAGCAATTCGGCGTTTCCCGGTTCTGGCGATTACAGCATCGGTGCCGATATCGATCTCGTTAATGTTCGCGCACGGCAGTTCAAATGTCGCTGCCGAAAAACTGACGCGCCCACCGCGGACGACCAGCGCGACTAGTCGGTGTCGCTCGGGAAGGTCGTCGCGATGTAGTGATCGACATCGCGTCGGAACGACTCAGAGAATGACTCGCGTTGCCGAATCCACCATAAGCGTACGGCGCGATAGCCGAGCAGGCGGTTCCGGTACAGTTTGTATCGGGAGTTAAGACTCGTATCGAGATCGGCGAATCGGTGCGCATCACCGAAGGTCGAAAAAGCGCGGTAAAGCATTAGGCCGAACCGTTCCCGATCGTCCTCGCTCGCTGCGTCCGGGTGATCGATCAGTTGGCGCCAAACACGATACAGCTCAGGATCGCGCGCAATGTCTGCCATGATCGCAGCCATCGCCTCGCTCAGCGACCGATGCGCCTGGAATCGAGCGATACGACTCGATTGGCGAATTTGCGTCGCAAGGTAGAGAAGCGACACCACAACGGCGATGCCGCCGATGGTCTCGCCGATGTTACCTAAGTCGTCGAGCGTCACTGCCTGGCCTTTTTTTTATTGCCTAGTATACGGTGCCTCGCTGGCGTAGTGGGCAATTGGCCAACGGTCAAGGTAAAGCCAAGACTGTGAATCGCGTATTGCGAAATCGGCCGCCAATCGGTTACACCAAATCCTTTGACTGGCTCGTTCTATTATCGACAGCGCTGTTGCGCTGCGGGCCCACTAGGGCATTCGACGGAGAACAGCAATGAATGTGACGCGCTTAGGTGTGTTTTTCTGGCTATCGATGGCGGCTGGCGCTGCAATCGCCGACGACTTTGCGGGACGATATGCGTTGCAAGGTGGCGAGGCGGTATTAACAATTAGCGAGCCCACTAACGGGACCTACACGGCGACCATCTACGCCGACGGTACAGCGGTCAACCTGCAAGGGTCCGTAGTGGATGGTGATCTGCGTGGTGACGTTCAGGACGGCACCGACAGTTTCACGTTTACGGCGCGCCTCAGCGAACCTGCATTGACGCTGACGTTGATCGCCAACGATGCGACGGGCCAACCGGTCCCGGGCGCGCGCGAGGACTTAACCTTCGTTCGCGCGAACGGTCGTACGGTTTCGACGGCAGCGACGTCCAATGCATCGACTGGCGTGCGGATCAATGGCCGGCAAATATCAACGGCTACCCGCATTGCCTTGGCCCGCCAATATGGAGTCGAGCCAAAGCCCGGCAATTACTGGTACGACCCGACCAGCGGTTTGTACGGTGTCGTTGGCTATCAAGCGTTCGGCTTTATGATGCCTGGCCACGACTTGGGCACCCCGACCGCAACTGCCTCGTCGGGAAATACCAACGTGTTTATTAACGGCCGGGAATTGCCACAAAGCGAATGGCTGGTCTGGAGCTACATGCTGGGCACACCGATCATGGTCGGTTCCTATTGGCTCGATGCGCAAGGTAACGCTGGCTACACCGGCAACCCAATCCCGGTCGTCAATTTGTACGCGGCGGCTCGACAAAATGCCTATCGTGGCCGCGGCGGTAGCGGCGATAATTTTTGGTCGACCCGCTTCAGCGCGGGTAACTCCGACGGCAATCGTGGCTATGTCAGCGTCCCTGGCTACGGACCGGTCGGCTACGGTTTCTAGCGCACAATTCTTTACCAAAACAAGGCGGTGCCCGCGTAGCACCGCCTTTTTTTATGCCCGTCATAAACTTACCGTCGCTGGCGCTGCACATCTGGTCGATTTACGGGCGAAATTCGGCCGCGCACACGCCTTCTTCACGGGCGAAAGCGTATACAGTTACGGGTACGCAAGTCTTCAGTCCCCGGGTGTCCGTTCCGCATGAGAAACGTACTGATCATCATTGGAATACTGGTTGGCGCGATCGTCCTGACCGTATTGCTCATGGGCACATCCGCTCGGCCCGAAAAAACCGAGCCAGAGAAGCTCGCACCATTGGTTGAGGTGATGGCGCTGAGCGCCGAGACCGTGACGTTCCAGATCCCAAGTCGCGGGACCGTGACGCCGCTTATCGATACGCAATTGAGCGCTGAGGTGTCGGGTGCAATCACCAGCGTTTCGCCGAATTTCATCGCCGGTGGCGTGTTCAAGCAAGGCGATGCGTTGGCCGTAATCGACCCGGTCGTTTATCGGGCGACCGTGAAGCGGGCCGAAGCAGCATTGAAGCAGCGCGAGATTGAGTACGACGGCATCAAGAAACTCGGTGCGAAAGGCTATCGGAGTGAGGTTGAACTAGCGTCGGCCGAGGCAGGCCTAGAGACGGCGAAAGCCGAGTTAGTGACGGCGCAACGTAACCTTGAGCGGACCGTTATTCGTGCACCGTTTGACGGCATGGTCCGTAGTCGGACGATCGATCTTGGCCAATTCGTTAACGTCGGTACGCCAATCGGCCAGATTTTCGGTACCGACGTCGCCGAGATTCGTCTACCGCTCAGCGAGAGCGAGCTTGGCTTTGTCCGCTTGCCCGGTGCGGCGAGTCTCGTCGATGGCGAATCGATCGAACCGGTGTCTGTCACGCTTAGCGGCACCTATCGCGGTAAACCGGCCGTGTGGCGAGCCGAGATCGTTAGGACCGAGGGCGTCGTCGACGACTCAAACCGGGTGACGTGGGCCGTTGCGCGAATTCGTGATCCGTACGCGTTGGCCGACGATGCGACCGATCGCGTGCCCTTACCGATGGGTACGTTCACGACGGCCGGAATCTCGGGCATTACCGTCAGCGACATCTACAAAGTGCCGCAGTACCTTGTACGGGGTAATGACCGGTTGTTGTTGGTGGATGATGACAATGAGCTGCGGATCCGCGCAGCTGACATTGTCCGCGTCGATACCGAATTCGCGTATGTTCTTGCCGAGTCAATTCCCGAAAATTTGCTAGTGCTGACGTCTCTGGAGGCGCCGTTAAACGGCTCGCCAGTGCGCCTGCTCGGCGATGTCGATGAACAAGACGGTGGCGCGGATCCAGTAACGCTATCGGGAGGCACGACCAATGAGTGAGTCAACGCGCAGCGGCATCATCGCGTGGTTCGCCAACAATCCGGTGGCGGCGAATCTATTGATGTTGATGATCATAGGCGCTGGTTTGGCGTCGACGGTCTCTATTCGTAAACAGACCACACCCGATTTCGAGCTGAACCGCGTCTCCATTCGGGTGCCGTACCTCGGCGCCGCCCCGGCTGAAGTTGAGGAGGGGGTGACGATTAAAGTCGAGGAGGCCATCCAGGACGTCGCGGGCATCGATGAGATTCGCTCGACCTCCAGCGAGGGCTTGGGCTCCGTAACGGCGATCGTCTCGCTCGACAAAGACATCGATCAGGTCCTGGCCGATATCAAGACGCGGGTTGATGCGATTTCAACGTTCCCGAGCCTCGCCGAGAAACCGGTTATTTATAAGAGCGAGCTGCCCTTCCCGGTCATCATGGTGTCGATCTACGGTGATCTCGACGAATTCGACCGCAAGTTGCAAGGGCAAAAACTTCGCGACGCGTTGATGTCGATGCCGGAAGTCAACAGCGTTGAGAATTTCGGCGACCGCGACTACGAGATTAGTGTCGAGATCCCCGAGCGGACGCTGCGCGAATACGGCCTGACGATGAGTGACGTGGCGGCGGCCATTCGTGCATCGTCGATTGATTTGCCCGGCGGGACGATTAAAGCGGAAAGCGGCAACATTTTGCTGCGCACCGAAGGGCAGCGCTACCGCGGTCTCGATTTCGGCCAAATCGTCCTGCGCACATTCGCCGATGGCACTCGTTTAACGGTAGCCGATATCGCCGATATCGACGACGGCTTCGTTGAGGTGGACGGCTACGGTCAGTTTAACGGGGTCGATTCGGTGACGATGCAGGTGCTCGCCGCTGGTCAGCAAAACGAGCTGAAAACCGCTGCCGTCATCAAGGACTTTATTGCTGAATATCGCAAAGATATGCCGGACGGCGTGATGCTCGATGTCTGGGTCGACCGAGCGCATTATCTGCAGGATCGACTCGACATGATGTTGTCGAACATGTTGCAAGGCGCCATTCTTGTCTTTCTGGTGCTGAGCTTATTCTTGCGGCTGAAAGTCGCGTTGTGGGTGATCGTTGGTATTCCCGTAACGTTCCTCGGTACGCTCGCATTAATGCCGATCGCGCCGTGGCCAGTAACGATCAACGTCATTTCGTTGTTCGCATTTATCTTGGTGCTCGGTATCGTCGTCGACGATGCGATCATTATCGGCGAGTCCGTCTATACGAAAATTCGCGCAGACGGGCACACCATCGACAACGTCGTGTCTGGAGCAAGACGCGTCGCAACGGCAGCGACATTCGGTGTACTGACGACGATCGCGGCCTTTGCGCCGATGTTGTTCGTTGGCGGATTGTTCGCGCCGTTCCTCGAAGCGGTCGCCGTCGTTGTCAGCCTTAGTCTGTTGTTCTCGCTGGTCGAGTCGAAATTGATCCTCCCGGCGCATCTGGCGCACGCACATATCGCGCCGGTCAATGAAGACGAGATCTTTGCACCGTATCGCGGTGGACCGATTGCGCGAGTTACAAAGTTCTTCCAGCGCTTGCAACGGCGCTTCCAGCATTGGCTGCAGCACATTATCCACAACCGCTACAAGCCGGTACTCGCGTCGGCAATTCGTAACCGTGGGATTACGATAACGCTGTTCGTCGCGGCATTAATTGTCACCTTTGGACTCATTTTGAGCGGTGCGATGCGGGTTATTCTCTTCCCAGAAGTGCCAGGCGATTACGTCATGGCCGAGCTTGAGATGGAAAATGGCACATCGCCGGCACGCCGCAACGAGGCACTGCAAGCGCTTGAGCAGTCGCTGTTCGATGCGACCGATGAATACGTTGCGGCGAATCCTGGTGTTATACGTCCGATTCGCCATGTCGCGGTTTGGACCGAGGGCGATGTCAACGGCAATATCATCACTGAGTTACCGCTCGATGAGTCGCGGCCGATGGATATCTTTGCGGTGACCCGTATGTGGCGCGATGCGGTACCGCCCTTGCCCGGCGTCAAAGCACTCGAGTTCACCGATGGCAACAACATTGGCGGTGATAAGGCGATTAGCTTTGCTGTCTCGGGTCCTGATTACGAAGCGTTGCGTCCGGCCGCCGAGATGCTGCATAACCGTTTGCGCGAATACAGCGGCATCATCGATCTTGAGATGGACTACCGCGGCGGCGGTGACGAAATTGAGCTGATGCTAAAGCCTGAGGCCGAGTCGCTTGGTATCACGATGACCATGCTTGGTCAGCAGGTACGGCAGGCGTTCTACGGCGAGGAAGCGCAACGTATTCAGCGCGACAAAGACGAGATAAAAGTGATGGTTCGCTACCCGGAGGAGGAGCGCCGGAGCATCGCAAACCTTCGCCAAATGCGTATTCTGACGCCGTCTGGTGCGGAAGTGCCGTTTGAGAGTGTGGCCGACATTCGCTTGAGCGAAGCATTGACGTCGATCAAGCGCCTCGATCGACAGCGCTCGATCAAGGTATCGGCCAACGTCGACTTCAAAGTCGCGCAACCAACGCCGATTATTAACGAACTAACTCGCGAGTTCATCCCGGAAATCATCGCGCGCTATCCATCTGTGGCGGTCACTAAAACCGGGTCCGCTGAGGAAGAAGCGGAGTTCGCTTGGAATGCAACGCTCGCCGCCGTTGCTGCGTTGACGCTGATCTACATGCTGATCGCGATACCGCTAAAATCGTACTCGCAGCCGCTGATTATCATGTCGGTAATCCCCTATGGCCTAATCGGCGCGGTCATCGGCCACCTGATCTTTAACGAACCAATATCGATGTTCTCGATCATTGGATTGATCGCCTTATCCGGTGTCGTCGTCAACGACAGTCTGATCATGACGGACTTCATCAATAAAGCTCGTGCCGCTGGTCACTCCATTTACGATGCGGTGCTGGAGTCGGGTGCAGCTCGCTTTCGCGCGATCATTCTGACGTCATTAACGACGTCGCTAGGGTTGTTACCGATCATTTTCGAGAAGAGCGTCCAAGCGCAGTGGGTCATCCCGATGGCTATTTCATTGTGCTTCGGTATCTTGTTCGCAACGGTAATAACGCTGTTTTTGATCCCTTGCCTGTACCTCGTGCTTGACGATCAGAAGCGCTTTTTCCGCCGCTTGTTCTCGGGCTCGGGTCCAACAACTCCGGATCGGCCAGCCGAAGTGCCGAGTAGTTAGACGCTGCAATGATCCGGTGAGGGGGCTGCGTTAGCGTCGACCGGTAAAGCGGCTTAGGTGCGATTGCCCGACAGAAGCGTCGGCAAAGCGCTAGAGCGTTCACTACCCGTCGCTCACATCGGTACTCGGGTATTCACAAAACGTGGGCTGCCCGTTCGGCGCAATGCCGGTCGCGGCTAAGCGACCGCCAAGCTCCATAACTTCTCCACGATTCGCCGTCATCGCGCTCGGCAACGCGCCGTTGCAGTTACGTGTATTCGACACACGTAACTGGAGACAGACCGATGAAATCTAGAGTTTGGACGGCACCGATTGGCGCTGTGCTGTGTGCATTGCTGGTGGCCTGTGGCTCGAGTGGCGGCGATGAGGGGCCGGTTCCCGACGTCGCGGTAGCCGGGCCAACCGACGACGACAGCGAGGATACGACGACCGATACTTCACCGGTGCTAAACATTCGCCGCGAGCGCAATCGTCGCGGCGATCGTCCCAACGACACGGATCGGCAGCGCAGCTTCGATGGCAGCGGTAACAACCGTACCGATATCGCGATGAACGAGGCGCACACGCCACTGGCGCGTTGGGCGGCCGTCTCTTACGGTGACTTAGTCTCTACCTTGGGCGGCACTGATCGACCAAACCCGCGCGCCATCAGCAACGCCGTAAGCGCGCAATCAACCGATATGCCGAACCCGTTTAACGCCAGCGATTTTCTGTGGCAGTGGGGGCAGTTTATCGACCACGATATCGACCTTACCGACGGTATCGAGCCTGCGGAGCCAGCCAACATAGCGATTCCGGCCGGTGATCCGTGGTTCGACCCAAACGCCGCCGGCGGCATGATTATGGCGCTGAACCGGTCGCTCTACGACACGTCGACCGGCAGCGATACGGTGAATCCGCGCCAGCAGATTAATGAGATAACCGGCTGGATCGACGCGTCTCACGTCTACGGATCCGATATCGATCGCGCGTTGGCCTTGCGCACACTCGATGGTACCGGTCAGTTAAAGGTGTCCGCGGGCAACTTGCTGCCGTTTAACGAGGATGGCTTGGCCAACGCCGGCGGCGCTAGCACCGAGTTGTTTCTTGCGGGCGACGTGCGCGTTAACGAGCAGCTGGGACTCACCGTCATGCATACGCTGTTCGTACGTGAGCACAATCGTCTTGTCGGCGAATTGGCAGCCGAGCGACCCACGCTTAGTGGTGACGAACTCTATACCGCCGCTCGTCGCTTGGTCGCCGCCGAGATGCAAATCATCACGTTCGATGAGTTCTTGCCCTTGCTGCTCGGTCCCGCCGCGATTCCACCGTATCGCGGTTACGACGAGTTTATTAATGCACGTATTGCCAACGAGTTCTCAACAGCCGCATTCCGGCTCGGACATAGCATGTTGAGCGGGACCTTGCGGCGGATCGACGCTGCGGGTGAGACGATTGCGCTCGGCGACTTACCGCTTCGCGATGCGTTTTTCGCACCCGACACGATCGCCGCGCAAGGCGGACTCGAGCCGTTGTTGCGTGGCTTGGCCGCTCAGGTCTGTCAAACAATCGATGTCTTCGTTGTTGACGACGTTCGCAACTTTCTGTTCGGGCCGCCGGGAAGCGGTGGATTCGACTTGGTCTCATTGAACATACAGCGAGGTCGCGATCACGGCTTGGCCGACTACAACACGCTGCGCGACGCGATTGATCTTCCGCCTGTCGCCAGTTTCGCTGACATGACGCGCTCGCTAGAGCTCCAAGATCGCCTCGCTAGTGTCTACGGCAGCGTCGCCAATATCGACCCGTGGGTTGGCGGTCTCGCCGAAGATGCGTTGCCCGGCTCGCTGCTTGGCGAAACCTTTTACACGGTCGTCAGGCGTCAGTTCCTGCGACTGCGCGACGGCGATCGGTTCTGGTATGAGCGCTCACTCAGCGCCGACGAGCGGCGGCGCGTCGACGGAGTCACGTTGGCTGACATTATCCGGCGCAACACGACTATCGGTGCCGAGCTCAGCGACAATGTGTTTATTGCCTCACCGTAGTTGATTCGGGCGCTCCGGCACCGGCTGTCGTGGTGTCGTCTCCTTGCTGGGGCCGGAGTGACCCGACTTTATCGGTCGCGGCAGCGCCCGGCAGCAAAGCCGGACTCAACGCGGGTCGGCGCCCCCACTCTGTTTCATCATAGTGCTTGGCCAAGTATGCGACGATCGCTTGTTCTTGCTCGGCCGGCAGATCCCACAAGTTCTGGGTGCGCTGCATCCACCGAATCGTACTCAGCCAAAACTTGGCATCACCGCGTTGCGCAGTCACCAAACGATGACTGTGGCAAGCGCCGCAGTGGGCATTGACGAAAACCCAACCTTCATCGATGACGAGGCCCGTACGCGCATCGGTCGATAGCTCCTCCGCGCCGACCGGTGGCAACAGCCACAGAGCCGCTACTGCGAGAACCCATCTCATACGGCTTGCACGGCTATCCGGTGACAGGCGTTATTGAGGTAGCCTTTTGGGTTCCAGCCAGGCACCAGCATCGGCTGACTAATGCCCGCATCGTCGGTGGCTCGCGCCCACACCTCGTAGTACCCCGCGACCGGCAACGTGACTCGCCCTTCGAAGTGCTGCCACGCTAACCTGTTTGCGGGCTTGGCTAGCCGCGCCCGCTGCCATGTACTGCCGAAGTCGCTGCTAAGTTCGACCCGTCGAACGTGACGGTCGCCAGCCCACGCGTGCCCACGGATCGATACCACCGTGCCAGCACGCACCTCCACGCCCGACGCGGGAGCGGTAATCAATGATTTAACCGGCATACTTTCAATGATGCACATGTCGGCGTCATCAACCGTAGCGCCAGGGGCGACCGGCCGACAAGGAACTCGGTACGATTTACCGGTCATTTTGGCGCCATCATGAACGCGGTCGCGTATTAGTAGACGCCGCAGCCACTTGCCGCTGACCGAGCCTGGCCAGCCACCGCAAACCAGCCGTAATGGTGCGCCATGCACGGCCGGGATTGGTGCGCCATTTAACTCGTAGGCCAGCAACGATTCTGCCTCAAGCGCTTTCGCGACGGGGACGCCACGCGAGATAACCTGCTTACTTTTATCGCCGGACAGATGCGTATCCGCGCCTTCGTAGGCGACGTAAACGGCGTGTTTCGCTACGCCTACCTTCCTCAGCACGTCTCTTAGCCGAACGCCGGTCCATTCCGGGCAGCCAATCGCGCCTGTGGTCCACTGATTACCCGACGCACGCGGTCGAAATTCGGCGCGGCCATTGCCGCCGCATTCGAGCTGCAGCTGCAGTGTGACCGAGCGATATTCACGTTTCAGATCGGCGAGACCGATGGTCTGTGGGTTTACGCAGCTCTCGCCAGCAATCTCAAGCTGCCAATCGTTTGTATTGGTGTCTTTTGGGGGGATGCCGTTGTTGCGTACGAACAGCCGGTCGGTCGGTGTCACGGCATCGGCGAGCAAATGCGCCGGAGTCTCGGCGTTTATGGGTCGGTCGTTGAGCAGTCGCAACCCGGGCTTGGCGGCCAGCACGGTGTCGGCTGGTGTCTCGGCCAACGCGACCGGAACGAAGCCAGCCGGTGCGAGTGCGGCAAACGGTGCATAACCGACGGCCCGCACGGCCGCGGCTAGCCACTGCCGCCGGCTCGGAGAGTCCGGTTCTTGCTCGCGTAGAATCTCTGTAAGTCCATGATTACGTTTGATATTACTGTCTCCGCATCAGCTACTTTAGTGACAAAAATCCCGACACGCTGGCGTTTCTCGCCAAAGCCGATTCGCCTATTTTCACGGTTTAATGGAGCCAGCGATAGCAGTTGTCGGAATACGTTACAGCCGGAAAATCTACGGGTCTACCAGAATACTCTAATATATTGTTTTATATAGTAAAAAAAGGATTGGCACAGGGTTTGCTTGATTTCAACCGTTCAGCAACCAAACCTCAGGCATAAGCCATGAAAAAAATTCTTTCCGCTCTTTTCCTAACCGTCGCGCTAGCTACGTCAGCTCAAGCGTCACTCATCACGTTTGAGTACGCTGGCATCTGCACGAAAAGCTGCGGTTCTATCGGACTTCGTTCCGGTGATTCGGTCGGCGGTTGGATCGAAACCACAGCTGGCGCTGCGGCTAACGGCACGATTCTTGGTCAAGAGTTGACGCGTTGGGCGTTCAACTTTGGCGACATCAGAATCACCAGTCGTACTGGTCGCGCGACCGGCGCCATGCAAGTCCTGCCGAACACGCTGATCGGTACTGGCTTCTTCGCAACCGGCGGTGGCTTCAACTTCTTTGCACCCGGACCTGACCTCTTCATTGACGTCATCTTTGGTCCGATCACGAAATGGACCATCAAGAAGCGTGGTAAAGATCCGCGCGGCATCGGTGGCTTCATCCGTCGTGACAAAGATCCAGTTGCAGTCCCTGAGCCGACTACGCTGAGCCTGCTTGGTCTGGGTCTGCTCGGTGCTGCCGCGGCTCGTCGCCGCAAGGCCCGCGCCTAACGAGGTTGCCGGTCTGCTGAACAACGATCGGTCACTACCGATCGGGAAATACCCGCCCTCGCGGCGGGTATTTTTTTGCCTAAAGAAAAGAGTTTGGATTTGGCGTTTAGCGGTCGGTTTTCGCGGCCGCAAGAATATCGGCGAGCGTGGGTCGGTGCTTGCGTATTTCGTTGTCGCTGAGTCCTTCGAGCGAGTGCGGAAATTTGATCCAAGCGTCGGTTTCATGCAGCGCGTAGTCGGGCTGGCGCGTCGTCAGATTGCGCCGGGGCTTGTAGTACGGCACGGCGACTCGGATGTCGGCTGGGGTATTTCGTCGCGCCTTGGCGGCCAAATGCGCGATCACAGCATCAACGGTGCGGCCCGTGTCGAAGACGTCATCGACGATCAATAGACGATCCTCATGCGTCATATTCTTCAGTAGGTAGCTGATCCCGTAGATCTCAACGTGCTCGGTACTGGCATCGATTGTCGCCGTATAATGTGCAGTGCGGATCGCGATGTGATCTGTGGCGATGCCGTGATACGCCAGGTACTCCTGCACGGCGATCCCGATCGGTGCTCCGCCACGCCAAAGCGCCAGTATAAAGCTCGGCTTGAAGCCGGACTCGACGACCGCCGCACCCAGTCGGAATGCGTCGTCGAGTAATTGTTGCGCATCGAGGTACACTTTGTCGCTCATCTCGGCACTGTGCTACGACCCCGCGGTTGCTGCAAGCGCATTGGAGGCAACGTCGTTGTGACGAAACGGTTTATCGGCGAAGAGGACTTATTGAACGATGCTTTTCGGCTCGGAGTCGCTATTTATAACGACGGGTTTCGGCCGACGTACGTAGTCGGTTTGTGGCGCGGTGGCAGTGCTGTTGGGATTTACGTCCAAGAGTGTCTGCAGCACCTCGGCGTGACTACGAACCACATCGCGCTGCGTACGTCTTACACAGGCCAACCGGAGTACGCCCGCATGGTCGAGGACCCGGCCGCAAATATCCGAGTTCACGGCACCCAGTATCTACTCGAGAACCTCGATCACGAGGATCGTCTGTTGCTGGTAGATGATGTTTGCAGCTCCGGACTGACGCTGTCTGTCGTCAGGCGGCGCCTCGAATATCGGCTCAAGCGCAATATGCCGGCTGACGTTCGTCTAGCAACCATTTGGAACAAACCGGCGGCGAACCGTAGCGGTCAGTTGCCCGACTACTACTTGCACGATACCGACGACTGGTTGGTGTTGCCGTACGAGCTACAAGGCCTCAGTCACAAAGAGATAGCAACGCATAAACCGACGGTCGCAGCGCTTCTAGGGGCCACTGATTCTCAGTCCTAACGTCTTCACCGTGAATTCGTTTTTTACGTCCATCCGTAAATTGTGACTTCTTAGTCGCCCCGCGCGTCTTTAGCTCAACGCGCCACTCGATAGCTTCGATAGAAAGCGAGTGCCCGTAGTAACAAGACTGAGGGGTGACACCAATGAACGACTGGATAACAGCGATAATTAACGCGCTCGGGCCCGTTGGCTCGAATGCGCTAGGCCATGCACTGATCGGCTTAACGATACTCATCGTCGGCTTAATCGTCGTACGTCTTATTGCGACGTTTTGTCGCAGCGCGTTAAGAAGACTACCGCTGTTGACGAGGACAGATGCTGACGGGTCGACAACCGATTTTTCGGGCCCGCTTGTCGCGCTTATTCGGGCAGTGCTCACGATTCTCGTGTTGATGGCTGTGCTGCAGCACTTCGGACTTACCGATGTACTGACACCACTGCGCGATATGGCGAACGAGTTTTTGGCCGCGGTACCGAACATTATCGGTGCAGGTGTCATCGCCTATGCGGGCTGGGTGATCGCCAAGATCGTCGCCGACTTAGTCCGAATGACTTTGACGAAAGTAGACGAGCAAATCGTCTCGCGTACTGGTAACGATGACATTAAGTCATCGGCGTTCGGCAGTGCATTCGTATTTGGTGGCGTCCTGTTGCCGATTGTCGTCGCGGCACTCGGTGTCCTCGATATTCCGGCTATTTCTGATCCAGCGTCCGCGATGATCCAGAAATTAATGGCGGCAGTGCCAAACGTAGTCGGGGCCGGCGTCATTCTATTGGTCACGTGGTTCGTCGCGAAGTTTGTCGTCTACATGCTAACTGGACTGCTAACAGGGATGAACATCGATGCGCTGCCGGCAAAACTCGGTATTGCTGAGTTCTTTACGCCAACATTTACATTGACGCGTCTTATCGGTGGTGCGGTGATTTTTTTCTCGATGCTAGCGGCAGCAACCGCTGCGGTTAACTTACTCGGTATCGAAATCGTCTCGCAGATTTTCGCCCGCGTGCTCGAGTTTGGTGGCGGCATATTCGTGGGTGGCTTGATCTTGGCGATTGGGAATTTCTTAAGTGCACTAGCGCATCGCAAATTGACGGATAGCGGTAGTGCGGGACTAGCCAACATCGCTCGGATCGCGATTTTGGGGCTGGTTTTAGCGATGGGGCTGAAGTCGATGGGTCTGGCGGACAATATCGTCAACATGGCTTTTGGATTTACGATCGGCAGTGTCGCCGTCGCTACGGCGCTCGCGTTTGGTCTGGGTGGGCGTGATGCAGCGAAGAGCGTGGCGGACGCTTGGGCTGCGCGTATTCGCACGCAATAAATGAAATCGGCGGTGCTTTGGCGTCTCTGCTGGCGCCTTGGCACCCGTCAATTCGGCAAGGGCCGCTTCGGCGGCCCGCGCTTTATTGCGTGTCTTTCATGTGTTCTTGCCGTCGTAACAGCAGTAGGCCGCCGATTCCACCGGCGGTAACCGTCACCAGTAACGGCGCAATATGGTGCGTCAGTATGTGCCATGGATCGTGCATACAGGCGAGTTGCATCATGAACGCCGGCACAATACCTCCGGCTAAACCCGCTGTTAATCCGGCCCGTAAGGGGTGCAGTACGTACAGCGAGCGTAATTGGACCAAAGCCATTACGGTGAGCGGAATACCAAACGCCATCACCTCGGCGTAGCAGTGTGGTCGCTTACCGGCCATCGACGGCGGTAGGACCGGGGACCAATACGCCGTAACAAGTAGTAACAACCACACGGCTGTGATAATCACTGCGATACGCACGTGCCAGCGCTGTTGATCGTCATCCGGTACGGCTAACTCAAAGGTTGCCCGAGCGAGCAAGGCCGCGGTTACAAACCCGACGATGATTTCCAAGGCAAATCGCGGCGCTGTCACCAGTTGCTCGGCGAAACCGCTACGAAACGGTGCGATGAACAGCATCGTCGCTGCCGTGAAGAGCATCGCGCCGACCCACCAGACGACGGCTCGTCGGGCCGCCCGAATGGGTGTTTTCACCGGTGTCAGGTCAGCGACGAGGCTATCGATTAAGTCGTCTTTGCTCATGATGTTTCCAATCGATCCGATCTGAGTAGCCGTCGTATCTCATGCAATGCGCGGTGCAAACGAACGCGAGCGCTCGCTACGGAAATGCCTAAATATTGACCCGACTCCTCTGCACTCAAGCCAAGATACTTCATCAAAACGATAATCTCGCGCTGCGCGGGATTTAACTGAGCGAGCAGCGTGCTGGCTTCGCAGGCGGCTTGCAATGATTCCGGCGCCGTAAGTTCGCTCGGGTCTTCATGATCAGCCGCGGGTATGCTCCAAGGGCCGCGCTGACGTCGCAAGAAGTCGATCGTTCGGTGCCGTACGATGGCGAACAGCCATGCTCGAAAAGGCCGGTCGGTGTCGTAGCTCTGTCGTCCGGCATGAACACTCAGCAAGCACTCTTGCGTAACGTCTTCGATAAACTCCGTTTGTCCTAATCGCGAGCGCAGGTAAGCGCTAATCGCTGTTCGCAGTTCTCGCAGCAACTGCTCATAGCAATGTTTATCGCCTTGTTGCGCCGCGCGCATCCAGGCGGACCAGCGTTGTTCATCAACGCTGTAATGCGTCGTGTTCGGTCCTGTCACACGGTCACCAAGCCGAGAACGGAGCGCCGCGTGCAGCGCTCCGCCTCGGTGTTCTGGCGACAGCGTAGTGCCTGCCACCTTATCTTAGTAGCGGCGGTAGGTACGCTTAATCGTGACTTTGACCACCGGGTTGCGCCAGTCGTAGACAGCCGGCCCAAGCACTTCGAAACCGTTCGCGTCGGTCGTACCGAGGTCGTGGAAGCCGTTGCTGATGTAAACAAACCCTTCGTCGCCTTCATTATCGCCTGCGCTAAGGCCCTCACCGCCGCAGCGCGGACCTGGCATATTGGCGCACGACTGATCGTTGAACTCGGTGCCCGCGTCGTAAGCTTGTGCGAACACCGTTTTTTCACCGTAGCGCGGCAAACGGACGCTGTCGACGGCAAAAAACGTGTCGTTAGTCGGGATTAACATAGCGGCCGTGCTCAGCACGTGGCGCCATGGATTGCCCTCGATCTCGATTGTAATGGACTCTCCCGGAGCCAACAGGCCGGCTGTCGATGTTACGTCGCCGACCACGTTACCGGCGTTCTCGAGAAACGCGACAAACGGCCCGGTACCACCGTCCTCAGCCAGCACCTCGAGCTCGTCGCTTGCCGGTGCGCCAAGCTCGAACAAGGCGATTCGCGGGCTGTGGGTAGTGACTAATATAGGGGTCAGCGTTTGGCCTCGGGTAATGTTGGTCACCGTGACGTCATAGGTCGGCAATCGGTCGGCAAGGGCTGCGGACGCGGTCAGCGCAAGGCCGAGGCCAGCGCCGAGTCGAAGCAAAGTCTTCATTGAATGTGTCTCCCAGTGAATTTCGTAGTGGTGTTGCGTTAAGCAACTCCGTATACGTAGCTGGGATAAAAACGTTACACGCTGATAGGATTTTTTTTGGCAGTGGCTACAATTGGGCGCTAGCGGGGCGTGCTGACGTACCGAAAGGTCAAGTTGACGCGCGGGCCACAGGCGCGGCGTTGCTTGGCAATTCCGTGTTTCCAATGATGCTGAGTTGGACCGCGCATGACCAATAAGCTGCCATGCGGTAGCGGAATTCGCCGCGACGGTTGATCGTTAAGGTGGCGGTGGCGCAGGGTTAAAACACGTTCGGCGCCGAGACTGACCGACGCGATAACCGGGTTGTGCCCAAGCTCCGGTTCATCGTCGGCATGCATGCCCATGCTGTCACTGCCGTCACGATATAGGTTGAGCAAGACACTGTTAAACGGATGGCCCGTCGCCGCGCTGACGGAGTCGCGAATCCACCGCAGCGACCCCGTCCACGGGCGTGGTTCGAAGCGACTGCCGGAGTAGGTGTAGCTTGCGCCAGGGTCGCCGTGCCACGCAATCAGCCGCGGTTGCTTGAAGGTCTTACCAAACAAGCGAATGTCGCGTTGTTCCCAAGCGATATCGCTGAGTAGCGTGCTCATTAGCGCATCAGCCTCATCACCGCGAACAAAGTTCGACGTCAGACTGATATCCGCATCGGGGAGGTTAAGCTCAACCGTGGTTGGGGCGACCCAGCTGACCGTTGCCGGTTGTTGTTTCACTGGCCTTCGCTCGTCCATAGCCCGAGCTTAGACGGGTGTGCGCAACAACGCTCGTCCGTTAGCATCGACGTCTCTGTCTGACGACAAACGACCGCTGCGCCGCACCGGCCTACATACCGAGCACAGCTCGCTATTGGTGAACCAACACCCTGTCCGAACGCATGCCGATATCGTCTAAAACTTGTCTTGTTTTTGCGCTGCGCCGACCTTCGCAACATGGCGCTGCAGCGACCGCACGTCGACGGCGGCTGACCCGCGTATGAGCGCGCCACCAGTCATGGACCGTCGGCAACGCCGTGCAACTGGGCCATGCCCGTTTTGCCAACGGACGGTCGCGTTGACCTACCACCATTTGATCCCGAAAAAACTGCATCGTCGTAGCTACTTTCGCAAGCACTTCCGACGTGACCAACTGGCGGCCGGCGTTATGATTTGCCGCGCTTGTCACGACGGTATCCATCGCCTCTACACGGAGGCTCAGCTCGGCCGGTGTCTTAATACGCCTGAGTCGTTGCTGGCAGACCCTGCGCTGCGGCGACACTTCGCGTGGGTGTCGCGGCAGCGGCGCCGTTAGCACACCGAGCGGTAGCGACTTTCCTGCTACTCTGCATCGATGCAAGCGTTCTTACGGCTTCTCAGCGCCCTTATTATCGTCGCGCCGGTACTAACCTCGGCTGATCAGCGAGTCACGATCGCCTTTACAAATGACTTCGAGAGCGCCTACGACCCTGTTGCCGCGTATTGGCGCGATGACATCGACAACATTGGCGGTATCGCAGAGCTCGCGACGCTCGTCGAGTTGATTCGGTCTGAATCGGACGTATTTTTTCTGTTCGACGCCGGCGATATTTTTACTGGGACGCTAGCGCGGCTGACACGCGGGGCTGTGTCCTTCGATTTGATGGCGCTGATCGGTTATGACGCGATGGTCATCGGCAACCATGAGTTCGAGTACGGTTGGCAAGAATTCGAGGCGCAGCAACACAGAGTGCCCTTTCCGGTGCTCGGCTCCAATCTGTTTTACGCTGGCACGACGCACGCCTTTGCCAAGCCATACACGATCATTGAGCGCGGCGGTATCCGCGTTGGTGTCGTCGGTATACTCGGCCAAGATGCGGCCACAGCGTTAATTCCGTCGAACATTGCCGGTCTCGATGTGGCTAAGCCCACAGCGGTTGTCCGACGCTGGGTACAGCGGCTGCGCGATGACTGCGATCTTGTGATCGTGCTTACGCATCAAGGCATGACCGCGCCAATGCAGACCGACGATGAGGCCGATGCCGCCGTGCAGCGAGGCAATGCCGCCAACCTTGAATTAGCAGGTGCCGTTACCGGCATCGATGCGATTCTCGCCGGCCATACGGACGCCGGTACGCGCACGCCGCTTATTCACCCAGCGACCGGTACCGTCGTCATGCAAACCTTCGGTCAGGGTCAGCATCTCGGTGTACTGGAGTTCGTCAAAGGCGACGATGGTGGGGTCAGCTTTGAATCGGGTCGATTGGTGGTCGTCAATGCGGACGAACTCGAACCGAGTCTACCGGTGGCTGAGCGCTTGGCTGAGTATCGGGCGCAACATGCGGACGTCTACACCGTGGTCGGCCAGCTTGACGCACCGCTAACGCGTCGCTACTACGCCGAGTCGTCGCAGGGAAATGCGTTCGCCGACATCGTCCGCCACGCCGCTGGTGCCGACGTTGGTTTGATGCCGTCCGGCGCGCTGCGCAAAGACATTGCGGCCGGCGATGTACGACGTGTCGACTTGCTCGATGCGTTTCCATTCGAGGACAGAGTCGCACGCGTCGTTCTACCCGGAAGCGTACTCCGCGACGTCCTCGAGCAAGGACTGTCGCTTGAGCGCGGGTTTTTACAACTGTCGGGCATCAGCATCCGCTATGACCTCAATCAACCGATCGGCCAACGGCTGGTCGAGGCGCTGGTTGGTGGTGCGCCACTGATGGATGCGCAACTGTACACCGTCGGCACGGTTGAGATTCTTGCGAAAGGCGGTGACCGCTACACGCAATTCGCTGCCGCGAGCGACAGCGAACTGCTTGAGCTTGGTTTTGGGGATGCGTTGCTCGCTGCGTTTGCCGGTACGCGTGTCAGCGCGCCGCCTATCGGTCGAGCAACCGCGATCGAGCGTTAGTCTCCGCCGAGGCAGCTCGCGAGGAACTGCTCCGTTTCAATCAGCACAGTCTCTCGCGATGCCGCATCAAACATCGAGTGCCCGCCGCGAGGCACCATTACGATTTTGTGCGGTTTGTCCCGTCGATCAAGCGCACGCGCTAGATCGGTCGCGTTGTACGATTGTACGCGGACATCGTCTTCCGACTGGATGATCAAAAACGGCGCCTCAATATCGTCGGCACGGTGCACCGGTGAGACTGATTTCGAGCGCTCACCGTCAAGGCCCATGCTTCTTACCCAGGTCGAGCCACCAATGTACTATTGATCGTCGACGATGACCTGCGGCAAGTTGTAGACGCCATTTATTCCAACACCGCACTGGTAGAGATCTGGCGACTTGATGAGCCCCATCGCGGCGGAATAACCGCCGTACGACCAACCAGCGATGGCTACACGATCCGCCTCGGCGTAGCCCTCGTCGATGAGCCATTGAGCGCCGTCGTCGACGTCGTCTTGCATGAGGCCGCCCCACTGGTTACGGCCCGCACTTTCAAAGGCGGCGCCATAGCCAGTCGATCCACGGAAGTTTGGTTGCAACACCAGGTAGCCGCGCGATGCGAGAAACTGCGCCAGGTAGTCGAAGCTGCCGTCGTCGCGTGCGTGCGGTCCGCCATGCGGCAAAACGACAGCGGGTAGCTCGATGGCCTCGGTACCTAGCGGGACCGTCATGAAACCGGGTATCAACGTTCCATCACGCGCTTCGTAGCTAATCGCACGCACGGGGCTCATTTGTTCGGGATCGAGTTGCTGGTAATACCATCCAAATGGGTCCATCGTGCCGGCATTACGATCCCAGATAAGCACCATCCCAGCTTCGCGCTCACTACTGGCGACGACAACGACCTTACGCTCATCGGCACTAACACTTGCAATGCGGTTCGCTGTACCCGGTAGTGCTTTGCCGATCGCCCGGTACAACCCGCCAAATTTATCATCGAGAAAGTGGATCTTGCCCCCGGTTCGGCTCATGTAGCTAATGCCGAACGGTTGCCCGGTCCACGGATGTTCAATTAACGCCCCCATATCAACGTTGGGATCGGCGGTTATCGGATCGCCGAGGTCGCCTGTATCGGTATTCAGCAGCGCGTACGCCGCACGCCCGTTTGCCGCGATTCCGGCGACGTACAGCAGTTCCGGGTCGCTTGAGAATCCTTGCGGGAACCAACCTTGCTGGTACCAATCCGACCCGTTGTGGTTAACCCACTCACCGTCGGTCGTTTTGATCGCCAGTGTAGTCTCTTGGATGTTGTTGATGCCCCAGGCGACACGGACGCTATGCGCTTGGTCGGTCATGTAGTGCTGCACGCCGCTAGCCCAGCGTTGCACGATCTTGAATTTACCCGTTCGAATGTCGACCCGCCGAACCTCATCGGTACCGTCTTGGTCTTCATCGAGCGCTACCAAAACGTGGTAAGGCTCATTGGGTAACCAATCGATAACATCGGCTTGGAATTGCGCGTTGGCATATTTCTCACGCGCTGTTCGGCTGCCTACGCCGCCGGTTTTCTCGGCAGGGATGATGATCGATTTGTTTTCTTTTGTATTTACATCAAACGCGATTAAGCGTGTTTCCGTCGTTTCGGTCAGATCGCGTTCTGCCGAGAACACGAGCGAGTAGACGATCGTGTGGTCGTTCGCCCAGCGCAGCCAGCGATAGTCGAGTTCTCCCGGCGGCGGGATGCGAAAGTTCGTTTGGGTCGCAAGGTCGTGCACGACCAAAAACCACCTCCCTTCGATCGGGTATAGGTAGGCGAGATACTTGCCATCTGGCGACAGCTTGGCGCCGGTGAAACCCGGCAGCTCGGCGAAATGCGCCGCTGGAATATCGGCAGGTGTCTGAGCCGCGGCGTACGGCTGGACGAACAGCAGCGCCACAGCGATGCTGAAATGTCGGAACGTCATGTTCGTTTCCCCGGTATGCGATCTTGTTTCCCTGCATTTTTAAGCATCTCGGCGCGAGTTTCACGGCCGATGTTGGTCTTGCCGAACGTACCTTGCCCGCTTAAGCTTGGCGCTGGTGTGTCGGCCGCGACTATTCGATGCGTTGACAACACCTCGACATTGCGATCCCCCGCACAGCCCCGACCACCGAAGGAGAACACCGATGATCGGCCGCGTAATCAATTCGCTGGACCTCGATACGGCCAGCGCCCACTGCGATATTCCCTGCAAAATTTATGACCCGTCGACGGCGCAGATTGCGGCGCTGAGCGTCATTCGATTCCTCGACCTCATTGGCGAAATCGAAGCCAAAGACTCGCCAAGCCTTGCTGATCATGCGCAGTTGGCGCGTCTCGTTCGCGAGAAAGAAATCCACGCGGAGAAGGTCAAAGCGGAGGTTCGAGTCATCTGGGGTGACTACTTCAAAGCGCCGCAGTTTGAGAAATTCCCGGATACGCATGCGCTGGTCCACAACATTATGTTGGCCGGTTCCGCCTGCAAGCAGCACATCGATCGCGCCAACGGCGTCAAGTTGCTCGAACTGGTCAATGAGTTCGCCGCTTCGTTTTGGGCGACCAAAGGCGTCGATACGTTCACGGCGGAGTGCCCATACCCGCCGAGCGAGCAGGTCGTTTACCCGAAACTCGGCTAACTTGCGATGCGCCCGCGGCTCGTCCGCGTGCGCGGCAACAGCATGCAGCCATCGTTTAACGATGGCGACGTTTGTCTCGCCGTACCGCTGCCGAGGCGTTTCCTCGGCAGCGGTACGGTCGTTTTGCTCGACCATCCCGCCCTAGGCTTGCTGATCAAGCGGGTCGATACCCACGGCGCGAACGGCGTTACCGTCCGTGGCGATAACCCGCGGCACGATGTCGGCGTGCAACTTGGCACGCTGCCGTGGCCGCAGATCGTCGGTCGCGTTGTTTGGTCATGGTCCAAGCAGCGACGCTAATGTGACGTAGGTCTCACTGTCCGGTTATTGGTAAGTCGCTTGACGATCGACTGTGACTAAAGTCCCGTCCGGGGGCTACACGGCTCCCTAAAATTCCGAATTGGGACGCACTAAGCGATTGAAACATGTCGGGATTCTCGCCAGCGCGGCGCCGTGTTGCCGTGCTCGTCGGTGGTTGCCTATTGGCGTTGGCCGGGCCGCTCGTCGCGGCGCCCGGTGATACGCTGTTTAGCGATAACTTCGAGCGCGGCAGTATCGCGCCCTGGACTGTCTCTGATGCATCGCGCGCTGGCATTTTGACGGGCGTAGACGTTTCCAATTCGCCAACCCGCGGTGGCTTCACTCGCTACGGTGCCGTCACCGCCACCAGTCCGTCGATTAACGCGACCGTGCCGGCAGCGCGGTTGACGTTTTGGTTTCGCCGCGGTAGCGATGCGTTTAGCGAAGATACAGATGCCGGTGAAGATCTTGTACTTGAATACCGACGTGCCGATGGCAGCTTCGGTGCCCTGCGAACCTACCTCGGTAGCGGTGTGAACGGTCAGATTCTCAATGAGACGATCATTTTGCCGCCCGACGCACTGCACGGCACATTGGCGCTACGTTTTCGCCAGACCAATGGCTCCGGCGTCGGTTTCGATTTCTATCACTTTGACGATATTTTGCTGACCGAAATTTCGCCGCCACCTGCCTGGGGCGTCGGACAGTGCGAGGAGTTCACGGCCGGTATTCCAAGCGCTTGGACGATCTCCGCCAGTGGTGCCGGCTCGGCCGGGGTAAGTGGCGTGACGTTCCAGTCCCCCAGTTCCAGTCTTTTTACCAACGGTGGTCCGGTTAGTGTCACGACAGCGACTGTCGATACGAGTGACGCAAGCTTCGATGCCGTATCGGTTTGGGTTCGCCGTGGTGCCGATAGCTTTAGTGAAAACCCGGACGGCATCGAAGACTTCGTCATTGAATATCTCGATGACACAGCGGCGTGGATCGAACTCGAGCGCTTCGCCGGCTCCGGTACGCCTGGCCAAACTTTCGTGCGTCGTTATGCCTTACCGGTGGCCAGCCGCCACGCCAATTTTCAGTTGCGATTTACGCAGACCGGTGGCTCGGGGGCGCCCTTCGACTTTTGGCATCTGGATGACGTTTGTCTAGAAACACGGCCATTGCCTGCACTGCGGATCGCCAAAGTGTCGCAGACCATTTTCGATCCGATCAACGGCACCAGCAGCCCGTTCGCTATCCCTGGCTCCATCGCGCAGTACACCATCTCGGTGACCAATGAGGGCGCAGGCGATGTCGATGCCGGTACGTTACTGATCGAGGACATACTGTCGGAAAACGTCGAGTTATTTGTCGACACGTCGAGCGCTGACCCGATACGGTTTGTCGACGGCGCCGTGCCGAGTGGCCTGAGTTACACCTACGCAACGGCAGTGACGTTTAGCGCGAACCCAGGTGGCGCCGAACCGTTTGATCATAGCCCGGCACCGGATGCCGCTGGTTTCGATCCGGCGATCACGGCAGTTCGGATCCAACCGAGCGGGACGATGAGCGGTGCTAGCGCTGGTGCAAGCCCAAGTTTTCAGTTGGTTCTGCAAGTCCGCGTGCGTTAGCGACGGCTCGAGTATTCGCGTGTACTCTGAGCCTTGCTTATGGGTCACCGAGTGAAATCCAATGGCTGCATCTGACGGTGCTTACAGCAAGCGCTCTTTTGGCGTCGCGATCTTTGAAGTGATCGCTATTATTTTCGGCGTCGTTCTCGGTATTTGGGCGAGCGAATGGTACGAGGATCACGAGCGGGATCAATTCGTCGCCGAGAGCCAGCGAAATATGCTCGATGAGTTGCGGGCCAATTACGCGAAGCTCGTAGAGGCGCGTCAGTACCATCTCGATTTGTTGCCCAAAACGATTGCCGACCGCGATGCACGACAGCAAGGTAAGGAGCCGCTGCCCTACGCTTACCGTGGCTTCGGAACGGCTAAGACGACGACAGCCGCATACGATACAGCCGTTAACGCGACGGTCTTCGCGTATCTAGAGCCAGATGATTCCCAAGCGATTGTCAATGCCTACCGAACCATTGAGTCGCTAAACGCGGTCGATGGCCGCTACCGATTGGCGAATGCGATGGCGGCGGGTACCGGGCGTTTCGTCGATATCGTACCAATCGCATTCGGCGATTTTTTGTGGGCTGAGGATGAGGCAATGCAGGCTATTGCACCGCTAATCGGCGAGGAAGCGCCCGATTTTTGGATCACCGAGCTCGACGAAACCCCGTATTAACTACCCGTCGCTTGCCGGAAGTCGACACCAGTCGGGCGAGCTTGTCGCAGCCACGGTCTGCAATGTGATGGTTGCGGCGGTGACGCTTAGGTAGCGGAGCGTGCCAACTGCGGTAACGCTACCGGAAACCGTAATCGGTACGCCGACCTTACCCGCAACCAGCGTCTTGGCGCTGCCACCGTCCGGCGTAACGAGCAGATACCCCGCGCGCTCGCCACTGGCTGACTCTGCGATGAGCATTGGCGGCATACCGCCGCGGACGCACAGCTCCGCGCATGCGCGGTGTACGAGGCCATTACCGGGTTTCATGACACCGAGGAAGCACTTCGAGTCGACGATCTCTCCGCGCAACGTATTCTCGCCGAAGTGCCTCGTTAGCGGCTCGCTCTGCGGTGCAACGATCGTACTCGTCGCCACCATGGCATCGGCGGATGCGATCTCTAGCATCCGCCAAGTACCACGCTCGATCGCAAACCCGCTCACTTGCACGGATTGACCATCAAGCGCCTCGGCCCACGCATCGACGCCGCGTTTGCCTTCGCGAACGAGCAATACCGAGTCGCCGCTCGGTGTTACGACGTGCGGATACGGTCGAGCATTCAGGGTGCCTTCTATCGTGCTTGTGTCGCCGAAGGCCCAGGCGCCTTCGCCGACAGCTTGCTGGGACCCCGCCAGCCAGAATCCAAAGCCGCCAGCCGCAGCAATGAGCAGTGGCACCAGCACGCTGTACCAGCGCACTAGCCTCGGTGGCGTCGGCAAGTAGCCGACGTAAAAATCGTCGTTGTCAGACGACATTAGCGGCCTCCTCAATAATCGCGACTGGCCGTGCTGTCCCAGGCGGCAATGGCGTTGGGTTGATCAGTATCTGCTCACCGTCGATGCGGACATCGTAGGTTGAGATGATGTCGGTGAACGGTGGCGGTGAGCGACCGTCTTCGGGCCGGTACTGAAATCCGTGCCAAGGGCACGTAATGCAACCATCGATGACTCGGCCCTCACCGAGTGGTCCATTTTGATGTCGGCAGACGTTGCTGACGGCGGCCACCTTATAGCCGTCATACCGAAAAACGGCGATACGCTCAGTTCCGCCTATGTCCACGGTGATACCGCAGTTGTCGTCGATCTCACGCCACGAGCCGACACCGACCCAGGTTTTTTTAGCGTGACGCACCGTCGGTCCGCTTGCCACGAAAGCGCTGGCCAGGTGCAATGCGCTGACGACGCTCAGGCTGCCGGCTGCCATCGCTGTGCTGAACCCCGTATTCGATTCTTGCAGAGCGCCGAGCGCGACATGTGCCAACATTGCCGCGTACGCGACGTAGACCAGCATGTGCAGCGCTTTCCAAAGCGGGGCACCAAGATTCGTGTTCCAGTAGTCGTGACTGGTCGCGGCGAGCAACAGCAGCAAGACCAAAGCCAGCGCACCGAGTGGTTGAAATGGAATGTCGCTAATCGTGTTGATATCGGCTGGCCAGGTGAACAGCGACTCAAGCGGCGAGATTACGCCGAATCCGTGATACCAGAGCGTCGCGAGAATGGCGTGGGCGAGGGCGATGACAAACATCGAAACGCCGAGATGCCGCCGGTTGTAGAGCAGTGGTAAGAACCGCCGATTCAACCGTGCGAGTGGGCCGATACACAGTATCAGTGTCAGTAGGACAAACGCGCACGATGCTAGCGCCCGGATCAGAATGATCTCGTCGCTTAACGCTTCTGCACCGCTGTTCGTGAGGCTACTGGCTACGACGTATACGCCGAGATAGGCAATGATCGCCAGCCACAGTATGACGTCGTACCAGACTTTGCGGCGGTTCCATTGGACCGTTACGTAGCCGTGACTCACGGCAGTTCTCCGGCCGCTACATCACCAGGTAAGTCACCGTTACTTGCCGCGCTGGGATCTGTGCCGCGCGGTACAGCGACGACCAGTAAGGTGGCGAGAGCTGGGATTAATAGCAGCCATATCAGGTGGTGAACGGCACGGTGGCTGCGTTTCATCGCGGCGTGGTTCCTGTGCGTAGCCAGCGTACAGCGAGCAATGGCCACAAAAGAACCGCTGCCGGCATCAATAGCAAACGAAACCCGACGCTGCTGCCGACCGCTCCCGGGTCGATCGCGCTGACACCTCGGATGACGAATGCAATCGCGAAAATGAATCCAGCCGCCAGGTACGCGGTAATGACGAGCCCCATTTATCGTCTCCCCCCACTGCCACCATAAACGATGCCGGCGAGTTCGGCTATCGAGCGGTCAAACGCGACCAGGTCGTCGCGGTTTAATTCTGCGACATGATGGCGACCGCAGCTGCGCGCATTGGTTTGCATTGCTGCGACAGCGCGCGCCAAAAACTGCCCGAGTTGCTGAGCGCCTTGTTCAATGTTGAGCGGCATGTAGCCGCTGACTGTTTCGGGTTCGACGCCAATATTGAACGGCACGGTCGGTGCGACCTGCGGTGCTACAGCGCTCACGGCGGCACTGGATATCGCGACCGCATCAGCACCGAGAGCCAGCGCTTTGGTGAAATCCATGGCAGAGCGCAAGCCGCCCTGGACAATTAACGTCACGGCCGATCGCGCCGATCGATCGAGGTGTGCTCGCGCACGGATCAGCGCAAGTGCTGGCGACACCGCCGGCACCGTGGTGCCGGTAGTGTCGATGATTAGGTAGTCGATCCCGAGTTCAAGTGCAGCGTCAATGTCAGCCTCGATGCGTTGCGCTGCCAGTCTTATGCCGACCGGGATACGGTTGGTTCGCTCTCGTATTTGTTTGATCGCGTCGTGCAAATGCTGTCGCGACGGCCAGGCGGATGAACGACTCACAGTGGTTCGGGTCGCTGTGAACAGCCAGGCGCTGGCTGTGTCCGCGGCTGCCAACGCATCGTCGTTAAGTGGCTCAAACGCTTCACCGATGCAGCGCTCACTTGCCAGTGCCCCATGGTTAGCGCTGCAGATTCCGCCACCAACGTCAGCTACGCCAAGCGCCAGGGCAGCCTGTGCTTCGCCGGTCAACGCGTTGCTATCGGGTGGTGCGATAAGCACCGGAACTTCGAGGCGCAACGGTTCGGCTGCCAGCGGACCGATCGTTACGTCCGTGCCTACGGGCGCGTGAGGATCTAATGGGAAAGGACTGAGCTGGCTCGGCAGCAGCTGAACATCAGTCCACGTCGATGGTCGTGCGACGTTATTGCCACGGGCAGCTCGGCCCGACTCGCGTTGCAGCATCGATTCAGCATCAACTCCGTACGGTTGGGTGAATATGCCAACGAAGCGATCGCGATTGTATGTTTGTGGATTTGCCTCGGACCAGCGATCGAACTCTTCGCCATCGACGACGACATCACCGGCATCGAGCCAGGCAGAGAATTTGTTAAGACGAACGTCGGCGTCGTATTCGTCGATGCCGCTGTCGAGTCGGTAGGCGCCGCCGTTGTCGCCAGATCGAAGCGTCCGTCCATCGATTCTCCCGTCGACCAGCAAGCTACTGTTACGTAAACACCGGCCGGATAAAACGGCGATATCGTCATCGAAACGAACGACGACCAACTCGACGTTACCCACGAGAGCAAACATCGGCTCACGGTCCGCAAGACTGGCCCACTTCGCGATGGCGATTCGACGCATAGTTCCCTTGGTAGCTGATTGTTACTTTTTTTGGAGGTCCGCCGCTGTGCAACGACGCAGCAGTTCGAGAACCACTGGGCCTAGCGAATACGACGGCGTTGCGCTCGGTGGTACAGCGGGTATTTCACAGCCATTGTCGGCCATGACGATACACGGTGCCGGTCAGCATCACTGTCGTGCGTTGCCGAGAATCGAAAAGCTAACTTCGACTTCACGCCGAATCGTCATCTCTCCTGTGCTGTACGAATCATCGCCGCTTTTTAACAGCGTTGTTCGGGCGATTTCCGGCCGAGCCGAATGGCGGCCGATCGCGCGAACGTTAAAGGCACTGCCAAGTTCCACACCGAAACCGTCTGCGAGACGCTTACCGAGTCGCCGCGCGTCGGCGACAGCCAGATCCAGAGCGCGGTCCTCAAGATTTGCACGTTCGGTGGTGTCGAGCTGAATCTGACTGATCGTATTGATCCCCGCATCCAAGGCTCCGTTCGTGATGTCGGCCAACGACGTTAAGTCGCGAACGATGATGGTCATACTTCGCGTCGCGATAACACCATCGATACTTTGACTGTTGCCTTTGTTGTAACGGGTATTTGGCACCATGAGCACCGATGTCGCGGAAATATCTTTTTCGGCGACGCCGGCGCTCCTTGCAACCTTCATGACGGCGGCGCTTATCTCGTCCAGTTCGGACTTCATCGCAGCAGCGACATTGCCGATCTTCTTTATTTCGAATGAGATAGTTGCAATATCCGGAACAATCAACACTTCGCCCGCGCCGCTTACGTGGATTCCCGCGTTGTCAATATTTTGCGCCACACCCCATGATGGCACGCTCGCCGCGAACAAGGCGAGCAAACCCTGCTTTACCAAGCGCGATCGATTCGTGAATTGCATTGGCTGTCTCCCCAATCCGTTGTCGTGCTATTGACGGTGTCATTACATCGAATGTCAATGCGGCACGGGACTTTTGACGAGCCCGTCGGCGCGGTCATTGTGCGGTACTTGAGCCGACAAACGTGAGGCGATTACCGAATGGATCATGGATGGACATTTCTCGTGTTCCCCAGGGCGTCGATTGGATTCCAGGTCGCGCGTACCGGTAGCGTTTTTCGTTGAGGGCTTGCTGCAGTTTATCGAGGTCGTCAATCTCGACCCGTATCGCCGCGCCGGGACAGCTATCGCCATGGTGTTCCGACAGGTGAACGTTTACCTCGGACAATGACAAGCCCAGGTACAGTGGCAGATCGTCTGCAAAGCGGTGTTCAAAATCGACCGAAAAGCCGAGGAAGTCGATATAGAACTCCCTCGCTTTTGCCTCATCGAAGATCCGCAGAATCGGGGTAATGTTGCTTAGTCGCACCGGTTGTCTCTATCGTGTCTAGTGAGCTTACATGCTTACCACGTAACGGTGACAGCCGACAGACTCATCGTTGCTAAGTAACATCGGCGTAGCGCCGGTCGCCCTGTACCAGCCCGGACGGTAAATCATTCCCAGGGCACTCGTCGCTGCTACCCGGCTACTCACCGCAAACGCACGTAGGCGCAAGCCAATGCGTGCAACACTGCGCCAAATGATCCGGCGTGGTTTGCAAATAGTGACTCCATTCACTTGTCGCGTTTTACAGCTTGGATGAGTGCCGCGTCGACACCAAGCCGATGGCGTTGGCTTGTCCGATGTGTGCTATCCGCGTTGCTGGTAGTCGTAACATTGCTGGTTGCGATCGTTCTCGCAATGCTCATAAGCTTTGCCGTATCCATCGCGTTCCGCTCGACCGTTACTGCTGTAATCGGAAGCACGGCGACAGCGTTTGTCGTCGTCTATCTCGGTGTTATTGTCGCGTTGCGCTTATTGAATATCGGTGCGCAACGTGGGTATGCATCGGGCGTGGCTACGGTGGCTGCATTGCTGGTGGGTAGTGCAACCTATTTCGCGTTGCTAAAACCGCTTGTTCCTGGCGAGGAGCAGTTTACGCGGGTCCTTCCCGCCGACGTTACGATGTGGTCCTTACCGACGGGATCTAACATTGCCGTTCGCACCGTCTCCGGCATCGAACCTTTACAAGAGCTCCCCATTGTTTTCCTTCACGGGGGTCCCGGGGCCTATAGCGTTGCCCTGCAGCCGACTGTCGACGCCATTTCACAGCTCAGCAACAGCGGTTTTACCCTTTACTTTTACGATCAGATCGGAGGCGGATTGTCTGATCGTCTTAGGGATCCGGCCGACTATACGCTCGAGCGCCATGTTTCTGACCTCGATGCTCTAATCGACCGGATCGGTACGCGCCAAGTTGTATTGATCGGCTCGTCATGGGGTGCATCGCTCGGGGCAAATTTTATCGCTAGGCACCCGAGTAGAGTCGCTGCCGCCATATTCTCGGGTGCCGGGCCGATTTACTACCCGGCGTGGCCTGACAACAGTGACGGTAGTTTGGACGATCGCATGACTGCTGCAGAGCAACAGCGATTCGACGAGCGCGTCGGGCAGCCGAGGCTGCACGCAGCAATCCTCCTCGCTGAAGTGAGTCCGTGGGCGGCCGCGCGGTACGCAAGCGACCGTGAGCTTGGGTCGTTCTTCGACGTGGTAGCCAATGAGTTCTATACGCCATACACGGTTTGTAGCATCGACGGTGTCGATGTGCGCTCACGGGGTTACGGGTTTTGGTCAAATCGGATGACGGGCAAGTCACTCAGCGCCAGTCGCTCTGATCCGCGGGCTGCCTTGCGGCAAGCTGCAACGCCTATCTTGATAATGCGCGGTCCGTGCGACTACAAAGCGGAGGCGGTTGCCATGGAATACGCGGCGACTTTTCCGAACGCTACATTTTCGACCATCGAGAACAGCGGTCATATGATCTATTGGGAGCGGCCCGATGCGTTTAATGACCACGTACTTCGATTCCTTGATACCGTTATCGCGCAGTGAGCGGGCGCTAAGCCCGCCGACGTTGCAACACCACGCTATTACTGGCCGGCCAATGTCCTCCCAATCGGATTAGTGTTGTTTGCCGATGCGAGTTCAAAAAACGGCTACGTAGATTTCGTCAGGATCTCGACAGCGCACGAGATAGCGCTGTTCGACGTTACGTCCAGGCTATTAACGTGGCGGCGTCGGTAGCATTGATGCATCGTCCCGCCCTTTTGACGGATCCGCCATCAGCGTAAGTGTCATGGGCATAACAGCATTATTTCTCGGATCGATAGGCGTTGTCGCAGAGACATCGGATATTCAGCGGCGGGCTTACAACCAGGCCATGGCCGAAGCAAATCTTGACTGGCATTGGGATAAGGCACGTTACCGAGAGCTGCTAAGCGCTCCGGGAGGCCAGCGACGCTTACGTACCCTTGCGGCTGAGCTTGGAACGTCATTGTCCGACGCCGACATTGAGCGAATCCATGCCCGCAAAACGATACTAGCCTGCGAAGAGGTCGTATCACGCCCGGTGCGATTGCGCCCCGGCGTCGCGCCGCTCGTGCAAGACGCGCTGTCCCGCGGAATCGCTGTCGCGTTCGTGACAACCACGTTTCGCGAAAATATCGACGCTATCGCGGCAGCAGCCGGCGATGAGTTACCGTTGGAACGTTTCGCGGCCATACTGACGATCGCTGATGCCGAGCAACCGAAACCGGCCCCGGATGTTTACCAGGCGGCACTGAGTAAGCTCGGTATCGAGCCGGCCGCGGCGCTCGCCCTAGAGGACAGCACCGCGTCGGTCGCGGCGGCCAAGGCGGCCGGAATTTATACGGTGGCGGTGCCGGGCGAGTATACCCGCGGGCAAGACTTTTCCGCCGCAGATCAGCGCGTGGATACCGTTGCGGGCTTTACCGTGCCGTAGGCGCTCGGTTCGGCATAGGTTTCACTCGGTGACGCCGGTTTGGCTGGCTGTAACGGCGTCACGGTTGCGCTGGGGCAGACGACGTACTACCGTCTAGTAAGCGTGCACAGCAAACGCGTTGGACGGGGGGTCCTGTTTTGCTGTGACAGAGCGCCCCCGTCTGCGATACGTGTTTGAACAGCACCGCTCGTTCGAATCCGAATCTTCGTTCTGCTAGGAGACGTGTCGCATGAACAAACCGCATGATGTAAACGCGCTGAGCCTCAGCTTGTCGCAGTTTGACCTGACCAACCCGTACACGAAAGCGCGCTACGGTAATTTCATTAACGGTGAGTTTGTCGAGCCCAAGTCGGGCGAGTATTTCGACAATGTCACGCCAATCTCGGGGCAGCCGTTCTGCCAAATCGCCCGCTCGAACGAGCACGACGTTGCTGCCGCTCTCGATGCTGCGCATGCTGCTGCAGACTCGTGGGGCAAAACGTCGCTAGCCGAGCGCGCGCTTGTTCTCAATCGAATCGCTGATCGGATCGAAGAAAATTTGCCGATGCTAGCAGCGGCGGAGAGTATCGATAATGGCAAGGCAATCCGTGAGACAACACACGCTGATTTACCATTGGCTATCGATCATTTCCGCTACTTCGCTGGCGTCATTCGCGGTGAAGAGGGGTCGATCGCCGAAATTGACGAACAAACCTACGCCTACCATTTCCATGAGCCGTTGGGCGTCGTCGGCCAGATAATTCCGTGGAACTTCCCGATCTTGATGGCAACTTGGAAGTTGGCTCCAGCACTAGCTGCCGGGAATTGCGTCGTACTAAAACCGGCCGAGCAAACGCCAGCGTCGATCATGGTGCTTTTCGAGCTGATCGGCGATCTGCTGCCGCCGGGCGTCGTTAATATCGTTAACGGATTTGGGCTCGAAGCTGGCAAGCCTCTGGCCTCAAGCGATCGTATCGCTAAAGTCGCGTTTACGGGTGAGACAACGACTGGCCGGATGATCATGCAATACGCCAGCCAGAACATCATTCCGGTCACGTTGGAGCTTGGCGGCAAGAGTCCGAACGTATTCTTTGCCGACGTCATGAATGCAGACGATGCGTACTTCGATAAGTGCCTGGAGGGCTTTACGATGTTCGCGCTAAACCAGGGCGAGGTCTGTACGTGCCCGAGTCGTGCATTGATCGAGGAGTCTATCTACGATGACTTCATGGCACGTGCGCTCGAACGTGTTAACGCCATTGTGCAAGACCACCCATTGCATGCCGACACAATGATGGGTGCGCAGTGCTCACAGGAGCAAATGGAGAAAATCACCAGTTACTTGTCGCTCGGTCGCGAGGAAGGCGCCGAAGTGCTCGCCGGTGGTGAGCGCGCTCAGCTGTCTGGCGAGTTGCAAGATGGGTTTTACATCCAGCCAACAGTCTTCAAAGGTGACAACAAGATGCGCATCTTTCAAGAGGAGATTTTCGGGCCTGTCGTCAGCGTGACAACGTTTAAGGATGAGGCCGATGCACTGGCGATTGCCAACGATACGCTCTATGGCTTAGGTGCCGGTGTCTGGACACGCGACGGCAACCGGGCATTCCGCCTCGGTCGAGCGATCAAAGCAGGCCGAGTCTGGACCAACTGCTATCACCACTATCCAGCACATGCTGCCTTCGGTGGCTATAAGCAGTCTGGTATCGGCCGCGAGAACCACAAAATGATGTTGGCGCATTATCGGCAAACTAAAAACTTGTTGGTTTCCTATGATCAGAACCCGATGGGATTCTTCTGAGTTGAGCGGAGTCACACAGACTAGCGGCGGTGGTGTGACAGCCACCGCCGCTGCGCTTGAGTTGATTGCCGAGATCCGGAAACGCCACGGTGATGATCTTATTTTTCATCAGTCGGGGGGCTGTTGCGATGGGAGTTCACCGATGTGCTTGCCGCGCGGTGACTTCCCGCTGGGCGCTAACGATCAACTGCTCGGCGAGATTGGTGGCGTACCGTTTTACATGAGTGCTCGACAATACGAGCGTTGGGCGCATACCAACCTCATCATCGACGTTGTCGTTGGCATGGGCGGTATGTTCTCGCTCGACAACGGCACTGGCCGGCGATTTCTCACACGCTCAGAGGTTTGTGATGTCGGAGCCTAGCCGCGGTACATCTTCCCCATTCGGGTTGTCGATCTAAACGGCGCTATCGGTTACTGCTGGGCCGTGAAAAGCGTATTGATCGCGGCGAATCATTAGCGGGTCCGATACAT